>NZ_CDXDQE010000005.1:0-362505 GCF_978021625.1 Janthinobacterium foliorum | reverse complement strand
CGCACGAGTACGGCAACGGCACGGCCATCTACACGCGCGACGGCAACACGGCGCGCGAATACACGCACCGGGTGCAGGTGGGGATGGTGGGGGTGAATGTGCCGATTCCCGTGCCGATGGCCTTCCACAGCTTCGGCGGCTGGAAGCGCAGCCTGTTCGGCGACCACCACGCGCATGGCCCGGAAGCCGTACGCTTCTATACGAAGCAGAAGGCGGTGACGCAGCGCTGGCCGGCATCGACGGCGGCCGGCGCCGAGTTTGCCATGCCGACCCTCAAGTAATACCATCCATGCTGCGCGCGGGGCACGAATACACGCACCGCGTGCAGGTGGGCAGGAATTGAACAAGCCGGGGGTGAATGTGCCGATTCCCGTGCCGATGGCCTTCCACAGTGTCGGCGGCTGGAAGCGCAGCCTGTTCGGCGACCACCACGCGCATGGCCCGGAAGCCGTGCGCTTCTATACGAAGCAGAAGGCGGTGACGCAGCGCTGGCCGGCGTCGACGGCGTCCGGCGCCGGGTTTGCCATGCCGACCCTGAAGTGAGCACCCTCTGTAAATAGTAGCTGGTTCGCTTCTTGCTTACTGCAATGGTTAATTGTTTAGCCATTGCAGATAGCTCCCATGACGCCCAGCCGTACCCCGCCAGCGCCTGACCGCCCCCTGCGTATCGTTGTCGTCAATACCATCGTCGAGCACGGCGTGCACGGGGATGCGGCGCTGGCTGCCCAAGTGCAGCGCGGCAATGCCTTGCGCATCGGCTTGCTGGAATCGGGCTTCGACATCGTCGCCTCGCTGCCTGCCGACCTCTACCTTCCCGAGCGCATCGCGCAACTGCAGCCCGACCTCATCATCATCGACGCCGAATCGGACGCGCGCGACGTGCTGGAACATATCGTCATTGCCACGCGCGACGAGCGCCGCCCCATCGTCCTGTTTACCGAGGATGGCGCCACGGCCAGCATCGATGCGGCCATGGCGGCCGGCGTCTCCGCCTATATCGTGGCCGGCTTGCAGGCCGAACGCATCTTGCCCGTGCTGAACGTGGCGCTGGCGCGCTTTCGCCAGGACGAGAAACTGCGCGCGGAATTGCTCGACACGCAGCACAAGCTGCTGGAACGCAAGGTCATCGAGCGGGCCAAGGGCTTGCTGATGACACATCACGGCTTGACGGAAGAGCAGGCGTACCAGCGCTTGCGCAGCATGGCCATGAACAAGAAACTGAAACTGGCCGAGATCGCCCAGCGCATCCTCGACGTCGAGGATTTGCTGGGATGAGCGGGCGCGCATATTTTTATGACAGATGCTGGTGCAGCGCACCGGATTGGTGCATGCGTGCCGTCGGCGTCCAACAAAGGAAACGCGTATGACAGAGCAAGCGGGCAGGCAAGCAGAGAACAGCGCCCAGGTGATGCGCGCCATGCATCCGGAAAAACAATCGATCCGCATCGGCTACCTGCCGCTGACCGATTGCGCCTCGCTGGTGATGGCGTCCAAGCTGGGCCTGGATGAAAAATATGGCATCAAGATCGAACTGAGCCGCGAGATGTCGTGGGCGGGCGTGCGCGACAAATTGAACAATGGCGAGCTCGACGCGGCCCACGTGTTGTACGGCCTCGTGTATGGCGTGCAGATGGGGATAGGCGGACAGCAGCACGACATGGCCGTACTGATGAACTTGAATCACAGCGGCCAGGCCGTGACCCTGTCGGCGGCCGTGGCGCGCGAGGGCGCCCACGATGGCGAGTCGCTGGCGCGCCACATGCGCGCGGCGCGGCGGCCGTTCGCGTTTGCGCATACCTTCCCGACCGGCAATCACGCCATGCTGCTGCAATACTGGCTGGCCGCGCATGGCATCGATCCGCTGCGCGACGCGCGCGTGATGACGGTGCCGCCGTCGCAGATGGTGGCGGCCTTGCGCGCCGGGCAGATGGATGGTTTTTGCGCCGGCGAGCCATGGGGCTACAAGGCCATCGTCGATGGCGTGGGCGTGACGGCCACCACGAGCGGACGGATATGGCCCGAGCATCCGGGCAAGGTGCTGGGTACCAGCGCCGCGTTTGCGCGCCAGCATCCGAATGCCTGCCGCGCCCTGATCGCCGCCGTGCTCGAGGCGGGACGCTGGATCGACGCCAGCGACGAGAACCGCCTGGCCACGGCCGCGGCCCTGGCCGCTCCCGCGTATCTGAACACGCCGCAGGAAATGCTGGCGCCCCGCATCCTGGGGCATTACCAGGACGGCCTGGGCAAGACGTGGCGCGAGGCGCATGGCTTGCGCTTTCATGGCGATGGCGCCGTCAATTTCCCCTACCTGTCCGACGGCATGTGGTTCATGACCCAGCACCGGCGCTGGGGCTTGCTGCGCGACGAACCCGATTACCTGGCCGTGGCGCGCCAGGTCAGCCGCATCGACCTGTACCGCCAGGCGGCGGAAATGACGGCCACGCCCGTGCCCGCATCGCTGATGCGCAGCTCGACTTTATGTGACGGCGTGGTGTGGGATGGCAGCGCGCCGGAAGCCTACGCGGCATCGTTTGCCATCGGTCATTGTTTTTGAATGGACTGTTGAACGGAGATTTGCTCATGGCGCAACTTGGCAGCGTAACACTGGTGGGCGCCGGTCCCGGCGATCCGGACCTGCTCACATTAAAGGCCGTGCAAGCCATCGGCCGGGCTGGCGTGGTGCTGATCGATGACCTCGTCAACCCCGCCGTGCTGGTGCATGCGGCGCCCGGCGCGCGCGTGGTCGAAGTGGGCAAGCGGGGCGGTTGCGCTTCCACGCCGCAAGCATTCATCGAGCGCCTGATGCTGGCGGAAGCGCGCGCGGGCCAGCACGTGGTGCGCCTGAAAGGCGGCGATCCCTGCCTGTTCGGGCGCGGCGGCGAGGAGCGCGCCTACCTGCGCAGCCACGGCGTGGCCGTCGAGGTGATACCCGGCATCAGCAGCGGCCTGGCGGCGCCATCGGCCATCGGCGTGCCGCTGACGCACCGGGCCTGGAGCCAGGGCGCGATCTTTGTCACGGGCCACGGCAAGGACAGCGCTTCCGAGCCGAACTGGGCGGCATTGGCGCAGAGCAAGCTCACCCTCGTCATCTACATGGGCGTGGCCAGGGTGACGGCCATCCAGGCGGGCTTGCTGGCGGGCGGCATGGCGCCCGGCACGCCCGTGGCCGTGGTGCAGTCGGCCAGCCTGGCCGCCCAGCGACAGCTGCTGAGCACCTTGCAGGCCTTGCCCGCCGACTTGCAGGCCAGCGGGCTGGGCAGTCCCAGCATCATCGTCGTGGGCGAAGTGGTGCGCTGCGCCGACGCCTGGGATGCGCATGGCATGGCCAATTTGCTGGCCGTCCCAGCCTGAGTTCAGCGGATCGGCAGCGCTACCGGGCGGATGGGCGCCGCGTCGCCGCCACGGAATTTCAAGGAGGCGCCGAGGAAGGCAAACTGGTAGACCTTGTCGCGCGACAGGGCTTCCAGGTCGACCAGTTCCAGGATGGGCGTGCCCTGCTGCGCCAGCAGATACGTGTGCACGGGCAGGTAATTGCCCGCCACTTCGGACGGAAACGCTTCGAAGCTGAGGTTATCCGCGCCCACCACCATGGCGCCGCCGTCTTCCACGAGGAATTTCGCCGCGTCCAGCGCCAGGCCGGGCGGATTGGCCATGTACGCTTGCGCCTGCTCATAGTGCTGCATGCGGCCCGTGCGTATCAGCACCACGTCGCCTTTTTCCAGCGTCACCTTCTGTTGCGCCAGCGCGGCGCGCAAATCCTGCCGCGTGACTCGGTAATTGTCGGGCAGCTGGGACAGACCCTTGGCCACGGCCACGTCGATCAGCACGCCGCGCGCGACGATGGGCGGCAGCTTTTCCGCGCCCGTCACGGTCCAGCCCCGGTCGCCCAGGTAGCGCTCTTCCGTATAACCATTCCAGATCTTGCCGTTCAGGCCGAAGTGGTTCAGCGCGTCGATATGCGTGCCCATGTGCGCATACATGGAGACGGCCGAGCCCGTATAACTGACGTGGCGGTTCATGGCCTCGCCCACGTTCATCGCGTCGGCCACCACGTTGCCCTTCGGCGTGTGCGTCATCCACATCTGGTAGGGCGGGTCGCCGGCCGCCTGCCAGCTGGGCATGCCGACATAAAAATCGACGGCCAAGTCATAGCTCTTGCCGCCGGCGATGCGCGCCAGGATGGCGGCGCGCGAGGCTGGGGTCATCAGGTTCAGGCGGCCGATTTCGTCTTTCGGGCCCCAGGGACTGACGCCCACCTCGGGCAGGGCGGCGGCTGGCGTGGCCGCCTGCAATGGCCCGGCCAGCAGGGCCAGCAGCAGGGGCAGGGTTTTCAAAGGGGAAGGGAAGGTGAGCATGGGGTTCCTTGTTTCAGATAAAGAAAGAAGCCACCATCATATTGCTTCCCATTTCAATGATAATCAGCGATAAAATAACAAGATATTCAACTACAGGGAAAGAATGATGGATGTCCTGGCGCATATGCGCGTGTTTCGCGCCGTGGTCGAGCGCGACAGTTTCAGCAAGGCGGCGCAGGAACTGAACCAGTCGGCGGCGGCCGTCAGCAAGCAGGTGCGCCAGCTGGAAGCGCGGCTGGGCACCTTGCTGCTGGTGCGCACGACGCGGCGCATGAGCTTGTCCGATGGCGGGCGTGCCTACTATCTTGAATGCTGCCGCCTGCTCGACGAAATCGCCGCGCTGGAAGTGGCCACGCGCGGCTGCGCCGGCAAGGTGGCGGGACGGCTGCGCGTGAATGCGCCGCTGTCGTTCGGCCTGAAGGTGCTCTCGCCGCTGCTGCCCGTGTTCATGCAGCGCTATCCCGACGTCAGGCTCGAGATGACGCTGGACGACCGCTTGCGCGACGTGGTGGGCGAGGGCTATGACGTCTCCCTGCGCATCCGCGCCGCGCTGGCCGATTCGACCCTGGTGGCGCGCCGCCTGGGCGACGTCGAACAACTGATCTGCGCGGCGCCCGCCTACCTGGCCCGGCGCGGCACGCCGCTGCGGGCGCCGGACTTGCACGGCCACGATTGCCTGGCGTACCGGCTGGCGGACAGTCCCGGCATCTGGCAGCTGGACGGCCCGGAAGGCGCCAGCAGCGTCGTGCTGCCCGTGCGGTTTGCCGCCGACAGCAGCCTGCTGCTGGCCGACATGCTGGTGGCGGGCATGGGCGTGGGCGCGCTGCCGTCGTTCATCGCCGCGCCCCTGCTGGCCAGCGGCGCCCTTGTGCGCGTGCTGCCGTCGCACGGCATGGCCAGGCGCGGCGTGTATGCGCTGACGCCCGATGGCCGCCACGTGCCGCAAAAGGTGCGTGCCTTTTGCGATTTTCTGGCGCAGGAACTGCAGGCGGCATAGGCGCGCGGTGCTTTCCAGTGCAACCATTGTGCGGCCTTTTTTTCATCCGCACACGCGTGGCGCAGGGGCTTTGATAGTATCCTCGTAGCTGTTGTGCGGAATTGCGCCCCACATTCGAGGAACCGGAATAAGCGATCGACAATGCACACATTGAGCAAGGGCGGGACGGTATCAGGCATCAGGATATGGGCGGGGGGCTTGCTGCTGGCGCTGGCGGTGGGCGGTGCCCTGTATGCGGGCGCCGCCCGCACGGTGAACGACGACGCCGCGCAGCGCTTCGATAATCTCACGCACGGCGCCCAGCACAGCCTGGCCACGCGGGTCAAAAGCTATTCCGACCTGCTGCGCGGGCTCGAAGCGCTGTTCCGCACCAGCGACCAGCTGACGCGCCGGCAGTTTCACGATTACGTGGCCGGCCTCGATATCCGGCGCCAGTTTCCCGCCATCGAATCGGTCAACTACGCGGTGGCCGTCACGCAGGCGCAGCGCGCCGCTTACATCGAGGCCGTGCGCCGCGACCGCAGCCTGGCGCCGGGCGGCTATCCGGCCTTTACCATCCGCCCGCCCGGCGAGCGGCCGGAATACACGGTGCTGACGTACCTGGAGCCCGATTCGCTGCTGGCCGAGCGCATGGGCGTGGACATCGGCGCCAATCCGCTGGTGGCGCAGGCGCTGAGGCAGGCGCGCGACAGCGGTGAGGTGAGCGCGTCGGGCCAGGTGATCATGATCAAGGGGCCGCCCGCCCACATCGGCCTGGGCATGCGCCTGCCCGTGTACCGCAACGGCATGCCGCAGGGCAGCGTGGACGAGCGCCGCGCCGCCTACCAGGGTTCCGTCGGCATCGGCTTCGGCGTGGCGCAGCTGGTGCACAGCGCGCTGGAACGCAGCGCGCTCGAACCCCTGCACCTGACCCTGTACAGCGCCGCCGACCCCTTGCCGGCCGATGGCGTGCTGCGCATCACGCCGCAGGACCGCCTGCTGTTCAACGACGATGGCGACCTTGCCGCCGCGCCTCCGCAGGCGGGCAGCGATGCCGCGTATTTCGACCAGGTGCTGCCCATCGTGTATCAGGGCGGAATGTGGAAAGCCCATTTCCGCGTGCGCAAGGCGGAGCTGTACAGTGGTTTCGACCGCTATTTTCCGTGGCTGGCGCTGGCCGTCGGCTTTGCCGGCACCCTGCTCATCTACGGCTACATCTACACCCTCTACCGTTCGCGCCGCAGCGCTGTTGCGCAGCGCACCCTGCTCGACACGGTGCTCGACAGCGTCGACGCCTATGTCTACATGAAGGATGCCGACCTGCGCTACCGCTACGTGAATGCGCGCACGGCGGCCATCCTGGGACGTTCGGTGCAGCAGGTGATCGGCCGCCAGGACAGCGAATTGATGCTCGGCGACGCGGCCGCCGCCGCGCGGCGCACGGAGCGCCAGGTGTTCGACAGCGGCGCCAAGTTCGTCGGCGAGGAGCGCTTCGTCGACGCGCATGGCCAGGTGCACCATCTGTGGAGCGTGAAAGTGCCGCTCGGCCTGCCCGGCCCCGTGACGGGGCTGATCGGCCTGTCCACCGACGTGACGGAGCTGCACCGGCTGAAGGAGCAGGCCGACGCGGCCAGCCAGGCCAAGAGCGACTTCCTGTCGAACATGAGCCATGAAATCCGCACGCCGATGAACAGCATCATCGGCATGGCGCACCTGGCCCTGAAATCCGTGGCCGACGTGCGCCAGCGCGACTACCTGCAAAAAATCTACCATTCGGGCCAGCATCTGCTGGGACTGATCAACGACATCCTCGACTTTTCCAAGATCGAGGCGGGCAAGCTGGAACTGGAAGTGCTGGACTTCCGCCTCGACACCCTGCTGGCGAACATCGCCAGCCAGCTGGGCGACGCGGCCGCCGTCAAGGGCCTGATCCTGCAGTTCGATATCGCGCCGGAGCTGCCGCAGCGCTGGCGCGGCGACCCGCTGCGCCTGGAGCAGGTCTTGCTGAACCTGGCCAGCAATGCCATCAAGTTTTCCGACAATGGCAGCATTTACGTGCGCGTGCGCCAGTCCGAGGAACGCGCCAGCCATGCCTTGCTGCGTTTCGAGGTGCAGGACCGCGGCATCGGCATGAAGCAGGAAGAGGTGGCGCAGCTGTTCCGCTCCTTCCACCAGGCCGACCCGTCGACGACGCGCAAATATGGCGGCAGCGGCCTGGGGCTGGTGATCAGCAAGCAGCTGGCGGAACTCATGGGCGGCAAGGTGGGCGTGTACAGCCAGCCGGGCCAGGGCAGCACCTTCTGGTTTACGGCGCGCCTGGAAAAATGCGTGCAGGCGAGCGACGACGGCATCGCCGAAGTGGAGCCGGAAGTGCTGGGCGTGATCCGCGGCGCCTCCATCCTGCTGGTGGAAGACAATGTCTTCAGCCAGCAGGTGGGCTGCGAACTGCTGGAAGACGCGGGCGCCACCGTCTGCGTGGCCGGCAATGGCCGCGAGGCGCTCGACCTGCTGGCGCGCCAGCACTACGACTGCGTGCTGATGGACGTGCAGATGCCGGAGATGGATGGCTTCGAGGCGACGCGCCGCATCCGCGCCGACCCGCGTCTGGCCGGCCTGCTGGTGATCGCCATGACGGCCAACGCGGGCAGCGAAGACCGCGCGCGCTGCCTGGCGGCGGGCATGGACGAATTCGTGACCAAGCCGATCGCGCCCAACCTGCTGTTCCACCTGCTGGCGAAATGGTTTCGCCTGCGTGGCGGCATCGGCGGCACCGGCGGCGCCAATACTATGGCCCTGGCCCAGTCCGGGGGGCGGGCTGGCGCGCCAGCGCCGCTGGCGCGGGCCGTCCCCGAGCGGCGCGATACGGCCATCCTCGACCTGGCCACCCTGGCGCTGACCTTCAGCAATGACGCCGCCAAGATGCGCAAGTACGCCCAGCTGTTCCTCGACACGGCGCGCGACGGCATCGCCGAGATGGAGCAGGCGATGGCGCTGCAGGACCTGGGACGCCTGGCGGACCTGGGCCACCGCAGCAAGTCGTCCGCGCTGGCCGTGGGCGCGCATGCGTTTGCCGCCCTGTGCCAGTCGATCGAAGGCTTGCGCCTGGGCGGCGACCTGCAGCAGGCGCGCGTCTTGCTGACGGCGCTGGGCCCGGCCCTGGCGCAGGTGGCGGAACAAATTTCACTGGAATTTGCCACCAGCGACACCCCCTGACGCAGGCAGCGGCGATAATACGCGTTTGGCGTCCCTGGCCAGCCTGGCGGGGATGCGGCAACCCATCGGAACAGCATGCAATCTACCGTCACGCCCGGCCTTCTCATCCTGCACGGCAACCAGCTGGAACAGCTGCGCGCGGCCGTCTTCCAGTGGCTGCGCCAGCACCCGCTGGCGCCCCTGGAAACCGACATTTTCCTGGTGCAGTCGAACGGCGTGGCCGAGTGGCTGAAGATCGCCCTGGCCGAGGAGATGGGGGTCTGCGCCGCCACGCGCATCGCCTTGCCCGCGCGATTGCTGTGGGAAAGCTACCGGGGCATGCTGGGCCGCGAAAGAGTGCCGCGCGTCTCGCCGTTCGACAAATCTCCGCTGACGTGGCGTTTGATGCGTCTGCTGCCATCGCTGCTGGCCGATCCGGTCTTTGCGCCGCTGCGCTATTTCCTCGCCGATGGCGATGCCGAGCGCCGCCTGCAGCTGGCCGAGCGCCTGGCCGACCTGTTCGACCAGTACCAGGTCTACCGCGCCGACTGGCTGGCCGACTGGGCGGCCGGGCGCGACCAGCTGCGCACGGCGCGCTTTGATGCCGTCGTGCTGAAGGACGACCAGCGCTGGCAGGCGCAGTTGTGGCGCGCCGTGGCCGCCGACGTGGAAGCCTTCGAGCGCGACACGGGCCGCGCCGACATCCACGACGCCTTCCTGGCGGCGATCGCCGCCAGCGAGGAGCCTGTCGGCAAGCTGCCGCGCAGGGTGGTGCTGTTCGGCGTCTCGGCCTTGCCGTACCAGACCTTGCAGGCGCTGGCCGCACTGGCGCGCCACACGCAGGTGGTGCTGGCCGTGCCCAACCCATGCCAGTTCTACTGGGGCGACATCATCGACGGGCGCGACCTGCTGCGCGCGGCCAACAAGCGCCAGCGGCAGCGCAATGGCGCCGACCTGGCGCAGATTCCGCTGGAAGAACTGCATGCGCACAGCCACCCGCTGCTGGCCAGCTGGGGCAGGCAAGGGCGCGATTTCATCCGCATGCTCGACGAATTCGACGAACACGCGCATGCGGAAGGGCGCGACGACAGCCTGCGCATCGACCTGTTTGGCGAGGAAACGGGCGACACCCTGCTGCAGCAGGTGCAGGTGGCCATCCGCGAACTGCGCCCGCTGGCGGAGCACGCGCAAGCGCCGCCCGACGCGGCCGACCGCTCGATCGAATTCCACGTGGCGCACAGCGTGCAGCGCGAAGTGGAAGTGCTGCACGACCAGCTGCTGGCCATGTTCGCGCACAGCGCCGAGACGGGCTTGCGCCCGCGCGACGTGGTGGTGATGGTGCCCGATATCGACACCTTCACGGCCGCCATCCACGCCGTCTTTGGCCAGTACCGGCGCAACGACGAGCGCTTCATTCCCTTTGAAATCGGCGACGTGAAGGACCGCAGCGTCAATCCGCTGCTCGTCGCGCTGGAATGGCTGCTGCAGCTGCCGCAGCAGCGCTGCCGCCAGAGCGAGGTGCGCGACCTGCTCGACGTGCCGGCGCTGGCCGCCCGTTTCGGCTTGCAGCCGGACGACCTGGCCACCCTGGGCGCCTGGATCGAAGGCTCGGGCGTGCGCTGGGGCCTGGACCAGCAGCACCGCAACGGCCTGGGGCTGGGCGCGGCGGGCGAGCAGAATGCGTGGATCTTCGGCGTGCGGCGCATGCTGCTTGGCTACGCCAGCGGCGGTGGCGCCAGCTTCCACGGCATCGAGCCGTATGCGGAAGTGGGCGGCCTCGATGCGGCGCTGGCGGGTTCGCTGGCGCAGCTGGTCGAGGCGCTGCTGCACTGGCGCGGCGTGCTGGCCGGCATGCGCACGCCGGCCGAATGGGGCGGGCAGGCGCGCGCGCTGCTGGCCGCCTTTTTCGACGCCGACGACGAGGGCGACCGCCTGACCCTGGCGCAGCTGGAAGGCGCCTTGCAGGGCTGGCTGGAAACCTGCGAGCACGCGGGGTTTGTCGAGCAGGTACCCTTGTCGGTGCTGCGCGTGGCGTGGCTGGGGGCGCTGGACGAGCCGACCCTGAACCACCAGTTCGTCTCCGGCGGCGTGACGTTCTGCACCCTGATGCCGATGCGCGCCGTGCCCTTCCGCGTGGTGTGCCTGCTGGGCATGAACGACGGCGACTTTCCGCGCCGGGCGCCGAAGGCCGATTTCGACCTGCTGGCGCTGCCCGGCATGGCGCGCCCGGGCGACCGCTCGCGCCGCGACGATGACCGCTACCTGATGCTCGAAGCCCTGCTGGCCGCGCGCGACAAGCTGTATGTGAGCTGGGTCGGGCGCAATGTGCGTGACAATTCCGAGCAGCCGCCGTCCGTGCTGGTGTCGCAGCTGCGCGACTACCTGGCCGCCGGCTGGTCGCTGGACCGGCACCTGGCGTCCCTGACGACGGAGCACGCGCTGCAGCCGTTCAGCCGCCGCTATTTCGAGGCGGGCGGCTTGCTGACGTACGCGCGCGAATGGCGAGTTGCCCATGCCGATGCCGATGCGGCCGAAGCACAGGCGCCTGAGGCGCTGCCGCTGGGCCCCTACGAACTCGATCCCGGCACGCGGCTGAAACTGGGCGAGCTGGCCAGCTTTTTGCGCCAGCCCGTCAAGTACTTTTTCCGCCGCCGCCTCAGCGTGCACTTCGCCGATGCGGCCATGCTGGGCGAGGATGAGGAACCGTTTGGCCTGAACGCGCTCGAACGCTATCTGCTGGAAGACACGATGCTGGACGACGGCGGCGCCGTGGAAGGGCTGGACGAGGTGCGCGCCAGCCTGGAAGCGCGCGCGCGGCGGCTGGCGCGCGAGGGCGTGCTGCCCATCGGCCTGATCGGCCAGCAGGTGCAGGCGCAGCTGGTCGAGGCGCTGGTGCCCGTGCGCAGCGCGTGGCTGTCCCTGCGCGCCTCGTTTCCGCAGGCGGCCGACAAGCGCGCCATCAACCTGCCATTTGGCGAATTGCAGATCGACGACTGGCTCGACAAATTGTGCAGCAACGGGGGCGAGAAGGCCTGGCTGATGCAGATTTCCTCGAAGGTGACGGACAAGGCGGGCCTGGCGCGCGGCGACAAGCTGATGCTGATGTGGCTGCGCCAGCTGGCCGCCGCGGCGCTGGACTTCCCCGTCACCGGCTACCTGGTGGCGCGCGACGCCATCGTCAGCATGGCTCCGCTCGACCCGGCCAGTTCGCGCGCGGCGCTGGCCACCTTGCTGGCGCTGTGGCGCGAAGGCATGAACCATCCGCTGCCCACGGCCTGCAAGACGGGCCTGGCGCTGGTGCAGGGCGGCGATCCGCGCGCCGTGTATGACGGCGGCTTTGAAGTCTCGGGCGAACGCGAGGAACTGTGCCTGGCCCGCCTGTGGCCCGAGTTTTCCGCCCTGGCGGCGGACGAAGCATGGCAGGACTGCACGCGCGAACTGTATGGCCCGCTGGCCGACTGGCTGCAACAGCACATCACGATCGACCCGATCAGCGCGCCCGATGACGGCGCCGGAGAAGAACAATGACGAGCCACCTGCTCAACCCCCTGGCATTCCCCCTGCACGGCTCGCGCCTGATCGAAGCGTCGGCCGGCACGGGCAAGACCTGGACCATCGCCGCGCTGTACGTGCGCCTCGTGCTGGGGCATGGCGACGATGACAGCCGCTTTGCGCGGCCGCTGCTGCCGGCCGACATCCTGGTGATGACCTTTACCCGCGCCGCCACGCGCGAATTGTCGAACCGCGTGCGCGAGCGCCTGATCGAGGCGGCCGCGTATTTTCGCGATGAGTCCCGCATTGCATCCGGCGGCGACCCTTTCCTCGACGCCTTGCTGGAAGCCTATCCGGACGAGAGCGAACGGCAAAAGGCCGCGCACCGGCTGATGCTGGCCGCCGAGACGATGGATGAAGCGGCCATCTTCACCATCGACGCCTGGTGCCAGCGCATGCTGCGCGAACACGCGTTCGACAGCGGCAGCCTGTTCGACGAGGAACTGGTCAGCGACGAGCAGGCGCTGTTCGAGGATGCGGCCCACGATTACTGGCGCCAGCAAGTGTACCCCTTGTCGCCGCAGGCGCTGGACGTGCTGCTCGATTGCTGGCCCGACGTGGATGCGCTCAAAAGAGGCGCGCGCGACCTGGCGCGCCGCGCGGACATCATGGGCATGGCGGACGAGGAACCCTTGTCCGCCCTGATCGCGCGCGAACAGCGGGCGCTGGCCGCGCAGCTGGCCGGCCTGAAGGCGGGCTGGGTCGAGCGCGTGGATCGGATGGCCGCCTGGATCAACGATCACCGCGCCGTCCAGCCCAAGTGTTTTAACGGCGTCAAGATGAAGCCGGAGAACCTGGCGAAGTGGTTCGACGGCTTGCGCCGCTGGGCGCAGGACCCGCTGCTGCTGCAGCCGGCCATCACGGCCAAGGCGTGGGAACGGCTCACGCCCTTCGGCATCGAGGATGCGTTTGCCAAGAGTTTTACGGCGCAAGTGCCCGAGTGCTTCGAACATACGGAAGAACTGGGACGGGCGCTGGCGGCCATCACGCCGCTGGCGCACAAGCTGCACCTGCATGCGGCGGCGGCCATCGCCCGGCGCATGGATCAATTGAAGCGCCAGTCGCGCCAGTTCGGCTTTGCCGACATGCTGCAGCGCCTGCACGACGCGCTGGCCGGCGAAAACGGCGCGGCCCTGCGCCAGCGCATCATCGACCAGTATCCGCTGGCCATGGTCGACGAATTCCAGGATACGGCGCCGGCCCAGTACCAGATCTTCAACCTGCTGTACCGCATCGCCGACAACGATCCGGCGCTGGGGCTGTTCCTGATCGGCGACCCGAAACAGTCGATCTACGGCTTTCGCGGCGCCGATATCCAGAGCTACCTGGCGGCGCGGCGCGCCACCACGGGGCGCCACTACCAGCTGGGCACCAACTACCGCTCCACGGCGCCCCTGGTGGCGGCCGTCAACCAGCTGTTCCTGCATGCGGAACGGCCCGAGGTGCCGGCCGGCGCCTTCCGCTACCGCAAAGACGGCGACAATCCGCTGCCGTTCGAGGCCGTCGATGCCAAGGGGCGCGCCGAATGCCTGGTAACGAAGGATGGCGCCATGCCGGCCCTGCTGGCCGCCTGCGCCAGCGACGAAGGGCTGCGCGGCGACAGCTACCGCGAGTATTTCGCGCAGCACTGCGCCGAGCATATCGTCGCCATGCTGGGCGATCCGCAGGCGGGCTTCGATGGTCCCGACGGTTTCGCGCGCCTGCAGCCGGCCGACGTGGCCGTGCTGGTGCGCGACCGCAAGGAGGCGGCCGCCATCCGCCGCGCGCTGGCGCGCCGCCGGGTCGCCAGCGTGTATTTGTCCGACAAGGATTCCGTCGTCGACAGCGAGGAAGCGCAAGACGTCTTGCGCTGGCTGGCGGCGCTGGCCAATCCACTCGACGGGGGCCTGGCGCGCGCCGCGTTTGCCACGCGCACCATCGGCCTGTCGCTGGGCGAACTGGCGCGCCTGTCGGGCGACGAACTGGAATGGGAGCGCCGGGTCGAACAGCTCAAGGCCCTGCACCTGATCTGGCAGCGCCAGGGCGTGCTGGCCATGCTGCGCCGCTTCATCCACGAGCTGCAATTGCCCGCCATGCTGCTGCAGCAGACGGGCGGCGAGCGGCGTTTGACGAATCTGCTGCACCTGGCCGAACTGCTGCAATCGGCCAGCCGCCAGCTCGATGGCGAACAGGCGCTGATACGCTGGCTGGCCGAGCAGATCGCCGGCGAAGGCGAGAGCGGCGACGAGCGCGTGCTGCGCCTGGAAAGCGATGCGGAGCTGGTGAAGGTCATCACCGTGCACAAATCCAAGGGCCTGGAATACCCGCTCGTGTATCTGCCGTTCGCCGTCACGGCGCGCAAGGTGGATAAACGCAACCGCAGCTTCTTCGAGTACGCGGGAGACAACGGCGAGCGGCGCATCGATTTGTCGCTGTCCGACGAGGCCATGGCCGCCGTGGAAGAAGCGCGCATCGAGGAAGACCTGCGCCTGCTGTACGTGGCCCTGACCCGCGCGCGCCACTTCCTGTGGCTGGGCGTGGCCGCGCTGGCGGCGCGCAAGGCGGGCGAGAATACCCTGCACGAATCGGCGCTCGGCTATTTGCTGACGGGCGGCGACAAGCTGCCGGCGGAACAATTGCTGCCGCGCTGGCAGCAGGTGGCGGGCAGCTGCGACGCCATCTACGCGGGCTCGTTGGCGCAGCCCGATGCCTGCACGGTGCTGGACCGCATCGAGCGGCGCCCCGAGCTGCGGCCCGCGCCCGTGTTCACGGGCCAGTTCGAGCGCGACTGGTCGGTGGGCAGCTTTACTTCGCTGACGCGGCAGATCGGCGCCGTGGCCACGGCCCATGTGCCGCAGCGGGCGCTGGAAGAAACCCTGCTGGAAGATGGCACGGGCGTGGCCGTGGCGGCGCCTGCGCACATGGGCGACGCGCCATGGCACCGCTTCCCGCGCGGCTCCGTGCCCGGCAATTTCCTGCACGAACAGCTTGAATGGATGGGCGGCGAAGGCTTCGGGTGCGTCCACGATGCGCACTTCGCCACGCGCCTGGCGGCGCGCTGCGAGCGGGCAGGCTGGGGGCACCGCCAGGAAGACGCCATCGCCTGGCTGACGCAGGTGGCCACCACGCCGCTGCCGCTGCTCGATGCCTCGCTGTCGGAGCTGGACAGCACCCTGTCCGAGATGGAGTTCTGGTTCCCCAGCGAGCATCTGTCCACCGAAGCGCTGGACAAATTGTGCACGCGCCTGCTGCTCGATGGCGCGCCGCGCCCCGTGCTGCCGCAGCGCCAGCTGCACGGCATGCTGAAAGGCTTTGCCGACCTGGTCATCGAAAAGGACGGCCGCTACTGGGTGCTCGACTACAAGTCGAATGCGCTGGGCGGCAATGACGCGGCCTACCACACGCCGGCGCTGGCGGCCGGCATGGCGCAGCACCGCTACGACATCCAGGGCGCCATCTACATGCTGGCGCTGCACCGCCTGCTGCAAAGCCGGCTTGGCGACGCCTACGACCCGGCCGAGCATCTGGGCGGCGCCATTTTCCTGTTCCTGCGCGGGATCGCGAATGCGGACACGCACGGCTGCTACTGGCTGGCGCCGCAGCGGGAGCTGCTGGACGGCCTCGATGAACTGTTAGAAGAAACGGAACACCATGCAGTATGACGCGCACATGAATGCCTTGTTCAGCCATTTCGACGGCGTCGCCGAGGCGGGCCACCTGCGCCGCCTGAGCGCCGCCTTTGCCCGTTTCATCGCCACCCTGGACGCGGGCGCGCCCGCCGGACCCGATGCCATGGCCCTGGGCGTGGCCTGCGTGGTGGTGTCCGAACTGGAAGGGCGGGGCCACAGCTGCCTGATGCTGGCCGACCTGGCCAGCGAACCGTCGCAGCTGCTGGGCTGGAGCGAGGAGCTGTGGCACGCCGTGCTGGCCGTGTCCGGCCCGCTGCCGGTGTCGCTGGACGGCTGGTGCGCGCTGCTGGCGCGCGCGCCGCAAGTGTGGCAGGTGGATGCGCCCGACGTGCGCCAGCCGCTGGTGCTCGATGGCGACCGCCTGTATTTGCGCCGTTACTGGCGCGACGAGACGCTGGTCGGCGCAAGAATCGCCGCGCGCGCGCAGGACCTGTCCGCCCCGTCGGCGGCGCAGACCCGCCAGTGGCTCGACATCCTGTTCGACCAGCCCGCGCAGGACGGCGGGCCGGATTGGCAAAAGGTGGCGTGCGCCATCGCCCTGCGCGGCAAGGTGGCCATCATCACTGGCGGCCCCGGCACGGGCAAGACCTACACGGTTGCCAGTCTGCTGACCTTGCTGTTTGCCGTCTCGCCGCAGCCGGAGCAGCTGCGCATCGCGCTGGCCGCGCCCACGGGCAAGGCGGCGGCGCGCCTGAAACAGTCGATCGACAAGGCCCTGGAAGGCCTGGCGGCCAAGGCGGCGCGGGGTGATCAAGGCTTGCCGCTGCTGGAACTGGCGCGCCGCATGGGCGCCGCGCGCACCCTGCATAGCTTGCTGGGCGCGCGGCCCGATACGCGGGCCTTTGCCCACCACGCGGGCAATCCGCTCGATGTCGACGTGCTGATCGTCGATGAAGCGTCGATGGTGCACCTGGAGATGATGGCGTCCGTGCTCGATGCCTTGCCGCCCGCGGCGATATTGATCCTGCTGGGCGACAAGGACCAATTGGCGTCCGTGGAGGCGGGCGCCGTGCTGGGCGACTTGTGCCACGACGCGCAGGCGGGCGGCTACACGGCGCAGACCATCGCGTACGCGCAGGCAGCCAGCGGCGTGGCCATTCCGCCCGCCTTTGCGGGGGCGGCGGGCGCGCTGGCGCAGCAGACGGTGATGCTGCGCCACAGCCACCGTTTCAGCGGTCCGATCGGCGAGCTGGCGCTGGCCGTGAATGCGGGCAGGCCCGACCTGGCCAAGGCCTGCTTCGCCAGCGACAGCGGCGGCCAGCTGGCCTGGAGCGTGCCCGCGCAGCAGGAGGACGTGCTGCGCCTGGCCTTGCGCGGCCGCACCGACGCGCCGGGCGGCTACCAGCCCTATCTGGCACTGGTCAATGCCGGTGAAGCAGGCTACGCCCAGCATGACGACTGGGTGCGCGCCGTGCTGCACAAGTTCGAGGCGTTCCGCATTCTGTGCGCCGTGCGCGAAGGCGAGTGGGGCGTGGCGGGACTGAACGCGGCCATCGAACTGCGGCTGGAAAAGGAAGGCCTGATCCGCCGCAGCGAATGGTATGTGGGCCGCCCCGTGATGGTCACGCGCAACGACTACGGCACGGGCGTGTTCAATGGCGACATCGGCTTGACCCTGCGCGATCCGGCACGGCCCGGTTCCCTGCGCGTGTACTTTTTGGAAGGCGAGAACGTGCGCAGCGTGCTGGCCACCCGCTTGCGCCATGTGGAGACGGCGTTCGCCATGACGGTGCATAAATCGCAGGGCTCGGAATTCCGCCACACGGTGCTGGTGCTGCCGCAGGAGGGCGGCGCCATGCTGGCGCGCGAACTGGTCTACACGGGCATCACGCGGGCGCGCGACTTCTTCACGCTCGTCTCGCCCACGCAAGCCGTGCTGTTCGACGCGATCCTGCGCCGCACGCAGCGCGCCAGCGGCTTGAGAGGGCTGATCGGGGCCTGACCGGCTAGCGGCCCGCTTGCCGGCCGACCGTCCGGATCCACCAGACCAGCGCCGCCTGCAGGGGCAGGCGCGCCAGCAGCAAGGCTTGCTGCCAGGCGGGATCGCCCGCCGCGCGGGCATTCAGCAGCATCTGCACATTTGCCGGCAGCACGGCCAGCGACAGCGCGATCAGGCCGATGCCGGCCAGGCGCCGCGTGCGCTCGGGCAGCAGGCCGATGCCGCCGGCCAGCTCGCAGGCGCCGCTGACATACACGAGCAGCAGCGGCGCGGGCAGCCACGGCGGCATGATGCCCGCGTAGGCGGCGGGGAACATGAAATGCAGCAGGCCGGCCGCGCTGAAGAACAGCGCCAGCGCATAGCGAGACAGGGCCAATCGGTGCTGCCGGTGCGGGGTGGTCATGTGGAGGGACAATCGCTGCCTGTTCATGTAAAAGTTAAATATCTAGCAATTCTTGCGTGTTGTCAATGCGCATCGCGGCGCTTCCCCTGTGGTTTCTTCATTGAATATTCCAAATATTTCATCCTCTTGTTCCGATTTTTGTGTAAAACTTCGAAATGTAAAATATTGACACGTAGCAATTTTTGGTAGCTTCCGCTTGCCGGCGCAAGCGCCCCGTGTCGATACCATCAACATCGAAACCAGGAGTCCGTCATGTTGTCTTCTCTTCGCACGCGCTTGGTGCTCATCTGCGTCGCCATCGTCGTGCTGTCCATGCTGGCCTTGTCGCTTGCCAATTACATCACCACGCGCAACAGCATGCTGGCGTCGTCGGACCAGCAGATGCAGCAACTGCTGCAAAGCCAGTCCGCCGTGCTGGCGCAGTGGGTCGATGGCAAGAAAAAGGTCATGGCGTCCATCGTCATGTCCGCCGAGACGCCCGATCCGCTGCGCGCCTTCCAGATCGCGGAAAAGGCTGGCGACTTTGCGGAAGTGTTCATCGGCTATGCCGACAAGCGCTCGGTGTTTACCAAGCCGGGACGCCCGGCCGATTTCGATCCGACGGCGCGCGCCTGGTACACGGATACCGTCAAGGCGGGCGTGCCGATGCTCACGCCGCCGTACGTGGATGCGGCCAGCCACCAGCTGGTGGTGTCGTTCACGGCGCCCGTGGGGCCGAAGGAGGCATTGACCGGCGTGGCGGGGGCGGACGTGCTGCTCGATACGGTGATTGCCAACGTGGTGGCGATCAAGCCCACGCCGCACAGCTTTGCCTTCCTGATCGACCAGGGCGGCACCGTCATCGCGCATGCGAACAAGGAACTGAGCCTGCAGCCCGTCTCGAAACTCGACGCCAGCCTGTCGGCCGCGCAGATCAACCGCCTGGAAAGCGCGCGCCAGAGCGAGGCCGTGCGCCTGGATGGCCGCGACGGCATGTTGTACGTCACGCGCGTGGCCGGCACCGACTGGCTGCTGGCCGTGGTGCTGGACCAGAAGGAGGCCATGCAAGCCTTGCAGACGATGCTGACGACGGCCACCGTCACGGCCGCGCTGCTGACGGCGCTGGCGGCGCTGCTGCTGTCGCTGCTAGTGTTTGCCATGCTCAAGCGCCTGGAACTGGTGCGCGACGCGCTCGAGGATATCGCCTCGGGCGAGGGCGATTTGACGCGCCGCCTCGACGCGTCCGGCGTGGATGAACTGGCGCAGATCGCGGGCGCCTTCAACCGCTTCATCGACAAGATCGCCGCCGTGCTGGTGAAGATCCGCACGGCCAGCGAATCGGTGAAGGTGTCATCAATGGAAATCGCCGCCGGCAACCAGGACCTGTCGTCGCGCACGGAACAGCAAGCCAGTTCGCTGGAAGAGACGGCCGCTTCGATGGAAGAGCTCACTTCCACCGTGAAGCAGAATGCCGACAATGCGCGCCAGGCCAACCAGATGGCCGTGTCCGCGTCGGATGTGGCCAGCAAGGGCGGCATGGTGGTGGCGCAGGTGGTCGACACCATGGCCTCGATCAACGGGTCGTCGAAAAAGATCGTCGACATCATCAGCGTCATCGACGGCATCGCCTTCCAGACGAATATCCTCGCCTTGAACGCGGCCGTGGAGGCGGCGCGCGCGGGCGAGCAGGGACGGGGCTTTGCCGTCGTGGCGACGGAGGTGCGCAGCCTGGCGCACAGGTCTAGCCAGGCGGCCAAGGAGATCAAGCTGCTGATCGACGACTCGGTGGAGAAGGTCGACACGGGCGCGCGCCTGGTCGACGAGGCGGGAGCGACGATGCAGGAAATCGTCGACAGCGTGCGCCGCGTGACCGACATCATGGGCGAGATCACGTCCGCCAGCGTGGAGCAGAGTTCCGGCATCGAACAGGTGAATCAGGCCATCGCGCAGATGGACCAGGTGACGCAGCAGAACGCGGCCCTGGTGGAGGAGGCGGCGGCGGCCGCCGAAAGCCTGCAGGACCAGGCGGCGACCCTGTCGCAGGTGGTGGGCGTGTTCAAGCTCGACGACGGGCCGGCGCCGACGCCGCGGCACGCGCCCGTGAAACCGGCGGCCCTGCCGCCCGCCGCGCCGCGCACCGCCGGCCGCCCTGTCGCCAAGGCGGCCGCCCGCAAGGCGGAACAGTCCTAGGAGTGGGAAACCTTCTGATCGGCGTTCAGGCGCGCCGCGGCGCCAGCGTCGGCGCCATCTGCTTCGCCACGTCAAAGAAGGCGTTGGTGGCGGGCGTGTTCTGGCGCCGGTCGCGCACGGCCAGGCCCACCTTGCGGCTGACGGGCGGATTCAGCGGCAGGGCGACCAGTTCCGGATACTGCTGTTGCAAGCGCTGCGGCAGCGCCAGTTCGGCGACGATGGACAGGCCGTCGCCGCGGCTGACCATGTCGAGGATGGTGATGACCTGGCTGATGCGGTAGGGCACGTGCGGCTGCAGGCCCGCATGGGCGAACAGCGGTTCGATCAGGCAGGCGCAGCCCGCCTCGGACATGATGAACGGCCCCTCGCACAGCTGCGCCAGGGTGACGGCTTTCAGCTGCGCCAGCGCATGGCTGCGCGGCACCAGCGCCATCATCTGGTCTTCCACCAGCGGCGCCGTGTCGAAGCGCTCGTCGGGCAGCACGACGAAGCCCACGTCCACGCGGCGTTCGCGTATCCATTGCACCACTTCATGGTCGGCGCCCTCGTCGATGCGCAGGTCGATGCCCGGATAGCGCAGGCGGAATTGCGCCGTGATGGCCGGCAACAGGTTCAAGGACGAGGTGGGGCCGAAGGAGCCGATGCGCAGGGTGCCCTGGCGCTGGCCCAGCACGTCGGCCGCTTCCTGGCGCATGGCTTCGGACAGGCCGAGGATTTCGCGCGCGCGCACCAGCAGCTGGCGGCCCACGTCCGTCAGCTCGGCCGAGGCCTGGTGGCGCACGATCAGGTCCACGCCCATTTCCCTTTCCAGCGCTTTCAAGGCGTGCGAGACGGCCGACTGGCTGATGCCCAGCTGCGCGGCGGCGGCGGAAAAGCCGTGCAGTTCGGCCACCAGGGTAAAAATTTCCAGTTGCGTGAAGGTCATGGTTGTGGCTTTCCTGTGCTATGAGTATTTGCTCATTATTTCATGAGTTAATATTAGTATTAATATATAAGTATATCGCACGTACACCACCCGCCGCGCAAGCGGCTACACAGGATAATTCCATGCGCTCTTCCGCCGTATCGCCGTCGCTGCTCGCCGTGCAGTCGCCGCTCGTCTACATCAAACTGATCTTCGTCGCCCTGTTCTGGGGCGGCACCTTTATCGCGGGGCGCGTGCTGGCGCAGCAGATGCCGCCCATGACGGCGGCCAGCGGGCGCTTCGGCGTGGCCGTGCTCCTGCTGATCGTGCTGGCGTGGAAGCTGGAAGGCGGCTTGCCGCGCCTGGACCGCAAGCAGCTGGCGACGACGGCCGCGCTGGGCCTGACGGGTATCTTTCTGTACAACCTGTGTTTCCTGGCGGCCCTGTCGCGCATGCCGGCCGGGCGCACGGCGCTGTTTGTCGCCCTGAATCCCATCGTCACGGCGCTGGCCTCGGCCATGCTGTTCCGCGAGCGGCTCGGTTCCTTGAAGTGGCTGGGCATCCTGCTGGCATTCTGCGGCACGGCCATCGTCATCACGCGCGGCGACCTGGCCGGCCTGCTGCACGGCAACGGCGGCGGCATCGGCGCCGGCGAGATTTTCATGTTTTGCGGCATCTCCAGCTGGGCTGCCTACACCCTGATCGGCAGGGTGGCGCTGAAAGGACTGTCGCCGATCGCCGCCACCACGTATGCGGCCATGTGGGGCCTGGCCTTCCTGCTGGTGGGCGCGGCCGTGGAATTCCCGACGGTGCCATGGCACAGCTTTGGCTGGCAAGTGTGGGCCGCCATCGGCTACCTGGGCGTGTTCGGCACGGTGATCGGCTTTGTCTGGTATTACGAAGGGGTAAAGGCGCTGGGACCGTCGCGCACGGCCGTGTTCAACAACCTCGTGCCCGTGTTCGGCATCGTGCTGGCGGCGGCATTGCTGGGCGAACCCGTGCTCGTCTCCATGCTGGTGGGCGGCGCGGTGACGATCGCCGGCGTCATCATGACCAACCGGCAGGCGAAGTAAGCAGTTTTCCGATAGGGAAGCACGCCTGAGCAACGTGCAGGGCAGGGCGCAGTGCCGCAGGCCGTACGCATGGCACGGCCAGGCACCGCAAGGCCGGCGCGGGCGT
This sequence comes from Janthinobacterium foliorum, assembly GCF_978021625.1. Taxonomy (NCBI): domain Bacteria; kingdom Pseudomonadati; phylum Pseudomonadota; class Betaproteobacteria; order Burkholderiales; family Oxalobacteraceae; genus Janthinobacterium; species Janthinobacterium foliorum. Next base: position 340,168 of record NZ_CDXDQE010000005.1, on the reverse strand, counting down.
TTTCTCAGCCGTGCTTATTTTGCGCGGCGGCGCTTCGATGGCTTGGCAGGCGCCTTCTTGTGCCGGCTGACGGAAGCGCGCATGACCTTCGGCTCTTCGATGCCGTTCTCGGCCGCCAGCATGCGGCGGATATTCACGGCGTCCATGGCGCGCACGGAATTGGCGCGCGCGTTGAGCAGGATCATGGTGGCGAACTTGCCGGCCGACTTGATGCGCATGATCAGACAGCGGCCCGCTTCATTCGTGTAGCCCGTTTTCGACAAGCCGATATCCCAGCCCTTGGCGCCCACCAGGCGGTTCGTGTTGTGGTATTCCACGTCGCGGCCCTTGATCTGGATCACATCCTTCGAGTCCGTGGTGATGCGGCTGATTTCCGGGTAGCGCGAAGCGGCCACGGCCATCTTGACCAGGTCGGCAGCCGTCGACTGGTTGTTTGGCGACAGGCCGGTCGGCTCTTCGATCACGGTCTGGTGCATGCCCAGCGCCTTGATCTTGGCGTTGACGGCCACGGCGAACGCCGTCGGGCCGCCGGGGTAAGTGCGCGCCAGCGAGGCGGCGGCGCGGTTGTCCGACGACATCAGGGCCAGTTGCAGCACGTCGTGGCGGCTCAGGGTGGCGCCCACGGGCACGCGCGAGGTGCTGTGCTTCAGGGTGTCGACGTCCTCCCGGTCGATGCTGATTTCTTCCTGCATGTTGGCCTTGGAGTCGAGCACGACCATGGCTGTCATGAGTTTGGTCAGCGAGGCGATGGGCACCACCACGTTGGAATTTTTTTCAAGCAAGACTTTACCTGTGCCATCTTCGACCACCAGTATCGACTGGGAACCGAAAGGCACGGCGATGGCCGCTGTCGAAAGCGTCATCAGCACCGCGGCGAACATTTTTTTGAGCATGGGATTGTATGTGGGAAAGCAGTTTTGGGGCGCCACCTCGGGCGCTGCGCGCAAATCCGGGAGCGCCGCGCGGGAACGCGGCGTGTATCTCGGAGGCAATATTTGCCAAGCGTAGACAATACCATTAAAAATATTGCGATGTCTACGGCACACCGGCCGCGCCAGCCGCTTTGCGGCGTAAAACGTGAAAAAAATCGTGATCCGGCATGTAACTATTGCTTGAGTGAAAATTGTCGCCGTATTATTGATTTCATTTAGGAAATCTAATACCCTTTCGGCAAGCTTGCTGATTGTCATACAACATGGGCCGCCATCGTCGCTGGAACCCGTAAATTCGTGCCTGGTCACTTGCCCCTGTGCCGGCTGGCGGCGTGGCCTCACACTGCGTTCATGCATGCATAACTGACCAAGGAGAACGCGACATGTGGGGAAAAATCAGCCAGTGGCACCAACAAATGGACGATGACGCGATGCTGGTGCTGGAAACGCCGGACGCCGCCGCCACCTTGCCGGCCGGCTTGCGGCGCTATGTGGGCACGCGCCTGGCGACCATGTCGCCGATCGAACGCCAGCAATTCCGGGATTTCCTCGTGAAATACCAGGGCGCCCGTTTCTACGTGGCCGCCGCCAAGCTGCTGATACCCTTCAGCGTGCTCGGCGCGCTGCAGCAGCTGCTGTGGCCGGGAAAGCTGAACTGGATCGAATCGCTGGTGTTGAGCAACCTGGTGGGTTTCTCGCTCGCCTGCGGCCTGATGGGCGTGTGGTTCAATTACCGCCGGCTGGCGGCCACGCGCTCCGTCAAGCCGCTGCTGCGCATCCTGCTGGCGTGCATGTGCGGCTTGCTGGTCGGCATGGGGGCCGCCACCGTCTTCAGCGACCAGCCGATCGTGATCTCGCCGGAAAAAATCGCCCGCAATGTGGGAATCGCCCTGCTGGTGGTGAGCTTGCTGTACATTGTTCCCTTGGGCATCGTCGCCATGTGGCGCAACCGCCAGTTCGAAGCGATGAGCTTGCGCTTGCAGCAGGAAGCGGAGCGCGACCGCCTGGCGCGCGAGCTGAGCGAATCGCAGCTGCGCCTGCTGCGCGCGCAGATCGAACCGCATTTCCTCTTCAATACACTGGGTGCCGTGCAGCAGCTGGCCGAGCAGGGCGCCGATGGCGCCGCGCGCGCCGCCGCCCTCACTGCCGACCTGATCGCCTTTCTGCGTGCCAGCCTGGCCGAGATGCGCAGCGAGCAGGTGGCGCTGCAAAGCGAGTTCGACATGGTGGCGGCCTATCTGCGCGTGATGCAGGCGCGCATGGGCCAGCGGCTGCGTTTTCGCCTGGACTTGCCGGCGGACCTGGCGCAGTCCATGGTGCCCAGCATGATCGTGCTGACCCTGGCGGAAAATGCCATCAAGCACGGCATCGAACCGGCCCTGCGCGGCGGCGAGATCCATATTGCCGCCGAGCGTATCGACGGCATGCTGCGCCTGCGCGTCCAGGATACGGGCGCGGGCCTGGCGCAGGATGGCGGGCCTGCCGCCGACGGCGGGCTGGGCCTGGAAAACGTGCGCAGCCGCCTGCGGCTGGCCGCCGCCGGTGGCCGCGCCATGGCCGGCCGCCTGGAACTGCGCAATGGGGATGCGGGCGGCGTGACCGCCGACATCCTGTTACCGATGCCGACAAAGGAAAGCCGCCCATGAACACCACCATCCTGATTGCCGAAGACGAACCGCTGATGCGCGAGCGCCTGCAAGGCTTGCTGGAGCAGGCCTGGCCCGAGGCGCGCATCGTGCTGGTGGCGGAAAACGGCAATGATGCCTGGGACGGTTTCCTCGAGCATGAGCCGGACGTGGTCTTCCTCGACATCCGCATGCCCGGCCTGTCGGGCCTGGAAGTGGCCGAGCGCATCGGCAAGCGCGCCCACGTGGTGTTCGTCACGGCCTATGACCAGTACGCCGTCGACGCGTTCGACGCGGGCGCCGTCGATTACCTGCTCAAGCCCGTGCAGGCCGAGCGCCTGCAGCGGGCGCTGGCCCGGCTGCGCGACAAGCTGGGCGCACAGCCGGCCGACATGGCGCACCTGCTGCAATCGCTGCGCGCCGCGCTGCCGGCGCCGCCGCGCGAAAAGATGAAATGGATCAAGGCCACGGTGGGCAAGCAGATCCGCCTGATTGATATCGACGACGTGCTGTTTTTCCAGGCCGACACCAAATACACGCGCGTGGTGCTGGCCGGCTCGGAAGCGCTGGTGCGCACGCCGCTGAAGGATTTGCTGGGCGGACTGGACCCGGACCAATTCTGGCAAATCCACCGCGGCACCATGGTCAATGTGAAAGCCATCGAGGCGGCCGAACGCATCGACGCCGAGCGCATGCAGGTGCTGGTGCGGGGCAGCACGGAAAGGCTGCCCGTCAGCCGCACCTTTACGTATTTGTTCAAGGATTGATATGATGGCAATATTTCTTTAACCGCCAATCTGATGGGAATGCCATGACACTGTTACGCCGCTGGTTCGCCGCCGTCCTCCTCTCCCTGCTGTCGTTGACTGCCGCCAGCGCGGCGCCGAAGGAAGAGAAGGTGGTGTACCACGTCAATGACGCCAGCAATGCCACGGCTGCGCTGAAAAATATCCGCAATCACCTCAATGCCAGCCCGCAGGCGACCATCGTGCTGGTCGCGCATGACGCCGGCATCGATTTCCTGCTCGATGGCGCCATCGACAAGGATGGTTATCCGTACGACGTGGTGGTGCGGGAGCTGGCGCAGCGCGGCGTTGGTTTTCGCGTTTGCAATAACACCCTGGAAGGCCGCGGGATCGACCGCCAGCGCGTGCTGCCCGAAGCCGTCATCGTGCCATCCGGCGTGGCCGAACTGAGCCGGCTGCAGGCGCAGGAAGGCTACGTCTACATCAAGCCGTAGCCGCCATGCCAGCGCCGCGCCGCTGCCGGATCGCAAGGGGCGCGGCGTCGGTGGCAGGGAGGGTGCTTACTGGATCTTGGCGATCGACACTTCCGTCGATTTCACCAGGGCGATGACTTCGCTGCCCACTTTCAGGTCCAGATCCTTGATCGAGCGCGAGGTGATCACCGAGGTGACGATGCCGTGCGGCGTTTCCACGTCCACTTCCGAGACCACGGGGCCAAAGATGATTTCCTTGATCTTGCCGCGAAACTGGTTGCGTACATTCACTTCCGAGATAGCCATGATGTTTCCTTTGTGCCTGTAATACGCCATGCGGCGCGACATGGCCAGAGTACGGCGCATGCGCATTTTTGGCCACGAATCGATGCGCATATCGTTATGCGAAAAACGCTCGCCAGCGCTGGCGCAAGCACGGTATTCGACTATGCCCGCCGGCGACGGCCGCGAGTCTGCCTTGCCTGATTCTTGTTTGCGTCATTCTGCTTGTCGCTCGCGTGCTGGTCCCGGGCCGTCGTGCCGGCCGCCGCCGCGTCGCCGCGCTGCCGCCGGCTGCCGCGGTGCACGCCGGTGCTGACGCAGCAATGGCTGCGGCGCCCGGCTTAGTCGCCTGGCCGCTTGCTGGCGCCGTTCTGGCCTTTCCCGGGCATCCCCATGGGCCCGTTCTCCGCGTCGGGCAGGGGCGTGACGATCACGCCTGGCAAGCGCGTGATGGCGCTATAGGGATGGGTGGTGCCGGAGCGCAGGTCGGCCGTCAGCACCGCCTTGCATTGATTCATCACCTCCTTGTAGTGTTCCCACATTTCCATATGTTTCTTCGGGTGGTTGATGAAGGTGATGCACATATCCGTCAAATGCCCCTTGTTCAAGATCATGTTGACGATGTCCGTGCTGGCCTGGGCCAGGTGCGCCGCCGTCTTGTCGTTGACGGTGCTGGCATGCAGCGGTGCGGCCAGGCCGCCCTGGCCGCTGGCGCCAGGCTGGCTTAGCGCCAGCTGCCCGGCCAGCCGCGCCTCGAGGGCGGCCCGCTCGGCGTGCGCCTGCGCCAGCGCCTGTCCGGCGGCGCCGTCAGAACTTGTGTCCTCCTGCGCGGTCTTAAGCATGACGGCTTCCTTGGCGCCAGCGGCTGCGGTCGCCGGGCTGGCTTGTGCGGCGGCATCGGCCTGCAGCGCTTGTTCTTTCTTGATCGCCAGGTCGAGCCTGGCTTGCGTTGCCAGGGCATCTTGCGACGCCTGCAGGCGCTGCCTGGCCGTTGCCGCCACGTCGCTGTTGTCGTCGAGCACGGCCTGGCGCGCCACCACGGCGCCGGTGAGTTGCTCGATGGCCAGAATGCCCAGGGTGAGGTCTTGCGAACGCTCCATGAGCAGCATGACATCGGCGTCATTGAGCCAGCTGTTTTGCGCATACTCGCAAATGTTGAACAGCTGCTGGCGCATCAGGGTGATGCTTTGCGAGTGCAGCCCCACGCTGGCGGCATTGGCGCGCAGCGCGTCGGAGAAGGATGCGCCATCGGTGCCCGCGTTGAGGGCGCCGCCAAACGAGGAAGCGTACGATTGCAGGGCGTCCGGCGTCGGTTCGGCGCAAGCCTTGCCGTCTTTCGTGACGTGGATCACGCGCTGGGCCGCATCGAGGTGGATTGCCTTGCCATCGTCTGGCAAGTCGCTGCTGCGGCTGATGGTGTGCAGGTTGGCGCAGGCAGACAGCGCCAGCAGGGCGCCCGCGCTGAGCGCCAGACGCAGGGGCTGGCGGCCTGCGCGCACGAGGGAAACGATGCGACGACCGGTATCAATTGTAGGCATGATGCTGCTCCTTGAAGTAGTCGATGTGGGGAAAGTCACTGGCGATGGCGGTGCGCCGGGCAGACGCCATCCACGCCATGGTGCTTGCCGGGGTGCCGCCGCGCATCCTTCAAGTGAAGGATGCGGCGCCGTTTTTTGACAGTTGCGGGGACAACGATGGACAAGGATGGCGCCGATCCCGTGATTGCCGGCTTTTACCGGGCGGCGCTGGAACCGCTGCAGTGGGAGGCGGCCATGCGGGCGTTCGCCCGGCTGGCCGGCGGCGATGTGGCCTGCTGCTTCCTGAAGGCGGAAGCGGGGGTGGCGCCGTCGCGCGCCTGCATCACGGGCCTGGACGAGACGGCCTGGGAGCACGGCTACCGCCGCTACTATCACGCGCTCGATCCCGGCTACGCCATTCTGACGCGCGGCCCGCCGGGACGCATGCAGCTGATGCAAGACCATTTCAGCGACCAGGCCGTGGCGCGCAGCGAGTACTTCCAGGATTTTTACCTGCGCGCGGGCGTGCGCTATTCCTGCAGCGGCATCGTGCCCGACAACGGCGCGCTGACCATCCTGTCCGCGCATCGGGCCGCCGGCCAGGGCCGTTTTGACCAGCGCACGCGCAGCCAGCTGCAGCGCGTGCTCGACCACCTGCCGAATGTGTTTCGCCTGCGCGATACGGCGCAGCAGGCGCAGGTGCACGGTGCGCTGGCCTGGACGGCGCTCGATGCCTTGCCGCGTGCCATTTTGCTCGTCGATGCCAGCTTGCAGCTGGTGTTCATGAACCAGACGGCGCAGCAATTGCTGTGCGGGCCGCCGCTGGTGCCGGCGCTGGCATCGGCCACGGCCGTGGTGGTGCTGCGCGGCGGCAGGGTGGGCTTGCGCGCCGGCCGCTTGCAGCAGCGCCTGGCGCAGCAGGTGCGGCAGGCGTGCGCCGGGCAGGCCGGGGGCGCGCCGGGGCCCTTGTACGTGGCCGACGCGAATGACCGGCCAGCCCTGGAAATTGCCATCCTTCCCTTGCCGATACCCACGGACGCGGCCGCTTGCGGCAACGGCGGCCGGCTGGCCATGCTGTCGCTGCGCCCGCTGTTTCGCGCGTCGGCGCGGCATGCGCATGGGCCGGCGGATGCCGCGCGTCCCTGTGGCTTGACGGCGGCCGAATGGTCGCTGGCGCTGGCCCTGGCGGACGGCGTGGAGCCAGCCGAGTACGCCCTGCGCCAGGGCGTGCGCATCAGCACGGTGCGCAGCCAGATCCAGGCCATCCTGGCGAAGACGGGCACGCGCCGCAGCAGCGAAATCGCCAGCCTGTTCAGCGCGCTGGAGTGGGGCGCTGGCGCGCGCCCATAAAAAAACCGGGACAGGTCCCGGTTTTTGCAATGTGCACGGCGCGCTGGCTGCCGTGCGGGCTTCGTTGCTTACTTCTGATAAATCTTGTCGAACTCGCCGCCGTCGTCAAAGTGTTTCTTTTGCGCCTGTTTCCAGCCGCCAAACACATCGTCGATGGTGAACAACGAGATCGGCTTGAAGCTGGCCGCATATTTTTTCGCCACCGCAGCCGAACGGGGGCGCAGGTAATGCTTGGCGACCAGTTCCTGGCCCGGCTCCGAATACAGGTATTGCAGGTAGGCCGTGGCTTCCTTGCGGATGCCGCGGCGGTCGACCACCTTGTCGACGACGGCCACCGGCGATTCGGCCAGGATCGAGATGCTTGGATACACGACTTCAAAGTTGTCGCCAAATTCCGCGCGCACCAGCTGCACCTCATTTTCAAACGTCACCAGCACGTCGCCGATTTCACGCTGCGTAAAGGTGGTGGTGGCGCCGCGGCCGCCGCCGTCCAGCACGGGCACGTTCTTGAACAGCTTGGTGACCAGCTCGCGCGCCTGCGCTTCGCTGCCGCCTTTTTTCAGCGCATAGCCCCAGGCCGCCAGGTAGGTGTAGCGGCCGTTGCCCGAGGTTTTCGGGTTGGGCACGATGACCTTGATGCCCGGCTTGGCCAGGTCGTCCCAGTCCTTGATGTGTTTTGGGTTGCCCTTGCGTACCAGGTAGACCATGGTGGAATAGAACGGCGCCGCGTTGTTGGGGAATTTCTTGGCCCAGTCGGCCACCACCAGGCCGCGGTCGACGAGGATGTCGATGTCATTGGCCTGGTTCATGGTGACGACGGACGCTTCCAGGCCATCGGCGACGGAGCGCGCCTGCTTGCTGGAACCGCCGTGCGATTGCTTGATGGTGATGGTTTCGCCCGTTTTTGCTTTCCAATCAGCAATAAATGCGGGATTCACATCCTTGAACAGTTCGCGCATCACATCGTAGGACGCATTCAGCAAGACCACGGGCTCGGCCGCGCTGGCGGCCATGGGCAGGCTCATGGCGGCGGCGGAAGCAGCCAGGGCGCTGGCCAGGAACCAGCGGCGCGAGCGTTGGGTGAGCGTCGGGATGGCGGTCGTTACGGCGTTGAATGGGGACATGGTGAACTCTTGTTGTGAGAATAGACAGACATAGTCTAAAATTCCGGCCGGAAAAGAAACGAATTTTTCGTAATATGCTTAGATCACATTCCCGTTTCTGCCAAAAAACAGATATGGATTTTTGAAATGATTCGTGGGCAAGCGGGGCGCCAGGGCTTAGGCTGCGCACTGATACTCATAGGGGAAAGCCGCTCTTGACGCGGCGTGAAAAAACCCGATTGCGCCGCTTGGTGTATAGTCGAATGGCGCGATACACGGTGAAACCGCCTGCATCGGCAACTGGAATATTTTGTGAGCGTACATGAGTCTTGAAATTCGTATTGCAACATCGACCGACGCTTTCGAGGCGTGCAATGTATTACGACGCTCGATCGTCGAATGCTGCAGCCTCGATCATCGGGACGATCCGGCCATCCTGGAAGCCTGGCTGGGCAATAAAACACCGCAGATGGTGGCGTGCTGGTTCGCGTCGCCCACCAATTTTTCGCTCGTCGCCGTCGATGCGGGCGCCGTCGTCGGCGTGGGCCTGCTGACGCGCGCCGGCAAGCTGGCCCTGTGCTACCTGCTGCCCGAGGCGCAAGGCCGCGGTGCGGGCAAGGCCTTGGTCGAGCGGCTGGAAGCGCAGGCGCGCGAATGGGGCATCAAGGCCCTGCAACTGCACAGCACGGCCAGCAGCCAGGCCTTTTTCGTCAAGCAGGGCTATGTCGAGGCGGGCAATGTGCGGTCGCCATATGGCGTGGAAACGATTTTCTGCTGGAAACAGATCGATCCCGCGGGCATCTCTAGCGGCGACCCCAAGCGCAAACGCTTCTGCAACTGCAATTCGGCCTGACGGCACTGCACGACCTCAGCCCGCCCATCCGGCGGCGGGCCTTTCCCTCCGTTCCCCCCATGTTCTCTCAGTAACTGATCTGGATATACACGCCTTGCGCCGTGCTTGCCGCCGCCGGCAGCAAGGTGCCGCCGGCAAACAGTTTCAGTTCGCCGGGCGCAAACGCCACCCAGTCCTCGTTTTCCGTCAGCGGATGCGTGGCGATGACGGCGATGCGGTCGTCCAGGTGATTGTGCTGGCGGAAGTCGATGCTGCGTTCGCAATCGATCAGCTGCGCCACGGAAAATGGATATTCGCGGATCACATAGTGCAGATGCGTGGAGCAGTGGGCGAACAGCAGCTCGCCATCCGAGAGGATGAAATTGAAGCTGCCGTGCGCGGCGATGTCCGTCGCCAGCTCGCCGATGGCCGCGCGCAGGTCTGCGCGCGCCGGCTGGCCCGCAGGAAAGCGCGTGCGCAGGCTGGCCAGCAAGTGGCAAAACGCCTGTTCGCTGTCCGTGTCGCCGTTGGCGCGGTAGTGGACATTGGCAGGTGCGCGCCACGTCTTCAAGTCGCCATTGTGGGCGAACGACCACGTCTTGCCCCACAGTTCGCGGGCGAAGGGGTGGGTGTTTTCCGGCGCGATGCGGCCCTGCGTGGCCTTGCGGATATGCGCGACGATGTTTCTTGCCTTGACAGGATGCTGCTGCACCGTGGCCGCCAGCGGCGAGTCGATGGCGGCCAGGTGGTCGGTCAGCAGGGTGCAGCCAGCGCTGGAGTGATAAGCGATGCCCCAGCCGTCGCGGTGCTCGTCCGTGCGGCCGCCCCGCTCGGCAAAGCCGGCGAAGGAAAATCCCAGCGCAGCCGGCTTGCTGCTGTTCATTGCGAGTAACTGGCACATGGCGGCCCTTCCTGATGATGACGGTACATGAGCACAGTAAAGGCTGGCGTTTGGCGCAGGAAGGAATGTTTCTGACTATCGATATGCGCCCGGCGTTGCATCGTCTTATTTGCTGGGCGCATATCAAATGGCGAAACCATTCGTTCTCCTTTGGTTCGCCCTGCCTTAGTCTGCACACTTTGGCGCCGCCTTCCCCACGAGGGAAGCGGGCGCAGCCCTACGAAGGAGCATCCATGCCATTTCCCGTCCTGAAAAATTACCTGGCCCGCCTGTCGCATCAAACCCAGGCCGGCACCAGCGTCTGGCTCGATGACGAGGGCAGGGCGCTGGGACGCTTTTTCAATTGCACCATGACGAGCGCCTTCCAGCCGCTGCGCGAACTGCAAAGTGGACGATTGCTCGCTTTCGAGGGGCTGGCGCGCAGCGTGTCGAAGGCGGACGAGGGCCTGTCCCTGTGGCGTTTGCTCGACCATGCGGCCAGCGATGATGAGTCCGTGGAACTGGACCGCTTGTGCCGCATGCTGCACGCCATTAATTTCTTCCGCCAGCCGGAGGCGGAACAGTCGGACCTGTACCTCAACGTGCATGACCGCCTGTTGAGCGCCGTCAGCAGCAACCATGGCCACGCCTTCCAGCGCATCCTCGACGCACTGGGCTTGCCGATCGAGCGCATCGTGCTGCAATTGCCGGCCGTCACGCCGAACCAGGGCTGGCTGCTGAACTATGTGGCCGATAATTACCGCCGCAACGGCTTCCGCCTGGCCATCAACGTGGCCAGCGTGCACGAGGCCACGGGCATGCTGGAACGCCTGCATCCGCACGCCTTCAAGCTCGATGCGGGCAACCTCAGCGACGAGGATGCCGCCGCCAGCTTTGTCAGCCTGTGCCATGCGGCAAAAATCCGCGTCGTCTTCAAGCGCCTCGATACGCCGGCCGCGCTGGCTGCCCTGCAGCGCATCGCCGCCGCCACTGGATTGCCCATCGTGGCACAGGGTTATCTGCTTGATAAGCCCTTGACGGCGCTGGCGCTGGCGAAACAGGGCAGCGCGCCCATCGCCGCCGCCGCTTGATGAAAAATGCGCTGAAAACAGGGTGACACGATAGGCATTCAGGGTTTTTCTTCGCAGCACAATAGGCTATAGTATTCCTATCGTTATATTGGAATGACTATGGCATCGCGCAGAAATTTTCTACACCACGGTATGGGCCTGGCCGCGCTGGGCCTGGTAGCCACGCCTCTCATCGGCTGCGCTTCGCGCACGGCCGCTCCCGCCTCGGCTTCGGCCAGCGCCAAGCCGCGCGCCCCGCGCGCAGGCGTGCCGCCGCAGCCGACCCAGCTGGCCAGCGTCGACCGCTCGATCACCTCGCAGTCGCGCCAGGCCATCACGGAACTGGAACCGCCGCCCGACATCTTCGACGCGCAGGCGCTGGACCTGGAATTCTGGCTCAAGCCCCGCACCCTGGAAGTGGTGCGCCCCGCCAGCAATGAAAAAGCCAAGCTGCTGTACTGGAAAGATGGCGAAGTCATCGATTCAGCCTATCAGGAACTGTGCCACTTGCTGCGCGACGTGAACGGCAAGAAGACGGCCGCCATCGATCCGAAATTGCTGGAAACCCTGTGGGGCACGCAAGCGTTCGTGGCCCGCTACGGCATCGAGCAGCCGCTGGAAATCTTGTCGGGCTACCGCACGGCCGAGTCGAACAGCAAGCTGCGCGAAGCGGGCGTGCCGGCCGCGCGCCAGTCGCTGCACATCTCCGGCCGCGCCGCCGATATCCGCGTGGCGAACCTGAATGCGGAAGTGCTCGGTTCGCTCGTGCGCAGCTTCAAGCAGGGCGGCGTGGGCTTTTATTACCGCTCCGGCCCCCGTGGCGGCTGGATCCATGCGGATACGGGCCTCCAGCGCACCTGGAAAGGTTGAGCGTCTGCGCAAACCGCGGGCGGCGCCCTTTGCGGCCGGCGCAGCGCGCTGATCTGGCGCCCCTTGCCTGGCAGGGAGCGTTTCGCGGCCACATAGCACTGCCGCTGGCGACGGTTTTTTCAAGCGTTTTTGTGATCAGCCATAGTGATACGGCGGTTCCGGCACGCTGTCCCTGCCGGCCCGCCGCCACTCTTCGAAGTTCACGCGACGCTCCCAGAAAATGCGCCAGCCCTGGCGCTGGCTGGCCTGCACCTCGGGGTGCGCCTGCAGGTAGCCGTCGATGAAGCGGGTGAATTCCGAAACGTAGCCGCTGCGGCGGTAAGTTAATCGATGGCGCATGTGCGTACTCCCGTGAATTCCCGTTTGACCGTCCGCGCGCCGAAAAGTGCCGCACTTCCAGTCTAAGCCATGAAACTCTCCAGCCATAATATCGAACTGTTCCTGGCCGTCGTCGATGGCGGCTCGTTTTCCAGCGCCGCGCGCGCCTTGCAGCGGGCGCCGTCGGCCGTCAGCATGGCCATTGCCAATATCGAGGCGGAACTGGGCATTATCCTGTTCGACCGCAGCGCGCGCGAAGCCGTGCCCACGCCGGCCGCCGCAGCCTTGATTCCCCATGCGCGCCTGATCGCCGAACAGCTGAAACAGTTGCACCTGCATGCGCAGGAATTGTCGCAGGGACTGGAAAGCCGCATTTCGCTGGGCATCGCGGCCGAGCTCGACCATGCGCCGTTTCTGGCCGCCGTGCGCGCGCTGTCGCTGCGCCATCCGCTGCTCGACATCGAAGTGCTGACGGCGCCGCAGGATGACGTGCTCGACATGCTGCACCGGGGCCGCATCAGCGCCTGCATGGCCTTTGCGGGCGGACGCATCAATCACGAGGAACAGTTCCAGTTGGTGGGCAGCGATGCCTTGCTGGCGATCATTTCCACGCAGCATCCGCCCAGTGCGGCGGGGCGGCCCCTGTATATCGAGGAATTGGTCAATTTGCGCCAGATCATCGTCGCCAGCCGCGAGCTGGACCTGGCCGATGCGCGCCCCGTGGTGGGCCTGTCCTACTGGCGCACGGACAGCTTGCCGATGGCGCTGTCCATGGTGGAAGCAGGATTGGGCTGGGGCAACTTTGCCGCCTCGGCCATCGCCCACTCGCTGGCGGCGGGGCGGGTGCGCCGGGTCGCCTTCAAGAACACGGGCAATGGCCTGGTCCTGCCGATCCACCTGGTGTGGATGAAGGACCGGCCGCTGGGCATGGCGGCGCGGTCCTTTCTTCAGTTGCTGACGGAAGTCGAGACGGCCGCGCCCTGACGCTCGACGGCTTCTTCCTTGGGCTGCTGCGCCGACAGGGGCACGCCGAACAGGCCATCAAAGAAATAGTTAAAGATGAAGCTGTAGCACGGGATGATCAGCATCAGGGCAAAGTCCAGCACGAAGGCTTGCCACAGGCTGATGTCCAGCCACCAGGCGATCAGCGGAATCAGGTAGATGACGAGGGTGATCTGGAAGCCGATCGCATGCAGGATGCGGCGCCAGACGGTGCGCGTGCGCGATACCTGGCGGATTTCCCAGTATTCGAAGGCCGTGTTGTAGAGCAGGTTCCAGATCACGGCGATGGTGGTGATCATGATCGCCAGCGGTCCCGTGCTGGTGGGCGATTCGCCCGAGAGCAGGGTCAGCCAGGCCGTGGAAATGGCCATGCCGATGATTTCAAAGGCGGTGACGTAGACGATTTTGCGTTTGATGCCTTGCATGTAAAGCCTGTAATGAAGAAGTGGCGGTCATTTTAAGTCAGTCATGCTGATGTTAAAAGTTAATAGCTATCAGTTTTTATGATGTATTGAAGGAGGAAATACCATGCCGGGCATGAACGGGGGATAATGGCGGCTGGCGGGCGACTGGTCCCGCCGCATTACCGCAGAAAAGGTCACGAGCATGCAAGGCGCAGCAGACAGCAATATTCCGGATACCTCCGCCGATACCCCCGCCAGCCCGGAGGTACGGCCCCGTTTTCGCCCCCGTCCGTGGGAGCACCTGGAAACGCCCTATGACGTGGAAGTGTGGATCGAGGAACATAACCGCAGCATGCAGGACAATATCGGCGCCACGGAAACGGGCGTGGGCATCTGCTTTTCGCTGGCCGAGGGCGGCGACATTTACATGCAGACCAGCGCCGATGGCGCCGTCGTGCTCGACGTGACGCCGGACGCGGCGTGGGTCGCGCCGCTGATCAGCGCCGCCACGGGTTGCGAAACGCCCGCTTCTTCCCTATGGATCTTGCCGGACGATAAGCTGATCCAGCTGATCGTGGGCCTGTCCAGCCTGGTGGCCAGCACCTTGCTGGTGGTCGGCCATGATTTCGGCTTGCGCCGGCGCGGCATGGCTTACTGAACGATCAGCCTCGCTGGTTCCTGGATGGCCGGTCGCGGCCCGTGTCGCCACTGACGAAGCCGGCCTGGGCGCGGCCACGCCGCCGCCCGGGCTTGTAACTTGCACAGGCGTCGCTCGACACTGCGCCTGCCGCGTGCTAGGCTCGGGGCAGCGTCCGCCTGATCGTCAGGGCGGTAGTGCACAAGGATAGCCATGGACAACACGCCGCCTGCGGTACCTGCTCCGGATTCCTCGCCGCGCGGCCCCGGCCACGCGGCATGGCCTGGCGCCTCGCTGCTCGACGCCGGCGTCTTCAGTCCGCAACGCGTGAAGGCGGAGCGCGAACAAGCCTATTTCAACGATTTGTATTTGCTGGCGCCTGTCGCCTATTTCGTGCTGGGCCTGGACGGCGTGATCGTGCAGCTGAACCTGGTGGCGGCCGAACTGTTCGGCTTGCCACGGGAGCGGCCTGGCCACGTGCTGTTCCGCACGTATGTGCACGAAGCGTTTCGCCATGATTTCGAGCAATTCGTGCAGCGCGTGCTCAATAGCAGCGAACCGGAGCGCATCCAGCTGCAGGTGCGGCTGCGGCCCGATGCGCGCGAAGCGGGCTTGCCCGTCACCCTGCTGGGCAGCGCCGATCCGAACGGCCAGGCGCTGCGCCTGGTGCTGGAGCAGGCCGAAGGCAAGCTGGCCGCGCTCGAGCGCAGCGAGGAGCGTTTCCGGCGCATCGTGCACAGCGCCGAAGAGGGTATCTGGGAAATCGACGCGCAGGCGCTGACCAGCTTTGTCAACCCGAAAATGGCGTACATGCTGGGCTGCCGGATAGAAGACATGCTGGGCCGCCCGCTGGCCGCCTTCATGGATGACGAAGGCCGCGCCATTTTGGAACGCAACATTGCCCGGCGCCAGGATGGCATCGCCGAACGCCATGAGTTCAAGTTCCTGCGCCGCGACGGCAGCGCCCTGTGGGCCACCCTGGCCACCAATCCCATCTTCGATGCCGGCGGCGCCTATCTGGGCGCGCTGGCGCTGGTCAGCGATATCACGGCGCAGCGCGAAGCATCGGGACGCATCTGGCAGCAAGCCAATTTCGACCAGGTGACGGGGCTGCCGAACCGCCACATGTTTCTCGACCGGCTGCACAACGAGACGCGCCGTGCCAAGCGCGAAGGGGCGTGCCTGGCCCTGCTGTTCATCGATCTGGACAACTTCAAGCAGGTAAATGACAGCCTGGGCCACGAGAAGGGCGATATCCTGCTGCGCCAGGCGGCGCGGCGCATCAGCGAGCGCGTGCGTGCCACGGACACGGTGGCACGCCTGGGCGGCGATGAATTCACCGTCATTCTGGCAGGCGTGGGGCAGCTGGCGGGCATCGAAAGGGTGGTGCAGGAGCTCGTCACGGCGCTGGCCATGCCTTTCGCGCTCGACGACGACAGCGCGCACGTGTCGGCCAGCGTGGGCGTGGCGCTGTATCCTGCCGATGCCGAGGCGGCCGAAACCTTGCTGCGGCATGCGGACCAGGCCATGTATGCGGCCAAGAATGCGGGCCGCAACGGCTACCGCTATTTCACCCCGGCCCTGCAGCAGGCGGCGGAACTGCGCCGCAGCACGGTGCGCGAAATGCGCCTGGCGCTGACGCAGGAACAGTTCGAGGTGCATTACCAGCCCATCGTCAGCCTGCACGATGGCGCCATCGCGCGCGCCGAGGCGCTGCTGCGCTGGCGCCATCCGCTGCGCGGCTTGCTGGCGCCCGCCGAGTTCATCGCCTTTGCCGAGGCGAACGGCTTGATCACCGATATCGGCGACTGGGTGTTCCGCCAGGCCGTGCGCCAGGCGCAGCAATGGCAAGCCGCGTATGGCGCCGGTTTCCAGATCAGCATCAACAAGTCGCCCGTGGAGTTTCGCGGCGACGCCGCCCTGTACCAGGGCTGGCCCGAGCATTTGCGGCGCGAAGGCCTGGCGCCGGGCGCCATTGTCATCGAGACCACGGAAGGGGTGCTGCTGGACGAGGCGCGCCAGGTGGGCGAGCGGCTGCGCCAGTTCCGTGCCATGGGCCTGGCGCTGGCACTCGACGATTTCGGCAGCGGCCAGACTTCGCTGGCCTGCCTGCAGAAATTCGATATCGACTTTCTCAAGATCGATCGCTCGCTGGTCGGCGCCCTGGGGCAGGGCGATGCGGGACTGGCCCTGTGCGAAGCCATCATCGCGCTGGCGCAGCGGCTGGGCTTGAAGGTGGTCGCCGAGGGCGTGGAGACGGCGCTGCAGCGCGACCTGCTGCGCGCTGCCGGCTGTGACTATGCCCAGGGCTTTCTGTTTGCCGGCGCCTTGCCGGCACGGCAGATGGAGCGATTGCTGGCCGCTCAGCCCACGGCTTGAACGGCCTCGGCGTCACCGTCCATCAGCGCTGCCACGGCCGCCAGCGTTTCGTCGGCGCTGACTGTGGCCAGGGTCAGGCCTGGCGCCAGGATGACGCGGTACTGGCTGCTGGCCGGATAAAACCAGCGGTAGTTGTCGGTGCGGATGTAATAGCCGACGATTTTCTTGTCATACGCGGAAGCGATGTGGATCACCGACGTGTCCGGCGACAGCACCAGTTCGCAGCGGCGTATCAGGGCGGCCAGCTGCAGGATATGGCCGGTGGGCGGCGCCAGCATGACGTTGGCATGGCCCGCGCCTTGCACGATCTCGGCGGCGCGCGCCTCGGTGCCCGGTGCGGCGATGACCAGCAGGGCGTGGTGCGGATAGCGCGCGGCCAGGGCGGCGCAGCAGCGCTGCGCGTCGGCCACGCTGACCGTGCGTTGCGCATTGCTGCCCTGGAAATTCAGGCAAAACAGGCCTTCATGCGCGCGCAGCAAGCTGTCGCAGGCGGCGTCGATGGGCGCCGCATGGGCGTCCACGCCGAACAGTTCATAGCGCATGTCGATGTCGCGCAGCTTGAATTGCCCGAACGTGGCGAAGTAGCTGTGCAGGATGTGGCGGCTGCGGTCGCACGGCACCGTATGGTCGAACATGCCCAGTTTTGCCGTCGAGGTGCCGTACTTGGGGATGGCAAACCCGGTCAGGTAGCGCGCGCCCAGCCATTTGATACGCAGCAGCAGCGGAATCGAAAACCGGTTATAGGGATTGAAGATGACGTCGTAGCGGCGCCGGCGCAGGTCGGCAATGGTGGTGCGCAAGTCGCGCAGCAGCGGCTGCTTATCCCAGATGAGAATCTCGCCGACGTGGGGATTGGCGGCGATGACATCGCGGTTGACGCTGCTGGCAGCCACGTCGATCTGCCAGTGCGGGTAATTTTTTTTCAGTTCGCGCAGCAGTGCCGAGGTGACGATCATGTCGCCGATCTTGTCGTTGCGCAGGATTAAAACCTTGCGCACCTTGGCGATATCGAGGGGCTGCTTGTCGGATTTGCCCAGCAGGGCGTAGCTGATCAGCCGGGCGGCGGTCTTTATCAAGGGAGCTCCAGGTGTGGATGACGGGATGCGCTGGCGTGCTTGGCCATAAGCGGGCGCGCCAGCAGCATCTTACGGTCTTCCACGGCCCGCCGATAGGGGGCCGACCAGGTTTTTAGCGCAGGCCCAGCAGGGCAACCACGCGTTCGCGGCTGATGCCGACCAGCGCCGAGCTGATCGCCAGCAGGGATTCATAGCCGGGCTGGCTGGCTTTTTCCGTGAAGTTTTCCGCCAGGGTGTCCATGCTGACACTGATCTGCACGGGCTGCGCCTTGGCGACCCGGCCCGTCGCTTGCGCCAGCGCCAGGCTGACGGAGCTGCGCGCCTGCTGCAGGTGGGACAGGGCCTGCACCACTTGCTGCAAGGTGGCGCGCAAGGCTTCCACATCGCTGGTATTCCACTCTTCCGGCGCAATGGCGGCCGGTTCCGCATCCGTGCGCACGCGGCTCATCTGGCCCGTCGGGTAGCGGATGCCGCTGCCGCGCACGGACAGGCTGTCGCGCACGTTGGCCCACGATGCTTCCGCCGTGCTGAAGACCAGCTCGCCGTCCTCTCCCTGCTTGACGCGGATGCCGGATGGCATCAGTGCGCGGTCGAAGCGCGAAACGATCTCGTCCTGGCTCAGGCCAGGTTCGATATTGACCGAACGCAAGGCCTGATTCGCGCCGCCCACGGAAAAGGCCAGCACTTCCTGCGGACCTTCCTGCAGGCTGGCCATGGTCAGGCCGCGGATGCTGAAATTCTGCTGCGCCGCCTGCGGGCTAGTATAGCCGAGCTGTGCGTCGAGCGTGCCGCCCGAGGCGCTGGCGCGCTGCCGCCAGGTATTGCTGAACTGGCGCACGCGCGCCTCGACTTGCCCTTCGCGGCCCTGGCGCGCGGCCAGCTTGGCCGCCAGCTCGCTTTTCAAGGCTTGCAGCTGGCTGCTGCTGCGTTCCAGGTAGTCGAGGGTTTGCTGGGCGTTGGAAATTTCTCCCTGCAGCTGGTGATCCCAGTTGCTCAGGCCGCGCTGCAGACTTGTCGTCGAACTCCGCGCCGCCGGCGCTTCGCTGCGCGCGCTGGCGCCGCCGCTGACGGCGGCGGACGCGTCATCGACGACGCGTGCCGTGCCGGCGCTTTTGGCGGCAACGCCGGAAGAGGAGGAGGTCTGAGCGATTTGCATGATGGTCAGAGAAGATCAAACAGGGAAATGGTGCCCACCTTGGCGTAGGCCTTATACGTGGCTTGCAGGGCGGTCTGGTAGCCGGTCAGCTCAATGGCGGCGGCGCCCATGTCGGTTTTTTTCAGGTCCAGCAGGGCCGAATCGTTCGACAGCGAGACGTTGGCCAAATTGCCGGACAAGGTCGACAGAATGTTTTGCGCGCCGCCGAAGATGGCGATCTTACCAGAGAGCAAATCCATGCCGTCATCCGTGCCATCGAGCGCCGCCACGACGTCGGCGCGCACGGCCGGATCGTTCGGGCTGACGCCCGGCTTGCCCAGCGTGGCGATGGCCTGGTCGATCTTGTTCAGCCACACTTGCAGCTTGTCCACGTCGACGTTGGCCGCCTGCGTCACGCCATTGCCCACCACCACAGTCTGGGTATCGTTGTTGCCGATATAGCTGTAGCGGGAACCGACGGTCGCGTTCTCATCGAATTTGATGGCTGGCTGGTCGGTGGCGGTGCCGGAAAACATGTAGCGGCCTTCCTGGTCCTTCAGGTTGGCCGTGTACAGCACGCTGTCGCGCATGGCGATCAACGATTGCGTCATGGAATTGAGATCGTCCGGCGCATTGCTGCCGTCGGCGGCCCAGACCAGCAGGTCGCGCGCCTGGCCCATGTCGGTGACCATGCTCGACAGGTAATTCTCATTTTTCAGCAGGCGCACCTTCACGGTGGCGATATTGTCCTGGTACTGGGTGACCATGGCCTGTTCGCGCGTCAGGCGCGAAATGCGCACGTTGCCGATCGGATCGTCCGATGGCAGCTGGATGCGCAGGCCCGACGACATTTGCTGGGTCAGGAAATTGATGCGTTCCTGGTTTTGCTGAAGCGAAATATTGATCAGCGATTGGTACTGGCTACTGGCGACACGCATGATCTTCTCCTTAACCCATCATTTGCAAAGTGGCGTCAAACAGGGCATTCGCCACGGAAATGACTTTCATGTTGGCTTGATACATGTTCTGGAATTCCACCAGGTTCATGGCTTCTTCATCCTTGTTGACGCCGCTGGTGGACTTCCAGTCGTCGATGGCCTGCGAACGCACCGTGTTGGCCGTCTTCAGCAAGGCCTGGTTCTGCTGGCTGTAGATGCCCAGCTTGCCGACCAGCTGCGTGTCCGCGTCGCTGATCAGGACGGAGCCGACCCAGTCGACATTGATCGGCTGGTTCTTGATGTCGATCAGTTTTTGCAAGTTGCTGCTGTCGCCAGCGGCGCCCGTGCCCGACAGGGCAAGGTCCTTGGCGCTGAAGCCGGCAGTAATGCTCAGCTTGCCGTTCGCGTAGACCATCAGCGGACCGCCGGACGTGCCTGCCATGGTCGTGCCCGCTGCCAGCTGCGCATTGATCTTGTTGCTCAGATTAGTGGCCAGGTCTGCGATCGACTGTTGCAGCGGTTTCAGCGTGTTTTGTTCGAACTCGCCCAGGCCGCCCATCTGGCCGCCGATGGCGACCATGTCGAGGGTGAAGCTGGAATTGGCGAATTGCAAGCCCAGTGTCTGGTCGCCTTGCGCCGTCATGCTGCTGCTCAGGGTGCCGGCCATGCCGCCGATGACCAGCGGCTGGCCCGATTTCAGCGAGACATTGCGCGAACCGTCGGGCTGGTCCATGACTTCGATGCCCATCTGCGCGGCCAGGCCGTCGATCAGCTGGTCGCGCGCATCCATCAGCGACGACACGTTGGTGCCCGACGCCGTGGATGTGCTGATGCGCTGGTTCAGCGCGGCGATGTTCGCCAGGGTCGTATTGGCTTGCGGCACAATGGCAGCGCGCTGTTGTTGCACTGACAGCAACTGGTTGCTCATGACGGTGCTGATGCTGTTGAAGCGCTGCGCCATGGCATCGGCGGAGGTGATGATCTGCTGGCGCAGCGGCGTCGAGGTGGGATCGACGGCGGCCGCGTTGAGGGCGGCGAAGAAGCCGTCGATGCCGTTGCTGATGCTCGACGCATCGTCGCCCATCACGCGCTCGAGCTGCGTCAGGTAAGGCTGGGTTTGCGTCCGCGCGCCCTGGTCGGACGCGGCGCGCCACATCTGCTGGCTTTTATAGGCATCGGCAAAGCGCAGCAGGGCGGACACTTCCACGCCATTGCCGGCCGAGCGCACGCCCACGCCGGCGCCAAGCGAAGACAGCAGCACGCCCTGGCGCGTATAGCCGGCCGTTTGCAGGTTGGCGATGTTCTGGCTGGCCGCATTCAGTGCGGCCTGGGCGGCGATGCTGCCTGACAATGCATTGCTGATGATGCTCATTGGGCAAGTTTCTTTCGTGAAGAGTGTGGCGCATGCTGGTGGGCAGGCCGGGTATCGTTGTTACCTTGAACAGGCGACGCTTCAGACGGATTTATTAAGCGCCGCTGCAATATTGTCGGTTTTGACAGCGCTTTTGCCGGTGCCGCTGGCTGAAACGGGGGCGCTGGCCGCCGGCAGCAGCTGGCGCAGGATGGCATCGGCGATGCCGAAGGCGCGCTGGCCGGCCATCTTGTCGGCCACCAGGTTGTCGGCCATTTCCAGCATGTCGCTGTTGATCGGGTCCTTGAAGACGCTGTCTTCGCCGGCCATCTCGCGCGTGCCCGAGCGCATCTGGCGCAGCATGTGCGAGATGAAGAAGGCTTCGAACTTGACGGCCGCCTCGGTGGCCTTGGCCGCGTAGCGGGGATCGGCCGGCGTGGCTGCCGCCGGAGAGCGGTCATCGAGCGCCGAGGGCAGGGCGCTGCTGCTGTCGTTGATGTTCATTTCCATTCAGCTTTCAGTGCCACGTTAGATGACCACCAGTTCGCCTTCGATGGCGCCGGCCTGGTCGAGGGCTTGCAAAATTGCCATGATGTCATCGGGCGAGGCGCCCAGGCTGTTGACCACGTCGATGATGGCTTGCAGCTTGGCGCCGGCCGGCCATTTGAACATATTGCCATTGCCCTGGTCGACGGACACCTTGGACTGCGGCGTGACGGTGGTCTGGCCACGGCCGAACGGCGCCGGCTGGCTGACGGCCGAGCTTTCCGAAATGATGACTTTCAGCGAGCCGTGGGTGACGGCCGCCGCCTTCACGCGCAGGCCTTCGGCGATGACGACGGTGCCGGTGCGCGAATTGAACACCACTTTCGGCGTATCGGCGCCCACGTCGACGGAGAGCGCTTCGAGCTTGGCCATGAAGGCCACGCGCTGGGTCGGGTTTTCCGGCGCCAGCACTTCCACGCTGGTGGCGTCGCTGGTGGTGGCGACGGCGCCAAAGCGGCGGTTGACGGCTTCGACGATATTGATGGCCGTCTCGAAATGCGGGTGGCGCAGGTTCAGGGTGACGGTCGGCTTGGTGGAAAAATCGCTGAGGATCTCGCGTTCGATGTTGGCGCCGTTGGGAATGCGGCCCGAAGTGGGCGTGTTGACGGTGACGGACGAGCCGCTCTTGCCGGTGGCATTCAAGCCGCCGACCACCACGTTGCCTTGCGCCAGCGCATAGGTTTCATTGTCGGCCGCGCGCAGCTGCGTCAGCAGCAAGGTGCCGCCACGCAAGCTTTTCGCATCGCCCAGCGAGGATACGGTGACATCGATGGCCTGGCCGCGACGGTATCCAGGAGGAAACACGGCGCTGACCATGACGGTGGCGACGTTCTTGCTTTTCGATTCGGCGCCATCCGGCATCTTCACGCCGAACTGCTTGAGCATGTTGACCACGGACTGGCTGGAAAACTTCACCTGGGTGGTGTCGCCGCTGCCGTTCAGGCCGACAACGAGGCCGTAGCCGACCAGCGGATTGTCGCGCACGCCCTCGATGCTGACCAGGTTGCGCAGCACTTGCGCGGCCGAGGCGGGCAGGGACAGGCCGCAGAGCGCGGCCAGCATGGCTGCCAGGGGCAGGGCGGAGCGAAATTTCATCATGTCACCTTAAAACGGCATCCACGGGCCGACGAAGAAGCGCGTCAGCCAGCCCGGGGTATTGGCTTCGGCCAGGGTGCCCTGGCCGGAATAGGCGATCTGCGCATTGGCGATGCGCAAGGATGACACCTGGTTGTTGGAATCGATATCGGCCGCGCGCAGGTAGCCGCGCAGGCGCACGAACTCCTCGCCCTGGTTCAGGGTCAGGGTTTTCTCGCCCTGCACGCGCAGCAAGCCGTTCGGCAATACTTCCTGCACGATCACGGTGATGGCGCCGGACAGCGCGTTTTGCTGCGTGCTGGTCGAGTCGCCCGCGAAGTTGCGGTCGGCGGACAGGTCGACGCCCGTTTTGGGGAGGGTCTTGCCGAGGATGTTGGCGGCCTTCACGCCGACGGACGAACCCTTGTTGAACGAGGTGCCCGCCTTCTTGCTGGCCTGCGTGGTTTCCTGCAGGGCCACGGTGACGACGTCGCCGACGCGGAAGGCGCGGCTGTCGGAGGTCAGGGCCAGGCCCGCGTCGGGATTGAAGACGCCGCCGGATACGCCGCCGCGCGCCGCGCTGCGCGGCGCCACCGGCAGCGGCGTATCGGAAAAGCTGGGCGCCACCGGCGCCGCCGGACGGCTGGCGCAACCGGCTGTCAGCACCAGCAGCAGGGCCGCCGTGGCTTTCATGGCGACTGTCATCAGCGTGCCGCTTGCGCCAGGTATTGCAGCATGTTGTCGGCGGCCGACAGCACCTTGGTGTTCATTTCATAGGTGCGCTGGGCCGCGATCATGTCGACCATCTCTTCGACGACCTGCACGTTCGAGCCTTCCAGGGCGAACTGTTTCAGCTTGCCCAGGGCGCCTTCGCCCGGACGGCCTTCCGTCGGCGTGCCGCTCGATGCCGTTTCCTGGAACAGGTTTTCACCCAGTGCCAGCAAGCCCGTCGGGTTGACAAAGCTGGACAGGTTCAGCTGGCCCAGCTCCGTGCCCGCGACGTTGCCCGGCACGGTTGCCGTGACCATGCCGTTTTCGCCGATGGTGATCGCCGTGGCATTGTTCGGCACGGTGATCTGCGGCACCAGGGGCAAGCCCTGGGCGTTGACCATCACGCCGTTTTCATTGATGCCCAGCTGGCCGGCGCGCGTGTAGGCCGCTTCGCCGTTCGGGCGCAACACTTGCAGGAAGCCGTTGCCGGTGATGGCCACGTCGAATTCGCGGCTGGTCGTTTGCAGGCTGCCGGTGGTAAACACCTTTTGCGTGCCGACCATGTGCGTGCCGTTACCCAGCTGCACGCCCGATGGCGACAGGGTGTTGTCGGCGCGCTGCGTGCCCGGCTGCTGTTCCACCTGGTAAAACAGGTCTTCGAAGACGACGCGGTCGCGCTTGAAGCCGACCGTGTTGACGTTGGCCAGGTTATTCGCGATGGCTTGCAGTTTTGCATCTTGCGCCTGCACGCCGGTCTTGCTGATCCACATTGCTGGATTCATGTATTGCTCCTTGAATATTTAATCGCGGTGGACTCAGGCACCGAGAAGGCGGTTGCCCGATTCCGTCATGGAATCGCTGGCCTTGAAGACTTTCATCTGCATCTCGAAACTGCGGTTCAGGCTCATGGTGGCGACCATTTCCTCGACGGCCGACACGTTGCTGCCTTCCAGGTGGCGGTCGCGCAGGCGCACGGCAGGGTCGGCTTGCAAGTCTTCGCCCGTGCGCGAGACGATCAGGCCCGCCTCGTTCTTCGTCAGTTCGCCCGTTTCCGCATTCACCAGCTTGAGCTTGTCGACGGTCTGCATTTGCGCGGTGCCCGGCACCTGGATGGAAATCGTGCCATCGCCGCCGATCGACAGGCTGGTGTGTTCGGGTATCGTGATCGGGCCGCCTTCGCCCAGCACGGGCCGGCCATTGATGGTCAGCGCTCCCGTTTCATCCAGGTCCATGGCGCCGGCGCGCGTGTAGGCCTCGCCGTTTTGCCATTGCACCGCGAGAAAGCCGGGACCCGTGATGGCCACGTCGAGCTCGCGTCCCGTTTCCTTGATGGCGCCCGTGCGCGTGCCGATGGCGCTCGACTGTGTCTGCGTCATGTGGCGGTCGTCGTAGCCATAGCCGTTTTGCAGCGGCTGGACGGTCGACACCTCGAGGTTGGCGCGGAAGCCGCCCGTCTCGATGTTGGCCAGGTTGTTGGCGTGTACCTGCTGTGCCCGCAGAGCGCGGTCGGCCCCGCTCATGGCGGTATAAATCAGCGCATCCATAGCTCTTTACCCTTGCGTTTCGTTGATTACAACGCTTGCATCAGCGATTGCAGCATGGCGCTCTCGGTCGAGATGACCTTCGAGTTGGCCTGGTAGTTGCGCTGCGACGTCATCAGGCCCACCAGTTCGGTGGTGATGTCGACGTTCGACTGCTCCAGCGAGCTCGTGGCCAGCTTGCCGGCCATGCCCACGCCAGGACGGTCGTAGATGGCGGTGCCGGAAGTGGTCGAGGCAATCCAGCTGGTGTCGTTGACCGCGGTCAATGCGCCTTCGTCGGGGAAGGTGGCGATGGCCAGCACGCCGATGCTCTGCTTCTGGCCGTTCGTGTACTTCGCCACGACGGAACCGTCGTCGGCCAGTTCCACGCCCGTGTAGGTACCCGAGGCATAGCCATCGGCGCGGTCGGTCGAGGTGGTTGCCTCGCCGGCGAACTGGGTGGTGCCCGTGTAGTCGATGGCGACCGACATGGCCGCCGCGCCAGGCGGCGTCGGCAGCACTGGCGTGGCGGCCGTGCCGGTCACCAGCTTGCCGGCAGTGTCGAAGGTCATTTTCGTCACTGGCGTCACGTCGGTGTTGTCGAAGGTGTAGTGCACGTCCACGCCGGTCGCCGTCTTGACGAAGTACTGGCCCAGCGCGTGCTTGCCGCCCAGCGAATCGTAGACGACCGAGACCTTGGCGCTGTTGTAGCTCAGCTCATTGGTCTTGTCGAAGGCGGGGGTTTTCACGGTCCAGTCGGACGACAGGTTGGCGGCGTAGGCCAGCTTGGTCGATGCCTCGGCGGGAATCTGGCCCGTCGGGATCTTGATGTCGCCCATGGTGCCCAGCGCGGTGCTGCCCTTGACGGACGCATAGCCTTGCACCAGGCGGCCATTCGAATCGATCAGCAAGCCATCGTTGCTGGCCGAGAAGATGCCGACGCGGCTGTAGGTCATGGTGTTTTGCGCATCGCGCGTGACGAAATAGCCGCGGCCGTCGATGGCGGCGTCGAGTGCGCGGCCCGTGTTCAGCACGCCGCCGTTGAGCGTCATGCTTTGCGTGATCGAGCCGATTTCCGTGCCCGTCGCGCGCGAACCGGCGTACATGGCCGAGAAGTTGGCGCGGCTGCTCTTGAAGCCGTAGGTGCCGGCGTTGGCGATGTTGTTACTGGTGCTGTTCAACTGTTGGTTGATGGACTGGATACCGGACAGGGCGATGTCGAAGCTCATGTTGACTTCCTTTAGTGAAGGACGAGATTAGTGTTCAGGAAACGAAGGCGCGGGCGGATCAGGCCGTCTTGCCGTTAAAGCCCGTGATCGCGCCAGGGTTGACTTCGCCCAGGTTCGACACGCTCAGAATCATGTTGCCGGAGGACGACAGGCGCACGCTGTTGAGCTTGCCTGCGATATCGACCGTCGGTTTTTCTGTGCTGCTGGTGCTCACCGACATGGTGTAGGTGCCGGTGGGCAAGCCCAGCGCCACGGGATCGATGGTGAACGGCACCGTGCCGGCCGCCTTGGCGCCCAGTTCGATCTTGTATTCCTTGTCGTCGGCACCTTTCAGGGTGACGGTGGTCTTGCTGCTGGTGGCGGCCAGCGCGATGCTGCCGCTGACCGTGTTCTTGTCGATCTGAACCGTGTCGGTATTGACCATCACTTCGGAACCCACCTGCGCGCCCAGGGCCAGCACCTGCATCGATTGCAGCACGCTGGCATTGGCGCTGGTCAGCGCCGACAGGTTCTGCATCGCTTCCGTCTGCGCCTGCTGCGTCAATTGATTGACGAACTGGCTAGGGTCGGTCGGCGCCAGCGGGTCCTGGTTCTTGATCTGCGCCACCAGCAGTTTGGTAAACATGTCTTGCGTGGCATTGTTGTTCGAGGCCACGGCATTGCTGTTCGTACCGCTGCTGCTGGTATTGTTTGTAAAGAGATTGGTTTCCATGGCTTATGCTTCACCTAATTTGAGGAGCGACTGCTGCATCGACTTGATGCGGCCCAGAACTTCGACATTCGTTTCAAACGCGCGCGAGGCCGACATCATGTCGGTCATCTCGGCCACCTGATTGACGTTGGGGTAGTACACCATGCCGTCGGCATTGGCCATCGGATGGCCCGGTTCGTAGACCTTGCGCAGCGGTTCGTCGCTTTGCACCACGTCGAGCACCTGCACGCGGCCGCCCGCGCCGCTGGCGCCATCCATCACGGCGGAAAACACGGGCTTGCGCGCGCGGTAGGTTTCGCCTTCGGAGCCGGCAACGGAATCGGCATTGGCCAGGTTGCTGGCGATGGTATTCAGGCGCACGGTTTGCGCCGCCATCGCCGAACCGGCGATCTTGGAAATATCCTGGAAGCTCATGCTGTTCCTTATTGTCCGGAAATGGCCTTGGACAGACCCTTCAGTTTCATGTTGACGAAAGTGAGGCTGGTCTGGAAGTCGGTGGCGTTCTGCGAGAAGGCCGCCTGTTCGACGCCGATTTCGACGGTGTTGCCGTCGCGGCTGGGGTGGTAGGGTACTCGGTACAGGGCGCTGGCGTCGTCATCGGTCGACAGCAGGCCCGCTTCGTTGTCCTGCAACTGCTGCAGGGCGCTGCCGAAATCCATGTCCATGGCCTGGAAGCCCGGCGTGTTTTCATTGGCGATGTTGGCTGCCAGCACGCGTGTGCGGTCGGCGCGCAGTGCGAGCGCGTCGGCATGCACGCCGAGCGCGTCCTTGAAATTAATCCCCATGGTCATCCTTTGTATTGAATTCGATCGTGCTTTTTGCAGTTCGGGCTAGAAAATAGGTGGTGCGGAGGTAAAATCCCAGCCTGGTCATGTTGACGCATGGTAAGGTCATGCCGCTTCAGTATCTTTGATTAAGGTTAGCAATGATTCATTTCAACAGCATTACGATGATGCGAAACAAGATGCCACGTCCTCACATACTGCTTCCGGGCCTATTTTTTCTGACCAGCCTATATAGTAGTGCAGGACGCGCAGAATTGCCAGCCGACAATATATTTTCGCGAGTAGAACAGTTGGCGCGCGAGCAATTAGCGCATCAAGCGGACGCCGCAGGCTTGCTGGAACCGCAGTTTCAAGTCGCCGTGGTGAAAAGCGCGCGCCCCATTCCCGCCTGTGCGGCGCCGGTCGCGCTCGAGGCGGCGGACAGCCGTTCGGCCCAGCGCATGCGCTTTGTTGCAGTGTGTCCTGGGAGCAACGGTTGGCGCTACGAGATGCTGGTGCGCGGCGCCATCACGGCGCAAGTCGCCGTTACCAGCGTGCCCGTGACGGCGAATACGCCGCTGCAGGCGGGCGACGTGGCGCTGGCGCGGCGCGACGTGACGATGCTGCCGGACAGTATTGCCTCCTTGCCCGACGCCGTGGGACTGTCGAGCCGGCGCAGCCTGCGCGCGGGGGAAGTGCTGCGCCAGGGCCAGCTGGCCGCGCCCATGCTGATCAAGCGGGGCAGTGCCGTCAGCATCGTCGCGCGCAAGGAACAGGTGGAAGTGAGCATGGCGGGCGAGGCGATGGACCCGGGCGCGCTGGGGCAGGTGATTCGCGTGCGCAACGCCACCAGCGGCACGGTGATACGCGCCAGGGTGGTCGATGCGGGCGTGGTGGAACCGGCCGAGATTCCCGGCCGTTAAGGGAGCGCCGGCCGAGATTCCCGGCCGTTAAGGGAGCGCCGGCCGAGATTGTCGGCCGCTCAGGGAACGACCCGGCGGAACTACTCGGCGGCGGCCGTGCGCTGCAGGCGCGTCGCCAGCTGGGTCAGCTTGGCCGCATAGTGGGGATCGGTGGCATAGCCGCCGCGCGCCAGGCCTTGCGCGAAGGCGCCCGCGTCCTTGCCCGTGTTGAGGGCGGGGCGGTAGCGGGGATTGTCCAGCAGCACTTGCGCATAGTCGCGGAAGGCGCTGGCCTGGTCCGGGTAGCTGCGGAAACGTTCCGTTTTCTTCAGGGCCGTGCCGCTGCCTGCCTCGTACTCGGTGGTGACATTGCTGGCCACGTCGCCCTGCCATTTGCCGCCGGCCTTGATGCCGAACAGGTTATTCGTGTCGGCACCCGTGCCCTGGCGCAGGGGACGCTGGCCCCAGCCCGATTCCAGCGCCGCATGGGCGGCGACGATTTCCGGCGCCACGCCCAGGCGCGCGCCCGTTTCTTCCGTCCAGGGCTTGATCGAGGCGAGGAACTGCTGCTGCACTTCGCCGATCTCGCCACCCTGGTTGATGCTGCCCAGCACATTCACGGGCTGGCTCTGCTCCAGGTAGGCGCGCCCTTGCGGATTCAGGGTGGTGGCGCTGCCGCCGCCCTGTTCGATAAAACGGGCCACTTCGCCCTGCACCTGCTGGAACACGCTGCCAAAACTGCCGGCTGCCGCCGTCGCAGGCGTGGCGCGCATATTGCTCTGCACGGCAGTTGTCGCCAGCGTCGACGGCGTGGCGGCCATCGCGCGCATCTGTGAAAAATCAGCCTGGCGCATACGTATCTTCCTCGCCATGCAGCACGCGCTGCATGATGCTGTACTGTTCCGTTAATAATTCGCTGTTGCGGGCATTCAGGCGCTTGCATTCGAGCACCATCTGTTCCAGCGCCACCCAGTCGGCCTGGGCCTTGCTGCGCGCATCTTCTTGCAACAGGGCAAACAGCTGCGGCATGTCGCCCTGCGGACCGAGCAGCGCGGTGACGAGGCTGACCCGCTGGCGCCGGCGCGCGTCGAGGGGCTCGACGGCTGCGATAACCTGGTCGGCCAGCGCCGTCAGCTGCGCGCTCTGGTGGCGCAGGGTGGCCTGGAATTGTTCTTCCAGCAAGGCTTGCAGGGCGGCGTAGCCGAGGCTATCGTCGGCCATGCCTTGCAGCACGCGGCGCACGGCTTCCTGGCGCGTGATGCCCTTGCGCGGGGCGGTCACGACTCACCGCCGTGGAAACGCTGGATCAGGCCCGCCAGTTTCGACGGGTCGAAGGGTAATTCGCCCTTGGCCAGCGCATCGCGCAGCATGGCCACTCTTTCGTGGTCGATGTCGGGCATGGTGCGTAGGGCGGCCATGGCCGGTTGCAGCACGGCCGACTGCATCTGTTCGCCAGCGGCCGAACCGGGCGTCACCGCACCGGCAGCGCCATGCTCGGCGATCGCCTCGGCAGGCGCCACGGCGCCGCTGCGCACGGTTGCGCCGGTATTGCCGGAGGAGATTTTCATACGATGTCCCTTGCCTTTAATTTGCATGCTCGTCCCGCTCTTTCCTGGCGGGCAAGCCCAGTTTGTCGCGCAGGCGCTGCAAGGTTCCCGCATCCGGTTCGCCCACTTGCAACTCTTCGCCTTGCGCCTTTTGTCCGGCCATGCCGAACATGGCGGCGATGCTGTCTGCCTGTCCACGCGTCAATATTAACAGTTCGATGCGGCGGTTGATGCCGGCGCTGGCGTTTTTCACGTCCAGCGGCGCGCGGTCGGCCATGCCCACCACTTGCAGGACGCTGTCCGGACTCATGCTGCCGATCAGCAATTGCGCGCGCGCCGACATGGCGCGGTTGGCCGACAGGGTCCAGTTCGAATAGCCTTCATAGCCCGTATTCGCATATTGCATCGAATCGGTGTGGCCGACGATCAGCATCTGGTTCTCCATCTGGGCAAACACGGGACCCATCTGGCGCAGCAGCTTGCGGAAGCGGTCCGTCGGCACGGCGCTGCCGCGCACGAACATGCCTTGCTTGTCCGTATCGTGCAGCATGACGCGCAAGCCGTAGGGCGTGATCACCGACTGCAAGTTGCTCTTCAATCCCGCTTCATCGCTGAGCTTGTCGAGCGCGCGCGACAGGGCCAGCAAGTCTTCCGGCGACTGGTAGCTGACCTTGGTCTGGTTTTGCGGGGCCGAGCCGGCCTTGCCATCCTGCGCCTGCTTGCCTTCCGTGCGCGTGTCGCCCGTGCCCTTGCGGGGCATGGGGAAGCGCTCGATCAGGCTGCCGCGCGGGCCGCCTTTCTGTTCCGGCATGACGCCCTGGCCTTCGCCCTGGCGGCTGCCTGCCGATGCATCCATCATGATTTCCTTCATCGCCTGCTGCTCGCGCGCGGCCATCAGCCACAGCACGAGGAACAGCGACAGCAGGGCCAGGCAAAAGTCGGCGAACGCGACTTTCCAGGCGCCGCCGTGGCCATCGTCGTCGTGCTTGCGTCCGGCACGCTTGATGATGGCCTGTTCATGTTTCTCATGCGGCTTTAGCACGGCGGCCTCCCCGGCCTTGGCCTTGCTCTTGTTCGGCGCCGCCATCTTCCAGCGCATTGATCCAGCTTTCCAGCTGGGCGAAACTCGGCTTGATGTTCAGCTGCACCAGGCGGCGGCCCGCATCGATGGCCAGCAGGGGCGGTTTGCCCGCCACGTGCGTGACCAGCACGACCTTCACGCATTCCATGGTCGAGCCTTCTTCACCGACCAGCTGTTTCATCATGTTGCACATCGGGTCGAGCACGCCGTAGCAGAAGAAGATGCCGATGAAGGTACCGACCATGGCGGCGCCCACTTTTTCCGAAATTTCCGCCGCATCGGCGCCGTCGGCCACGGAATTCATGGCCATCACGATGCCGAGCACGGCGGCCAGGATGCCGAAACCGGGCATGGCTTCGGCGATCTTGTGCAGCGACTTCGACGGTTGCAGCAATTCGTCGTGGATGGCTTCCAGCTCCTGCTCCAGCACGCCTTCGAGCTCGTGCGCGTTGATCTTGCCCATGGCCATCAGGCGGAAGTTGTCGACGATAAAGGCCAGCAGTTTCGGCTCTTCCAGTACCAGCGGGTAGCGCTGGAACAGGGCGCTTTCGCGCGGCGCCTCGACGTGGGCGTCCAGGGCCTTCAGGCCGCCGGCGGCCGTTTGCAGCAGTTCATACATCAGCAGCAGCAACTGGCGCTGGAATTCCGAGCCTTGCTTCTTGTGCGTGACGATCTTGCGCATCTGGTGCAGCATTTCACCGAGTACATGCTTGGGGTTGCCCAGCACCAGGGCGCCAACGGCGGCGCCGATGATGATGATCAACTCGACCGGTTGCCAGATCGCGTGGACGGTGCCGCCCATCAGGGCGAAGCCTCCGAATACACACCCCATCACGATTAAGATACCGATAATTACCATGTCAACTGCCTTTCTGCGTCATTGTACTGCGTCAATTTGATGAGTTTTTCTAAAACTAGTACGGAAACTTATGCGTCTTGCAGCATGGCTTTCATCTTGCCCAGTGCCGTCTTGTTCAGCTGGCAGACGCGGGCGTCGCTCAAGTCCAGCACGGCGGCAATTTCCTTATAGCTCAATTCGAATTCGTAATACATCTGCACCACGCGCTGTTCGCGTTCGTCGAGCGCGCGCAAGGCTTGTTCGAGGCTGCGCCGCACCATCAATTGCTCTTCCGGGCTGGGCGCGCTGTCCGCCTGTCCCAGGCTTTCCTGCAGCACTTCATCGAAACTGGCGATCAGCTCGGCGTTTTCCGCCAGCTGGTATTCCTGGAAGGCTTCCGGCGTCAGCTTCAGCGCGGCCATGATTTCCGCTTCCTGCGGCTCGCGCCCCAGGCGCCGGGTGAGGGCGCGCACGCTGTCGCGCAAGCGATGGCTTTCCTGGCGCACGGCGCGCGGGCGCCAGTCCTGGCGCCGCAATTCGTCGAGGATGGCGCCGCGGATGCGCAGGCTGGCATAGCTGCCGAACGACTGGTCCGGCACGCCGTAGCGGCGCAGCGCTTCGAGCAAGCCCATCAGTCCAATTTGCTCCATGTCGTCGCGGTCGATGGCGCCCGATACCTGCGAATTGAGCTGGCGCACGATGCGTTTCACCAACGGCGCATACGCCACCAGATGTTGTTGCTCTTCAGCAACGCTGAGCACGGCCGCGCAAGCGCTGGCGGCGGCATATTCGCCGGCGCCGTACGCTTCCTGGTATTGCTCTACATAGGCCACGGGGTCTCCCACTAGGTCGGCTGGCGTGTTGGCGTCGGCTTATTCAATGATCAGCTTGCCGACCATGACTTCCGTGAACGGCTTTTCCATCTGTTCGCGCTCGTAGCTGACATTGAAGGCCTTGTTGATCTGTTCCGCGTACTGTTCCACCGTCATGGTCTGGGCCTTGTCCATGGGGAAGCTGGACAAGGTGCTGACGGCGATCGAGCGCATCAGCGGCAGGTGGTCCTTGGTCAGCTTTTCCTTTTCCTCGGTGGTGGCGATCACCAGGTCGGCCGACAGGTAATGCGTGTCCGTGTCGCCAGGACCGCGGCGCAGCATCACGATGACCTTGTCGAGCGTGAGGAACTTGCGTGCCTTCTTGCCCGTGGCAGGCGGTGGCGAGGCTTTCGCTTCGGCGGTCTCGGCATGGCCGGCAACCGGCTTGGCCAGGTACCACATGGCGCCGCCAGCCGCGCCGGCGGCCAGCACGGCCACGGCGACGAAGCCGCCGATCAGTTTCATTTTCATATTCATCAGGCGGTTTCTCGCTCATGCATGGCGTAAGTGGTGGAAGTGCCGGACGGCGTGCCGTCGGACAGGGCGCGGCCCGGTTCGGCATCGTCCTGCTGGCGGCCTGGCTGACGCTGGCCGCGCGCATCGCCTTCGGCAAACGCCTGGGCGGCGGGGCTGCGCGGCGTGGCGCTGATATTCACGGCCACGTCGGTGTACTGGCGCTGCGCCAGGTCGCTGCGCATGTTTTCGCCGATGCCCTGCAACTGGCGCAGCACTTCCGCATTCGATGCCGTCACGTTGACTTGCAGC
This sequence comes from Janthinobacterium foliorum, assembly GCF_978021625.1. Taxonomy (NCBI): domain Bacteria; kingdom Pseudomonadati; phylum Pseudomonadota; class Betaproteobacteria; order Burkholderiales; family Oxalobacteraceae; genus Janthinobacterium; species Janthinobacterium foliorum. The sequence goes on along the minus strand of NZ_CDXDQE010000005.1, from coordinate 306,687 downwards.
GCGCCGGCCGTATGGCGGATGGAGATTTCGATGCGGCCCAGCATCGGTGGGTCGAGGCGGATCGTCGCGTGCTCGCTGTTGCGGCCGATCTGCGTCTGCAGGCGTTCGCCCAGCGCTTCGCGCAGGGGCTCCTGCCATTGCTGCGCAGGACCGTTGAGTTTGATGGTGTCGCCGGCGGGCGCCGTCGTGGCGGCGTTGGTCACGGCGCCTGCCAGGCCCGGATTCGGGGCGGCGGCAGCGACGGGCGTGGCGGCGCGTTCGCCGTCGCGCGCGGCAGGTGCGGCAGGTGCGGGCGCTGCCTGTGCCAGCACGGCGTCGAAGGCGGCGGGCAGGGTGCCGCTGCCGCTCTTTGCCGCCGGCAGCGGATTGGCGGCGGCCAGCGGTTCGCGCGTGTCGCGGCCTGCCGCCTGCGGCGTTGCCTGGGCGTTCAAGGTGACCGCCGCCGGATGCATGCTGATGGTGAGTGCCGGATTGGCTTGCGCCGCGCCGGACTGGGTCTGCGCCAGGGCGGCGGCGCGTGCTTCAGCCGCGGCCGCATCCGTTGGCGGCAGCAGGGCCACCGGCAAGCCGATGACAGGGGGCGCCATGGCAGGCAGGGTGCTGTCGGCCTGGCTGTCGCTGTCGCCATCCTTGACTGGCGCGCCGGTCTCGGCCGCGGGCGTACCGGGTTCTTCTACCGTCGCCACATCGAGCGCCTGCGCGAACAGGGGCAGGGCGGCAGGCGCGGCGGCCGTGCCTGGCGCGGCCGCGCTGCTGCCATAGCCTGGCGTGCCGGGCAAGAGACCGGCCTGCGGCGCTGCCGCTGCAGGCGCCGCATTGCCCGTCGATGCCGGAGCGGCCGGCGCCGTGTTGAAGTTCATGATCATGCTTGATACCCTTCAGAGTCGAATTCGCCGAGCGCGGCGTAGGCGACCCAACCTTCCTTATTTGCCTGTAATGCACCCAGGTGCAGACCCAGGCGTTCTTTTTCCGCAGAGCAAATTTTAACCGCTTGCGCGTGAATTTTGCGCAATTGCAACAATTCTGTTTGTTCCAGCGCATTCCATGCGCCCCGTTCGGCCAGCAAGGGCAGGTTTTTCGCCAGGGTGGCGGAAAGCCGTTCCAGTGCTGCCCAGTCTGCCTGCTCGCTGGCGGCGGCAAATTGACGGCCCAGCTGCTGCAGTGCGCTGCGCCTAGGCATTGTTGGCCTGCACGCCCACCCAGCCCCGCTTGATGGTCGTCATCAAGGTCGTCACTTCGTCGATCAGGGTCGGGTCGAGCTTGATGCCGGCCGTGTACAGGCGCGCCACGCAATAGTCGTACAGGCGCGCCAGGTTGACCACCACTTCGCCGCCATTGTCGAAATCGAGCGAGCTCGACAGACCGTTGATGATCTGCGTGCATTTATCCAGGCTGATCGCCTTCTGTTCGTAGCGTTTGCCCACGATATGCCCGCGCGCGCGCGCCAGTTCTTCCAGCAGGCCGTCCGTCAGGACCAGCACCAGTTCCACGGGCGAGGCGCGCGAGGTCTGGGCATCCAGGTTGACTGCATGGTAGTTGCCGTAAGCTTCATTGTTTAACATGTCTTGTTTCTCACTGTCAGAACTTGCGGCGGCGCGGCAGGCACGCTCGCCTTAGGATTTATCGTTGCCAAACATGGCGTCGAACATGTCGACGTTTTTGTTCATCTGTTCCTGCAAAATCTGCAGGCGCGTAAATTGGTCGAGGTAGCGCTTGTACGAGTTGTCATACTGCGTATTCAGGCGGTCCATGCTCTTGTTCAGGCTTTTTTGCAGGGTATCGGTCGCTTCCAGGCGCTGCTTGATCTGGCCCTTGGTGACGTTGCTCCACTGGCCCAGCACCTTGTCCAGGCCGCCCAGCACGCCAGCCGGCGCGGACAGGCTGTTATTGCCGAACAGCTGGTCCAGGCCCGTCGGGTTGGTTGCCAGCTTGGCCGTCAGCTTGGCGCTGTTCAGGCTGATCGTGCCGTCGCGCTGCGCCGTGATGCCATACGACACCAGCGAATCGCCGCCGATGCTCATGCGCAGGGCATTGCCCATGCTGGTGCGCAGCGCGTTCAGGCCCGAATCATGGGCGAAAATGCCGGCGGCCACGCCCTTGGCCGGGTCGCCCGGGCTGGCCAGGCCGTCGATCAGGGTTTTCAGCTTGTTGTAGGCGTCGACGAAGGTCTGCACATTGGCGATGGTGCCGGCGTTGTCGGTGGCGACCGTCAGCAGCACCGGCGCTTCGGCGGCCGACATGGCGCGCGTGAAGGTGATCTTCACGTCCTGCACGTTGGTGAAGGTATTCGACGCCTGTGTGATTTTGGTGCCCGTATCCTTGTTGCCCAGCCAGACGATGGCGTCGTCGGCCTTGACTACTTCCTTGAAGTTGGCTGGCGCGATCAGCGCGCCTTTCAGCGCGACGTTGGTGACGCCGCTGGCATCGAGCGTGGCGGCATTGGCGACACCCGTCACATTCGACGTCAGCACCAGTTGTGCTTCGTTGCCGATGGTGACGATGGATGCCGTCACGCGCGAGTTGTTCTTGCTGTTGCCATTGATGGCGGCGGCGATTTCCTGCGGCGTCAGGGTGCCGTTGCCATCCTTGTCGGCGGCGGCCAGGTCGATGTCGAGCGTATTGTCGCCCACGCCATCGCCGATTTTCACTTTCAGCGTGCCCGTGCCGTCAGCCGTGGCGACGCCTGTCAGGCCGCCGTACGACAGCTGGCTGGCCGTGGCCAGTTTTTCCACGAAAAAGCTGTACGTGCCGGGCGCGGCATTGATGCCGGCCGTCGCCGTGCCATAGCCCGCGGAGGGGAAGGTGGCCGCTTGGCTCAGCACGGACTTGCTGGTGGTCATGGCCGACATGGCCAGCTGGAAGGCGGAGATGGCCGACTTCATGTTGTTCAGCGCCGTGCTGGTATTGTTGGCCAGCGTGTTTTTCGCCGTCAGTGCTGCTTGCTGCGCCGCAATTTCCTTGGTCGCCAGGTTTTTTGCGGTGGTGATCGGATCGTAGACCGGTGAAGTAATTACGCTTGCCATGCCAGACTCCTGAATAAAGGGATATACCGGTACAAGGCGACCCCCATTCCCGTTTCGTGAAATTTTCCTGAAAGAAACTTACACAAAGCTCATTTTACCTGCCCGCGGAACCAGAATTGGGTCGCCAGCTCGTCTTGCCGCTTGGCATCGGTACGTTGTTGCTTGTTTGCAACATGCTGCTGTTTTTGCGTCAGCACCTGGTCCAGCACCTCGCGCTTGGCCCACGCCGTGTTCAGGGCCCGCTGCGAAATGGCCATGTTGGCTTCATGCAAATGCAGGTCGGTACGGTGCTGGTCGGCCATCTGCATGACGGCTTGCTTGAAATTGCCGCAGTTGACGGACAGGGCCAGAGGCAGGGCGCCGCTGGGGCCGCTATCCGTGTACAGGCCCGTGAGGCGCTCCAGGTTTTTCTGGTAGCGCTCGCGCACGGCCGTCTGGGCGGCCATTTCGCCTTGCAGGCGTTCCACTTCGGTGCTGCGCAAGCCGACCAGGGTAGTCAGGTTGCGGATGGTATGCGCGTCGCTCACAAATGCTCCTAGGCCATGATCTGTTCAAGTTGTGCGATGCACGGGCCCATCGGCGCCTCTTCCTTGGTGCCCTGGCACAGGAAGGCCTCGATGGGCCCGTGCAATTGCACGGCGCGGTCGGTGATGGGGTCGGCGCCGGGCACGTAGGCGCCCAGGGGGATCAGGTCGCGCACGCGCGCATGGCGCGCCATCGATGCCTTCAGCGCCCGCGCCGCCAGCATGTGCTCGGGCGTGATCACCTGCGCCATGCAGCGGCTGATCGAGGCGGCGATGTCGATGGCGGGGTAGTGGCCCCGCTCGGCCAGTTCGCGCGTGAGCACGATATGGCCGTCGAGAATCGCGCGCGCCGTGTCGACCACGGGGTCCTGCTGGTCGTCGCCTTCGGCCAGCACCGTGTAGATGGCGCTCATGCTGCCTTCCGGGTGGGCGCCATTGCCGGCGCTCTCCACCAGTTGCGGCAAATTCGAAAAGACGGACGGCGGATAGCCGCGCGTGGCCGGCGGCTCGCCCAGGGCCAGCGCCACTTCGCGCAGCGCCATCGCGTAGCGCGTGAGCGAATCGACCAGCAGCAGCACGTGCTTGCCCTGGTCGCGGTAATGGGCGGCGATGGAATGGCACAGTTCGGTGGCCATGATGCGCATCAAGGGCGATTCGTCGGCAGGGGCGATCACCAGCACGGCTTTTTTCAAGCCTTCCGCGCCCAGCGATTTTTCGACGAATTCGCGCACTTCGCGGCCCCGTTCGCCGATCAGGCCGACGACGACCACGTCGGCCACCGTCTGGCGCGTGATCAGGCCCAGCAGCACGCTCTTGCCGACGCCGGAACCGGCCATCAGACCCACGCGCTGGCCCTTGCCCAGGGTCAGCATGCTGTTGATGGCCCGCACGCCCACGTCCAGCGGCTCGACCACGGGTTGTTTCTTCAGGGGATTGATCTTCGGCGGCGTCACTTCCAGGATGTGTTCGCCACCGAGGCGGCCCAGGTCGTCGATCGGCTCGCCCAGGCCATTGACCATGCGGCCCAGCCACGAGGGGCCGATCTGCAGGCTGGCCTTGTCGGGCAGGGGCAGCACGCGCGCGCCCGTGGTCAGTCCCGAGGCCTTCTTGAAAGGCATCAGGTAAGAGAGCTTTTCACGGAAGCCGACGACTTGCGCATCGAGCCACTCGCCATTCACAGTTTCGATCTGACAACGCTGGCCCGTGTGCAAACGGCAGCCGGCGCTTTCCAGCAGCAAGCCGGAAGCGCCGACCAGGCGGCCGGTCGGCGTCGCGACCGGGATGTCGCCGATCTCGAAACTGCGCAGCGTGTCGGCGATCATGCAGGCGTGCCCTGGTCCGCGTGTTCGGCGGCCAGCGCCAGATGGCTGCTGACCTGTTCCATGCAGGCCGACAGGCGCTGATGGCAGCCGGCGTCGACTTCATTGTCGCCCGCCTTGATGCGGCATTCGCCCGCGTCGAGGCGGGCGTCGGCGATCAGGTTCCAGCGCTTGGCGCGCTTCGGATCGAGTTCGCTGATACGCTTCAATTCTTCCGGATTGAGGAAGACGTCGATCTCCTCGCGCGTGGGCGGCATCGAGGCCAGGGTCTCGTCGACCAGGGCCAGCAATTGCACTGGCTGCAGCGCCAGTTCGGCGCGGATCACCTGGCGCGCCACCTTGGCCACCAGGTCGACCACTTCCTTGCGCTGCGCTGCGCGGTAGTCGGCGCGCACTTTTTTCAGGTCGCGCAAGATGGCGTCGACGGGACGCGCCAGGCGGTCCAGCGCCACCAGGGTTTCATTGCGGCCTTCTTCGCGGCCGTGCGCCATGCCGTCGCTGCGTCCGGCGTCGTAGCCATCCTGCTGGCCTTGCACCAGGCCCACTTCATAGCCGTCGCGCTGGCCCTGCTCGAAACCTTCCGAGACGGACGCCTGCCACTGGCCGTCCGTGTCCTCGTTCGAGGCGCGCTGGCCGGCGGCGATGAACTGCGACAGGGGCGGAAAACGATACGAGCGAAAGTGCTTCATTCAATCACCGCTTCGGCAAACAGTTGCACTTCGATCTCGCCCGCATCGGCGAGGCCCTTGACGGTGGCCATGATTTCCTGGCGCGTCTGTTCGATGCGCGACAGCGGCACGGGGCCGGAACGGCGCATCATGTCTTCGAAGCTCTGTGCCTGGCGGCGCGGCATGGTTTTCAGCACGGCATCGCGGATCGACGGCTCCGCGCCCTTGAGGGCGATGGCCCACTGTTCCATCGGCACGTCTTCCAGGATGCGCGTGAGCGTGACATCGCTTTGCGTGGCGAGGATCAGGAAGTCGTACATGCTCAGCTCGATTTCCGACACCACTTCCGGATCGTGCGCGCGCAGCAGTTCGACCAGCGCGGCGCGGTTGCCCGGCATGCGGTTGAGGATCTCGGCGGCCTGGCGGATGCCTTCCACGCTGGTGCTTTGCGTGTCGAGCGTGCCCAGGCAGCGGCCCACCAGTTCATCGAGCTCGACCAGCAGGTCGCGGTCGATCTCGTCCAGGCGCGCCAGGTTCAGCAGCACCAGGTCGCGGCCTTCGACGGGCAGGGCGTCGAGGATCTGGCCGGCCAGCGCGGGCGGCAAAAAGGCCAGGAAGACGGCTTGCATCTGCACGTGTTCGTTGACGATGTATTCGGCCAGCCATTTTGGCGAGGCCCACTGCAGGCGCGCCATTTTCGGGCGGATGGCATCGCCGTAAATGTTGTTCAGCACGCTATTTGCGATATCGCTGCCCAGCGCCATGTCCAGCGAGCGCTTCAGGTAGCTGCGCGAGGCGCCATGCACGCCGCTTTGCTGGCGGTAGTCGTCGAAGAAGGTTTGCATGGCCGTTTTCACGGCCTCGACCTTGATGCCGCTCATGCGCGACATCACTTGCGTCACTTCGAGCAATTCTTCGCGCGACAGGCAGCGCAGCACGTTGGCGGCCTGCTCTTCGCCCATGCTCAGCAGCACGATGGCGGCCTGCTCCACGGGATTCAGGCTGACGCTCTCGAATTCTGCGTCGTCAGGGAGATTATTGTTGTTGAGTTCGGCCATTTTTCTGCATCCATTGTTTGACGACTTCGGCGACACGCTCGGGTTCTTTTTCAGCCAGCACTTTCAGGTGGTCGACCATCACGTCGACCGCCGAGCCAGGTGGCGGCAAGTCATAATTTTCCAGCAGCGGCACCACCGGCATGCTGCCGGACGCAGCCGCTTCGCCTTCCAGGGCCGGCACGCCGTTCAGGCCCAGGGCGGGGGCGCCGGGCACCGTCACGCCATTCGCGCCGGCAGCCGGGCTGCCGGGCAGGGCCATGGCGGGATCGAGCTGCTTGAGGGTTGGCGGCGCCAGGCGCGAGGTCAGCAGGCGCATCAGGGGGCGCAGGATCAGGAAGTAGCCGAGCACGGCGCCCAGCGCGTACAGCAGCCAGCTGCTGAAGTCGACGACGGTATCGCGCTCTTCCCACCACTGCGCCACCGGCGGCTTGGCGGGGAAGGGCAGCGCCGTCAGGCTCAGGCTGTCGCCGCGCTGGGCGTTGATGCCCAGGCCGCTGTTGAGCATTTTTTCGATGTTGCCCAGTTCGCCAGGGGTCCAGCCGGTTTTCGGGTTCGGCGCGGCGGCGCTGTTGAGGACGACGGCGACGCTGAGTTTTTCCAGGCGGCCACGGCTGCGCTTGATCTGCGTGATGCTGCGGTCGTACGCGTACTGGCGCGTGGTGGCGTTCTTGCGGGCCGTGCCGTCGTCGGACGGCTTCGGCGCGCCATCGGCCGGCGCGGCGCCGGCCGCATCGGCAGGGGCGGGCACGGCGGCGGCAGGCGGACGGTTCGACAGGCTGCCGGGAATGCCGGCCACGGTGCGGTTGCGCTCCTGCTCTTCGCGCATCGCTTCGCTCGTCACTTTCGGGGCTTCGCCGTATTTTTCCAGCGTTTCGTCCACGCGGTCGTTGTTCACGGCGGCCGTCACGCTGAGCTTGAAGTTATCTTCGCCGATGACGGGGCCGAGCAGGCCCGTGACGTTGCGGCGGATGTCATCCTGGAAGCGCTTGGCGCCTTCATTGCCGGCGGCCGAGGCGTCGAAACCGTCCGTCAGGTCGATGTGCGAGGACAGCAGGTTGCCGCCCTGGTCGACCAGGCTCACGCGCGTGGGCGCCAGGCTGGCGACGCTGCCCGACACCATGTTGATGACGGCGGCGATCTGTTCCGGCGCCAGGGTGCGGCCCGGCTTCAGCGCCACGACGATGGAAGCGGACGACTTGTCGCCGTCGCTGGCGACGAACGAGGTCGACTTGGCAATCGACAAATGGACGCGCGCCGAAGCGATGGCGTCCATCGTCATGATGCTTTGCGCCAGCTCGCCTTCCAGGCCGCGGCGGAAGCGCACGTCCTGCACGAATTGCGAGACGCCCAGCGGGTCATTCTTGTCCATCAGCTCCAGGCCGGCCGGCAGCTGCGCCGTCACGCCTTTCGAGGCCAGCAGCATGCGCACCTTGCCCAGCATGGCGTCGGGCACCAGCACCTGGCCGCTGTCCGGATGCAGGCGGTAGGGGATGTGCTCGGCGTCGAGGGTTGCCATCATGTCCGTCACGGCCACTTTTTCGCGCGCGCCGAAGACCGGCTTGTAGTTGGCCTGGTCGCGCCAGAAGTACATGGTCACCATGGCGGTGATGCCGATGGCCAGCACGACGATGGGGACCAGGTTCTTCAGCAGGGCGGGCGGGATGGCGGGCTGGGCACCAAGGCGCCAGCGCGCAAATGCGGACTTCATGGGGGTAATCACTTGGGGTAACTTTCGCTGGGAGGCTGGGCGTGGATCTGGGCGTGAATCTTACAGAGGCAGTTTGATGAGTTCGTCGACGGCGCCCATGACTTTGTTGCGCACTTGCATCAACATGGAGAAGGACAGGCTCGCTTCCTGGCTGGCCAGCATGGCGCCGACCAGGTCGTCGCTCTTGCCGCTGTCGACGTCGCTCATTTTTTGCGCGGCCATGCGGTCATCGTTGTTGACCTTGCCGACGGCGTCTTTCATGCTTTGCGCGAACGAGAAGCCCGATTGTTCCGGCGCGCCAAATTGGGCGGCCGGCATGATGCTGGCGCCCAGGGCGCGTGCGTCATTGGTCAGTGCTGCCAGGTCGGCCTTGATCAGACCTGCGAGTTCGTTGCTCATCTTGCCCTCTACTTTCAATATGCGGTGACGTATCAATCAGAAATACTGGTGTTGCCATTCCAGTCCCGGCGCTGCCGCGGAACCCATCAGTTTTATCAGTTGCCACACCATCCGCTGCAAGCAGATCCAAGCACAGACTCAGCAACCTACGCCGAGGTGATTTACACGGCCATGACAACCAATATATAGCTGATAAAAGTTTCTACCGGTGGCAATAAGAGGAACTGAAAACTGCCATGAAAACCGGAATCAGGTAAGCGGAATGGCGCACTGCAAATCTACATTTTGTCGCTATAAGCTTACCTCGCGGCAACTATAAAGTAAAGAGAGGATTGGCTCAAGGAATATTGATACATGGCAATATTTAGGATTTTCATGTATTGTTCAGCACCGTAGCCATCCAGCATGCGATACGATGCGCAATCGTTTGCTTGCGCTGCCGTCAGCAAGGCCAAGATGATGCTGTATTTAATTTCGGGCGATCCGTATAATTTGTTCTGCCACCGCAATACCGACATGACCACTACATGACAACCATTACCAAGACAGATCAAACTGCGCGCCATCAAGTCCTGGATTCCTGTCTGCTCGGACGTCCTGTCCATTTGCTGCATGTGTTCGGCGCCCAGCTGCGCGACGACCTGGCCGTGGCCCTGCGCCAGCCCATGAGCCGCCGCTACTGGGGTAATTTTCAGATCGACGGCGTGACCCTGTCGCGCGTCGAGAACGAGGACAGCGTGAACCGCTGGCTGAGTTTCTCCACGCCGGCCGGCCAGGCCGGCTTTACCCTCGAGCGCCAGATCCTTTTAAGCGTGCTGAACTATCGCTATGGTAGTGCCGGCGCCAAGGGCGTGCTGCCCGATCCGGCGCTGGTGCGCGTGACGGCCACGGAAGAGCGTCTGGCTGTGGTGCTGGGACAACAGTTGGTATCCAGCCTGTTCGCCCGCATCGACAAGAACCTGCAAACGCTGGGCAAGTCCAGCGCCATCGATGCGAATGCCGCGCCTGTCGTGCAGTCGGGCGTGCATCCGGCGCGCGGCAGCTGGATCGTCACCGTCGCGCTCAGCGACGTCGAGGCGGGGCAGAGCGGCACCTTCTGGTTTTCGCTGGACAAGCGCGTGATGGCCGACGTGCTGCGCGGCCTGCTGCCCGAGCGCGCGCAGGCCAAGAAGGCCCTGCGCAGCGTGCGCCCGCTCGCTTCGCGCCTGCAGGTGACCCTGGAAGGCCGCCTCGTCAGCAAGCAGGTGCAGCTGGGCGCCTTGTTCGACTTGCGCGTGGGCGACGTGATTCCCGTCAGCCTGAGCCGCACTGACGTCATGCTCGACGACTCCCGTTTATTTACAGCAGCCGTTTCCGAACACAAGGGCAAGCTCTGTTTAACCTCATTTGAAGATGTCGAATAATATGAATATGACCGATACCAACCAGAGCGAAACCCTGCTGGAAGACCTGGGCGACGATATGATCATCGACCAGGGCGAAGTCGCCGACGTTGCCAGTACCCGCGCGCGACGCGACATCCCGCAAATGATGCGCAAGATTCCCGTGACCCTGACCCTGGAAGTGGGCTCGGCGCGCATCTCGCTGGAAGAACTGATGGCCATCGGCCCGGAAAGCGTGATCGAACTCGACATGCTGGCCGGCGAACCGCTGGTGATCAAGGTCAACGGCACGCCGATCGGCCGCGCCGAAGTGGTGGTGGCGGGCGAGAACTACGGCCTGAAAGTCATCGACCTCGACGGCCTCAATCTCGACCTGATGACAGCATGAAGCTGGCGGTACCCGGTGTGACCCGGCGCCACGGCCCGCTGGCGGCGGCGCTCGCCGTGCCCGTGCTGATGCTGTGCTGCAGCGCCGCCGGCGCGCAGGATTTATTGTCCGGCGTGGTGCCGGGCGCGAAGACCGACCTGTCGGTGAAGATGCAGATCCTCGTCGTCATGACCCTGCTCGGGCTGCTGCCCGTGATGGTCATGATGATGACCAGCTTTACCCGCTTCGTCATCGTGCTGTCCCTGCTGCGCCAGGCCCTGGGCCTGCAGCAGGGCTTGCCCAACCGTATCGTCACGGGCATCGCCCTGATCCTGACCCTGCTCGTCATGCGTCCCATCGGCGACCAGGTGTGGAAGGACGCATTCGTGCCCTACGACCGCGACCAGATCGGCATGCAGGAAGCGCTGAAGATCGCCGAAGTGCCGATTTCGCGGTTCATGCTGGCGCAAACGAGCAAGGCCGCGCTGGCGCAGATCGCCCATTTGGCGGGCGAACCGTCGACCATGCGCCCGCAAGACCACAGCTTCACGGTCAAGCTGGCCGCGTTCGTGTTGTCCGAACTCAAGACGGCGTTCCAGATCGGCTGCATGCTGTTCATTCCGTTTTTGATCATCGATCTGGTGGTGGCCTCCGTGCTGATGGCCATGGGCATGATGATGCTTTCGCCGCTGGTGATCTCATTGCCGTTCAAGCTGCTGCTGTTCGTGCTCGTCGACGGCTGGACCCTGACCGTCAACACCCTCGTTACCAGCATACAGGGCTACTGACCCATGTTTACCCCTGAAGTTGCCGTCGACCTGATCATCGAAGCGCTGCATATCGTCATGCTGCTGGTGGTGATCCTGGTCGTGCCGGGCCTGCTCATGGGCCTGGTGGTGGCGCTGGTGCAGGCCGCCACGTCGATCAACGAGCAGACCTTGAGCTTCCTGCCGCGCCTGCTGGTCACCTTGCTGGCCCTGATCCTGGCCGGGCGCTGGATGTCGGGCTACCTGATGGATTATTGCGTTTCCATTTTTCAGCGCGCGGCCACCCTGGTCGGATAGCGCCGCGCGCCCATGGATCAGATTTTCAATCAGGTGCTGCCGTTTCTGCTGGCCGTGTGGTGGCCGTTCTGCCGCATCCTGGCCATGCTCAGCGCCTCGCCCGTGGTGGGCGACGCGATGGTGCCCACGCCCGTGCGCGTGCTGCTGTCGCTGGTGCTGGCGATCCTGATGCTGCCCGTCATGCAGGCGTCGGGTGCCTCGCAGGAGCTGCTGAAGATCGATCCATTCTCGCTGCATGCCGCCGTTGCCACCCTGGAACAGGCCGTCATCGGCTTCATCCTGGGCCTGGCATTCCACTTCGCCATGTCCGTGATGTCGGTCCTCGGCTACCTGGTCTCGAGCCAGGTGGGCTTTTCCATGGCCGTCATGAATGACCCGCTGAACGGCACTTCGTCGGACGTGATCACGGGGCTGCTGACCATCATGTGCATGATCGTCTTTTTCGCCATCGACGGCCACCTGGTGCTGACGGGCGTGATCGGCGCCAGTTTCACGGCCTGGCCCGTGGGGCAGGGCTATGGCCCGCTGCTGCTGCAGACGGTGGCCTACAACGTGGCGTGGATCTTCGCCGCCGCCATGCTGCTGGCCTTGCCGATCGTCTTTTCCACCATGGTGGTGCAGCTGGGCTTTGGCTTCCTGAACCGCGTGGCGCCGTCGCTGAACCTGTTTTCGCTGGGGTTTTCCATGATTACCCTGTTCGGCCTGGTAATGCTGGCGCAGATCGTGCGCTACGTGCCGGAACATTATGTGGCGATGACCAATCGCGTCTTGGACATGATCCAGGAGCAGATGCGGGTGGCCCATGGCGGATAGCAGCACCGGCGACAAAACCGAAAAGGCGTCACAGCAAAAGCTGAAGAAGTCGCGCCAGGAAGGGCAGGTGGTGCGCTCGCGCGACCTGTCGACGGCGCTGGGCATTCTGATCAGCATGAAGGTGTTCATCTATCTGCTGCCCGGCTACCTGGACACTTTTCGCGAACTGTTCGCCATGGCCTTCATGCCGCTCGACAGCAAGGGCGCGCTGGACAATGCCATGTCGATGGCGTTTACCACCTCCGTTGGCTTGCTGATCAAGATGATCGTGCCGCTGTTTTGCGTGCCCCTGTTCGTGGTGCTCGGTTCGCTGATACCCGGCGGCTGGGTCATCACCACGAAGAACTGGATGCCGAAGATGGAGCGCCTGAGTCCGGCCAAGAATCTGGGTCGCCTGATCACGCCCAAGCATGGTTTTGAGTTCGGCCTGTCCATCGCCAAGGCCTCCGTGCTGGGCCTGGTGCTGGTGCATGTCAGCCGTTCCAGCCTGACGCATTACGTCGATTTGCAGCACCGCCCGCTCACGCAGGCCATGCTTGACGGTTCCGCGCTGATGCTCGACGGCCTGATGGCGCTCATTTCCGTGTTCGTGCTGTTTGCCATCATCGACGTGCCGGCGCAGGCGTTTTTCTTTGCCCGTAACCAGCGCATGAGCAAGCAGGATGTCAAGGAAGAGCACAAGACCAGCGAAGGCCGGCCCGAAGTGCGCCAGCGCATCCGCCAGCTGCAGCAGCAGATCGGCCGGCGCAGCGTGCGCAAGACCGTGCCCGACGCCGACGTGGTGATCGTCAACCCCGAGCATTACGCTGTCGCCTTGAAGTATGACCAGGACCGCGCCGAGGCGCCGTTTGTCGTTGCCAAGGGCGTCGACGAGATGGCGCTGTATATCCGCCAGGTGGCGAAGGAACACCATATCGAGACGCTGGAGCTGCCGCCGCTGGCGCGCGCCATCTACAACACCAGCCAGGTACAGCAGCAGATACCGGTGCAGTTGTACCAGGCCGTGTCGCAGGTGCTCAATTACATACTGCAGCTGAAAGCATTCCGTTCTGGGCAGCGTGCCGCCCAGCCCCCATTTCCCACCGAGGTGGTCGTGCCATCTCATTTGAGCGAGGTAGTACCTTCATGAATTTCCTGAACAGAGTGGTTGCTGAAATGCGCCGCCACAAGTTCGCCACGCCGCTGTTCTTGCTGGTGATCCTGGCGATGATCATCTTGCCGCTGCCGCCAGTGCTGCTCGATATCTTGTTCACTTTCAATATCGTGCTGGCACTGATCGTCATCCTGGTCAGCGTCTCGGCCAAGCGGCCGCTCGATTTCTCCGTCTTCCCGACGGTGATCCTGGCCACCACCATGCTCAGGCTGACGCTGAACGTGGCATCCACCCGCGTGGTGCTGCTGCACGGCCATACGGGCGCGGACGCGGCCGGCAAGGTGATCGAGGCCTTCGGCAACGTGGTCATCGGCGGCAACTTCGTCGTCGGTATCGTCGTCTTCGTGATCTTGATGATCATCAACTTCGCCGTCGTCACCAAGGGCGCCGAGCGTATTTCCGAGGTGTCGGCACGCTTCACCCTGGACGCCTTGCCGGGCAAGCAGATGGCCATCGATGCCGACCTGAACGCCGGCCTGATCAACCAGGAAAAAGCCCAGATCCGCCGCAAGGACGTGGCCGCCGAAGCGGATTTCTACGGCGCCATGGACGGCGCCTCGAAGTTCGTGCGCGGCGACGCCGTCGCCAGTATCCTGATCCTGATCATCAACATGGTGGGCGGCGTGGCCATCGGCTCGCTGATGCACGACCTGTCGTTTGGCGACGCGTTCCGCCAGTACGCACTGCTGACCATCGGCGATGGCCTGGTGGCGCAGATCCCGGCGCTGCTGCTGTCGGCCGCCGCCGCCATCCTGGTGACGCGCATCAGCGATTCGGGCGACTTCGAACAGCAGGTGGCGGGCCAGGTGCTGACGTCGCCAACGGTGATCTTCAGCGCGGCCGGCATGATGGTGGCGCTGGCCCTGATCCCGGGCATGCCATGGTTCATGTTCATGACCTTTGCCGCCGTGCTGGGCTTTGTCGCCTGGCGCCTCACCAAGCGCGTGAAGGGGCCCGATGCGGCCGGCATGGCGGCCATCGAGGCGGCCTTGCGGGACGACAAGCCCGCGGAACTGGAGTGGCAGCAGCTGCCCGCCGTGCAGCCGCTGATGGTCATGCTGGGCTACAAGCTGGTGGGCATGGTGGACAAGACCCAGGGCGAACCGCTGAACAAGCGCGTCAAGGGCGTGCGCCAGAGCCTGTCCGAATCCATGGGCTTGCTGCTGCCGAATATCGGCGTGCGCGACGACCTGGCCCTGAAGCCCTCGCAATACGCGATCGTGCTGTCCGGCACCGTGGTGGCGCAGGCGGAAGTGCAGGCCGACCGCCTGATGGCCATTCCGTCGCCCAACGTATATGGCCAGCTCGACGGCATTCCCGGCATCGAGCCCGCCTACGGCATGCCCGTGACGTGGATCGAGCCAGGCGAGAAGGCGCATGCGCTGGGCCTGGGCTACCAGGTCATCGAGGCGCCCAGCGTGATCGCCACGCACTTGTCGAAGATGGTGCGCGAATACTTGCCGGAACTGTTCCGCCACGAAGACGTCACCAGCATGATGGAGCGCCTGACGGCCCTGTCGCCGAAACTGGCCGGCGCGCTGGACAAGGCCCTGACGCACACGCAGATGCTGCGCGTATTCCGCGTCTTGCTGGCCGAAAACGTGTCCTTGAAGGATATCGTGCCCATCGCCACCACCTTGCTCGACAGTTCGGAAACCACCAAGGACCCCATCCTGCTGGCGGCCGAAGTGCGCTGCGCGCTGCGGCGCCAGATCGTCAGCAGCCTGTTCGGCCAGAAGATGGAAATGCAGGCTTTCAACCTCGGTGGCGAGCTGGAAAACATGCTGCTCGGTTCGCTGAACCAGGCACGCCAGTCGGGCAAGGTGACCCTGGATAATTATCCGATCGACCCGCACCTGTTGTCGCAGCTGCAAGTGAACATGCCGGTGGCGCGCGAGCAGATGAAGCAGCAGGCGACGCCGCCGCTGCTGCTGGTGCTGCCGCAGATCCGTCCGCTGCTGGCCCGCTATGCGCGCCTGTTCGCGCCGGGCCTGCATGTGCTGTCGTATAACGAAATCCCGGAAAACCGCGAAGTGAGCATTATCGGCACGGTGGGATAGGTGTTGAAGTAAGCTTGGGGAATGGCAAAAACGGCGCTGCGGGCGCCGTTTTTTTTGACCGCCAGGACGGCTGCGTCAATCCTGTTCGTCGATCGGCGGCAGCAGCTCGTGCTCCTGGCCGTCGGCCAGCAGCAGCACGGTGGCGCCTGGCGCAGTCCCGTCCGCGTCGTCGCCATAGTCGTAGTCGAGCGGTGCCGCCACTTCCTTCGAGACGATAAGGTCTTCTTCCGGCCCGGCCGCTGGCGCTTGCGCCGGTGGCTCGGGATTGGCGGCTGCCTCCGCTTCCGGCTGCGTCAGCAGCAGCGCCACTTCTGCCATGGCGCGGAACAGCGGCAGGGTCAGCGCGGCTGCGCCCGCCTGCATGGGGTAGTTGCCGTGCACGCGCTGCGCGTGCAGCTGGCGGTTCAGGCGGCAGCGCACCACGCGCAATCCCGCGCGCCGCACGGCGTCGGCGATCTCGGGCAGGGCCAGGCGCAGGTGGCGCAGGGCGGACTCTTCATCGGCAGCCAGTTCCAGCAGCACGCCATCGCCGGCCGGTTCCATCTGGATCACCACCCGGCCGATGCCGGTGATGAGCAGTTCCACGCGCAGCGCCACCTTGCCGCGGCGTTTGGGCGCAGCGGCATCCTCGTCCTCGTCGCTGGCCAGCACGCGCAGCAGCAGGCGTTGGCCGCCCCAGCCATACACGGCAAAGCGCCATGCTTCGCTGTCGACCGTCAAGGGCGGACGGGGGCCTTCGCGCAGCAGGGCCGGCTGCTGTTCCGCCATGAACAGGTTGCCCGGCACGTGCTGGCCGCGCGCCTGTTCCTGCAGCGCCGCGTACTGTTCGCCATAGGTCTTGACCATCACGCGCCACGAGGCGGCCAGCTGCGCCGCGTCGGGCGGCTGCCATACCAGCTGGCGCGTAAAGAACAGCTGATTGACCTGCATGGCGCTGCTGTCGCGCGGCGTGGCGCCCGTGCCATCGCCGTTGGGCTTGATCAGCGACGCCAGGCTGTCCTGCCCCTGCTGCTGCAATTGCGCGGGCAGGGTGCCGGCATCGGGCGCGGACGCCATGTAGGGGCCGACGGGCACCAGCGGCTGCACCACGCCTGGCACCATCGGCGTGGCCGGGCTGACGTCGAAGCGCTGCGTAATCAGGGGAACCGGGTTGCCGGAGGAAATGCGGTCTATCGCCATGCCACTGCTTCCAGATCAAAGTCTATAAAAAACCGCCAGCCGGGGCTGCGGCATGCGTCACGGCTGCAACAGCGACAGTATCATTTTCTGCATGCTCTGGCTTTGTTTCAGCATGGCCGTGCTGGCCTGCAGCAGCATTTGCGCCGATGTCATGTTGGCGCTTTCCGCCGCGTAGTCGACATCCATGATGCGGCCGATGGCGGCCTTGGTATTGGTGACCATGTTGGCCAGGTTATTGTTCACGTGCTCGAGGCGGTTGGCGGTGGCGCCCAGGGCCGAGCGCACGCCGCCGACCTGGTCGAGCGCCGCTGCCAGCAAGTCGATCATGGTGTTGGCGCTGGTGTTGCTGCCGATTTCGCTGCCAGCCGTGGCGCCCGGCGCAAAGTTCGCAGAGATGGCTTTCAGGGCCGCATCGAGGTCGCTCATCTTGCCGGCCACGCTGAACTGCATGGTTTCGCTGCTGCTGGCGCCGATCTGGAAGGTCAGGGCTTGCGACAGGGTACCCTTGCCAGCCGTGCCATTGCCCAGCAGCAGGCTGCCGCCATACGTGGTGTTGGTCAGCACGTTGTACAGTTCCTGGCCCAGCGCATCGTATTCGGCCTGCAGGGCGTCGCGGTCGAGCTGGTTGGCGGAGGCGTCGGCCGCCTGCGTGGCCATGTCCTTCATGCGCACCAGCATGTCGGTGACTTCGCCAAAAGCGCCTTCGGCCGTTTGCAGCAGCGAGGTGCTGTTTTGCGTATTGCGCATGGCGACCGTCATGCCGCTCACTTGCGCGCTCAGGCGCGTGGCGATCTGCAGCCCGGCGGCGTCATCCATGGCCGAATTGATGCGGTAGCCTGTGCTCAGGCGCAACATCGACGTCGACAGCCGCCGCTGCGCGCTCGAGGCGGCGCTCTGGGCGTACAGTGCGGCGATATTGGTGTGAATGCTCAGCACGTGGCGGCTCCGGTGGGGTGAAGGGATGGGCGGGTCTACCTTGTATAGGCGACTGCGTTGCCAAGATCGTTAAATATGCTGGCAAATATAGTTAAATTAATATGTTCCGCGCATAAAAAAGCCAGACCGCAGTCTGGCTTGGCTGGCTGGCCGCAAGCGGCCGGACAAGAATTACTGCAGCAAGGACATGACCATCGAGGACATGCTGTTGCTTTGTTTCAGCATCGCGGTGCCCGCTTGCAGCAACATTTGCGACGACGTCATGTTCGAACTTTCGGTGGCGAAATCGACGTCCATGATGCGGCCGGTCGCGGCTTTGGTGTTGGTGGCGATGTTCGACAGGTTGCTGTTGATGTGGTCCAGGCGGTTGGCGGCGGCGCCCAGGGCGGAACGCACGACACCCACGTTATCGATGGCCGCGGCCAGTTTGTCGATGGTGGTATTGGCGGTGCCGGCGGCGGTCAGCTCGGTGCCCACGCCACCGGAAGTGGCCTTGAAGTTGTTGGCCGACAGCGCCACCAGCTTGGTGTTCAGCGTGCCCATGTCAGCGGAGACGTTGATGCTCATTTTTTCCGTCGAGCTTGCGCCGATCTGGAAGGTCATCGCATCCGACAGCGTGCCTTTGCCGGTGTTGCCGTCGCCCAGCAGGGTCTGGCCGCCAAAGGTGGTGTTGGTCATGACGTTGTACAGTTCCAGGCCCAGCGCGTCGTATTCGGCTTGCATGGCGGTCTTGTCCTGGCCGTTCGAGGACGCATCGGCAGCTTGCGTGGCCAGGTCCTTCATGCGTACCAGCATGTTGGTCACTTCGCCAAACGCGCCTTCGGCCGTCTGCAGCATCGAGGTGCTGTTCTGGGTGTTGCTCATGGCGACGGTCATGCCGCTGGTCTGTGCTTTCAGGCGCGTGGCGATCTGCAGGCCGGCGGCGTCATCCATGGCCGAGTTGATGCGGTAGCCGGTGGACAAGCGTGTCATCGAAGTCGACAGTTGCGATTGGGTCTTGGCGATCGAGTTCTGTGCGGACAGCGATGCGTTGTTGGTGTGAAGGCTCAGCATATGGTAACTCCTGTGGTAAATGCATTGCAGGACAGTGGAATTTTTCGTCCTCAAACAAGACAGGCGACCGTGCGGCCGTAAACGTTAAATGCCGTGTGGAAATTATTTGAAAAAATGGCGTGGGGCGTAAAAAAGCCAGACGCGCGGTCTGGCTTTTCTTGCTGGCCGGTACCAGCGGGTAGTACGGGGTAAAAATTATTGCAGCAGCGACATGACCATCGAGGACATGCTGTTGCTTTGTTTCAGCATCGCGGTGCCCGCTTGCAGCAGCATCTGCGACGACGTCATGTTCGAGCTTTCGGTGGCGAAATCGACGTCCATGATGCGGCCGGTCGCGGCCTTGGTGTTGGTGGCGATGTTCGACAGGTTGCTGTTGATGTGGTCCAGGCGGTTGGCGGCGGCGCCCAGGGCCGAACGCACGGTGCCGACGTCGTCGATGGCTTTGGCCAGCAAGTCGATGGTGGCATTGGCGGTACCGGTCAGTTCCGACGCGCCGGTCGATGCGGCGGCGGCGAAGTTCTTCGTCGCGGCCAGCAGCGATGCCGACAGGGTGACCATGTTGGCCTTGACGTCGATCGTCATGTTTTCCGTCGAGCTCGCGCCGATCTGGAACGTCATGGCAGCCGACAGCGTGCCGGTGGTGCCCGTGCCGTTACCCATCAGCAAGCTGCCGCCGAAGGTGGTGTTGGTCATGACGTTGTACAGTTCCTGGCCCAGGGCGTTGTACTCTGCCTGCATGGCGGTCTTGTCTTGTGCGTTCGAGGAGGCATCGGCAGCTTGCGTGGCCAGATCCTTCATGCGCACCAGCATGTTGGTGACTTCGCCAAACGCGCCTTCGGCCGTTTGCAGCATCGAGGTGCTGTTTTGCGTGTTGCTCATGGCAACGGTCATGCCGCTGGTCTGGGCTTTCAGGCGGGTGGCGATCTGCAGGCCGGCCGCGTCATCCATGGCCGAGTTGATGCGGTAGCCGGTGCTCAGGCGGGTCATCGAGGTCGACAGTTGCGATTGGGTCTTGGCGATCGAGTTCTGTGCGGACAGCGATGCATTGTTGGTGTGAAGGCTCAGCATGGTGTTGCTCCTGTAAGGTGAATTCGTCGAGGGGCAACGTTTCTTGCCCTCATCAGTACAAGACGACCAGATCTGTCCGCTTATTAAGTGCTGTATGGAAATTTTTCATATTCAGGGCGCGCCATGAAAAAAGCCCCGGCAATCGCTTGCCGGGGCTGCTCTTGAAGCGCAGTCGATTATTGCAGCAGCGACATGACCATCGAGGACATGCTGTTGCTTTGTTTCAGCATCGCGGTGCCCGCTTGCAGCAGCATCTGCGACGACGTCATGTTCGAGCTTTCGGTGGCGAAATCGACGTCCATGATGCGGCCGGTCGCGGCCTTGGTGTTGGTGGCGATGTTCGACAGGTTGCTGTTGATGTGGTCCAGGCGGTTGGCGGCGGCGCCCAGGGCCGAACGCACGGTGCCGACCTTGTCGATGGCGGTGGTCAGGTTGCCGATGGCGGTGTTGGCCGCTGCCGTCAGCTCCGTACCGGCGGCGCCGGCGGTGGAGAAGCTGGCCGAGACGGCTTTCAGGGCTGCTGCCAGGCCGGTCATGCCGGCGGTGACGTCGATCGACATTTTTTCCGTCGAGCTTGCGCCGATCTGGAAGGTCATGGACGACGACAGCGTGCCGGTGGTGCCCGTGCCATCACCCAGCAGCAAGCTGCCGCCGAAGGTGGTGTTGGTCATCACGTTGGCCAGTTCCGAGCCCAGGGCGTCGAATTCGGCCTGCATGGCTTTTTTGTCATCGACGTTCGACGAGGCATCGGCAGCTTGCGTGGCCAGATCTTTCATGCGGATCAGCATGTTGGTGACTTCGCCAAACGCGCCTTCGGCCGTTTGCAGCATCGAGGTGCTGTTCTGCGTGTTGCTCATGGCAACGGTCATGCCGCTGGTCTGGGCTTTCAGGCGGGTGGCGATCTGCAGACCGGCCGCGTCATCCATGGCCGAGTTGATGCGGTAGCCGGTGCTCAGGCGGGTCATCGAGGTGGACAGTTGCGATTGCGTCTTGGCGATCGAGTTTTGCGCGGACAGCGACGCGTTGTTGGTATGCAGGCTCAGCATTGGAAAAACTCCTAATTAGGTATGTTTGGTCGGGAGCCGCGAACCATCGCGCTCTCCCTAGTACAAGACGACTATCCCGCGCCGTTTATTAAATGCCATGTGGAAATTTTTTTGCCAGCATGCGCCATAAAAAAAGCCCCGGCAATCGCTTGCCGGGGCTGGTCTTGAGACGCAGTCGATTATTGCAGCAGCGACATGACCATCGAGGACATGCTGTTGCTTTGTTTCAGCATCGCGGTGCCGGCTTGCAGCAGCATTTGCGACGACGTCATGTTCGAGCTTTCGGTGGCGAAATCGACGTCCATGATGCGGCCGGTAGCAGCCTTGGTGTTGGTCGAGATGTTCGACAGGTTGCTGTTGATGTGGTCCAGGCGGTTGGCGGCGGCGCCCAGTGCGGAGCGCACGGTGCCGACGTTGTCGATGGCATCGGCCAGCGTCTTGATCATGGCATTGGCGGCGGTGCCGGTGGTGATCTCGGCGCCGGCGGCGGTCGTGGCAACGGACGAGAACTTGGCCGACACGGCTTTCAGCGCCGTGTTCAGGGTCGACATGCCGCCCGAGACGTCGATCGACATTTTTTCCGTCGAGCTCGCGCCGATCTGGAACGTCATGGTCGTCGACAGGGTCGGCGAACCGGCGGTGCCGGCGCCGTCGCCCAGCAGCTTGCTGCCGCCGAACGTGGTGTTGCTCATGATGTTGTACAGTTCCTGGCCCAGGGCGTCGAACTCGGCCTGCATGGCTTTCTGGTCGTCCGTGTTCGAGGAGGCATCGGCAGCTTGCGTGGCCAGATCCTTCATGCGCACCAGCATGTTGGTGACTTCGCCAAACGCGCCTTCGGCCGTTTGCAGCATCGAGGTGCTGTTTTGCGTGTTGCTCATGGCAACGGTCATGCCGCTGGTCTGGGCTTTCAGGCGGGTGGCGATCTGCAGGCCGGCCGCGTCATCCATGGCCGAGTTGATGCGGTAGCCGGTGCTCAGGCGGGTCATCGAGGTCGACAGTTGCGATTGGGTCTTGGCAATCGAATTTTGCGCGGACAGCGACGCGTTGTTGGTATGCAAACTCAGCATGGGAAAAACTCCTAATAGGGTGAATTCAGTCGAGAGCCGCGAGTTTGCGCTCTCCTGAGTACAAGACGACCGTTTTTGCCTGTCTATTAAATAAAAATTTCTGTATGGGAATATTTATTTGCCGTTTGCCCATCCGCCGCGGATGATCCCGACGATACGCTCGACCTGTTCCGCAGGCAGGTCCGGGTAGAGCGGGAGGCAGATCACTTGCTCCGCCATGGCGCTGGCGTTGGGCAGGTTGGCCCGTGCCGCCGAAGGCATGTGCCGGTACATGGGGAAGTCGCTGATCAAGGGGTAGAAGTAGCGGCGCGCATAGATGCCGGCATCGCGCAGTTTCTGGAACAGGTCATCGCGGCGGAGCGGGTATTGCGCCTGCACCAGGATGGGGAAATACGCATGATTGAAGCTGGTATCGGCCGGCAAGGCGGGGCACAGGATGCCAGGCGTTGCTTCCAGTCCCGTGCGGTAGTGGCGGTCGATCGCCGCGCGCTGCTGCAGGGCGTCGCCGATGCCTTTCAATTGCAACATGCCGAAAGCGGCGCTGACTTCGTTCATTTTGCCGTTGATGCCCGGCGCAACCACCGTCACTTCATCGACAAAACCGAAATTCTTCAGGTGGTCGATATGCCGCTTAGCCTTGGCGTTCGGCGAAATGATGGCGCCGCCTTCAAAGGTATTGAAGACTTTGGTGGCATGAAAGCTGAGCACCGAGAGGTCGCCGTGCTGCAGGACGCTTTCATTGCGATACCGAACCCCGAAGGCGTGGGCGGCATCATAGATGACCTTCAGTCCGTAGTTGCTGGCGATTTCTTCAATCTTGTCCACATTGCACGGCCGGCCATAGCAGTGCACCGGCATGATGGCGCTGGTCTGTGGCGTAATGGCCGCCTCGATCCTGGCCGGGTCCATGTTGAAGCCGTCCGGCTCAATATCGACAAAAACAGGCTTGATGTCATTCCACAGCAAGGAGTGCGCGGTGGCAACGAACGAATAGGGCGTCGTGATGACTTCGCCCTTAATGCGCAGCGATTGCAAGGCGGTCATCAGCGCCAGCGTGCCATTGGCAAATAGCGAGATATGCGGTACCCCCAGGTAGGACGCCAGCGCTTGTTCCAGTTGCTGGTGAAACGGGCCGCCGTTGGTGAGGATTTTATTGCCCCATATTTCTTGCAGGTAGGGCAGGAATTCCTCCAGCGACGGCAGTGTTGGCTGGGTGACATAGATGGGGGGCTGGCCTTCGGCTGGATTCATGCCTGTGCATCGGCTTGCGCCGGATCCAGTTCGATTTCAAACGAGGCCGGCGCCTGCCCGGCGCACCAGCGGTGCCACATGACGCGCAGCGCGCCTTCGAAGCCTGCGGCGATAATTTCCGAACGGCCCATGGGCGAGTTCGTGATGATCTGCCGCAAATTGGCGCGAATGTCTGACAGCAGCGCCGGATCATTGGCGATATAACTGCCCTTGGCGACAAAATCATCGATGTCGTTGGCGATGAAGGCTGCCATGCCCATGTGGCTGAGCGCGCAGGCGGTCACGCGTCCTGGCAGGGTGTTGCCGGGAATGGTCAGCGTGGGCACTCCCATCCACAGGGCATGCATGGTGGTGGTGCCGCCCGTGTACGGGAAGGTGTCGAGGCACAGATCGACCTTGTTGTGCAGCTCCAGATAGTCCCCGGTCGAGGTGCGCGGATAAAAATCGAGGCGTGTGCGCGCGATGCCTTCGTGGGCAAACCAGTCGATATAGGTGTCGTAGCCGCCGCTCTTTGGCATGGCGCCAATGAGCATGCGCGAGGAGGGAAGGGCGCGCAGCAGACGCGCCCATGCGGCAATTACCTCGCGGCTGAGTTTGTTTGGGCGATTGAAGCTGCCGAAGGTGATGTGGCCGTTCTGCAGCGCGGGCAGTGCCTTGACGGGGGGCGAGAGCGCAGACGGCAGGAACGGCGCTGCGGCCGGCAGGTAGGCGATGGCTTCGCTGAACTGCTCTTCCATGGCGCCGGGCGGCAGGTAAAAACGGTCGCACAGGAAATAATCCATCGCTTGCAGGCCGGTGGTGCCGGGATAGCCTATCCAGCTCGCCTGTACGGGCACGGGCTTGTGCGCGAAGGCCAGCAAGCGGTTTCCTCCCGTATGCCCGGCAAGGTCAATCAGGATATCGATGCCGTCGCTTTCGATCTTGGCTGCAAGGGCGGCGTCGCTCAGGTGGTGGATAGCATGCCAGTGGTGGAGCAGCGAGCGTACGCGCGTCGTGCAGTCGTCATCGAGCAGGCTTGTATAGTAGCCGTGCAGCACGACTCGCGGCGAGCGGCTCAGGTGATCAAAGATGGGCAGGATAAAGTTGGCCACGGCATGATTGTTGAAATCGCCAGAGACAAAACCGATGTGCAGTACGCGCTCCGGATCGGGCGCGTTCCCGTGCCGCGGCCAGCTGGCGCGCAGCGGCGTTTCGAATATCTCGGCAAATTTCTGGTGTTCCGCAAACAGTGCCGCGGGATCGGGATAGTCCAGGTGCGTAAGGCAGAACAGCAAATTGCTGTAGATCGGCGCGCAGTGCGGATCGATCGCCAAGGCGGCTCGGCAACTGATGATGGCTTCTTCAAGCAAGCCTTTTTCACACAGCGTGGCGCCCAGGCTGGTGTGGGCTTCCAGGTAGTCGTCCCTGAGTGTGATTGCTCGCCTGAACGCTGCGATGGCCTCGTCAAAAAGGTTCAGCAGGCGATAGGCCATGCCCATGTTCATGTGCGCAGCGGCAAAATCAGGATTGAGCGCGACGGCCTTCTCATATTGCTCCAGCGCTTCCTCGTAGCGGCCCATGTCGTGCAGGACGGCGCCGATATTGCTGTGCACGACAGCGTGCTCGGACTCCAGCTTGAGCGCCTGGCCGTACACGAGCAGGGCTTCGTCATAGCACTTGGCTTTTTGCAGGGCTATACCGAGCCGGTTGTGCAGGTCGGCCGACGCCGGTTCCAGCGCCAGCGCCTGCCGATGACAGTCCACGGCGCCATCAAAGTCGCGCGCGCTGCTCAGTGCTTCGGCCAGGTGCAGCAGGGCCGTGCCGGAGGCCGGCGCCAGCGCCAAGCCTTTGCGGTGCGTGGCAATGGCTTCGTCCACGCGTCCCAGGTCGTGCAGGATCAGGCCAAGATGGTTGTAGTGGCTGGCGTTTTCCCCGTCAATTTCCAGCAGGGCCTGGTAGATTTCGAGTGCTTCCGCCTTGCGCTCCAGCGCAAACAGTGCGCTGCCGAGATTCGTGCGTATGCCCAGCTCATGCGGATTGATGCGGTGTGCGCGCTGGAAGGCCTCCAGTGCCTCCTGCGGCCGCTCCATGGCTTTCAGGCACAGGCCCAGGCCGTTCTGGAATGCGGCGGTGCCAGCATCGAGCCGGACCGCCTCTTCATGGCTGGCCAGCGCCGCGTCAAGCTGTTGCAGATCTTGCAATGTGGTGCCCAGGTTGCTGTGCGCCAGTGCATAGCCGGGAGCCAGTGCGATGGCGTGCCGGTAGCTGGCTGCCGCTGCGTCGAGCTGCTGGAGGGCCTGTAGCGCGTTGCCCAGGTTGCCATGCAGTTCCGCATCGTCGGGGGCGATGGCTGCCGCGTTGCGGTAGCTGGCGACCGCGCCCTCCAGATCGCCCAGGGATTTGAGCGTATTGCCCAAATTAAAATGCGCCAAGGCATAGTCCGGATTGATGGCCAAGGCCTGGCGATAGGCGTGCGCCGCTTCGTCCAGCCGCTCCAGTGCCTGCAAGGCGCTGCCCAGGTTGCTGTGCGCCTCGGCAAAGTCGGGCTGGATTTCCAGTGCCCGCAGATAACAGTCAATGGCGGACGCATGCTGGCCCGCCGCTTGCCAGGCATTGCCCAGGTTGCCGTGTGCCTCGGCGTCGTGCGGTGCCAGTTTCACGGTTCTTTGCAAGGTAGGCAAGGCGTCCTTGTCTTGCAGTTGCAGGGCCGTGCCAAGGACGCTCCACGCGAAGCCCGATGCGGGGTAGCTGGCAATCAGGGCACGCGTGGCGCTCTCCAGTGCCGCATACTGGCCCGCGTTATACAGTGCGACCACATGCTGCATTTCTTCCGCCGTCGGGGTTTGCGGCAATTGCGCGACGGCGGCCCTGGCACGTGCCAGCAGTGCCTGCGATTCCACGTTGTCGAGGCCACGCTGGATGGCGCTTTCGATGATTTCCAGGCCGTGCTCGGCCTGTTCGGCCGACAGCAGGCCCGTGGCATACGAGAGCCAGAACTGGCCCTCGTCGGGATTGACGGAGAGCGCGGTACGTAGATAGGGCAGGGCGGCATCGTGAAAACCCAGTTGCCCTGCCAGCAAACCCACATTGTGATTGGCCACGGCATGGTAGGGCTGCGCCTGCACAATCGACAGGTAAAGCGCTTCCGCTTGCGCATACCGCCCTGCCTGGTGATGTTCGATGGCGCGCTGCAGTTCAGCGTCGAGGTTCACTGCGTCAGGGGTGTGGGTGCTCATGTGGGGGACTTGAAAAGTGTGCCAGCGGGAATTGTAACTGTTGGACAGGAGAAATAGAAAATTTCCACATGGAATTTTTATATCCTGTTTCACGCGGTGAAGAGCGCGCTGGAAAGCATGATTTTTCTGGCATTGTTGTGCTGTTTCTGTCCTGTGCGGACAGGGCCGGCGCCTGCAGGGACAGGCGCCGGCGGCATGGTTCAATGCAGTTGCACGAAGAGGGCGGTGCCCATGACAAATGCCGAGTCGATGCGCTCCTGGTGCGCGGCCAGCAATTCGTCGCCAACCCGTTTGGGACCGTCGCCGTATGGCCAGACGTAGTCATCGATGATGACCCAGCCGCCCGCGACAAGGTGGCCTATCCAGGCCTGCACGTCGTCGCGCGCCGCTTCATAGCTGTGATTGCCGTCTATGTGCAGCAAGGCGATCTTGCCGCAGTAGCTGGTATTGCCGAAGGTGCCGGTGACCACCTCGCGCCGCGCCGCGTAATGCCGGGCCGCCTCGGTCGATGGCAGGCGCAGGTAGTTGATGTCGCCATTGTTGTAAGGTAATAAACTCATTTCAAATACGCGCAGCGTTTCGTCGAGGTCGAAATACTGGATCGAATCGTCGACGAGTCCTGCCGCGTCATTCTGTACCAGGTATTCGCTTTTCCAGGGGTCAACACACAACAGTTTGCCGATCCCATAGAGCCGCGACAGGCGCGCCAGCACGAAGGCGGACTTGCCATAGGCGCTGCCGATCTCGACAATATCTCCCGCGACGCTATGGCGCGCGATTTCACACAGGGCGCCAATTTTTTCATCGTCGCACATGCCTGGGATGATGTTTGCATGCCGATACAGCGCGGCCAGCTCCATGTTCGACACGGCTGGCTTGGGCGGCGTGGCCGATGCCAGGGGCATGGCCTGATCCTGCTGCTGGCCGCGTTGGATGGCGGCGCGGTAACCGCTCAGTTCTTCCTGCACCGGCCAGGCATTGACCAAGGGAACATGCGGGGCGATGGTCTTCAGCACCTTGTTCAAATAGGTCCATGCGACCGGGTTGGGCGTATAGATGCCGCTGATGCCATGCTCGGTGAGCAGGGCGGTCAAGGCTGCGTTGAAGGCTGGATCGGTAATGTAAGGCAAATGTTCCCAGTGAGAATAGCGGGCCTTTGCCACGTCGTATGCGAGGGAAGAAGAGCCGATGACTGCCTGCCCATTGCGTTGGCACTGTTCCAGATACTCAAGCGAGCGCGGCATGCCGGCTGGAAAAACAAGAATGGGTTTGCCTGGGCTGGATGGCTGGCTCATGGATTCTCCTTGCGGTGATAGGAAATGGCGAATGGATGGAGACACCTGCCTGGCGTTACGGCCAGGTTATTCTTTGCATTTGACAGGTTTGACAGGCAGACGCTGCCAGCGGACGCAGTTAGCATGAAAGAACGGAAGGATGGACCAGCCGGGATTGTAACTGTTGAAAATTGAAATGGAAAATTTCCTCAAGGAATTTTTCTTGCCGTTTGCGATCGGTCGCGAAATTCACCGTGCCCTGCTCAGCTATCTGTCAGGCGCGCCATCGACATGGCCGGGGATGCACCCGGTAACGCGGCGTAGCCCGCCTTGCGGTACAAGCCGATGGCGCGGACATTGCCCCGATCGACTTCGAGCCGGATCTCGTGCATGCCGGCCAGGCGCGCCAGTTCCGTGGCGCTGCGGAGCAGCCGGGTCGCGATGCCCTTGCCGCCCCAGTCCGGCAATACGCTGACGTTGCTGATGAATGCCGTGCGGCTGTGGCTATCGTTGCAATACAGGGCGACGAGGCCCACCAATGCCTGGCCAGCCCATGCCTCGCAGCGCCGGGCCCGGGAGGCGAGTTTTTTTGCATAGGCAGGCAGCGCATCGGCATCGGCAGACAAGGACATGAAGCGCGTGTCGCAGGCACGCAGATGTGCTTCGACGGTATGCTCGTCCGTCGTGTCGATGCGATAGCTGATGATCAAGTCATGCATGGCGCTCCGCCTTACAGCAAATCTTTTTCCATGAGCAACTGCCTGATCGTCGCTGGCGCATTGTTCATCATCACATCGATGATCGACAGGCCGGCGACGTGCGGGTGTTTGCCCTGGTGGTAGCTGGTTGGGCGGCTCTGCAGGAAATGCAAGGCAATGCCGTGTTGTTGGAAGTCCTCATGGCGGTACAGGCTGGTCCCGCCGATGGGATTGATATAGCGGCTCGCGCCTTCGCGTACGCAGATGTCGATGATGCGCCGGGCACCCGCCAGTTCGTCGTTGGCATACGCGCGCGTGGTGGGGGCCAGCTCCGTTTCCAGGCCGAGATAGCGCATGGCCTGGCGCAAGCTGTTGAGCAGGAACTGGTCGAGTTGCGGATGGGGGCAGTGCAGCGTCTGTTCCAGCAGGCCGATCACCTGAGCGTAGTAGGGGGCCCGGCCATACGCCTGGTTTATCGAACGCAGCAGTTTGTCGCGCCATGCCGTTTCCTCCGTCAGCGCGAGATCGCAGATGCGGCGGTTCTGGCTGGCGCCCCGTAAAGGCAGCGTAAACAAATGCGGCGCACCGTTCATCAGCATGCGGTTGCGGTTTATCCAGCCGCCACGGATGTAATTGACATCATCGAGCAGGACGAATTTGTCTACGGCGGCAAGCAGTTGAAAATAGCCGAGATAGGGCAGGAAATACGGCTGCATGATGGCGATGGTTTTCATGCGGTACCTGGCTGCACGTCTAAACGGCCGGGGGCGCGCGTTGCGCGCACCGGGGTCTGGAGCGCATGCGCGGCGCTGTGCGCATTGGTGACGGTATCGCTCATCGATGGATTCAAGAATGCTGGTGGTGACGATTGTAACTGCCATGCCGTGGAAATGCCTAGTTTCCTCCAAAACAGCTAACATAAAAAAACAGCGCGGGCCGGTTGGCTGCGCGCTGTTTTCACCGTGCTGATGGCGACGTTTACATATTCGGATAATTCGGCCCGCCGCCACCTTCCGGCGTGACCCAGACGATGTTCTGCGTCGGGTCCTTGATGTCGCAGGTTTTACAGTGCACGCAGTTCTGCGCATTGATCTGCAGGCGTTCGGCGCCGTCGTCGTTCTTCACGAACTCGTATACGCCGGCGGGACAGTAACGCGCTTCCGGACCCGCATACGTGGCCAGGTTGACGTCGACGGGCACGCTGGCGTTTTTCAAGGTCAGGTGGATCGGCTGGTCTTCCGCGTGGTTCGTGTTCGAGATGAAGACGGAGGACATCTTGTCGAACGTCAGCTTGCCATCCGGTTTCGGATACACGATCTTTTTCGACTGGGCCGCCGGTTTCAGGCATTCGTGGTCGCCATGCGTGTGGTGCAAGGTCCAGGGCGCCTTGCCGCGGAAGATGATCTGGTCGATGCCCGTCATCAGGCTGCCCAGGTACAGGCCTTTCGACAGCCACGGCTTGACGTTGCGCGCCACGTGCAGTTCTTCATGCAGCCAGGACTGTTCGAACGCCACCGGGTAGCTGGCCAGCTCGTCGTGCTGGCGCGATTCGCCCAGTGCGCCAAAGGCCGCTTCGGCCGCCAGCATGCCGCTCTTGATGGCCGCATGGCTGCCCTTGATGCGGCTCATGTTCAGGAAGCCCGCGTCGCAGCCGATCAGCGCGCCGCCGGCGAACACCAGTTTCGGCAAGGATTGCAGGCCGCCCGCCGTGATCGCCCGCGCGCCGTACGAGATGCGCTTGCCGCCCTCGAAGAACTTGCGAATTTCCGGGTGGGTTTTATAGCGCTGGAATTCCTCGTACGGCGACAGGTAGGGATTTTCATACGCCAGGCCCACCACGTAGCCGACCATCACCTGGTTGTTTTCCAGGTGGTACAGGAAGGAGCCGCCGTAGGTTTTCGCGTCCAGCGGCCAGCCCGTCGAGTGGATCACCAGGCCCGGCTGGTGCAGGGCAGGGTCGATTTCCCACAGTTCCTTGATGCCGATGCCGTACGATTGCGGGTCCTTGCCGGCGTTCAAGTCGTACTTGGCCATCAATTGCTTGCCCAGGTGGCCGCGGGCGCCTTCGGCGAACAGCGTGTACTTGGCGTGCAATTCCATGCCCAGCTGGAAGTCAGGGCCCGGCTCGCCATCGCGCTTGACGCCCATGTTGCCGGTCGCCACGCCGCGGACGGCGCCGTCGTCGTTGTAGAGAATTTCCGCGGCGGGGAAGCCGGGGAAGATTTCCACGCCCAGGTTTTCCGCCTGCTGGCCCATCCAGCGCACCACATTGCCCAGCGAGACGATGTAGTTGCCGTGGTTTTCAAAGCAGGCCGGCACGGCGAAGTTCGGCGTCTTATACGCCTTGGTTTCGGTCAGGAACAGGATGCGGTCTTCCGTCACTGCCGTGTTCAGGGGCGCGCCCAGTTCCTTCCAGTTCGGGATCAGTTCGGTCAGGGCTTTCGGGTCCATGATGGCGCCCGACAGGATATGCGCGCCCAGTTCGCCGCCTTTTTCCAGCACGCAGACGGACACTTCCTGGTTCTTTTCAGCGGCCAGCTGCTTCAGGCGGATCGCGGCCGCCAGGCCTGCGGGGCCGCCGCCAACGATCACCACGTCGTATTCCATGGCTTCGCGCGGTCCGTACTGTTCAACTAAGTTATTAGGCTGTGTCATGGTCTCGATTTATAGTCACTCAATTAGGTAGCAAGGATAGGGATTAAAGCATCATCGGGGAAATTTAAGCACGAGTGTGCTTGTTTTTGGCGAGGATTGCAACTTTGGCGCCATTTTGCGTGACATTGCCCCACGCCGCAATCTAAATCCAGCCATTTTGTGTAATGATGGCGTTTACTTTTGCTCAAGTGCGCCGCGGGCGATTTTGCCCCTGTGCCATAGGCACGGCGTAAAGTGTTATCTAAAATAAAACAGGAGTAGCTCGTGGGCATAGAAGTCAATTTCGAGGGCAAGATAGCCCTGATTACCGGCGCATCGAGCGGCCTCGGCGCTCGCTTTGCGAAAGTGCTGGCCCAGGCGGGCGCCCAGGTCGTGCTGGCGTCGCGCCGCACCGAGCGGCTCAAGGAGTTGCGCGCCGAGATCGAGGCGGACGGCGGCGCCGCGCACGTGGTCTCGCTGGACGTGACGGATTTCGCCAGCATCAAGTCAGCCATCGCGCACGCGGAAACGGAAGCCGGTCCCATCGATATCCTCGTCAACAATTCCGGTGTGTCGACGACGCAACGCCTGGTCGACGTCACGCCCGAGGATTACTCGTTCGTGATGGACACCAACCTGCGCGGATCGTTCTTCGTGGCCCAGCAGACGGCCAAGCGCATGATCGCGCGCGCCAAGGGCGACCCGAAGAAACAGCACCGCATCATCAATATCGCCTCGATGGCGGGCTTGCAGGTGCTGCCGCAGATCGGCGTGTATTGCATGAGCAAGGCGGGCATGGTGCACATGACGCGCGCCATGGCGGTGGAGTGGGGCAAGTATGGCATCAACACCAACGCCATCTGCCCCGGCTATATTTCCACGGAAATCAACGAGGATTATTTCGCCACCGAGCAGGGCAAGAAGCTGATCGAAATGCTGCCCAACAAGCGCCCCGGCAAGCCGGAAGACCTCGATGGCCTGCTGTTGCTGCTGGCGGGCGAGGATTCGCATTTCATCAACGGCGCCATCATCTCCGCCGATGGCGGCATGAGCACGTTTTAACGCCAGACAAGCTGCCGCGCGGCGCGCTTTGCGGCCGGCGATGCTCACCGGCTCGGCGCCCCCGGCTCGGCGCCACCGGCTCGGCGCCCCCGTACTCGAGTACGGTGGCGCGTCTCGGCCACAAGGGCGCGCCGCGCCGCGCTGCCGCCCGCGACGGATTTATTCGGCGTGAAAGGCAAGTGGCCTCGGCCGCGGCTCTAGCGCGGCAGTTGCAGTCCCACCAGCTTGTGCACCAGTTCCGACGACGTGGCGGCGGCGAACTTGCGCATCAGCTTGGCGCGGTGCATTTCCACCGTGCGGGGGCTGAGGTCGATCTGGCGGGCGATCAGCTTGCTGGTCTTGCCTTCCACCAGCAGCGCGGCGATCTCGCGCTCGCGCGGCGTCAGTTCCGCCGTCACGGGACGCTTCTCGCTGACATCCTCGAACGTCCAGATGCCCGCGCCCAGCGGCTGCGCGGCCAGCATGGCGTGGCCCGTGACGTGGCACCAGAACAATTCTCCATTACTGCGGCGCATGATGCGCTCGTCCGAATAGCGGCCCCTGGCGTTCATGATGGGAATGATGCGCTCACCCGTGCGCAGGAATTCGTCGTGCGTGGGGTAGAGTACTTCAAACGACTGGTCGTCCAGCTGGGTGCGCGCATAGCCGAACATGCCGGCCAGCGCCTCGTTGCAACTGCGCATGATGCGGTTTTCCGACATGCACATGCCGACGGGCGCATGCAGGAAGATGCTTTCATAATCGATGGCTGACGCGGCATTCATCTGATACGTATCACTCTCACAGGGGGATTGCCGGCACGGCGCCGGTAGTTCTACGGTATTGTACTTTCCACTCGCGTATTTTATGCTGAGTCGCTGCCTGAGTCATGGACTCAAGACCAAAGCTTAACAAAAGATAGAGGGACACCCATGAATAAAGTTTATCCTGACGCCGCCTCGGCGTTGGCCGGTATCGTCCAAGATGGCCAGACCATCGCCGTCGGCGGCTTCGGCCTGTGCGGCATTCCCGAAGCCCTGATCGGCGCCTTGCGCGATTCGGGCGTGACGGGACTGACGGCCATTTCCAACAACGCCGGCGTGGACGGCTTCGGCCTGGGCCAGCTGCTGACCACGCGCCAGATCAAAAAAATGATCGCCTCCTACGTGGGCGAAAACAAGGAATTCGCGCGCCAGTACCTGGCCGGCGAACTGGAACTGGAATTCACGCCGCAAGGCACCCTGGCCGAAAAATTGCGCGCCGGCGGCGCCGGCATTCCCGCTTTCTTCACCAAGACGGGCGTGGGCACCATCGTCGCCGACGGCAAGGAGCTGCGCGAGTTTGACGGCGAACAATACGTGATGGAGCGCAGCCTCGTGGCCGACGTGTCGCTGGTCAAAGCCTACATGGCCGACCGCGCAGGCAATTTGGTCTACCGCAAGACGGCGCGCAATTTCAACCCGAACGTGGCCATGGCCGGCAAGATTACCATCGTCGAAGTGGAAAAGCTGGTCGAAGTGGGCGAGATCGACCCGGACCAGGTGCATACGCCCAGCATCTTCGTGCACCGCATCGTGGTCAACGCGAACCCGGAGAAACGCATCGAGCAGCGCACCGTGCACACTGATTAATAAATAGAAGATTTACGCATGGCAAAACCGTAGCGAGCGGCAGTGCTTAGTGGCTAAGAAGCGCCCCCGTGCTTGAGTACGAAGGCGCCGAGCCGCTGAGCATCGCAGGCCGCCAAGCGCGCCAAGCGAGGTTTTGACAGGCGTTCCACGAAAATTGAGGGAGATGATAATGGCTTGGACACGTGACGAAATGGCCGCGCGCGCGGCAAAAGAATTGCAGGATGGTTTCTATGTGAACCTGGGCATCGGCTTGCCGACCCTGGTGGCAAACTATGTACCGGAGAATATCGAAGTGTTCCTGCAGTCGGAAAACGGCTTGCTGGGCATCGGTCCGTTCCCCACGGACGACGAAGTCGACGCTGACCTGATCAACGCCGGCAAGCAGACGGTGACGGCCTTGCCCGGCGCCGCCTACTTCAGCTCGGCAGATTCCTTCGGCATGATCCGCGGCGGCAAGATCAACCTAGCCATCCTGGGCGCCATGCAAGTGTCGGAAAAGGGCGACCTGGCGAACTGGATGATTCCGGGCAAGATGGTCAAGGGCATGGGGGGCGCGATGGACCTCGTGGCCGGCGTCAAGCGCGTCGTCGTGCTGATGGAGCACGTGGCCACGGCCAAGGACGGCACGACGTCGCACAAGCTGCTGAAACAGTGCGACCTGCCATTGACGGGCGTCGGCGTGGTCGATGTCATCATCAGCGACTTGGGCGTCATCGACGTGACGGACAAGGGCCTGAAGCTGGTGGAGTTGGCGCCGGGCGTGACGAAAGAGCAGGTGCAGGCGGCCACGGGCGCCGAACTGGACGTGTCTGCCGTATAAGCGCAGCGTTGCAAGAAATAGAGGGGCGGCCAAAGAGGTCCGCCCTTTTTTTATGCCCCAGCCTTGCCGCGCAGCCCGTCAAGGCTGAAGGCGCCGCCGCCCGCTGCCGCGAAATACAGGAAGGTGAAGCAGTACATCACGGCCATTTCGCCGCCGTTCAGGATGGGCAGGAAGCCGGCGGGGGCATGCGCCATGAAATAGGCGGCCGCCATCTGGCCCGACAGGATGAAGGCGACGGGGCGCGTGAACAGGCCCAGCAGCAGCAGGGTGCCGCCCACCAGTTCGATGACGCCAGCCGCGCCCATCACGGAAAACAGTTGCAGGCCGTCGAACATGGCCACATGGGGTGCGCCGAACAGCTTGGCCGTGCCGTGCTGCAGGAAGAGAAAGCCCAGGATGATGCGAAGCAGACCCAGCAGGCGTGGGCTCCAGGTGGCGTAGAAGGCGGGCGTGAGGGACATGACGTACTCCATTCAAAAGGGTGGATGGTTCGGTGTCAGGCTTGCATTAACGCAATGTCATTATGCGGGAGCTTACCGGGGAACAGTGAACGTACTGTAATAGTTTTCCATCCATTGATCATCTGATGAAATATTGATGCATGATTTACCCATGGTTGATGATTCTGCGGAAAGTGCGTGCCCATGAAAAAAGCCCCGCAGATGGCTCTGCGGGGCTTTTCAGGAGGAAGAGTCGCTTGAACGCGTCGCTTACTTGACGATATTTACGCTGGGGGCGACATACGATTCGTCGGTCGGGTGGGTGGGATGGGCCAGTTCGCTGTGCAGCTTGTCCATGTCCAGTTCTTTTTCCCATTTCGACACGACGATGGTGGCCACGCCGTTGCCCACGAAATTGGTCAGCGCGCGGCACTCGCTCATGAAGCGGTCGATGCCCAGGATCAGCGCCATGCCGGCCACGGGGATCGTCGGCACCACGGCCAGGGTGGCGGCCAGGGTAATGAAGCCGGCGCCGGTGATGCCGGACGCGCCTTTCGAGGTCAGCATCGCCACGCCCAGGATGGTGAGCTCTTGCCAGATCGTCAGGTCGGTGTTGGTGGCTTGCGCCACGAACAGAGCCGCCATGGTCATGTAGATGTTGGTGCCATCCAGGTTGAACGAGTAGCCGGTAGGCACGACCAGGCCGACCACCGGTTTCGAGCAGCCCAGGCGCTCGAGTTTTTTCATCAGGGCCGGCAGGGCCGATTCCGACGAGCTCGTGCCCAGCACGATCAGCAGTTCTTCCTTGATGTACAGCAGGAAGCGGCCGATGGAAAAGCCCGTGTACTTGGCGATGGCGCCCAGCACGACGAAGACGAACAGGAAGCAGGTCAGGTAGAACGAACCCATCAGCTTGGCCAGCGGGATCAGCGATGCCAGGCCGTATTTGCCGATGGTGAACGCCATCGCGCCGAACGCGCCGATCGGTGCGACTTTCATGATGATGTTGACCATGCCGAAGATGGCATGCGACAGTTCGTCGATCAGCTTGGTGACGGGACGGCCGCGCTCGCCCAGCAGGGACAGCGAGAAGCCGAACAGGATGGCGATCAGCAGCACTTGCAGGATGTCGCCCTTGGCGAAGGCGTCAACGAAAGTCTTCGGGATGATGTTCATCAGGAAGTCGACGGTGCTCAAGCCTTCGGCGTGCGTGTATTGCGCGATCGACTTGGCGTCCAGGTGGGCCGGATCGGCGTTGAAGCCGGCGCCCGGTTTCAGGATGTTCGCCACCAGCAAGCCGATGGCCAGGGCGAAGGTGGAAACCACTTCGAAGTACAGCAGGGCCTTGCCGCCCACGCGGCCGATTTTCTTGACGTCCTGCATGCCGGCGATGCCGGAGACCACGGTACAGAAGATGACGGGGGCAATGATCATCTTGATCAGTTTGATGAAGCCGTCGCCCAGCGGTTTCATGTCGACGGCGTTCGACGGGTAGAACACCCCCAGCAGCACGCCAGCCACGATGGCGAACAGCACCTGCACGTACAGGATTTTATAAAATGGTTTTTTCACGAGTGGTCTCCTCTTGCGGGTTGATGCTGCGATCATCCGCCCATTGGCAGGCAGGCTCAATTGTGGATAACCGCAGATATGCATTTTCGCTATATCGGGTATTGCCCCATGATGCTCGTGCTGCGCCGCAGCATTTCAGCCGTGCGCTTGGAGCATTGCCCGCGCTGCGCTACACTGCCGGAGAGTCGCGCGCGGGGCATCCGGCAAATTGCCGGTTTCTGTGTTTTTTACTAGCCAATTACGACGCCCGAGAAAACCGGCGCAGCAGGTTTTCCCCGGTGTTAAAGGAATCGCATGATCGAAGCCAGCATCAAGTCAGTGCAATGCATCTCGCCGGCGGGCCTGCACCGCATGTCGTATAAAGAGTGGGGCGCAGCCGACAATCCGAACGTGCTCGTCTGCGCCCATGGCGTGACGCGCGTGGCCGACGACTTCGACAACCTGGCGCGCGCCATGGCCAGCGATTACCGCGTGATCTGTCCCGACGTGGTGGGACGCGGCCGTTCGGGCTGGCTGGCCAATCCGCAGTTCTACCGCGTGCCGCAATATGTGAGCGACATGGTGACCCTGCTGGCGCGCGTGTTGGCCAATGGCGAGCGCCAGACGGTGGACTGGTTCGGCACCTCGATGGGCGGCTTGATCGGCCTGGGGCTGGCATCGCTGCCGGACAGCCCGATCAGCAAGCTGGTGCTGAACGATATCGGTCCGACCCTGGCGCCGGAAGCCCTGCAGCGCATCGGCGACTACATCGGCCAGGACCTGCGCTTCGAAACGTTCGAGCAGGGCGCGCGCTTTGTCCGCGACGTGTCCGCCAGCTTCGGCCCGCATACGGACGCGGAATGGCATAAACTGGCGGTGGATGTATTGCGCCAGGACAAGGATGGCCACTGGCGCCGCCACTACGATATGGGACTGGCCATGCCGTTCCGTTCGGCCACGCCGGAATCGGCGGCCAGCGACGAAGCCATGCTGTGGGCCGCGTATGATGCCGTGCGCTGCCCCACCTTGCTGGTGCGCGGGTCGGAATCCGATTTGCTGTCGCATGAAACGGCCACGCGCATGCTGGGCCGCGGGCCGAAGGCGCAGCTGGTGGAAATCGAAGGCGTGGGCCATGCGCCCACCTTCGTGCACGACGACCAGATCGCCATCGCGCGCAAGTTTTTGCTGGGCAAGTAATCACAGATAACGCTGTACAGATTTTGAAACAACCGAAAGTAAAAGCATGGAAATCACACGACTGCACGTAGGCAAACGCCTCTCCGAAGTAGCCATTCACAACAACACCATTTACCTGGCTGGCCAGATCGCGGAAGACACCACGCAGGGCATCGTCGGCCAGACGCGCGAAGTGCTGGGCCACGTCGACCGCCTGCTGATGGAAGCGGGCAGCGACAAGACTTGCATCCTGTCGTGCCAGATCTATATCGCCGACATGAAGGATTTTCCCGGCATGAATGAAGTGTGGGACGACTGGGTCGCGTCCGGCCACACGCCGCCGCGCGCCACGGTGGAAGCGAAGCTGGCCAATCCGGCCTGCCTGGTTGAAATCGTCATCATCGCTGCAGAGCGTTAAGTCAAGTTGTTCAGTTACTAAGTTGAAGGTATTACATGGTTTCCATCTCGGCCCCGAATAGCGCCACATCGGAACAATTGGTAGAGGGGCTGAGTGCGCCGGACAGCGCGCGCGTGCTGGACGCGCTCGCTTATGCCACCGAAGCATATGGCGACAAGCTGACCTTTGCCGGCCGCTCCGCGCTGGACTTCGCCATCGGCGTGGCCACCACCCTGGCGTTCCTGCGCAGCGATGCGGAAACGCGCATTGCCGGCCTGATGTTCGAGCTGACCCTGCTCGAGCCGGACACCGCGGCCGATATCGAGCCGCGCTTCGGCAAGCAGGTGTGCGACCTGGCCACCGGCGTGCGCCAGCTGATCCGCTTGCGCGCGCTGACCCAGGCGCAGCATGGCGGCAGCGCCGGCCGTGGCAAGAATGCGGCGCAGCAAGCCGTGGCCCAGGTGGAAACCCTGCGCAAGATGCTGCTGGCGATGGCCTCCGACATGCGTGTCGTGCTGGTGCGCCTGGCCGCCTGCGTGACGACCTTGCGTTATTTCGCCGAACTGAAACTGTTCAATGAAATGACGCGTGAATATGGCAAGGAAACCCTGGACCTGTACGCGCCGCTGGCCAACCGCCTCGGCATCTGGCAGCTGAAGTGGGAACTGGAGGATTTGTCGTTCCGCTTCATCGAGCCGGAAGCGTATAAACGCATCGCCAAGATGCTGGAAGAAAAGCGCATGATGCGCGAGGGCTTCGTGTCCTCGGCGATCCTGCGTCTGCAGACGGAACTGGCGTCGGCCGGCATCCAGGCGGAAGTGTTTGGCCGCCCGAAACATATCTACAGCATCTGGAACAAGATGCGCGGCAAGGAGCTGGACTTCACGGCCCTGTACGACGTGCGCGCCTTCCGCGTCATCGTCGCCGACGTCAAGACGTGCTACACGGTGCTGGGCGTGGTGCACAATATCTGGACCCCCATCCCGAAGGAATTCGACGATTACATTTCGCGGCCAAAACCCAACGGCTACCAGTCGCTGCACACGGTGGTGACGGCCGAAGACGGCCGGCCGCTGGAAGTGCAGATCCGCACGAACGAAATGCACAGCTTTGCCGAGTACGGCGTGGCCGCGCACTGGCGCTACAAGGAAGAGGGCGGTTCGAACTTTGCCGGCCAGAAATACGATGAAAAGATCGCCTGGCTGCGCCAGCTGCTGGCATGGAAAACGGAAGTGGCCGACGCCGTCGTGGGCCAGGAAGAAATCCAGCGCGAATGGGTGGAAAAGCTCAAGTCCGCCACGCTGGATGACCGCATCTTCGTCATGACGCCGCAGGCGCGCGTGCTGGAATTGCCCGTCGGCGCCACCCCCGTCGACTTTGCCTATCACCTGCATACGGATGTGGGCCACCGCTGCCGCGGGGCCAAGGTCGACGGCATCATGGTGCCCCTGAATACGCAATTAAAGAACGGCCAGACCTGCGAGATCATCACGGCCAAGGGCGCGCCGGGCACGGCCGGTCCGTCGCGCGACTGGCTCAGCGCCGGCTACGCCGTCAGCACGCGCACGCGATCAAAAATCCGCGCCTGGTTCCACGCCATCGACATGCAGGAAACCCTGGCCCACGGCCGCGCGCTGGTGGAAAAATCGTTGCAGCGCGAAGGCAAGACGGCCGTCAACCTCGAAGCGCTGGCGCAAAAGCTGGGCTTTGCGAAAGTCGACGAGCTGTTCCTGTCGGTGGGCAAGGATGAATTCAGCCTGCGCCACGTGGAGCAGGCGCTGCACGACAATGGCGAAGTGGCGGTGCCGGAAGACGCCGTGCTGGTGGGCAAGAGCCGCGCCTCCAGCGTGGAGCAGGGCGCCAAGTCCGGCGTGCTGGTGGTGGGTACCGAGGGCTTGATGACGGTGCTGGCCAAGTGCTGCAAGCCGGCGCCGCCGGACAGCATCGTCGGTTTCGTCACGCGCGGCAAGGGCGTCTCCATCCACCGCGCCACCTGCAAGAATTTCGAGGAAATGCGCGCCAAGGCGCCCGAGCGCGTGATCTTCACGGAGTGGGGCAGCACGGGCGGGCACGACACGGTGTATCCGGTCGACATTTTCATTCTCGCCGGCGACCGCCAGGGCTTGCTGCGCGACATCTCCGAAATTTTCTCGCGCGAGAAAATCAACGTCATCGGCGTCAATACCCAGAGCGCCAAGGGCCAGGCCCGCATGACGTTTACCGCCGAGATCAGCTCGACGGCGCAGTTGTTGAAGGCGCTGAACGTGATCAAGGATGTGAGCGGGGTGCTGGAAGCGCGGCGTAGCTGACGTCTGACCAAACCTACTGCGCGTCGGTATAGGCGGCCTGCGATGCTCACCGGCTCGGCGCCCCCGTACTTAGTACGGGGGCGCTTCTTGGCCACCTCTCCCTTCCGCTCGCTACGGTTTTGTCCGACGTTGCAACGTTTTTTGAGCCCGCTGTCAATGCGTCTTGTCGCCCGCATGCAAGCCCGCCATCGTGGCCGTCTCCGGCTGCAGGGTGATGTGGTCGATGCCATGCTTGGCTAATAACATCTTCTTGATCGCGCGCAAGACCGTCGGCCAGTGGTCGAGGTGTTCGATCTGCACGTGGCCGATCAGGGCCGGCTGGCCGGGCGACATGTCCCACACATGCAGATCATGCACGGACAGCACGCCGTCCACTTGCTCCACGTCCGCGCCCACTTCGATGTAGTCGATGTGCATGGGCACGCCTTCCATGAGGAAGTGGTAGGACTCTTTCAACACCCCGAACGTCGATTTCAGGATCAGCAGGGACACCAGCACGGACAGCAGCGGGTCGATCTGCATCCAGCCCGTGAAGTAGATCACGGCGCCGGCGACGATGGCGGCGACGGAACCGAGCAAGTCGCCCATCACGTGCACGAGGGCGGCGCGCGTGTTGACGCTCTGCTTGTCCTTCGACAAGACCCACGCCACCACGAGGTTGATCAGCAGGCCGATGAAAGCGACGACGAAGACCATGCCGCCCTGCACGGTTTGCGGGGTGGAAAAGCGCAGCACGGCTTCATAGCAGATCCAGCCCACTACGCACAGCATGGCCAGGCCGTTGACAAAGGCGGCCAGCGCTTCGGCGCGGCCAAAGCCGAACGAGTGGCGCGGCGAGGGCGGGCGGCGCGCGATGAGTTGCGCCAGCAGGGCCAGGCCCAGGGCGGCCGCGTCCGTGACCATGTGGCCGGCGTCGGAAATCAGGGCCAGCGAATTGGACATGAAGCCGGCGATCACCTCGATGCCGGCAAACGACAGGGTCAGGCCCAGGGCCCACGCGAGGATGCTCTGGCTGCGCCCCTCGAACGAGTGGGTATGCTTGGCATCGCCCTTCAAATGCGCGTGCAGGTGGGTGGCGTCGTGTTCGGTGCTGTCGTGCGTCGGATGCATGGAATGCTTTGTGGAATGATGTTGCCGTCAGTGTAATTGAAAAGCAACAAAACAGTCGGCACGAAAAAAAACCTGCAGTCACGGAGGACTGCAGGTTTTTCATGGGGCAGGGCAGCTTACTGCGCGGCCGTTTCGCCAAACTTTCCTTCTCGGAAGTCCTGTACGGCCTGGAACACTTCCGCCTGGGTATTCATGACGAAAGGACCGTACTGCGCGATCGGCTCGTTCAGCGGCTTGCCGGCGATCAGGATCACGCGGCCGCCTGCGGGCGCTTCGATGCGCACGCCGTCCGACCCGGGCGTGTCGCTGAAGATCGCCATGCGCAGGGCGGGCACGGCCTTGCCGTCCACCTGCACTTCGCCGCGGAAGGTGTACAGGAAGGCGTTATGGCCTTCCGGCAGCGGCTGCTCGAAACTGGTGCCGGCCGGCAAGTCGATGTCGAGGTACAGCGGTTCCGTCACGTCGCGCTGCACGGCGCCCGTCACGCCATGGCTCTCGCCGGCGATCACTTGCACGGCCACGCCCGCGTCCGTCGTGTAGCGGGGAATTTCGCTGCTGTCGAAATCGCGGTACCACGGCGTGCGCATCTTGTCGCGCGCTGGCAGGTTCAGCCATAACTGAAAACCTTCCATCACGCCTTCTTCCTGTTCCGGCATTTCCGAATGGATCACGCCGCTGCCGGCCGTCATCCACTGCACGCCGCCCGAGGTCAGCAAGCCTTCGTTGCCGGCGCTGTCCTTGTGGCGCATGCGTCCCGTGATCATGTACGAGACGGTCTCGAAACCGCGGTGCGGATGCTCGGGGAAGCCGGCGATGTAATCGTTCGGCTTGTCGCTGGCGAAATTGTCGAGCATCAGGAACGGGTCGAGCCGGCGCTGCAGCTGCTGCGTCAGCACGCGGTTGATCTTCACGCCGGCGCCATCCATGACTGCCTGGCCGGCGATCACGCGCTCGACGGCGCGTGCTTTGCTGATGGTAATGTCGCTCATGGTGTTCTCCTGTTGGCAAGAACGGCGCCACTGCGCCGTTCCAATTAATGCTGGCTGAATATTTGCTGCCGCGCCTGGCGATTACACCAGGATCGCGTTGATCTCGGCGTCCGCCTGGGCTTGCGCCTTGGCCACAGCTTCCGGACCCATGCCCATGCCTTCCGAATACACGTACTGCACGTCGGTCATGCCCAGGAAGCCGAACATGGTGTTCAGGTAAGGCACCTGGCTGTCGTGGGCGCTATCGCGGTGCAAGCCGCCGCGGGACAGGCCCACGTAGACTTTCTTGCCGGTCAAGAGGCCCACGGGACCGGTTTCCGTGTACTTGAAGGTGACGTTGGCGCGGGCAATCGCGTCGAACCAGCTTTTCAGCTGCACGGTGATGCCGAAGTTGTACATGGGCGCGCCGATGACGATCACGTCAGCCGCTTGCACTTGTGCAATCAGCGCGTCGTCCAGGGCGATGCGGGCCGCCTGCTCCGGCGTGCGCTGGTCCGCTGGCGTGAACAGCGCTTGCAGGGTCGGCTCGTCGAGCACGG
The DNA here is from genome assembly GCF_978021625.1 of Janthinobacterium foliorum. Classification (NCBI taxonomy): domain Bacteria; kingdom Pseudomonadati; phylum Pseudomonadota; class Betaproteobacteria; order Burkholderiales; family Oxalobacteraceae; genus Janthinobacterium; species Janthinobacterium foliorum. The sequence continues at coordinate 263,725 of NZ_CDXDQE010000005.1, read as the reverse complement.
GATGCGGCGCGGCGGCCAGGTCGCGGCGCGCCAGGGTGGCTTGCGGGTTGGCCGCTTGCACGCGGGCGACGATGGCGTCAGCCAGGCGGGTGGAGGCGGAGCCGGTGCTGCGGGCGCTGGAATTGATTTGCAGGATGTTCATCTTGTTTTCTCCGTTGTGAGGTGTCTTGCGATGGATGAACTATAGCAATTCCAAAAACCATCCGGAAGCCGTTAAAATGGATAACATTAATCCACTGATGGAACAATCGAAAGTAAAGGCAAGCTATGGAAATCGATCCCGGAGATCTGCTGCTGTTCGCGCGCGTCGTCGAATGCGGCAGTTTCAGTCGCGCCGCCGTGCGCGTGGACTTGCCCAAGTCAACCCTGTCGCGGCGCATCTCGCAGCTGGAAGCGCGGCTGGGCGAACGCCTGCTGCTGCGCACCACGCGCAAGCTGGCGCTGACGGAATTCGGCGCCAGCCTGCTCGAGCATGCGCGCAAGGTGGTGGAGGAAACGGAAGCGGCCGGCGCGCTGGCGCAGCACCGCCAGGCCGGGCCCAGCGGCTTGCTGCGCATTTCCATGCCGGCCGATTTCGGCGACACCCTGATGCGCCAGGTGCTGGCCGAGTTCGTGCGCCGCTATCCGGCCATTTCGCTGGAACTGGACTTGTCTGCGCGCCGCGTGGATTTATTGGAAGAGAACTTCGACCTGGCCATCCGCATGGGCAACCTGCCCGACGACGCCAGCCTGGCGGCGCGCCGCGTGGCGTTCAGCACCCTGGCGCTGTATGCCTCGCCGCAATACACGAGCGTGCACGGCTTGCCCGAGCATCCCGACGATTTATATGGCCACGATTTGCTCAGTTTGCCACGGGCCGTGCATGGTCTCGTGCACTGGACTTTGATCCGCGGCAAGACGACCTGGGAGCGCGACTTGCCCGTGCGCCTGCTGGCCAACTCGCCGGAATTGCTGGTGCGCATGGCGTGCACGGGCGTGGGCATCGCGGCCAGCACGGACCGCTTTGCCAAGGCCTATGTGGCGACGGGGGAGCTGGTGCGGGTATTGCCGGAGTGGCGTTTTCCGCTCGTCACGGGCTGGGCCGTATTTCCCGGCCGGCGATTGATGCCGGCCAAGACGCGCGCGTTCCTGGATCTGATGGAAGAAATGTATCGCACGGACGCGCCTGTGTAGGCAGGCGCCTCCGTTCGCGCTTACTTGGGCAGGTTGCCCATGACTTGGCCCAGTTGCACGGGGCCGGCCGGCTGCCAGCTGGCATTGAAATCGACCGTGTTTTTCGGGAACAGCATGACGACGGTGGAACCCAGCAGGAAGCGGCCCAGTTCCTCGCCTTGTTTCAGCACGACATTGTCGTTCGCATAGCTCCAGTCGCGAATTTCACCCGTGCGTGGCGGGTTGACGACGCCGTGCCAGACGGTGGCCATGCTGCCGACGATGGTGGCGCCCACCAGGGTCATGACGAAGGGACCGTTGGCCGTGTCGAACACGCAGACGACGCGCTCGTTGCGGGCGAACAGGCCGGGAATGCCGCGCGCCGTCGTCGGGTTGACGGAAAACAGCTCACCGGGAATGTAGATCATGCGCGTCAAACGGCCGTCGCACGGCATGTGGATGCGGTGGTAGTCCCGCGGGCTCAGGTACAGGTTGGCAAAGCTGCCGTGCTCGAACTGCGCGGCCAGGGCCGCATCGCCGCCCACCAGGGCCGTGGTGCTGAAGTTGTGGCCCTTGGCCTGGAAGATCTGGTCCTTGTCGATCGTGCCGAACTGGCTGATGCGGCCATCGACGGGGCAGATGTAGTCGGCTTTTGCCAGCGGGCGGGCATCGGGCCGCAGCGCGCGCGTGAAAAAGTCGTTAAAGCTCGTGTAGTGCGTGATGTCCGGGTCCAGCGCTTCATCCATGTTGACGTTGTAGCGGCCGACGAACCAGCGGATCAGGCGAGTTGTCATGGCGCCGCCCTTGGCGCCGGCGATGCGGCCGGCGAAGTTGGTCAACGCTCCTTTGGGAAGCAGATATTGAGGCAGGACGGCAAGACGGTCAGACACGATGGGAAGCCTTTGACGGGGTGATGGGAATAATGGCGAAAACGCATTATAGCGGCGATGTGCTGCGCAATGATACGGGGCGCGCGCGACGCGGTTTTTTCAATTGCCCGTGCCGAATTTAATTCGCTGTAGGAAATATTTTCAGGGAACTGTGTCATATGTGCAAAATTGTCGCAAAATACGGCTGACTGTTTTTTAGCTTTTAGCCATTTTTATTCAGCCAACTTTTCAGCCTGCTCATGATGCCACGCCGTCCGTTCCGCCTCACCGTTGTTGCCTCCGCCGTCCTGTTCGCCTGTCATGTCCACGCCCAGCCGTCCGAAGCGCCAGTCGTCGGCGACGCTGCCGCCGCGCCGCGCAAGGCGGAAAAAGCGGAAAAAGCGGAAAAAGCGGAAAAAGCGGTGGAGCCTGTCATGCAGAGCGTGGAAATCAAGGGCAGCGGCTATGATCCGCGGCGCGACGATACGGCCAGCAAGATGATCGTCAGTAGCGAAGAAATCCTCAAGTATGGCGACACGAATGTCACCGACGTGCTCAAGCGCTTGCCCGGCATTACCGTTTCCGGTGCGGCAGGGCGCTCGGGCGGCGAAATCCGCATGCGCGGCCTGGGCAGCGGCTACACGCAAATTTTGCTCAATGGGGAGAGGGCGCCGGCCGGTTTCTCGCTCGACACCCTGTCGCCCGACGTCATCGAACGCATCGAAATCCTGCACGCGGCCAGCGCCGAATACAGCACGCAGTCGATCGCCGGCACCATCAACGTGGTCTTGAAGAAAGCCGTGAAGACGGCGCAGCGCGACGTGAAGCTGGGCATGGGCGGCGGCCGCGATGCGTTTTCCAGCAATGGCAATCTGCAGTGGTCCGACAAGGACGGCATTTTTTCGTATTCGCTGGCTGCCTCGTTCTACCGCTACGACTATCACTATGAGAATCCGGCCGACAAGCCGGCGCTGGACCTGGGCTATCTGCCTGATGGCCAGCCCAACCTGCTGCGGCGCATCACCGGCACGGGCGACGGCCGTTCGGAAGGCATCAATCTGTCGCCCCGGCTGAACTGGGCTTTCGCCGACGGCGACAACCTGACGGCGCAATTTTTTCTCAATGGCGGGCGCAGCGATAACCGCAGCCATGGCCGGACGGAAACGCTGCTGGGCGCGCGGCCCGACTACGACACGAATGACGGCACCTCCGGCAACCGCTATGTTTTCGGCCGCGCGGACCTGACGTGGGTGCGCAAGCTCGACGCCGGCGCCAGGCTGGAACTGGGCCTGCGGGCCAGCGCCACCAGCAATACGGCCGATAGCCGTCCGCTCGGCTATATCGACGGCGCGGGGCTGGTGCTGGACCGCAACGTGCGTGTCGAGGCGACCTATGGCAGCCTGTCGTCCACCGGCAAGTACTCCACGCCATGGATGCCGGGCCATGCCTTGTCCATGGGCTGGGATGGCACGCTCAGCCAGCGCGAGGAAGAGCGCCGCCAGCGTGAGCAGGCCTTGCCCGGAGGACGCCCGCCTGTCGATAGCGATGAGCATTTCGATGCCGACATCAAGCTCCTGGCCGTGTTTGCGCAGGATGAATGGGATATCACGCCGCGCTGGTCCATGTATGCGGGCTTGCGCTGGGAAGGCATCGACACGCGCAGCGCGGGCGATACCTTTGCGGCCGTGCAGCAGCGCAGCAGTGTCTGGAGCCCGCTGCTGCAAACCCTGTGGAAGTTGCCCGACACCAAGGGCGACCAGGTGCGCCTGGCCCTGACGCGTACCTACAAGTCGCCATCGACGTCGAACTTGATTCCTCGCCGTAGTATCGCGACAAACAATAGCCAGACCGAGCCTGACCGCGAGGGCAATCCGAACTTGAAGCCGGAACTGGCGCTGGGCATCGATGCCTCGTACGAACACTACTGGGCCGAAAGCGCCTTGCTCAGTGCGCGCGCCTCGGCTCGCCGCATCGACGGCTATACGCGCCAGGGCTTGCTGTTCATCGATGAGCGCTGGGTCTCCACGCCCATCAATGATGGCCGCGCGAATACGCAGACACTGGAACTGGAAGCGAAGTTCCCGTTGCGCGCCGTGCTGGCGGCACCGGCGCCGGCGCTCGACGTGCGCGCCAGCATCAGCCGCAACTGGTCGCAGGTGGAGCACGTGTCGGGGCCGGACAACCGCCTCGACCAGCAAACCCCGCTCAGCGGCAACTTTGGTCTCGACTACAAGACGCCCGATGGCGTCCTGAGCACGGGTGGCAGCTTCAATTTCCGCACGGGCGGTCCCGTGCGCATCACGGAGCGGCAGAGCGCATACACGTCGCCGCGGCGCGACCTCGACCTGTACGCCGTGTGGAAGTTCGATGCGAAGAATCAGCTGCGCGTGGCCGTGTCGAATCTGCTGGCGCAAGATTTTGAAAGCAACACCAGCTACACGGACGCCAGCGGCACCATCGCCCGCAATGGCATTTCCACCAGTTCGCCGCAGGCGCGCGCGATCATGGAAATGAAGTTTTAAGGGCCATGCGGTCGCATTGAAAACTGCGGCCAGGCCCTTCGCTGGCCTATAATCTCGGCAATTGCGCGCATGGCCGGTCCGTGCGCGCCGCCTTTTACTTTGCCAAGATTGCTTTCCCCCATGACGTTTTCCTCCCTCGGCCTGATCGATCCCCTGGTCCGCAAACTTGAAGAGCTCGGCTATGCCAAGCCCACGCCCGTGCAGGCGCAGGCGATTCCCTTTGTCCTGGCTGGCCGCGATTTGATGGCCGCCGCACAGACGGGCACGGGCAAGACGGCCGGCTTTGCCGCGCCCTTGCTGCAGCGCCTGACTTTGGAAGGCGTCGTGGCGCCGCAGTGCGTGCGCGTGCTGGTGCTGGTGCCCACGCGCGAACTGGCCGAGCAAGTCTATGCCAGCTTCCGCAGCTATGGCGGCAACTTGCCGCTGCGCAGTTTTGTCGCCTACGGCGGCGTGCCCATCGAGCCGCAGATCAGCAAATTGCGCAAGGGCCTCGACGTGCTGGTGGCCACGCCGGGCCGCTTGCTGGACTTGCAGACGCAGGGCGCCGTGAAGTTTGAGCAGGTACAGACCCTGGTGCTGGACGAGGCCGACCGCATGCTGGACCTGGGCTTCGAGCGCGAGCTGGACTTGCTGCTGATGAGCATGCCCAAGCAGCGCCAGACCCTGCTGTTCTCGGCCACCTTCTCGGACGCCATCCGCGCCATGGCGAAAACCATGCTGAAGGACCCCGTCTCGGTGGAGGTGAGCGCGCGCAACAGCACGGTCAAAGCCGTCAAGCAATCCGTGATCGTGTGCGACAAGAAGCGCAAGCCGGAACTGTTTTTGCACTTGCTGAAGAAAAAGCGCTGGGGCCAGGTATTGGTCTTCGTCAAGACGCGCAAGGGTGTCGAGCAGCTGGTGGCAACCTTGCTGGAGCAGGGCGTGCGCGCCGACTCGATTCACGGCGACAAGACGCAGCCGAACCGGCTGCGCGCGCTGGCGCGTTTTAAAGCCGCCGAGGTGCAGGTGCTGGTGGCCACCGACGTGGCCGCCCGCGGCCTGGACATCGACCAGCTGCCCGTCGTCGTCAATTTCGACTTGCCTACCGTGGCCGAAGACTATATCCACCGCATCGGCCGCACGGGCCGCGCGGGCGCCTCGGGCGAAGCGATTTCCCTGGTCTGTGCCGACGAGGTGGAATTGCTGTCGGCCGTGGAAGCGCTGACCCGGCAAACCCTGAAGCGCAGCGAAGAGCCCGGTTTCGAGGCGGAACACCGCGTGCCGGGCACGTCCGCTGGCGGCACCATCCAGAAGAAGGCCGTGAAAGTGCTGGCGCCGAAGGCGGCCGAGCGCGCGAAGAAGCGCCGCTTCTACAAGTAGGCGGCGCCGTTCGGCAGGCGGGGCAAGGCGCGCAGCACGGATATGCCATTCGTGCCATCATGCGCCTATGACTTCGATACCTTTGTTTCCGCTCAATACGGTGCTGTATCCCGATGGCTATCTGCCCCTGCAAATCTTCGAGGTGCGCTATCTGGACATGATACGCAAGTGCATCATGGGCGAGCAGCCGTTTGGCGTGGTGCAGTTGCTGGACGGCGCGGAAGTGCGCAAGCCGGGCCAGCTGGAAACCCTGGCGCCCGTGGGCACCCTGGCGCGCGTCATCGACTGGGCCGCACCCTTGTCGGGCCTGCTGCAAATCAAATGCATGGGCATGCAGCGCTTCCGCATCGTCTCGAGCGAACAGCTGAAGCATGGCTTGTGGACGGCGCGGATCGAAACCTTGCCGCCCGATAAAGCCATCCCCATCCCCCAGGATCAGCAAAACGTGGCCGACGCCCTTGGCGCGCTGATCCGCACCTTGCAGGAACAAAAAATCCCGCCTGAACAAATGCCGCTGCAGCCGCCATACCGCCTCGACGAATGCGGCTGGGTGGCAAACCGCTGGTGCGAACTGTTGTCCCTGAGCGCCATGCAAAAACAATTGCTGCTCAGTCAGGATAATCCCGTGCTGCGCCTGGAGCTGGTGCAGGACATGCTGACGGAAAACGGCTTGCTGGAAGAGTAAACAGGGGAACCCGCATGGCTGCACACGCTTCTGTTGTGCAATTGCAATTTCTGTTGAGAAATACTTTACGCTGTGCCGCCGCTGGCATAAGATAATGCCCCTGGGCAAGATAGTCCCAATAAGATGGCCCCAGGCAACATTCACGAGAGTACGACATGGCAAAAGCAAGTGCGGAACAGATTAATGCGGCAATGGAAGCGATGGCGGGCGAAGGCCAGGCCATCACGGTGCGCGCGCTGCGCGAGCGGCTGGGCAATGGCGCCTGCCTGGGCACCATCAGCAAGCTCTTGCAGCGCCGCAAGGCAGGCACACAGCGCCAGATCGCTGCCGCGGCCGAGCTGTCGCCCGTGTTGCAAAAAGCCATCCTCGATTATGTAGGACAGGAATTAAGCGCCAGCCACAGCGCGCATGAAGCCGAGATGAACGACAATCAACAGGAATTGATGGACCTGGCCAGCGAAAACGAGCGGCAGCAAGAGCTGCTCGACCTGCAGGCAGGCGAGCTGGACACCTTGCGCGAGGAACTCGAACGCGAGCGGCAAGTGGCGAACCAGGCCCGCACGGACCTGGCCAAGGCGCAATTGCGCCTGGAAGGCTTGCCGCGCCTGGAAGAGGCGGCCGAGCAGGCGCGCATGGACCTGGCCAAGGCGCAATTCAAGCTCGAGGGCATCCCCCGCCTGGAAGAGGCGGCGGAAGCGGCGCGCGCCGAACTGATCCAGGCCCAGCTGAAGCTGGAAAGCCTGACGCGCGTGGAAACGGAACTGGCCACGGTGCGCCTGGAACTGGAAGCGGAGCGCGAAGAGCTGGGCGAAACCCGCGCCGAGCTGGACGAAGAGCGCACCTTGCGCATCAAGGCGCAGCAGTTTATCGTCGATCCCATCTTCAAAACCCCTGTCTGAGGGCGCCTGAGCAGACCTGCTGCGCGTCGCGCCTTGCGGCCTGCGATGCTCACCGCCCCCGGCCCGGCGGCCCCGTACTAAAGGATGGTGGCGCTTCTCGGCCAGCAATCGCTGCCGCTCGCCAGGTTTTCTCAGGCGTCGATGCGTTGCAGGGGGACATGGCGTCATGTGGCCCTGTGTTAGGCGGCGCACGGAATCGCGATTCGAGGCGCAGCAGAATAACTGCTGGACTTGGGCGAGAGGGGCTGGCATGCAGGCGTTGATACTCATCGGAGCTTCGGCGGGCGGGATGGAGGTCTTGTCCACCATCTTTGCTGATCTGCCCGCCAACTTGCCGGCGCCCGTGCTGGTGGTGGCGCATGTGGGGGCGCGCAAGAGTGCCTTGCCCGAAATACTCGGCAAGACGTCCGCCTTGCCCGTGCGCTTCGCCGAGGAGCGCGAACCCGTGCGTCCCGGGCGCATCCTGCTGGCGCCTCCCGACCGGCACATGCTGGTCGCCAACACGGCTGGCCAGGCCAGCATCGAACTGACGCGGGGGCCGAAGGAAAATCATACGCGCCCCGCCATCGACCCCCTGTTTCGCAGCGCCGCCGCCGCTTTCGGCCCGAAGGTGGTGGGCGTGATCCTCAGCGGCTACCTCGACGATGGCACGGCGGGCTTGCAGGCCATCAAGGCCTGTGGCGGCAAGGCGCTGGTGCAGGAACCGCAGGAGGCGCAAGCGCCATCGATGCCGCAAAGCGCGATCGACCATGTGGACGTGGACTGGCGCTTGCCGGTGGCCGAAATCGCCCCGGCCTTGCTGGCACTGGCCAGCGGCAAGCCGGCCAGTGCCCTGACGTCGCAGCCCCAGCAGCCGGTGCCGCACTGGGTCGCCGCGGAAAACCGTTTTGCCCGGGGAGTAGGAAATATGGAACAGCTGGAAAAAATCGCCACGCCGTCGACGTTTACCTGCCCCGAGTGCCAGGGCACCCTGTGGGAGCTGCATGATCAGCAGCCGCAGCGTTTCCGCTGCCATACGGGGCATGGTTTCACGGCAAAAATCCTGGGGGAACTGCAGCATGATAAGGCGGAGGAAGCCATCTGGGCCGCCGTGCGGGCGCTGCAGGAAAAGGAAAAGCTGTACCTGAGCCTGGCCGCCAGGGCCCAGGCCTGGCTGCATCCGGGCACGGCCAGCGAGTATGGCGACAAGGCGCGCCAGGCGCGCGAACAGGCCGAGCTGCTCAAGCAGGCCTTGCTGGCTTAAAATAGCGCTCTGCCGCGCCACGCCGTGCTGCGCTCCGAGTCCAAAGAAGGTTTATGCCAGTAGAAAAAAATTTGCCAGCCGATGCCGCCCTGGCGCCAGCGGCACCGCGCCCGCTGGCACCGCGGCCGCCCGCCGAGTTCAGTTCGCCCGAAGCGGCCCTCGCGCGCAAGCAGGCGCGCGAACACAAGGATGCGCAGGTGCGCGGCGTCACGTCCATCCATGCCATGCGCGATGCCATTCGCCTGGCCGCGCGCGCCTTGCCGTCGATTACCGAGGTGCCAAGCCTGCGCATGCTGGACGCGGCCGCCTTCCGCGCGCGGGCCGCGCTGGGCTTGCCATTCCTGATGCGCGGCCTGGTGCGGCGCTGGCCCTTGTCCGCGCTGGGGCCGCAGGTCTTGCGCGAACGCTACAGCCACGTGCCCGTGCGGGCCAGGGTGGGAGACTACATCAACACGGCCTTCGCGGCGGACCGCGCCATGCAGGACATGTCGATGGGGCAATACCTGGACATCGTGGAAGCGCAGGCGCACGCCTTGCCGCCGTACCTGGGCAACCTGGAATTGCGCGAATTGAACAGCCTGTGCCACTGGCCCACGTATTTTGACAAGATGGGGCCGCCGCGTTTCTGGGTGGGGCCGGCCGGCACGGTGACGCCTTTGCATTGCGATTACGACGACAATATCTTCGCGCAAGTATGGGGCCGCAAGCGCATCATCTTGTCGCCGCCGCACCACGACGCCTTCCTGTACCCCAGCGAAGCGAACGCCATCCTGTTCGGCTCGCCATTCGACCCGGAAGCGCCCGATTTCGAGCGCTTTCCACTGGCGCGCCAGGCCAGCATGATCGAATGCATCGTCGAGCCGGGCGACATGCTGTACGTGCCCGCCGGCTGGTATCATCAAGTGCGGGCGCTGACGTTTTCGCTGTCCTCGAACCGCTGGGCCAGGGCCGTGCCGTTTGCCCTGCATGGGGATGCGGCGGTGCGGCGCGCGGCCGATTGAACAGCATTCCTGAATCACTGCCGGCGCAGCATATCGATAGCCTCGCCCGCGCCCGGATACTCGCCACCACCGGCATCGAAGGCCAGGAGGAAGGTGATCCCGATGCCGACATTGCCGCACTGGAATCAATTGCCGCCGAATTGCGGCATGCCAGTGCGCAAGAGCAAGCCAGCCTGGTGCGGGCCGCCCACGCGCTGGGCTTTCCCGGCTGGCCAGAAGAGATGGGTCTGGGCTGAAGAGGGCCAGGCTGTCGGGTTGCGCCATGGCCCTATGGCTGCACGGCCTCGGCCTCGGCTGCACTGCGCGCCTTCTTCGGCCGCCACTCGCTGAGGATGCCGGCGGCGATGATCAGGATGGCGCCCACGATGGCCAGGGCCGGCAGGCGTTCGCCGGCGATGCGCCCGATCACGCCGGCCCACACGGGCTCGCCCGCATAGATCAGGGTGGCCTTGGTGGCGGAAATGCGCTTTTGCGCCCAGTTCATCACATATTGAATCAGGGCGCTGGCGCAGCCCAGGGCCAGCACGCTGAAGATGAATGTCTTGCTCAGGACTGGCGGCGCTTCGCCCATGACGGGCATCAGCAGCAGGGCGATCAGCGATGCCGTGGCCAGCTGCACGATGGTCACGCGCAAGATGTTCAGCTGCGGCGAGACGCGGCTGATCAGGATGATTTCCAGGGCGATGGCGATGGCGCCCACGGCCGTGATCAGTTCGCCTTTGCCCAACCCCCTTAACCCCATATCCAGCCCGTCCGTGCCGGTGAGCATCAGCAAGCCAGCGAACGCCAGCGCCACGGCCGCCCACACGGCAGGGTGGGGCCGCTGCTTGAAGACCAGCCATTGCACCAGCGGCACGATGGGCACGTAAAAGGCCGTGATGAAGGCCGACTTGCTGCTCGTGATATGCATCAGGCCATAGGTTTGCAGCGCGTAGCCGCCAAAGATGCTCACGCCGATGGCCATGCCTGTGAACAGCTCGGCCTTGCTCAGTTGCCTCAGCTGGCCGCGGCAGATCAGGGCGCCGATGCCGGCTGCCACGGCGAAGCGGGCAGCGACAAACGCCAGCGGGCCGCTGACCGTCACGGCATGCTGCACGATGAGGAACGTGCCGCCCCAGATGAAGGTGATGGCGATCAGGGCCAGTTCGGGCAGGCCGAGGGCGGGCGGGGGACTTGCGTGTGTTTTCATGGGAGGCTATGCTATGAGCAAAATATTTCCCACATCATAGGAGCAATATATTGCGCAGTCAAGCTGAAACAGGTGGCGTGCTGGAGCACTTGGCCAAAAATCTGCGGCGTTTGCGCCTGGCTGCGGGCCTGAGCCAGGAAGAGCTGGCCCGCCTGTCGGGCCTGAGCCGGCGCATGGTCAATGGCGTCGAGGCCGGCGGTACCAACATCAGCCTGGCCAACCTCGATCATGTGGCGGCCGCGCTGAACGTGGCCTTTGTCGACCTGGTCCAGCCACCCCAGCAGCCGCACGACAGCTTGCGCGTGCTGATGTGGCAAAGCGCCACACAGGCAAGCCAGGCCGTGCTGCTGGGCGCCGCGCCCGCCAGGCGGCAGGTGGAGTTATGGTCGTGGACCCTGGCGCCGGGCGAGCGCTACGATGCGCAAGCGGACCCGGCCGGCTTCAGTGAAATGCTGTATGTGCTGGAAGGCGAACTGCAGCTCGTGCTGGCGGCGGAAACGAAACGGCTGGCCTCGGGCGAGTTTTTCGTGTTCAGCAGCGCGCAGGCGTATTGCTATGTCAACGCCGGCGCGTCTGCCGCGCGCTTTACGCGCAATGTGGTCAGCTGAGGGCGCCTTTACGCCAGGCGGCAGCCGATGAGCAGCAGCATGGGCCGTTCGCGCTCTTCTGCCAGGGCCGGCTGTTGCGCCACCTGTGCATCGGTAGGACCCCATTCTTCCACGTGGTCGATCCGGAAACCGGCTTGTATCAATGCATTCAAGGTCGTGCCCAGGGTGCGGTGCTGCTTGAGCACGCCGGGCGCCAGCCAGTCGGACAGGCGCGGGCCTTGCTGCTGGTAGCTGTCGACGGGCCAGCTCTTGCGTCCTTGCGCATCCGTCAGCCAGCCGCGCTGGCGCGGCGCCATGAAGATCGGGTGCTCGATGGAAAATACCAGCTTGCCGCCGGGCGTTAATGCGCGGCGGATGGCCGCCAGCAGGGTAGCGAACTGTTCGATGTAGTGGAAGGCCAGCGAACTGTAGACGAGGTCGTAGGCCGCTGGCGCCACGGCAAGCCGTTCGAGGTCCATCCTGGCATAGCGGACGGCCGGGTGTTCGCCCATGCCGCGCGCCTGCGCCAGCATCTTTTCCGATACGTCCACGCCCAGCACCTGCATGGCGCCCGCCTCCGCTGCCCAGCGGCAGAACCAGCCATAGCCGCAGCCCAGGTCGAGCACGCTTTTGCCTTGCAGTTCGGGCAGCAGGGCGCGCAGCGATGGCCACTCGGGCGCCGCATCCAGGCCCCCAATCGAGCGCGGCAGCTGGCTGTAGGCCGAAAAGAAGGCATCGTTGTCGTAGATATTCTGTGTCATGTGTCTGCATCCTTGTGGACGGTGCGCTTGGCATGGCCGCTGCGCTGCGCCCGGTAAATGCCCGCGTGGCCGGAAAATAGGTAGGCCACGACGCAGGCGACGGCCGCGTACACGCCGATCTCGGCGCCAAACAATTCCATGGCCATCAGGGTCGAGGCGATCGGCGTGTTGGCCGCGCCCGCAAACACGGCGACAAAGCCGATGGCGGCCAGCAAGGTGGCGGGCTGGTGCAGCAGCGGCCCCAGCGCATTGCCCAGGGTCGCGCCGATGAAGAACAGGGGCGTCACTTCGCCGCCCTTGAAGCCGGTGCCGAGGGAAACAATGGTAAACGCCATCTTGCCGAGGAAGTCATACGCAGGCAACGGTTCCTTGAGCGCTTCGACGATGGTGGGAATGCCCAGGCCGATATACTTGTCCGTGCCCAGCAGCCATACGGCAAGCGCGACGATCACGCCGCCGGCCAGCGGGCGCAGGGGAGCATAGGCAATCGTGCGCTTCATCCAGCCGCTCACGCCATGCGTGGCTTGCGCGAAGACCTTGCCCGTCACGCCGAACAGCACGCCGGCGATGACCATGGCCGACAAGGTCCAGGCCGAGATGGCGGGGATCAAAGGCACGGCGTAATGCGTATGTTGCACCCCCCACAGCAAGCCCACCTGGTCGGCGATGACGGCAGCAGCCAGGCAGGGCAGCATGGCTTCGTAGCGCAGGCGGCCGATGGCCAGCACTTCCAGGCCGAAGAGGGCGCCCGCCAGCGGCGTGCCGAAGACGGAGGCAAAGCCGGCGCTGATGCCGGCCATCAGGATGATGCGGCGGTCTTCCCTGTCCAGGCGGAACAGGCGCGTGAGCTGGTCGGCCAGCGCGCCGCCCATCTGCACGGCCGTGCCTTCGCGCCCCACGGACGCGCCGAACAGGTGCGAGACGATGGTGCCGCCCAGCACCAGCGGTGCCATACGCAATGGAATGATTTTTTTCGGATCGTGGATTTCATCGATGAGCAGGTTGGCGCCGCCTTCTACCGCGTTGCCGTAGCGCAGGTACAGCCAGCCGACGGCAAAGCCGGCCGCGGGCAGCAGCCAGATCAGCCAGGCGTGCGCCAGGCGCGTGCGGGTGGCCCAGTCGAGGGCAAACAGGAAGCCGGCCGAGGCCGTGCCGGCCAGGACGGCCACGGCAAAGGCGATCAGCAGCCATTTCAACAGATGCAGCAATAAATCGGCAAGGGCGGTAACGCGGTGTGTCATCGTGGGTGTCCAGTCTGGTGCGGGCCGAACCTGGACAGGTGGCGGAAGCTGCATCGGCGCCGGGCGCATGCCTGCAGCTTTCCGGCAATCCAGGAAAGTGTGCAGGCATCATCAGCCCGAGGGCGGTTCACGCGCAGTTGCGTGGGAGGAATGCCATCTCCGTTGGAAATTCTAGCACTGCCGCGCAAGGCAGACTATTGAATTTTGATAATAATCAACCGGGCAAGCCCAGCTCCGCCGCCAGCGCCTGTCCAATGGCGCGCTGTTCGGCCAGGATGGCGCGCAAGTGGCGGGGACGCGTCTTGACGTTGGTCATGACCACGCGCAGCACATTCGTCGGGCCCGGATAGCGCGTCGATTCCAGCACCGTGCGCGAGACAAAGCTGTGGCCTTCCGCCTTTTGCCGGTTCTGCAGCTTGGCGTTAAGCGTGTTGAGCTGCCTGTTCAGCTCTGTCGCCGCGTCCAGCTGCCCGCTGGCCAGCAAGCCGTCCATGCGCTGGCGTACATGCACGGGCACATAGCGGTAGGTGAGAATGAAGGTGTCCGAGCGCGTGACCAGCTCGAAATCCTGCTGGTCGGCCAATAAATCCTGCAACTGCCCGGACAGGGTGGCGGCCTGTTGCAGCAAGGTCGTGTAGCCGGACACGCCCAGCACCTTGAACGAGGTCCACAGTTTCAGGGCGTCGAAGCGGCGCGAGCCTTCCAGCGAAGTCTGCCCCAGGTCGCCCGAATTGTCGCGCAGGATATAGTTGGCGTTGTGTTTCAGCAGGTTCAGGCTGGCGCTGTCCTTGAACAGCACCATGCTTTGCGCCATCGGCACCCACAGCAGTTTATGCCCGTCGATGACGACGGAGTCGGCCAGGGCGATGCCGTCGTACAGGTGACGGTATTGCTCGGCGATCAGGAGGGCGCCGCCCCAGGCAGCATCCACGTGGAACCAGATATTTTCGCGCGCGGCAATGGCCGCCATGGCGGCCAGCGGGTCGATGGCGCCCGTCTCCGTCGTGCCGGCGATGCCGATCATGGCCACCACCTTGATCTTGCGCAATTTTAAGTCCGCAATGGCGGCTTCCAGCGCGGCGACATCGATGCGGTTGTCGCGGTCGACGGCCACCAGGTGCAGGGCGTTTTCACCGAGGCCCAGGGTCGCCAGCGCCTTTTTCACGGAATAATGGCTGCGCGCCGAGCCGATCACGGCCAGTCCCGCATGGCCGGATTCCTGCATGGCGGCGAACAGGCCCCGCTTGCGCGTGCCCGGCAACTGGCTTTCCAGTGCCACGGCCAGGGCCGTCAGATTGCCCATGGTGCCGCCATTGACGACATTGCCCAGCGCGCCGCTGGTGGCGGCCATGGCCTGCGCGTAGACGGCGTCGGGCTGCTGGTAGACCTGGCGGTGCAGCCAGCCGAGGATCTGTTTTTCGATCAGGGTCGAGACATATGCCGTCTCGATCTTGACCTGGTTCTGGTTCAGGGCGGCCGTAAACGCTTCGGCCAGCACGCTGATCCAGGGCAGGGCCTGGGTCATGTGGCCGATGTACTGGGGGTGGTTCAGCTGGGCCGTATTGGCCAGCACGGTGGTGTCGAGTTCTTGCAGGAAGTCCGTCACGGGCATGCCGTGCGCGGGCGGGCGGATGTCGGACAGCTGCGTCAGCAATTGCGCGTAGGGCACATGCGGATATGGCGCGTCGCGGTCGGCGGCCAGCCAGCCGCCCAGCATGCGCAGAGCCTGAAGCAAGGGCGCGGGTGCCTGCTGCAGTGCATCGATGGAAAAATGCTGCTGCAGCAGCTGTTCGATAGCGGTATCGGTCATTGCGCGTTGTTTTCCTTGCTGATTGCTGAAGCCATGGTGACAAACGAATAACGCCCTGGCGGAGACGGGATTCTACCCGACTCCGGCAGGGCGCATCAGTTTGTTGTTGGCGGCGGGAATTAGAAGTAATTCAGGCCCAGCGCCGACTTGACTTCATCGGCCGTGCGGGCCGCCACTTCGCGGGCCTTGAAGGTGCCTTCCTTCAGCATCTGGATGACCTGGCCCTTGTCCTTGGCGAATTCTTCGCGGCGGGCGCGGATCGGCGCCAGCAATTCCTGCAAGACCACGTCCAGGCGCTTCTTGACGATGCTGTCGCCCAGGCCGCCGCGCACGTAATGGGCCTTCATTTCGGCCAGGGCCGCCTTTTCCGGGTCGAACGCATCGAGGTAGGTAAATGCAATGTTGCCTTCCAGGTGGCCCGGGTCTTCCACGCGCAGGTGCAGCGGGTCGGTATAGACTTTTTTCACGGCGGCCGTGATTTCGGCCGAGGTCGCGCCCAGGTTGATGGTGTTGCCCAGCGACTTGCTCATCTTCGCCTTGCCATCGATGCCGGGCAGGCGGCCGATGTCCGGTACCAGCGCCTTGCATTCCATCAGCACTTCGCGGTTGTACATGCGGTTGAAGCGGCGCACGATTTCATTCGTCTGCTCGATCATCGGGATCTGGTCTTCGCCCACGGGCACCACGCCGGCCTTGAAGGCCGTGATATCGGCCGCCTGGCTGGCCGGGTAGGTCAGGAAACCGGCAGGAATGTCGCGCTCGAAGCCGCGCAGGCGGATTTCTTCCTTGACGGTGGGGTTGCGCTCAAGGCGCGCCACGGTGACGATGTTCAGGTAGTAAAACGTCAGCTCGGCCAGTTCCGGGATCTGCGACTGGATGAAGACCGTGGTTTTCGTCGGGTCGATGCCGACGGCCAGGTAGTCCAGCGCCACTTCGACCACATTGCGGTGCACCTTGTCGATGTCTTCCATATTGTCCGTCA
Source organism: Janthinobacterium foliorum (assembly GCF_978021625.1). Taxonomy (NCBI): domain Bacteria; kingdom Pseudomonadati; phylum Pseudomonadota; class Betaproteobacteria; order Burkholderiales; family Oxalobacteraceae; genus Janthinobacterium; species Janthinobacterium foliorum. Next base: position 247,425 of record NZ_CDXDQE010000005.1, on the reverse strand, counting down.
GCGCTTGCGCGTCGGCCAGCATGATGAACTGCTTGTAGCTGTTCTGGTAGCTGACGCGGTCGCGCAGGCTGCCGACGAAATGGCCCAGGTGCAGGGGACCGGTGGGGCGGTCGCCCGTCAGGATCACGGACTGCGAGGCGATGGCGGCGGCGGACAGGGGCGCGGCCGGGGTGTTGTCGGTGTCGGGAGTGTCTGGGGTATTAGGCAAGCTCATCAAGTTTCCTTTTGAGCCGCCTGCATCGGGGATGATCCAGGCTGAGCCTGTTACGCCACCGATCGAGGCGGCGTGGATCAAATTCACATCACTATGCAGTGGCCGCGCGAAAGTGAGCGGGACCACCAATTCAAGCAGGCGTGTTGTGACGGGATAAATTTCATGGCGTTATGGTTGCAGTTCGCACGCGTTCTGTCAAGTTGCGCCCCGATTTATCTGCCGCGCGGGCAGACGCTGGATTTCTGTCAAACTTGCTTTGCGGGTACTATTGCCAGCATGAATTTTTTGGAGAAGCGTATGCCTGTCGTATCCCCCGTCCGCCTGAGCGGCCTGGCCCTGCTGGTCAGTACCCTGTTCACTGCCCCCGTGCTGGCGCAGACCGCGCCGATGACGCCCGATATCGGCGCCAAACTGGTGATGCCCGACCTGAACGACTATGTCAAGCGCGTGGTGATGATCCCCATGCGCGATGGCGTCAAGCTGTACACGGTGATCGTCGTGCCGAAGGGCGCGCAGCGCGCCCCCATCATGCTCACGCGCACGCCGTACAACGCGGCCCGGCGGGCCCAGCGCGCGGCCAGCCCCAGCATGCTGGCCACCTTGCCGCAGGGCGACGACACCCTAGTGGAAAACGGCTACATCCGCGTGTTCCAGGACGTGCGCGGCAAGTACGGTTCGGAAGGCGATTACGTGATGACGCGGCCCGTGCGCGGCCCGCTCAACAATACCAAGGTGGACAACGTCACGGATGCGTGGGACACCATCGATTGGCTGGTGAAGAACGTACCGGAAAGCAATGGCAAGGTGGGCATGCTGGGATCGTCGTACGAAGGCCATACGGTGCTGATGGCGCTGGTGGACCCGCATCCGGCCCTGAAGGTGGCCATTCCCATGAGCGCCATGGTCGATGGCTGGCGCGGCGACGACTGGTTTCATAATGGCGCCTTCCGCATGCCCAGCCTGTCCTACATCGCGGGCCAGACCAGCGTGCGCGGCGGCGGCGAATCCCCGGCCCTGGGCGTTTACGACGATTACGACGCGTATCTGCGCATCGGCTCGGCTGGTGATTACGCGAAGAAATTTGGCATCGACAAGCTGACCTACACGAAAAAGCTGTTCGCGCATCCGGCCTACGACAGTTACTGGCAGGAACAGGCGCTGGATAAAATCCTGGCGAAACGTCCGCTGATCGTGCCCACCATGCACGTGGTGGGGCAGTGGGACCAGGAAGACATCTATGGTCCCTACGCCAGCTACTGGGCGATGGAGGGGCGCGACAAGCGCAACAACCTCAATTACCTGGCCATCGGCCCGTGGCGCCACAGCGGCGTCAACTATGACGGTTCCAGCCTGGGCGCCCTGAAGTTTGACGGCGACACGGCGCGCCAGTTCCGTGAAAAGGTCATGCAGCCATTTTTGAACCAGTACCTGAAGGATGGCGCGCCGGAAGCGAACACGGCGCCCGTCACCTCGTACCAGAGCGGCACGAATCAATGGCAGCGCTTGCAGCAGTGGCCGCTGGCCTGCGAAACGTGCGAGACGACGCTGACGCCGATCTACCTGCAGGATGGCTACAGGCTGGGCTTTGCGGCGCCATCGGGCGCTGCGGATGCGGCTGAAGGCGCCTACGATGAATACGTGGCCGATCCGGCCAAGCCCGTGCCCTTCGTGCCCCGTCCCGTGCGCCTGAACGATGGCGACGTGTGGAAGCCATGGCTGGTCAGCGACCAGCGCGGCTATGCGGACCGCACGGACGTGCTCAGCTATGTTTCCGAGCCGCTGAAGGAGGCCGTGCGCATCGCCGGCGCGCCGATGGTGAACCTGTACGCCGCCACCAGCGGCACGGATGCCGACTGGGTCGTGAAACTGATCGACGTGTACCCGGACGAAGTGCCGTCGCAGCCGGCCCTGGGCGGGTATCAATTGGGCGTGGCGATGGATATCTTCCGCGGCCGCTACCGCGACAGCCTGGAGCATCCGACGGCAATTCCTGCCGGTAAGATCGAGCGCTACCGCTTCGCCTTGCCGAACGCCAACCACGTCTTCCTGCCCGGCCACCGCATCGCCGTGCAAATCCAGTCCAGCTGGTTCCCCCTGTATGACCGCAACCCGCAAACCTTCGTGCCGAACATCTTCCTGGCCCAGCCCGGCGATTATCGCAAGGCGACGCAGCGCGTGTACCACGCGGCGGGGGCGGGCAGCGCGGTCGAGTTGCCGATCACGCCGCTCGACGCCCGCTAGCAGGCACACCCGGCGCGCCTTCGCCTAGGGAATCAGCAGCTCGGCTTCGATGGGGCGCGTCACCAGGGGCGTGGTGTTGACGGCGGGTAAGCGCAATGCCAGTCCCTTCAACGTGCAGACTTCGCCGCTGGGCAGCGCGGCGATGGCGGCGGGCTTGAGCGCGAGGCGGAGGCGTCCGCCCGCGCCCACGCTGACGCTTTCCACCAGCGCAAGGTTCCTTTCCTTGCATGCCAGCACGGGCTGGCCGCTGCTGCTCACCTGCTGCAGGCGACTGCCATCGATGGCCCGTTCCGTCTCGAGGAAATCGAGCTGGTACTCCCAACTGACGGCGCCGGAAGCGTACTTGGCGCCTTCGACGGGCGTTGCCGGCGGACGATATACGGGATGGCTGGAGAGCTGCGCGGGCAGGCTGGCCTTCAGTCTCAACTGGACGTCGGCATTCTTTTCCTTCTGGTTTTTGCGGCTGAGTATCAGATAGTCGAGCTGGACGTTCCCTGGCGCCGTGAGGTTGTCGGGCGCGTCGCCGCTGAAGGTGAAGCGGCAGCCCTTGTCCGCCAGCGCGCTCACGCGCAATTTGCTGTTCGCCAGGCGCGTGCCTTCCTGCGGATAGCCCATGCCCCAGTAAGTATCGCTGCACATGTCGGCGGGAATGCTATCGACATCGGCCCAGAACTCGAAGCGCCGGTCGGCAAACAGGTAGGCGCCGCCGGGCGTGCCGGTAGCCAGCGCGGCGCGGCTGAACGCGTCCCTGATCTGGCTGGGGGGCGGGGCCGGCGCGAATAGCGCGGCCGTCGGCGTGGAGGCATAGATATATGTCAGGTACTGTTTCCCCTCCAGCGAGCTGCTACTGCTCATCACCCCCGCTGTGGCCAGTGAAGTATTGAGCATTGGCAAATTGACGGTGCTTTTCGCATCGACATTGAAGCTCGATTTGCGGTCGCTGGATTTGACGCGCAGTGCGATCACGCCAGGAAATGCCTTGATGATGCGCAAATTGTCCGCATAGCCATTGCCCAGGCTATACGCTTTCCAGTAGCGCAGCAAGGTTGGCAAGTCCTGTGCGCTGGCGCTCAGGTAGAGCGGGTTTTCAAACGTTCCCTTCAACAGCAGCAGATGCGCCGTTTCCGTCGATTCCGTCTTCAATGCGGCAGCGATGCTGGCCATCGGTATTGAAGAACCTGCTTCCAGGGCGGCGGACAGGTAGGAGCTGCACGTATGCCTGTAGCCCACGGTGTCCGAGCCGGCGCGCGGCGCGGACAGGGTGGCGAAATCGGCTTTTTCATCGACGACGTAGTTATTGCCGTCGAGTCTGCGGCCCGCTACATCATTGAGGTTGTCGCCGGCGAACAAAAAGCTCATCAGGCGGTTGGCAGAGTCGTCCGGCACGACCTGCACTCGTTCGCTCAATTTCAGCACGGCAGCCTCTTTTTTGATCGGCGCGGGAATTTGCGAGATATTCTCCCTGAGCTTGCCTTTCGGCCAGATCGCGCAATCGGTGGACAGCTGGCCGAATACCGTTTCCAGCTGTTCTTCCAGCGTGCCCTTGGCGGCGGTGATCTTCGGCCAGCCGCTGCTGTCCCATGGCCAGTCTATCGCCGCGCTGCCCGGCGGCGCCGCGCTGGCGCCAAGCAGGAACAGGATCCCCAGCGCGCTGGCGTGGCGTTTTCCAGAATGGGATACTCGCATGTTACCTCCTGGTTGGCTGTCGAAAACCAGATGGTAAAATGAAATTATCAAAACATAAATATATTTCCGTAAATCACTAGAAGGTGTGGCTTTATTGCCATTAAGTATGGCGCTGTACGGGGGCGGGTGCCTAGCCGACCCGCATCAGCACGGCGCCTGCCGCTATCAGGGCGATAGCCAGGTAGCGGCGGGGGCTGATTTTTTCGCGCAGGAACAGGGCTGCGATGGCGATGGCGAACAAAATCGACGTTTCGCGCAGGGCCGCGATGGCGGCCACAGGCGCCTGCGTCATGGCCCACAGGGCCAGGCCATACGAGGCCAGCGTGCCGAAACCGCCAAAGGCGGCCAGATGCCATTGCGTTTTCGCGTACGCCAGCAAGCCGGCGCGGCGGCGCAGCAGCGTCCACAGCAACAGTCCCGCGCCGTTCAGGACAAAGATCCACATCGTGTAGGCGGCGGGCGCGGCGGACAGGCGCACGCCGATGCCATCGATCAGGGTATAGCTGGCGATGACGCAGGCGTTGCCCAGGGCGAAGGCGGTGGCGCGTCCCGTGTTGCTGGGTGCGCCGGCCGCGGCGGGCCGGCGGGCAGCAACATACAGGCCGAGGATGCCCGCGCAGATGCAGCCGACGGCGCCCGTCTGCATGGCGGACAGGCGTTCGCCGATCAGCGGCCAGCTGGCCAGCGCCACGAGGAGCGGCGCGCTGCCGCGCATCAAAGGGTAGGCGTGGCTCATGTCGCCCGCCTTGTAGGCGGCCGCCAGCAGGGAATAATAGGCCAGCTGCGCCACGGCCGAGGCCAGCAGATAGGGCCAGCTGGCAGGAGCGGGCGATGGGATGAAGGGCAGGACGGCCAGCGAGATCAGCGCCGCGCCCACGGAGACCAGCGCGGTGCTGAGGAACGTATCCTTGCCCGACTTGACGATGGCATTCCAGCTGGCATGCAGCAGGGCGGCAAACAGGACGACTGCGACGACGGTGCCGGACATGCGGGCCTTAGCGTGGACGTATGCTGAGCGTCAGCAGCTCCTGGCGGTGATGGCGCTGGAAGCCGTCCATCAGGATGCCCGAGCGTCCTGCCTTCTCCAGCAATTCGCGCAGGATGGCCTGGTCATCGGAGGTCAGCGACTTGCGCGACAGGTAAACGCCACTCATGCCCCAAGGCAATTCCGGCAGCGCTTCCATGCGCAGGCGGTCGGCCAGGCCGTACACGCGCGCGTCGTTTTGCGCCACGCCGGCCAGGATGGTGGGACCCATGATGGTGGCGTCGATGAAGCCGCTTTGCATCAGGCGCGCCACGGAAAGCGCATCGACCTCGTAGAACAGCCGGCCTTGGGTACTGAGTTCCTTGGCCAGCGCCTGGTAGGAGGCGCCATAGTCATAGCCGCGCACCAGCGCCACGCGCAATTCGCGCCGCTCGATCAATTCCTGCATGGTATTGATGGGGGCGCGCGTGCCTTGCAGCGAGATCAGCAAGGGACGGTTGCCCATCAGGGGGATGAACAGGCCGTGCTGGTCGCGCCGCAAGGTGCTGCTGGCGGGAATCAGCATGTCGGCCTTGCCCGCCTCGAACATGGCTTCCAGGCGTGCGCGCGGCACGGGCGAGAAAATGAAATTGCAGCCGACCTTGGCGCCCATGCTGCGCAGCAGGTCGGGATAGATGCCGCTGACATTGGCGCCATTGACCACCACGCTGGCGCCGATCGCCGAGACGGGCACGTGAATGTCGCGCGAGCATTGCGCGCCCGCCAGAGACGGCAGCGCCAGCGCCAGCATGGCCACGCTTCGGCGCCAGGCGCTGGAATAAAAGTCAGTCATACCCATCCTTGCTCACCATCGAATGCCGGGCGTCGGTAACGCGCGGCTGATTTCTCCATTCTCGCCTATTTATTTCCCAAATGCAATATTATCTTGCCGACTACTTTGTGGTGGAAACCGCAAGTCTGCTGTCGCGCTGCGCCTTGAAGTAACGCCAGGCCACCACGATGCCCAGGGTTTGCATGATGGCGCACAGGTAGAAGGTGCTGCCGATGCGCCAGTCCTGTGGCGGCAAGTGGCTGACCTCGCCAAGGATCATGCTGCCCAGCAAAGGCATGATGATGATGCCCAGGCTGCTGATCGATTGCAGGGACCCCATGAGTTCACCCTGTTCGCTGGCCGCCGAGGCTTTGGAAATGATGCCTTGCAGGGCCGGCCCGGCGGCAAACGCCAGCAGGTTGCACAGGATTAGCGCGTACATCATCCAGCCTTGCGTCGCCATGCCGTACAGCAGGTAGGTGAGGGCGCCCGAGGCCATGCCCAGCAGGGACAGGCGCACTTCGCCAAAGCGCTTGATCAGGATGCCCAGCAGCCCTGCCTGCACCACGGCCGCGCACAGGCCCACGCAGAACAGGGCGATGCCGTTCTGGCGCGGCGTCCAGTCGAAGCGGAAGTGCGTGTACAGCACCCAGGTGGTATTGAGCATCATTTGCGCAAACGTCATCAGGCCAAAGGCCAGTACCAGCCCGCGGATGTCCACGCGGCGCACCAGTTTCAGCAGGGCGGCGAAGGGATTGATGCGCGCCAGGGTGAACGGCGCGCGCGCTCCCGTTCCCGCCGCCAGCGATTCGGGGACGAAAAAATAGCCGTAGACGAAATTGGCCGCCGACAATGCCGCCGCCACGAAGAAGGGCAGGTGCAGGTTGACGTCGCCCAGCAGGCCGCCCAGCATGGGGCCGCAGATGAAACCCAGGCCGAAGGCGGCGCCGATCTTGCCGAAGCTCTTGGCGCGGTTGTCCGGCGTGGAAATATCGGAGGCATAGGCGGATGCCACCGACATGCTGGCCGAGGAAATGCCGCCGATGACCCTGCCGATGAACAGGCAGGCCAGGTTCGGCGCCAGCGCCGTGGCCAGGAAGTTGACGCCCATGCCGGCCATCGAATACAGCAGCACGGGGCGGCGCCCCACGCGGTCGCTGATGGCACCCAGCATGGGCATGAAGATGAACTGCAGCAAGCCGAAGACGGCCGCCATGATGCCGTACCAGAATGCCTGCGCCTCCTTGCCGCTGACATAGTCGCCGATCAGGATGGGCAGCACGGGCACCACCAGGCCGATGCCCAGCATGTCGATGAAGACGCAGACGAGGATGAAATTGAGGTTGCCGGCGCTGGCGGGCGCGGCGGGAGAGGGTGGAGTTTTGCTTTCGGACATGCATTCTTTCGGCGCACACCCCGCGCCGCCCAGAGGCCGGCGGGGTTCAGTTGTTGGCGTTGCGCCTGCGCGTTGCAAATTGCTGCTGACGCCGCGGCGCGATGGCTGAGCCTTGTATTATAGACAGCATGGGCCGTGCTGGCTATCGCCACCAATGCTAGGCGCCAACGCCCCACTCTTCGGCGAAAGCGGCGCGGAAATCCGTCAGCACGGCCAGCCGCTGCGCGGCCAGGGCGCGGCCCCCTGGCGTCTGCATCTTGCCCGGCAGCTTGTCCAGCTTGGTGACGATATGGTCGAGCGCGTATGCCTTGTCATCGAGCGGGCGGCGGGCGGCCAGCGGGTCCGTGCCATGCGCCAGCGCGCTCTCCATGCGCGCCGCCGTATAAAACAGGCGTGCCAGGCCGACGGCGCCCAGCGCGTCGATGCGGTCCGCATCCTGCACGATGCGCGCCTCGATGGTATGCGGCGGCAGGTCGGCGGAAAAACTGTGCGTCTCGATGGCGTGGGCCACGCCTGCCAGTTTCTCGGCCGGGAAATCCAGTTCCGCCAGCTGACGGCAAGCCAGCGCAGCCGCCTGGCGCGAGGCCAGGTGTCGCTCGGGGTGGTTTTTTGGCAAATTGACCAGGTCGTGCAGATAGCAGGCGGCCATGACGGTGAGGGCATCGGCTTCCGGGTGTTCCCGCAGCAGCACGGCGGCGTTGCGCCAGACGCGCTGCAAGTGATTGATGTCGTGGGCGCTGTCGTCGCCCAGGCCAGCCGTGGCCAGTGCCAGCAGGCGTGGTTGCCATTGAGTAAGCAAGGATTGCATGGTGCGTGTTCGGTTCCGTAAAAAGCCAGGGCCGCCAGTGTGGCATAAAACGCGGCCGCCATCTTGGTCTGGCGGAACTTGCTTTTCCTTCCTTCCCTGAGCAGAATGCACGCCGTGGCATTTGCTTGCCTATTTAAATATCCTTAAAAACAATAACTTAAACCTGAGAAAGAAATAAATGCACCGTAATTTGCTGACACTGGGTTTTCTGTTGACCTGCGGCCCGGCGCTTGCCTGGGCCCAGGAGGCCCCTCGCTATGCCTTGACGGATGATGTGGCGCAAACGGGAACCATCATCAAGCGCAAGGGCGTGACGGCGAATATTCCCTTGAACTACGGCTATGAACAGCTGAGCGAGGAGCAGAAGCGCGCCGTGCGCGACCAATACGATGGCATGCCGGAGACGGACGAGCCACCGTATCCCGTCAAGGGGCCGGAGCCTTTCATGCGCGAGGTCTACGCGGCGCAGCGCGTCCTGGGGGTGCGGGGCAAGCTGGTGCTGGCAGTGCAGGTCAATAGCAAGGGCGAGGGCAAGGAAGTGTCCATCTTCGAGTCTCCTGACGAAAAAATGGCACATTTTGCCGCCGCCGCGGCCATCAAGCAGCGCTACAAGCCGGGCATGTGCAAGGGCGTGCCTTGTACCATGGACTTCGTGTATACGGTAACGTTCAATATGCCCTCGACAGGCAAGGACGGCGAAAAAGCGGCGGAATAGGCGCCTGACTACCCAGGCTTGCTTTGGCGATAAAGCCACGCCATCGGCAGCGAGTGGGGTGGGCCATGCTGTTTTTTAGTGCATGTAAAATTTACATGCGGTAACATTGCCGCACGGAAATTAGAAACATAAATTCAGCAATGAAATATTTGCAAAGAGACATGCGTGGGCCATCCCCTGTATGTCTCTTGTCACGCCGATGGCCTGCGTGCGAAACGCGCGCTTCCCAGGTGAATTAACTAAAGGATTATCATGAGCACCATCTCCAGCGAATCGGGCGCGGCTGTCGCCAAGGCTGCCGAATACCTGGCTTTCACCCTGGGCCAGGAAGAATATGGCATCGACATCCAGAAAGTCAGCGAAATCCGCAGCTATGAAACGCCAACGCGCATCGCCAACGCCCCCGAGTTCGTCAAGGGCGTCGTCAACTTGCGCGGCATTATCGTGCCGATCGTCGACATGCGCATCAAGTTCAACCTGGGTACGCCCAGCTATGACCAGTTCACCGTCGTCATCATCCTCAATATCGGCAACCGCGTGGTCGGCATGGTGGTCGACCGCGTCTCCGACGTCACCACCTTGCTGCCGGAACAGATCAAGCCGGCGCCGGACATGGGCCGCTCGATCAATACGGAATACGTGATCGGCCTGGGCACCATCGACGAGCGCATGCTGATCCTGGTCGATATCGATCTCCTGATGTCCAGCGCCGAGATGGGCCTGATCGAGAAACTGGCCGCCTAGGCCGCCAGGAAAAGTCAGAACCGCGTTGCCGTGCCCTGCAAATTCCCTGACACCCTAGTGCCGAGAGGTTTTTTTTAGAAACAATTGACCCCAAGCATTGCTTGCATTTTCTGCAAGGCGCACGCTAGCGCATTTCCTGGCGCACGGTTCACGCGGACCGTGCGCCAGTTTCACTTTCGTTTCATTTTTTACGCCCGCTTCGATACTGCCGCCAGCCATCGCACCCCATGGGTTGCCGCAAGCTTTTCCGCATCTGGCAGCAGGGCTTTTTAGGATAGTCACATGAATGTATTACGTAACGTCAGCATCGGAGTCCGTCTGGGACTCGGTTTTGCCGTGATCTTGTTGTTTTCCATGCTCATCACGGGCATCAGCGCCTGGCGCTTGCACGACGTGGCCACGGCCACGCGCACCATGATGGAGCAGCCCCTGGCCAAGGAGCGCTATATTTCCGACTGGTACGGTCGTATCGACAGCGCCGTGCGCCGCACCATTGCCATCGCCCGCAGCAGCGACACCTCGCTGAGCGGCTATTTTGCCGAAGAGTCGAAAGTGTCATCGGCCAGTTCGGCCGAACTGCAGAAAAAGATCGAGGCACTGATCGATCTGCCCGCCGAAAAAGCCATGTTCGCGGGCTTGCTGGAACAGCGCAAGGTGTACATCGGCTCGCGCGACCAGGTCTACAAATTGAAGGGCGAATCGCAGGTCGAGGCGGCCAATGTAGTGTTTGAAAAAACCTTCGTGCCGGCCGCCGCCAAGTACCAGAAAATGGTCTCGGACTTGCTGGAGCACCAGCGCGCCACCATCGATGCGACGGCGCGCGAGATCGACGAGGTGGCCAAGACGAGCCGCAACCTGCTGCTGGCGCTGGCCGCGCTGGCGCTGGCTTTCGGTGTCGTCTGCGCGTGGATCTTGACGGCGGGCATCGTGCGCCCCCTGCGCACGGCCGTGGAGATCGCCCGCAAGGTGGCCGACGGCGACCTGACGGCGCAGATCGACGCCAGCGCCAAGGATGAGACGGGACAACTGTTGCTGGCACTGAAGGACATGAACACGAGCCTGCTCAACATCGTCAGCGAAGTGCGCAGCGGCACGGACAGCATCGCCACTTCGTCGACGCAGATTGCCGCCGGCAACCAGGACTTGTCGAGCAGGACGGAAGAGCAGGCCGGTTCGCTGGAAGAAACGGCCTCGTCCATGGAAGAACTGACCAGCACCGTGAAACAGAATGCGGACAATGCGCGCCAGGCCAACCAGTTGGCGGCGTCGGCGGCGCAGGTGGCCGTCAAGGGCGGCGACGTGGTGGCGCAGGTGGTGGGCACGATGCAATCGATCAATGCCTCGTCGAACAAGATCGTCGACATCATTTCCGTCATCGACGGCATCGCCTTCCAGACGAATATTTTGGCCCTGAACGCGGCCGTGGAAGCGGCGCGCGCCGGCGAGCAGGGCCGTGGCTTTGCCGTCGTGGCGTCGGAAGTGCGCAACCTGGCGCAGCGCTCGGCGTCGGCGGCAAAAGAGATCAAGACCCTGATCGGCGCGTCCGTGGAACAAGTCAACGCGGGCAGCATGCTGGTGGCGCAAGCCGGTTCGACCATGAATGACATCGTCGACAGCGTGCAGCGCGTGAGCGACATCATCACGGAAATCACGGCCGCCAGCAGCGAGCAAAGCGTGGGCATCGATGAAATCAACCGCGCCATCGGCCAGATGGATGCCGTCACGCAGCAGAATGCGGCCCTGGTGGAGGAATCCGCAGCGGCCGCCGAATCCATGCAGCATCAGGCGCACAGCCTGGCGCAAGTGGTCAGCGTGTTCAAGCTTAACGGCCAGCAGGCCGCTGGCGCCGGCTTGACGGGGTTGAAGCGTCCGGCCGCGCAAGGGGCGAAGATGGCCCTGAGACTCGGCGCGCGCTGATGCGGTCGCGGCTGCCGGGTTCAGCCGCACTTAATGCCCTTCTGTATTTTTATGTAGTCTGCTTCCGCTCTTTCAGGATATTCACATGAATTTGTTAAGAAACGTCAGTATTGGTGTGCGCCTCGGCCTGGGTTTTGCCGTGATCTTGCTGTTTTCCATGGTCATCACGGGCATCAGCGTGTGGCGCTTGCACGACGTGGCCGTGGCCACGCGCAACATGATGGAATTGCCGCTGGCCAAGGAGCGGTATATTTCCGACTGGTATGCGAAGATCGACAGCGGCGTGCGCCGCACCACCGCCATCGCCCGCAGCAGCGACACGACACTGGGTGCGTATTTTGCGGAAGAAGCCAAGCAATCGTCGGTGGTGTCGGGCGAGCTGCAAAAGAAAATCGAGGCGCTGATTTCCAGCCCGGAAGAGAAAGAACTGTTCCGCCTGGTGAGCGAGCAGCGCAAGGTGTACCTGGATTCGCGCGCGCAAGTGTCGAAGCTGAAGGCGGACGGCCAGGAAGCGGAAGCGGCGCAGGCGTTCCAGGGCGTTTTCGTGCCCGGTTCGACGAAATACCTGAAAGTGGTCAATGACATGCTGCAGCACCAGCGCGCCAGCATCGACGCGACGGCGCGCGAGATCGACGAGGTGGCCAAGACGAGCCGCAACCTGCTGCTGACCCTGGCCGTGCTGGCGCTGGGCTTTGGCGTCGTCTGCGCCTGGTTGTTGACCATGGGCATCGTGCGCCCCCTGCGCACGGCCGTGGAGATCGCCCGCAAGGTGGCCGATGGCGACTTGACGGCGCAGATCGACGCCAGCGCCAAGGATGAAACGGGACAACTGTTGCTGGCACTGAAGGACATGAACACGAGCCTGCTCAACATCGTCAGCGAAGTGCGCAGCGGCACGGACAGCATCGCCACCTCGTCGACGCAGATTGCCGCCGGCAACCAGGACTTGTCGAGCAGGACGGAAGAGCAGGCCGGTTCGCTGGAAGAAACGGCCTCGTCGATGGAAGAACTGACCAGCACCGTGAAACAGAATGCGGACAATGCGCGCCAGGCCAACCAGTTGGCGGCATCGGCGGCGCAGGTGGCCGTCAAGGGCGGCGACGTGGTGGCGCAGGTGGTGGGCACGATGCAATCGATCAATGCCTCGTCGAACAAGATCGTCGACATCATTTCCGTCATCGATGGCATCGCCTTCCAGACGAATATTTTGGCCCTGAACGCGGCCGTGGAGGCGGCGCGCGCCGGCGAGCAGGGCCGTGGCTTTGCCGTCGTGGCATCCGAAGTGCGCAACCTGGCGCAGCGCTCGGCGTCGGCGGCAAAAGAGATCAAGACCCTGATCGGCGCGTCCGTGGAACAGGTCAACGCGGGCAGCATGCTGGTGGCGCAAGCCGGTTCGACCATGAATGACATCGTCGACAGCGTGCAGCGCGTGAGCGACATCATCACGGAAATCACGGCCGCCAGCAGCGAGCAAAGCGTGGGCATCGACGAGATCAACCGCGCCATCGGCCAGATGGATGCCGTGACACAGCAGAATGCGGCGCTGGTGGAGGAATCCGCGGCGGCCGCCGAATCCATGCAGCATCAGGCGCACAGCTTGGCGCAAGTGGTCAGCGTGTTCAAGCTCAACGGCCAGCAGGCCGTGACCGGCGGCTTGAAGGCAGTACATGGCGGCCAGCGGCCGGTGGCGAAAGCGCCGCAGGAAGCCTTGCGGATCGGCCGCGCCGCTTAAGCGTCTTCGGCGGGTGGAGGATCGTCTTCCACCCAGCCGGCGATCGCCATCTGCGATAATTTGTCCGCCTCCCCATTGCGGTGGCGCGGCAGCCAGCGCAAGCTGACGTCCTTGAATTGTTCCAGCAGGGCCACCACGCTGGCCCTTTGCGTTTCCAGCCCCTTGGCGCCGACCGGCGTCGTTCCCAGCACATCGTTGATCACCACCTGGCTGTCGCCATACAGCAGCAGTTGCACGGGCGGCGGGCGCACGCCGAGCGCCGCCTGCAGCACGGCCGCCAGGGCCGCATATTCCGCGTCGCTGCTGCTGCCGTAGCCAGCCGCCCGGCTCACTTCGATGCGCTCGCCATGCGGTCCCAGCAGCAGGGCGCCGATGCCCAGCTTGCCCGGATTCGGATGGGCGGAACCGTCGAACCAGCCGCGCCAGGCCAGCGGCCCGCCGTGGTCTTGCCGGGTGAGCGCCAGCTGCGCGCGGCGCGCCAGCATTTTTGCTTCCTTGCGCGCTTTGCGCGCCACTGCTTCCGGCGTCATGGCTTGATGCGCAGGGTATCGACCAGGCTGGCTATCCAGCACAGCACCAGTACGCCCACGGCCACCGTCATGGCCGGGCCATCGTTGGCGGACAGCGCTTCCACTTTTTCCATGATGAGCTGCGGGTCGAAGGGCAGGGTGCCGCTGTCGATCTGTGCCATGACTTGATCCAATCGTGCCATGATCTGGCGCAACACGAGCGCCAGGGCGATGAGCGACGGTACGGCGAACAGGCAGCCGCGCGCCTTGCGCCCCAGCAAAAAATGCCCGCTGCCGGGAAAGACGAGCGCCGACAGCAGCAGGGCTTGCGTGCGTTTGGATGTTGATGAAGAGGAGGGGGAGCCGCTCATGCGCGCCTTTTGTAGGGGAAAGAGCGGTCCATCATACTATTGCCAGCCGAATTTGCGCAGGTACACGCGTTTCATGAACGTCGTCAGCAGCGTGTAGCAGACCAGGATGCCCAGCAGCCAGGGGAAATAGCTCAGCGGCAAAGCTTGCAGCTTGAAGTAGCTCGCCAACGGACCCATCGGCAGGAACACGCCCACGGCCATGATGGCGGTGGTGGCCACCAGCAAGGGCACGGAAGCGATGCTGTCGATGAAGGGCAGCTTGGGCGTGCGGATCAGGTGCACGATCAGGGTTTGCGTCAACAGTCCCACGACGAACCAGCCGGACTGGAACAGGGTCTGCTGTTCCGGGCTGTTTGCGCCAAACACATGCCACATCAGGATGAAGGTGCTGATGTCGAAGATCGAGCTGATGGGGCCGAAAAACACCATGAAGCGGCCGATGTCGCGCGGGTTCCAGCTCAGCGGCTGCTGGATCAGCTCGGCGTCGACATTGTCGAATGGAATGGCGATCTGCGACACGTCATACAGCAGGTTTTGCACCAGCAGATGCAGCGGCAGCATGGGCAGAAACGGCAGGAAGGCACTGGCCACCAGCACGGAAAACACATTGCCGAAGTTCGAGCTGGCCGTCATGCGTATGTATTTGAGCATGTTGCTGAAAGTGCGGCGGCCTTCCAGCACGCCTTCTTCCAGCACCATCAGGCTCTTTTCCAGCAAGATGATGTCGGCCGCTTCCTTGGCGATATCCACGGCCGAATCGACGGAAATGCCGATGTCGGCCGCGCGCAGGGCGGGCGCGTCGTTGATGCCGTCGCCCATGAAGCCGACGATATGGCCATTGCCGCGCAGGGCGCGCACCAGGCGCTCCTTGTGCAGCGGGCTGAGCTTGGCGAACACAGTGTTCTCTTCGGCCGCGCGGGCCAAAGTGGCGTCATCCATGTCGTCCAGCTGCGGGCCTTGCAGCACGCCATGCACGGCCAGGCCCACTTCGCGGCAAATCTTCGCCGTCACCAGGTGGTTGTCGCCCGTTAATACTTTCACGGTGACGCCGTGCTCAAACAGCGCGCGCAGGGCGGGCGCCGTCGATTCCTTCGGCGGATCGAGGAAGGCCACGTAGCCGATCAGCGTGAGCGCCGTTTCATCGGCCACGCCGTACACGGTTTTATGGGGCGGCACTTCCTTGACGGCCACGGCCACCACGCGCAGCCCTTCCGCATTCAGGCCGTGCGTGGTGTCCAGCACTTTCGCCAGCAGGGCCGCATCGAGCGGAATGCTGACGCCGCCCAGGCGCAAATGGCTGCAGGCGGCGAGGATTTCCTCGACGGCGCCCTTGCAGATCAGCTCATGGTGGTCGTCGCGCTCGGAGACGACGACGGACATGCGGCGGCGCACGAAATCGAAGGGGATTTCATCGACCTTCACGTAATCGCGGGCCAGCTGCATTTCCGTCTGCAATTCAACATGGTCGAGCACGGCGCGGTCCAGCAGGTTTTTCAAGCCCGTCTGGTAGTGGCTGTTCAAATAGGCAAATTGCAGCACCTCGTCGGACGGCTGGCCGAAGACGTCGGTATGGCGCTCCAGCACGATCTTGTCCTGCGTCAGGGTCCCTGTCTTGTCCGTGCACAGCACGTCCATGGCGCCGAAGTTCTGGATGGCGTCCAGGCGTTTCACGACAACTTTCTTTTTAGACAGTTTCACGGCGCCCTTGGCCAGGGTGCTGGTGACGATCATGGGCAGCATTTCCGGCGTCAGGCCGACAGCCACGGACAGGGCAAAGAGAAACGCTTCCATCCAGTCGCCCTTGGTCCAGCCATTGATCAGGAACACGAGCGGCGCCATCACGAGGGCGAAGCGGATCAGCAGCCAGCTGACGCTGTTCACGCCCGCCTCGAACGCCGTCGGCGTGCGTTCGGTGGCCGTCACGCGCGTGGCGATGGTGCCGAAATAGGTGCGGTTGCCCGTGGCCAGCACCAGCGCCGTGGCGGCGCCGGAGATCACGTTGGTGCCCATGAACAGCAGATTGGCCAGCTCCATGGGATCCTTGCCATGGGCGTCGGCCAGTTCGGCCATTTTTTCCACGGGCAGGGATTCGCCCGTCATGGCGGCCTGGCTGACGAACAGGTCTTTCGCGGACAGCAAGCGGCAATCGGCGGGGATCATGTCGCCGGCCGACAGCACGATGATGTCGCCCTGCACCAGCTGGCGGATCGGCAATTCCGTTTGCTGGCCATTGCGCAGCACCGTGGCCGTGTTGCTGACCATGGCTTTCAGGCGCTCGGCGGCACGGTTCGAGCGGCCTTCCTGCACGAAGCGCAGCAGGGTCGACAAAATCACCATGGTGCCGATGACGATGGTGGCCTTCGGGTCTTCCGTCAGGTAGGACACGATCGCCAGCACGGTGAGCAGCAGGTTGAACGGGTTCTTGTAGCACAGCCACAGATGCTGGTACCAGGCCAGCGGTTTTTCATGCTCGACCTCGTTCGGCCCCGTTTGCGCGCCGATCACCTGCGCCTCGGCATCGCGCAAGCCTTCCAGGCGCGTGTGCAGGCGGTTCAGGGCGCTATCCAAGTCTTCATGGGCGGCGCCCAGCAACTGGCGCGCCAGATGGTCGGGCACGGGGCGGGCCGTGCTGTTTTCCAGCGGCATGGCACGGCGGCGGAAATGGCCGGCCGTGTGGCGTTTGCGCAGGAACGATTCGAACAGGCGGGTGAAGAGATTCATGCTCTTCCTTTCACGACGAGGTGTTGACGGGCGGCGCAGCCGCAGGCAAGACTTGCGTGCCGCAAGCGTACCATGGGCAACCATGGTGCTTGAGGGCAATCCGGGTCAGTAGCCGGTCGCGATCGGAAAGAGGGGGAGAGGCGCGCGCCCGACTGGCCGCGAGAGACACCGCACCTTGCTCAGCAAGGCACGGCGGAAGGAACCCGTGTTGCTTGCTGTTTAGCTGCCGAGGCAATCACCGATACAAGATCGGCTACTGTCACTAGAACAAGTACCCACGTGGGACTCCGTAAATGAATAATGGGGGCATCTTATGCACGTGCTGCAAGAGTGTCAACTGAAGAAATCTTAGGTTTCCAAAGTGTAATGTGACGGTTGCAGGCCGCATGCTCAGCCATGTTGCGTGGCCAGCGCCAGCGAATCGGACAATATCTGCCACAGCGCGGCATGGCGCTGCTGTAATGTCGCACCGCCTGCGTAGATCAGTTCCACGTGCAGGCTGTCGACGATGCCCAGGTAGGCTTGCGCGTACAGCTCGCTGCGTTGCGCTGGCAAGGATGGCGCCAGCCGGCCCAGGCTGGCCACGTAATGGCGCTGCAATTGCGCCAGCAGCGTTTCGTAACCGGTGCCCACTTCCACGCGCAGGGTGGCGGGCGGCAGGTAGGCCGTGCGCAGCAGGAAGCGCAGGTGGGCCGAGTCCGCATAGCGCTGGGCCATGCGGTCGCAGTACAGCGAGCCGGCCAGCGGGCCGCCGGCGCCCGGCGCCAGCGCCGCTTCATCGGCAAAGCAGGCGTCCATGAAGGCCTGCTCTTCTGCCAGGGCGTCGGCAAAGACGTCGAGGAAAAGGGCATCCTTGCCGGCGAAATGCGAATACAGCGAAGCCTTGCGCATGCCTGCCAGCTCGGCGATGTCGCTGAGGGACGAGGCGTCGTAGCCGTGCTCCGAAAAGTGGACGACGGCGACGGCACAGATATTATCGGCCGAGGCCGAGCGTTTTTTCATCATTGGGGTGATATGAGGTGAGGCGTCAGTGCGCTCCCTGGCTGGCGGCGGCGACCGGATGGCGGCGCGCAGTTGCCAGGGTCAGCCATGATACCAGCAGGCCGGAAACGGTCAAGAACAGCAGCCATGGCAACGGCCCCCGTTCGGACAGGCCGGCGGCCAGCGGCGTGGCCAGCGACGACAAGGTCATCTGGATGGCGCCCAGCAAGGCGGCCGTGGAGCCGAGCGCCCGCTGTTGCGAACCCATGGCCATGGCCATCAGCGCCGCTTCCGCAATGCCCAGGCCGAACAGGGCCATGAACATGCCGGGCACGACGGCCGCGATGCCGTAGCCGGCCCATGCGCCCAGCAGGGCCAGCGCGGCGCCGCCCAGCATGGCGGCACTGCCGGCCATGCACAGGCGCGCCAGGCCATGGCGCTCCACCAGGCGTCCGCTGGCCAGCGCGCCCAGCAGCACGGCCACGCCCGTGGCGCCAAACACGAGGCCGAAGCTGCTGGCGGACAGGCCGAAGTCGCGCTGGTAGACGAGCGACGCGCCGCCGATATAAGCAAACAGGAAGAAGAAGCTGGCGGACAGGGCCAGCGCGGGCAGCAAAAAGGCGCGGTCCAGCGCAATGCGCGCATACGTGCGGTGCAGGCCTTGCGGCGAGACCCGGCGCGCGGGCGGCAAGGTTTCCGGCAGGAACAGTGCGCTGTTAAGCAAGGTGATGGCGCCCAGCGCGGCCAGGGCCAGCATCACGGCGCGCCAGCCGTAATGCGCATCGAGCATGCCGCCCACGGCGGGCGCCAGCACGGGCGCCAGGCCGACGATGGTCATCAGGAGGGCAAACAGCTGCGCCGCTTTGACGCCATCGGCCACGTCGCGCACCATGCTCATCACCACGACGAGGGTCAATGCGGCGCCCAGGCCTTGCGCCAGCCGCGCCAGCAGCAGAGTGCCCAGCTGGTCCGCCTGCGACGCCCACGCGGCGGCAAGAATGTAGACGGCGATGCCGGCCAGCAGCGGGCGGCGCCGGCCCAGCATGTCCGTGAGCGGGCCGCACAGCAGCTGTCCGCCGCCCAGGGCCAGCAGGAAGACGGTCAGGCTCAGCTGCACGTTCGCATACGAGGCGTGCAGCTCGCGCGCCATGGCCGGCATCGAGGCCAGGTACATATCGATGCCGGCCGGGCCGAGCACGGCCACCAGGGCCAGGGAGGCCGCCAGCCCGAGACTGGCGGCGGGGAGAGGGGATTGCTGCTGCATTGCGCTTCTTTCATATCGTCAAAAAACACGGCATGGACACTGCCGTCTTTTTTATTGTACACTGGCTACCTACCGATAGGTAGTTTACCCAATCACTGAAAAGGATGAGGACGATGAATAAAGAAACCATGACGGGTGCGCGGCATCCGCGGGGAGAGTGGGCATGACGGAAGTAGGCATTTCGCTCAGCGGCGTGGCCGTGGCACTGCTGTTCGCCGCCTGGAGTTCGCACCGCGCCCGCTGCGAGCGGCGCGATGTCGTGTTGCTGACGATGCTGGGCACGGCCCTGGGCTTGCCGGGCGCGGCCTTGCTGGCGCTGTAGGCCGAATTGGCGGAGTTGTAGGTCGGATTAGCGGAGCGTAATCCGACATCGCCACGAGCGCCAACCCTGTGTCGGATTACGCGCTTGCGCGCTAATCGGACCTACGTGGATGTGTAGGCATAAAAAAAGGCAGGCCGCGTGGCCTGCCTTCTCGTCGTCGATACGCCCGCCGGAGCGGGCGCCCGGGGTTTACTCTTCTTCGTACGAGCTGATCGGCGCGCAGCCGCAGAACAGGTTGCGGTCGCCGTACACGTTGTCGGCGCGGCCGACCGGCGGCCAGTACTTGCGCTGGCGCAGGGAAGCGACGGGGTAGGCGGCGATTTCGCGGCTGTACTTGCGTTCCCAGTTGTCCGACAGCAGCACCTGCGCCGTGTGCGGCGCGTTCCTCAAAGGGTTGTCGTCGTGGTCGAATTCACCGCTGGCGACCTTGGCGATTTCCGCGCGGATGGCGATCATGGCGTCGATGAAGCGGTCGATCTCCACTTTCGATTCGCTTTCCGTCGGCTCGATCATCAGGGTGCCCGGCACGGGGAAGCTCATGGTCGGCGCATGGAAACCGAAGTCCATCAAACGCTTGGCCACATCTTCGTTGCTGATGCCGGTGGCGTCCGTGATCGGGCGCAGGTCCAGGATGCACTCGTGGGCGACCAGGCCGTCGTGGCCCGAGTACAGCACGGGGTAGTGCGGCGCCAGGCGGCGCGCGATGTAGTTCGCCGCCAGGATTGCCGTCTCGGTGGCGGCCGTCAAGCCTTCCGCGCCCATCATGGCGATGTACATCCACGAAATCGGCAGGATGCTGGCCGAGCCGAATGGCGCGGCGCTGACGGCGCCGATGCCGGCAGCGTCGCGCTGGTAGCCGGAGGAGCGCTGGTTCGGCAGGAATTTCGCCAGGTGGGCGCCCACGCCGATCGGGCCGACGCCCGGTCCGCCGCCGCCGTGCGGGATGCAGAAGGTCTTGTGCAGGTTCAGGTGCGACACGTCGCCTCCAAAACTGCCGGGAGCGGCCACGCCGACCAGCGCGTTCATGTTGGCGCCGTCGATGTACACCTGGCCGCCGTGCGAGTGGATGATCTCGCACAGTTCCTGGATGCCTTCTTCAAATACGCCGTGCGTGGACGGGTAGGTGACCATCACGCAGGCCAGGTTGGCGCTGTGCTTTTCCGCTTTCGCCTTCAGGTCGGCCAGGTCCACGTTGCCGTTGGCGTCGCAACTGGTGACGACCACCTGCATGCCGACCATGTTGGCCGATGCGGGGTTGGTGCCGTGCGCCGACGATGGAATCAGGCAGATGTTGCGGTGGCCTTCGCCGCGCGATTCGTGGTAGGCCTTGATCACCAGCAGGCCCGCGTATTCGCCTTGCGAGCCGGCGTTCGGCTGCAGCGAGACGGCGGCGTAGCCCGTCAGCGCGCACAGCATCTCTTCCAGCTGCGAGATCATTTCGCGGTAGCCGACCGTCTGCGCGTCCGGCGCGAACGGGTGGATGTTGGAGAACTCGGGCCAGGTGACGGGGATCATTTCGCTCGTCGCGTTCAGCTTCATGGTGCACGAACCGAGCGGGATCATGGTGCGGTCCAGCGCCAGGTCCTTGTCGGCCAGGCTGCGCAGGTAGCGCAGCATTTCGTGTTCCGAGTGGTAGCTGTTGAAGACGGGGTGCGTCAGGTAGGCGCTGGTCCGGCTCAGCTGCGCCGGCAGGGCGCTGGTCACATTGGCTTCCACGCTGTCCAGGTCAGGCGCGGCAGGCGCGTTGGCGACGCCGTCGGCGAACACCTTCCACAGCAGCGCGATATCGTCGCGCGTGGTGGTTTCGTCCAGCGACAGGCCGACGTGGGTGGCATCGACCTTGCGCAGGTTGACGCCGTGCTTCAGGGCTGCCGCGTGCAGCTTGTCCGCATCGGCGACGTTGACCGTCAGGGTGTCGAAGTAGGTGGCGTTGGCGATGCCGTAGCCCAGGGTTTTCAGGTTGGCCGCCAGCACGCCCGTGTAGCGGTGCACGCGCCGGGCGATCTGCAGCAGGCCGGCAGGGCCGTGGTAGACGGCGTACATCGAGGCCATCACGGCCAGCAGCACTTGCGCCGTGCAGATGTTCGAGGTCGCTTTTTCGCGGCGGATATGCTGTTCGCGCGTTTGCAGGGCCAGGCGGTACGCCTTGTTGCCTTGCGCATCGACGGTCACGCCCACCAGGCGGCCCGACATGTTGCGCTTGAATTCATCGCGCGTGGACAGGTAGCCCGCGTGCGGGCCGCCGAAACCGAGCGGCACGCCGAAGCGCTGGCTGTTGCCGACGACGACGTCGGCGCCCCATTCGCCCGGCGGCGTGAGCATGGTCAGGGCCAGCAGGTCGGCCGCGACGATGACCATGGCGCCATTCGCGTGCAGCTTTTCCACGCCGGCGCGGTAGTCGCGCACGACGCCGTTCACGCCCGGGTATTGCAGCAGCACGCCGAAGCAGGCGTCCAGCGATTCGATTTCCGCAGGATCGAAGGTGCGCACGTCGATGCCGATCGGCTGGGCGCGCGTCTGCACCACTTCCAGGGTTTGCGGCAGCACGTCGCTGGCGACATACAGCACGTTCGACTTCGACTTGCCCACGCGCTGGATCAGGGTCATCGCCTCGGCGGCGGCCGTGCCTTCGTCCAGCATCGAGGCATTCGCGATGCCCATGCCGGTCAGGTCGGTGATCACTTGCTGGAAGTTCAGGATCGCTTCCAGGCGGCCCTGCGAAATCTCCGGCTGGTAAGGCGTGTACGCCGTGTACCAGGCCGGGTTTTCAAAGATGTTGCGCAGCACGACGCCTGGGGTGAAGGTGTTGTAGTAGCCCTGGCCGATCAGCGATTTCAAGACCTGGTTCTTGCCGGCGATGGCTTTCAGGCGCGACAGCGCTTCCTGTTCCGGCATCGGCTGCGAGTATGCGCCCAATGGCAGGGCGCCCTTGTTGCGGATGTTGGCCGGTACCAGGGCATCGATCAGCGCGGCGCGCGATGGATAGCCGAGGGTCGCCAGCATGGCGGCTTGTTCGGTGTGGGAAGGGCCGATGTGGCGGGCGATGAAGGCATCGCGTGCTTCGAGTTGGGTCAGGCTGGTGCGGGTCATGATATAGAGGCCAAAAAAGACTGAAAAACCGGGATGCGGGGCGCGGGCGCAGCGCAGAAAAAATGCAAACGGGCCGCGATGGCGGCCCGTGAATCAAACGCGATTACGCGCCGGTGGTGGCGCCATAGGCGGCAGCGTCGAGCAGGCCGTCCAGGGCCGACACGTCGGCTGGCTTGATCTTGAACAGCCAGTTGGCGTAGGCGTCGGCGTTGATCGACTCAGGCGAGTTGACCACGTCGTCGTTGACGGCGACGACTTCGCCGGCGATCGGCGCGTAGATGTCGCTGGCGGCTTTCACCGACTCCACCACGGCGGCGTCGTCGCCGGCGCCGTAGGTATTGCCCACGGTTGGCAGTTCGACGAAGACGATGTCGCCCAGTGCATCCTGCGCGTATTCGGTGATGCCGACGGTGATGGTGCCGTCTGCTTCAAGGCGTACCCATTCGTGGGAAGCGGTGTACTTCAGGTCTGCAGGAATGTTCATGTGTGGCTCCAGATGGTAAGTGTTCGTTATTGATTATGGTTGTACGGTCTTGCGGGCGGTGGCTCTCTATTGCTAATCGCTTACGCAGCCAGGATTTTACCGTTACGCACGAAAGGCAGCTTGACGACGGAAGCGGCCAGCTGCTTGCCGCGGATTTCCACGTGCACGGTATCGCCCACGGCCACGCCGTTCGGCACGCGCGCCAGGGCGATCGCTTCCTGCATCGTCGGGCTGAAGGTGCCGCTGGTGATTTCGCCCGTGGCTTCGGTCCCGGCGATGATGACTTTCTGGTGCGCGCGCAGCACGCCGCCTTTTTCGCGCAGGATCAGGCCGACGAATTGCGCGTTCTGGCCCTTGGCCAGCAGGGCGGCCTTGCCGATGAAATCGCGTTCGCTGACCAGGTCGATGGTCCACGCCAGGCCCGCGTCGAGCGGGTTGACCGTTTCATCCATGTCCTGGCCGTACAGATTCATGCCCGCTTCCAGGCGCAAGGTGTCGCGCGCCCCCAGGCCGGCCGGCTTGACGCCGGCGGCGGCCAGGGCATTCCACAGCGCTTCCACCTGGCCGGCGGCCACGCCGATTTCAAAGCCGTCTTCGCCCGTGTAGCCGGTGCGCGCCAGCATGATCTCGCCGAAGGCCGTGTCCTTGACGATGACGACGTTGAAGGGCTTGATGGCTTCCGAGGCGGCTTGGGTTTCCGGCAGCACTTGCCACGCCTTGGCGCGCGCATTCGGGCCTTGCACGGCGACGAGGGCGATGGCGTCGCTGCCGTCGCGGCGCTGGGTGATCGTCAGGCCGCTGTCGGTGGCCGTGTTTTGCTGCTGCATCCAGGCCACGTCTTTTTCCGCCGTGCCCGCGTTGACGACCAGGCGGAACCAGTTTTCGTTGAAGAAGTAGACGATCAGGTCATCGATGACGGTGCCTTCGGCGTTGAGCATGCACGAGTACAGCGCCTTGCCCGACACTTGCAGCTTGTCGACGTTATTGGCCAGCAGGCCGCGCAAAAAGGCGCGCACGTTCGGACCTTCGATATCGACCACGCACATATGCGACACGTCGAACATGCCGGCGTCGCCGCGCACGGCGTTGTGCTCTTCGATTTGCGAGCCGTAGTTGACGGGCATGTCCCAGCCGCCGAAATCGACCATGCGGGCGCCGAGGGCACGGTGGGCGTTATTGAGTGGGGTCGCTTTGAGCGTCATGGATTCCTCGGGACGAAGGTAAAAGGGGAGTTAACAAAACATAGAATAGCCAAACACGGCTTTCCAGCGTGATCACTGACCCCCCTGTCCTTTGTACCTGAGAGATTACGGGGGCTTGCCCCGTGCGCCCCTTCGGTGGGCCGCCGGCAATAGCCGCGGCCGCTCTCCAGAGTTGAGCTAAAACGTGTCGCCAAAGCAACAGCTTCAGTCCGCCTGATCGGTCCTTTTGCCTGAGAGTTTTTGGGTAGTGCCCCTTCGGCGGCAACGCTGGTTTGCCCTCTCCCGATCAAGTGGGAGGAATATATGCCAGCAGGGTGGTTCTGTCAATCTGTAAAGACGTGGCGCGGGTGTGGCAAAAGTGCCGCAAAAGCGCCGTTTTGCGGGGCTGGCGGAGGTCCTGCCCCGTTGCAAATCGGCGCGCAGCCGCGCAGGAATGCGCTATCATGAAATCCTGGCTTTCTTGCGGGTGCCTGCCATGAACAATACGCAAAACGAGACGCAAAACAACACCGAGCAGCACGGTTATTTCACCCTCTCCGGCGACGTCAACAGTGACATGGTGCGGCGCGTCTTCAACGCCGTGGCCGACATCACGGAAGACAAGCTCACCACGGCGCATATCCTGATCCAGTCGAACGGGGGCTATGTCAGCGATGGCATCTGCCTGTATAACTTCCTCAGCAAGTTGCCGCTCGACATCATCACCTATAACGGCGGCGCCGTGGCATCCATCGCCGTGACCCTGTTCCTGTCGGGGCGCCAGCGCCATGCCAGCGACACGGCCCGCTTCATGGTGCACAAGTCGCACGCGACGGCCTCGCCCGGATCGCGCCCCGATGCGCTCAGCATCATCGTCGAGGGGCTGCGCGCCGACGACATGCGCACGGAGCGCATCCTGCGCAACCACGTCAAGCTGACGGAAGAGCAGTGGCAGGTGCATGCGTATTCCGACCTGCACCTGACGGCCGAGCAGGCGCTGGACGTGGGCATGATCACCGCGATCCGCGACTTTGCGCCGCCCAAGGGCAAGCGCCTGACGAATATCTGAGCCGCCGGGAGCGTCACCGGGGTAGGCAGGATTGTTTCCATTGGGTAATTTGTAATGGAATGTAATTCTTGGCCCCGGTTTTTGAAAAGCCGCGCGGAACAGGGGCGAGTCATGGCATAGTGCGGGCTGATCATGAAATAAGCGCTGGCACGATGACTTGGTGGAATGGAATTTCTTTTGCGGCCGATATGTCGCTGATGGGGCCGGCAGGGGTGGCGATCGCCCTGTGGCTGCTGGTGTCGCGCCAGTGGCGGCTGGTGTTCAGCTGGAGCCTGTGGTACGGCGGCGGCCTGGCGCTGGTGGTGCTGTCCAAGCTGGCTTTCATGAGCTGGGGCGTGGGCAGCAGCAGCCTCGACTTTACCGGTTTCAGCGGCCATGCCATGCGCGCCGGCGCCGTCTTTCCCGTCCTGATGTATGTCTTGCTGCAGCGGGCGGAGCGTCCCTGGCGCCATGCCGGCGTGCTCGCTGGCGTGGCGTTCGCCGTGCTGGTGGCCATTTCGCGCGTCGTCGTGCATGCGCACAGCGTGTCGGAAGCCGTCAGCGGCTGCTTGCTGGGCCTGGCGGTGGCGCTGGGCTTCATGTGGAATGCCCGCGGCGCCGTGAATATCGCCGTTAGCCATGCGCTGGCCCTGGCCAGCCTGGTGCTGATGGTGGTGCTCAGCTTCAAGGCGGAGCCGATGCCGACCGAATTGTGGCTGCAAAAACTGGCCAAGGTCTTGTCGGGCCATGACCGGGTTTTTTCCCGGGCTGACTGGAAACTGGCGCAAGACGGGCGCCCAGCCCCGTGATGTGGTGGCGGCCGGCGCCTGGCGCTGCTGTTTTTTGGCCAGAAAAGCATCAGGAAATGGTATGATCAACCACGCCCTGCGGCGAATGGCCAGACTGCCGTCGCCGCAATGGTGACCAGCAAACCGAATACGAACCGGGTTCACCCATAAATCAACCGCCAGCATAGGCCAGGAACTCTAAAACACGTGCGTCTCTCTTCCATCAAGTTGTCGGGATTTAAGTCTTTCGTCGATCCCACCAATTTCCAGGTGCCAGGCCAGCTCGTGGGCGTGGTCGGACCGAACGGCTGCGGCAAGTCGAACATCATCGACGCCGTGCGCTGGGTGCTGGGCGAATCGAAAGCGTCGGAGTTGCGCGGCGAGTCGATGCAGGACGTCATTTTCAACGGTTCCACGCACCGCAAGCCGGCCGGCCGCGCCTCCGTCGAGCTGGTGTTCGACAACAATGATGGCAAGGCGTCCGGCCAGTGGGGCCAGTACGCCGAGATCGCCGTCAAGCGCACCCTGACGCGCGACGGTACGTCCACCTACTACATCAATGGCCAGCCCGTGCGCCGGCGCGACATCCAGGATATCTTCCTCGGCACGGGCCTGGGCCCGCGCGCCTACGCCATCATCGGCCAGGGCATGATTTCGCGCATCATCGAATCGCGCCCCGAAGAATTGCGCGTCTTCCTCGAAGAAGCGGCCGGCGTATCGAAATACAAGGAACGCCGCCGCGAGACGGAAAACCGCTTGCAGGACACGCGCGAGAACTTGCTGCGCGTGGAAGACATCTTGCGCGAACTCAATGCCAACCTGGAAAAGCTGGAAGCGCAGGCGGCCGTCGCCACGCGCTTCCATGCCTTGCAGGCGGACCAGGAAGAAAAGCAGAAGCTGCTGTGGCTGCTGCGCAAGAACGAGGCGCAGAACGAGCAGACGCGCTACTTCCGCGAAGTGGAACAGGCGCAGACAGACCTGGAAGAGCAGACGGCCAAGCTGCGCAACGTGGAACTGACCCTGGAGCAGATGCGCCAGGCGCACTTTGCCGTGGGCGACCGCCTGCATACGGCGCAAGGCCATCTGTACCAGACGAATGCGGAAATCGGCAGCCTGGAAGCGCAGATCAAGTTCGTCATCGAATCGCGCGCGCGCCTGCAGGCGCAGCTGGCCACCCTGACGGCCCAGCGCGACCAATGGAGCAGCCAGGGCGTCGAGTACCAGGAACAGATCGAAGAGGCGGAGTTCCACCTCGAGGAGCTGGCCGCCAAGGTGGAGCAGTCGCAGATGATGGCCGAACAGAAGGGCGAGCAATTGCCCGAGCTGGATGCCGCCTGGCGCGCCGCGCAGTACAAGAGCACGGAGTCGCGGGCGAAGATCATGCAGGCCCAGCAGCAACTGGAACTGGAATCGGCGCACCAGCGCAACGCCTCGAACATCCTGGCCAGCCTGTTGACGCGCCGCGAGCGCCTGCAGCAGGAAAAGAACAGCCTCAGCCTGCCCGACAGCAGCCACCTGGAAAACCTCAAGCTGCAACTGGAAGAAAAACAGCAGGCGCTGGAAGAGCAGAGCTTTTACCTGGAAGAAGCGCTGGAACAGCAGCCCAAGCTGGAGCAGGAGCGGGCCGAAGCGCAGGCGCAAGTCAATGCGGAAACGGCGGCGAATGCCCAGCTGGAAGCACGCCTTTCCGCATTGAAACAATTGCAGGAGCGGGTGCAGACCCAGGGCAAGGTCCAGCCGTGGCTGAAGAAGCACGAGCTCGACACCTTGCCGCGCCTGTGGCAAAAATTGCAGATCGAGGCGGGCTGGGAAGCGGCCATGGAAGCTGTCCTGCGCGAGCGCACGTCGGCGCTGCAGCTGTCGAATATCGACTGGGCCAAGGCTTTCTTTGCGGACGCGCCGCCTGCCAAGCTGGCCCTGTACGCGCCCTCCACCGTGGCGCCGCTGCCCGTGCCGGAAGTGCCGGGCCTGAAACCGTTCCTGAATTTGCTGAAACTCAACGATCCGGGCTTGCGCGGCTTGTTGCAGGATTGGCTGTACAACGCCTACGCCGTGGAAGACGCAGCCGAGGCGCTGGCTGAACGGGGCAAGCTGCCGCCGGGCGGCTATTTCGTCACGCGCCAGGGCCACGTGGTGACGGCGTCCAGCGTGCGCTTCTACGCGGCCGATTCGGAGCAGGAAGGCATGCTGGGCCGCCAGCAGGAAATTGACAATATCGGCAAACAGTTGCGCGCCCAGCAATTGCTGGCCGAAGAGGCGCGCGCCCGTTCCGTGCGGGCCGACGCGGCCGTGGGCGCCCTGACGCGCAACCTGTCGGACTTGCGCCTGCGCATACAGCAGCTCACTTCTTCCGTGCACACCTTGCAGCTGGATGTGGTGAAACTGTCGGAAGTGGAGGCGCGCTTCAACCAGCGCAGCACGCAGATCGGCGCCGACCTGGCCGAGATCGCCGCGCAGGAAGCGGAACAGATGCAGACCAAGCTGGAATCGGAAGAAAAATTCGAACAGCTGGACATGGAACTGGGCAACTTGCAGGAAGCGCACGAAGACGGCCATACGGACTTCCTGCAGAAGGAACAGCGCCTGGCCGAGGCGCGCGAAGCCTTGCGCGACCTGGAGCGGGCCGCCAAGGATACGGAATACGCGGAAAAAGCCCACCGCGCGAAGATCGAGGAATTGCGCCGCAATATCGCCACGGCCAGTACGCAGGCCCAGCAGGTGACGGAAAGTCTGCAGGCGGGGCAGCTGGAACTGGCCAACCTGGAAAGCGGCGCCGCCGCCGACGGCTTGCAGGATCTGCTCGAGCGCCGCACCACGCAGGAGCGGGCGCTGGCCGATGCACGTCACGAGCTGGACCAGATCACGCAGCAGCTGCGCCTGTCCGAGGATGCGCGCACGCAATCGGAACGCAGCCTGCAGCCGCAGCGCGACAAGATCATGGAAATGCAGCTCAAGGAACAGGCTGCGCGCCTGAACCAGGAACAATTCGCCCAGCAACTGCTGGAATCGGGCGCCGACGAGGCCGCCCTGACGGAAAAGCTGCACCCGGACATGCGTCCATCGTATCTGCAGGGCGAAGTGACGCGCCTGACGAATGCCATCACGGGCCTGGGCGCCGTCAACCTGGCCGCGCTCGACGAGCTGGCGCAGGCGTCCGAGCGCAAGAATTTCCTCGACGCCCAGAATGCCGACCTGACGGAAGCGATCAACACCCTGGAAGACGCGATCCACAAGATCGACAAGGAAACGCGCGACCTGCTGCAAGACACGTTCGACAAGGTCAACCACCACTTTTCCGAGCTGTTCCCCATTCTGTTTGGCGGCGGCCAGGCCAGGCTCACCATGACGGGCGACGAGATTCTCGATTCCGGTGTACAAGTCATGGCACAGCCGCCTGGCAAGAAAAATGCCACCATCCACCTGTTGTCCGGTGGAGAGAAAGCGCTGACCGCGACCGCATTGGTGTTTTCCATGTTCCGCCTGAACCCGGCGCCGTTCTGCCTGCTCGACGAAGTCGATGCACCGCTGGACGATTCGAACACGGAACGCTTCTGCCGCATGGTCAAGCGCATGTCCGACCAGACCCAATTCCTTTTCATTTCGCATAACAAGATTGCGATGGAAATGGCCCATCAATTGATCGGTGTGACGATGCAGGAGCAAGGCGTATCGCGCATCGTGGCGGTGGACATGGAGTCCGCCGCAAATTTTGCTACCGAGGCACAAGCAGCATGACAGACCTTCAAATTACCTTGTTCGGCGCCGGCGGCGTCTTTATCGTCGGTGTTTTCTCCTACAACAAATGGCAGGAATACAAGGCCAAGAAAAGCGTGGAACGCGCCTTTTCCACCGACCACGATGACGTGCTGATGCGCGAAGGCGAATCGCCCGTCGCCGATGCCCAGGAACCCGTGCTGCGCCAGGAACCGCGCTTCGATGCGGCGCCCGCCGTCAAGGCGGAACCGTCGTTCGGCGCGCCGCCCCCCGTCGCCGTGGCCGATGCTCCCGTGCATGCGGAACCATCGCTGGGCGGTGCGGTTGCCGAACCTGCATCTGCTGGCGCCGTTGCCGCGCCGGCTGCCCCGGTGCAGGAAGAAGTCAGCGCCGCCAGCGAACAGGCCACCTGCCTGGTCGACCCGCTGATCGACTGCCTGCTGCCCCTGTCGCTGGAAGCGCCCGTGCGCGGCGACAAGATCCTGCCCGTGCTGCAAACCCTGCGCCTGGTGGGCAACAAGCCCGTGCACTTCATTGGTTTGCACGTGAATGGCGACTGGGAACCGATCACGCATGGCGGTGTCTACACCAAGATGCAGGGCGGCGTGCAGCTGGCCAGCCGCAGCACGGCCCTGAATGAACTGGAA
This sequence comes from Janthinobacterium foliorum, assembly GCF_978021625.1. Taxonomy (NCBI): domain Bacteria; kingdom Pseudomonadati; phylum Pseudomonadota; class Betaproteobacteria; order Burkholderiales; family Oxalobacteraceae; genus Janthinobacterium; species Janthinobacterium foliorum. The sequence continues at coordinate 217,056 of NZ_CDXDQE010000005.1, read as the reverse complement.
TACTCGGAACTGGTCACGCGCCTGCGTGGCGTGGCCGACGACATCGGCGCGGAACCGGAAGTGCCGGACATGATGGAAGTGATGGCCGAGGCGCGCAATCTGCACCGCTTCGTCGCCGGCCACGACGCCCAGCTGGGCGTCAACCTGCACACCAACGGCGCGCCATGGGCCATTTCCACCCTGCTCGTGGCGCTGGAAAAACAAGGCTTCGACGTGCGTCCGGACGGCCGCTTCGTCATGCCCGACGGCGACGGCGGCTATCTGTTCTCGCTGTCGACGAATGTCACCCTGGCCGAGGAAACCACGCCCCGGCTGACCCTGCTTCTGGACGTGCCTTGCGTGGCGCCCGCGCGCGACGGCTTCGGCGCCATGGTCGCCTGCGCCCGCGCGCTGGTGGGCCGCCTGGACGCGACCATCGTCGACGATTACAACCAGGCCCTGTCGGACGCGGCATTGGCCGAGATCGCCGGCCAGGTGCAAGAGTTTTACCAGGAAATGGACGCGGCCGACATCCCGGCCGGTTCCACCCGCGCCCTGCGTTTATTTAGCTGAAGAATCCCGCAACAATGACTGATCTGACCAACCAGGACGCCGCCCAGCGGGTCCTGGCACTCACCGCCGAACTCAACCGGCACCTGCACGCCTACCACGTGCTCGACAATCCCACCATTCCCGACGCCGAGTACGACAAGCTGTTTGCCGAACTGCAGGCGCTGGAGGCGGCCCACCCCGAGTTGCTGCAGCCCGATTCGCCCACCCTGCGCGTGGGCGCGGCACCGCTGCCGCAATTCGAGCAAGTCACGCACACGGTGCCGATGTTGTCGCTGAACAATGGTTTCACCGATGACGATATCGTCAACTTCGACCGCCGCGTGCGCGAAGGACTGGACCTGGACGGACAGGACGTCGCGTATGCGGCCGAAGTGAAATTCGATGGCCTGGCCATCAACCTGCGCTATGAAGCTGGCCTGTTCGTGCAGGCGGCCACGCGCGGCGACGGTGCCACGGGGGAAGACGTGACGGCGAATATCCGCACCATTTCCGGCATTCCGCTGCGCCTGCATGGCGCGACCATCCCCGCGCTGCTCGACGTGCGCGGCGAAGTGATGATGTTCAAGGCGGACTTTGCCCGCCTCAACGAGCGCCAGCGCGAAGCGGGGCAAAAGGAATTCGCCAATCCCCGCAATGCGGCGGCCGGCAGCCTGCGCCAGCTCGATTCGCGCATCACGGCCCAGCGCAAGCTGCGTTTTTATGCCTACGGCATCGGCGCCCTCGACGGCGCGGCCATGCCCGTGTCGCATTCGGCCTTGCTGGACTGGTACGACACCCTGGGCATTCCCGTGTCGAAGGAGCGCAAGGTGGTGCTCGGTGCGCAGGGCTTGCTCGACTATTACGCCGACATCGGCGCGCGCCGTCCCGCCTTGCCGTATGAAATCGATGGCGTGGTCTACAAGGTCAATGCCACGGAAGACCAGCAGGAACTGGGTTTTGTCTCGCGCGCGCCGCGTTTTGCGCTGGCGCACAAGTTCCCCGCCGAAGAGGCGATGACCCAGGTGCTGGGCATCGATATCCAGGTGGGCCGCACGGGCGCCATGACGCCCGTGGCGCGCCTGGCGCCCGTTTCCGTTGGCGGCGTGACGGTGACCAACGCGACCTTGCACAATGAAGATGAAGTGCTGCGCAAGGATGTGCGCGTGGGCGATACCGTCATCGTGCGGCGGGCCGGCGACGTGATCCCGGAAGTGCTGGCCGTGGTGCTGGAGAAGCGCCCGGCACCGGCGCCGCCGCCGTTCAAGATGCTGGAAAGCTGCCCCGTGTGCGGCTCGCACGTGGTGCGCGAAGAGGGCGAGGCCATCGCCCGCTGCTCTGGCGGCCTGTTCTGCTCGGCCCAGCGCAAGGAAGCGTTCCGCCACTTTGCGGGGCGGCGCATGATGGATATCGAAGGGCTGGGCGAACGTTATATCGATACCCTGGTCGAACTGGAATACGTGCATGGCCTGGCAGACCTGTACAGCCTGACCCTGGACAAATTGCTGGAAATGAAGCAGCGCGCCGACGAGCGCGATGGTTCCACGCCTGAAACAGTGCAGCAAGGCAAGATTCCCACCAAGTGGGCGGAAAATCTGCTGGCCGGCATCGAAGCGAGCAAGCGTCCTCCGCTTGAGCGTTTCCTGTTTGCCCTGGGCATCCGTCACGTGGGCGAATCGACGGCGAAGACGCTGGCCGAGTGGCTAGGCAGTCTCGACCATGTGCGCCGCGCGCCAGCCGCCTTGCTGCGCGTGCTGCCCGATATCGGCGGCACGGTGGCGGAATCGATCGCCGATTTCTTTGCCGAAGAAAAAAACCAGCAGGCGCTGCAGGCGTTGCTCGATGCGGGCGTGACGCCGCAGGGCGAACATGCGCCCAGCGCCAAGCTGCGCGCGCAGCTCGAGCAAGCCAAGCTGCTGGCCGCGCTCGGCATTCCGAAACTGACGGAACCGCGCAGCAAGCAGCTGGTGGAGCGGGGCGTGACCCTGGCCGGCCTGGCCGCGCAAGGGGCCAGTTTCCATGCCGGCTTGCCTGCCGCCGTGGCCGAGTCGCTGGCCGCCTGGCTGGCGGAGGAGGCGAATGTCGCTGCGCTGCACCAATTGGACGCCCTGAGAAATGAATTACTGTCACAATTGCCTGAAATGCCAGCCGCTGGCGGCAAGCTGGACGGCAAGACCTTTGTCTTGACGGGTACCTTGCCCACCATGAGCCGGGATGACGCGGCCGCCTTGATCGAGGCGGCAGGCGGCAAGGTCAGCGGTTCGGTGTCGAAGAAGACCGGCTACGTGGTGGCCGGTGCGGACGCTGGCAGCAAGCTGGCCAAGGCCCAGGAACTGGGCGTGCCCTTGCTGGACGAGGCTGGATTACTGGCCTTGCTGTCGCAGGACTAACCATACAAACTTTATAGAAGACCCATGAAAAAAATCAAAAAAGCAGTCTTTCCCGTCGCCGGCCTGGGCAGCCGTTTCTTGCCTGCCACCAAGGCGCAACCGAAGGAAATGTTGCCCATCGTCGATAAGCCGCTGATCCAGTACGCAGTGGAAGAGGCCGTGGCGGCCGGCATCACGGAAATGATCTTCATCACGGGCCGCAACAAGCGCGCCATCGAAGACCATTTCGATACGGCCTATGAACTGGAATCGGAACTGGAAGCGGCAGGCAAGCGCCAGTTGCTGGACATGGTGCAAAACGTCATTCCCAAGCACATCAATTGCATCTACATCCGCCAGTCGGCGCCGCTGGGCCTGGGACACGCCGTGCTGTGCGCCCGTCCCGTGATCGGCGACGAGCCGTTTGCCGTGCTGCTGGCCGACGATTTCATGGATGTGGAAGCGGGAGAACGTCCCGTGCTGGCACAGATGACCGATGTCTTCCAGTATGAGAATTGCTCGCTGCTGGCCGTGCAGGACGTGCCGCGCGCGGAAACCAAGCAATACGGCATCGTGTCGGCGAAGAATTATCAGCCTGACCTGGAACTGGTCTCGGCCATCGTGGAAAAGCCCGCGCCGGAAGAAGCACCGTCGACACTGGCCGTGGTGGGACGTTACGTGCTGACCAGCCGTATCTTTGAGCACCTGGAAAACATCGGCACGGGCGCCGGCGGCGAGATCCAGCTGACGGACGGCATTGCCGCCCTGATGCGCGAAGAGCGCGTGCTGGCCTACCGCTACAAGGGGCAGCGCTATGACTGCGGTTCCAAGCTCGGCTACCTGAAGGCAAGCACGGCAATGGGCATGAAGCATCCGGAAACGGGCGCCGCCTTCCGCAGCTATCTGCAAGAGTTGCAATCGATACTGGATGTCAAATGACCGTGCGTGAAATTTTGAAGATGGGCGATCCGCGCTTGCTGCGGATGGCCGAGCCCGTGCGTGAATTCGACACGCCGGAATTGCACGCCCTCATCGCCGACATGTTCGACACCATGCATGCCGCCAATGGCGCGGGCCTGGCGGCGCCGCAGATCGGCGTCAACCTGCAGGTGGTGATCTACGGCTTCAAGCAGAATCTGCGTTACCCCGACGCGCCGCAAGTGCCGGAAACGGTGCTGATCAATCCGGTGCTGACGCCTTTGTCGGAACGCAAGGAAGAGGGCTTCGAGGGATGCCTGTCCGTGCCGGGCCTGCGCGGCAGCGTGCCGCGCTGGAGCGAGCTGCACTACGAAGGCTTCGACCAGTTCGGCCAGCCCATCAGCCGCGACTGCGACGGTTTCCATGCGCGCGTGGTGCAGCATGAGGTGGATCACCTGCATGGCATTTTGTATCCGATGCGCATCGTCGATTTCACGCAGTTCGGCTTTACTGACGTGATGTTTCCAGACCTCGATCCGCACGACGACGATTGATCGGCGCCTGAGAAAACGCCCATGGCGGCGTTGCATAGCCTCGCCGTACTGTTCGTACTGTCTTCGGCAATACGCCTTGCCCTGACCGTTTTTCAGGCGCCTGGTGATGATGACTATCAAAAAAATGGCCGCGCAGCATCAGCTGGGCGGCCATTTTTTCATGCTTGAAGCGAGCCTAGCGCACCTTGCGGCTGCTGCCCAGGTTGTCGAGCAGCACCTTCAATTCATCCTGCATGGCTTCCGACAGGTTCAGGAAGCGGCAGCCGATCTGCACCTGCTCGCCCAGCAGGAAGGAACGGAAGGTGCGCGACAGGCGGATTTCCAGGTCGGCGATCATGACCTTGTCCGGTCCCAGCTCCAGGCGCACGCGCGACAGCTTGCGGCCCACGTACAGACCCACCGTGTCGCGCGGATGGGCGCGCATGCCGATGCCGCCAGCCGAGAAATCATACAGCTGCAGTTCGTACGGCCGGCCTTCCAGCACGAAGGCGGCCAGGTAGTACACGCCCAGCGGCGTTTCCAGGCGCGTCGATTCGCGCCGTTCCAGCACCAGGCAATGAGTGGGGAAATTCGTCAGATAGACGTTCGGCCGGTCGGGATAGGCTTGCCATTCGCCATTGATGGTAAATTGCAGCTTGGCGCTTTGCACCCACGAGACAAACGTGGCGCCGCCGGGCGGCAGGGTGCTGCCTTCATTGAGTTCCAGCACGAACTGCGGCAAGTCGTCGTCGACGGACAAAATGCGCGCCATGATGACATCTTCACCGCCCGTGGGGTAAATGGAGATGGCGTCGCCATTATCGGCCAGGCTGCACAGGGTTTCGCCGATATCCCACGGGTCGCTCATGTGGTGCGGCTTGGTGCCGGGCGCCATAGGCTCGGCCACGTCGGCCAGGCTGGGCGCGCCCTTGCGCAGGGGATTAGGAATGGGATCGTTCACGACAGCGTATCTCTTATGTTCTGGTGGGGGTAGTGTATAGGTTCAGAGCAATATTTGCTAACCAAATCACAATAATTGACTTTAAGGCACTATCTCCCTGCTGCTGGGATAGTATGGCATGCCGTGCGGCATGCCATGTCGATGCTGCCGCTTAAAACTGCTCGTCCGCGCTCAGGTAGCGCCACTGGCCCGTCGGCAAGTCGCCCAGCTTGACCTTGCCGATCCGCACGCGCTTCAATCCCAGCACCTTCAGGCCCACGGCTTCGCACATGCGGCGGATCTGGCGTTTCTTGCCTTCGCGCAGGGTAAAGCTCAGCTGGTCTTCGTTCTGCCAGCGTACCTTGGCCGGCAGCAAGGGCTTGCCGTCCAGCCACAGACCGTGGTTGAGCTTTTTCAACTCACTGTCGGGCAGGGTGCCGCCCTTGGTGTAGCTCACGCGCACCAGGTATTCCTTGTCGATATCGGTATCGTGGCCGATCAGCTGCTTGGCCACGCGGCCGTCCTGCGTCAAGACCAGCAAGCCGACGGAATCGATGTCCAGGCGGCCCGCCGCCACCAGGCTGCGCAGCTGCGTGGGGTGGAACTGTTCCGGGCTGCGGTCTTCTGCCCAGCGGTTTTCCGCCTTGATCAGGGCCACGGCGGGCGTGTAGCCATCTTCGGCCTGGCCGCTGACATAGCCCACGGGTTTGTTGATGAGCACGGTGACGCGCTTCGACTGCTCGGCCGCCGCCTGGCGCTCCACGGTGACGCGCTGGCTCGGGTAGACCTTGCTGCCCAGTTCGGATACCACTTTGCCATCTACGCGGACCCAGCCGCGCGCGATCCATTCATCGGCTTCGCGGCGCGAGCACAGGCCCAGTTCGGACATGCGTTTGGACAAGCGTAATAATTCTTCGGTCATGTTGATTCAGTTTCAGTAAAAGTGGGTGCTGCGCGGGAGGCCTTAGACCTTCAGCGCATCGAGTAAATCGGTTTCCAGCAAGATCTGGTTGCGGGCATTGTTGAGCGCGGGGCCGTCGACGAGAAAGACGTCTTCGACCCGCTCGCCCAGGGTCATGATCTTGGCCGTGTGCAGGTTGATGCGGTACTTGGTCAGCACGTTGGCGATCGAGTACAGCAAGCCCGTGCGGTCGTTGGCGGCCACCGACAGCAAATAGTATTGACCCTTTTCGTCGGGCCGCAGGTCGACCGTCGGCTGGAAGGGGAAGGTGCGCGACAGGCGCGACAGCCGTCCCTTGCCCGGCGGCGGCAGCGGCGCCTGCGATTGCAGCAGCTCGCCCAGTTCATGCTCGATCAGGCTGATGATGTCGCGGTAGCTCTTGGCGAAGTTTTGCTCGGTGACGAGGAAAGTGTCGAGCGCATAGCCGTTCTTCGTGGTGTGGATCTTCGCGTCGAGGATGCTGAAGTTCTTGCGGTCGAAGTAACTGCAGATGCGCGCGAACAGGTCGGGCTGGTCGGCCACGTAGACGGCCACCTGCAAGCCTTCGCCGATGGGCGCCAGCCGGCATTTTACCACCGGCAACTTGCTGTCCAGTTTGTCATACAGCGAGCGTGTCTGCCAGGCGATGTCGGACGCGTCGTGGCGCAGGAAGTAGGCCACGTCCAGCTGCTGCCACAGTTTCAAATGCGCGTCCGGCGGCAAGCCGTACAGGCGCAGGGTGGCCAGCGCTTCCTGCTGGCGGTTCTTCAGTTCGCGGTCGGCCGTGTGCGGTTCGCCGCCGAGCACGCGCAGGGTGATCTTGTACAGGTCTTCCAGCAGCTTGCCTTTCCACGCGTTCCACACCTTCGGGCTGGTGCCGCGGATGTCGGCCACCGTGAGCAGGTACAGGCCCGTCAGGTGGCGCTCGTCCTTGACCACCTTGGCGAAGGCGCCGATGACGTCCGGATCGGACAAATCCTGCTTTTGCGCCACTTGCGACATCGTCAGATGGTTTTCCACCAGGAAGGCGATCAGTTCCGTGTCCTCGGCGGACAGGCCGTGGTCCTGGCAGAACTGCGTGGCGTCGGCCACGCCCAGCTTGGAATGGTCGCCGCCGCGGCCCTTGGCGATGTCGTGGAACAGGGCCGCCACGTACAGCAGCCACGACTGCGAGAAATCGGCCATCAGCTGGCTGCAGAACGGGTATTCGTGCGCATGTTCGCTCATGGTGAAGCGGCGCATGTTGCGCACCACCATCAGGATATGCTGGTCCACCGTGTACACGTGGAACAGGTCGTGCTGCATCTGGCCCACGATGCGGCGGAAATTCGGCAGGTAGCGTCCCAGGATGCTCATCTCGTTCATGCGCCGCAGCGCATGGATGATGCCAACGGGGGCTTGCATGATGCGCAGGAAGAGGGCGCGGTTGACGGGGTCCTGGCGGAAGGCGGCGTCGATCTTGAAGCGCGCGTGCCACAGGGCCCGCGTGGCGCGCGAAGTCATGCCTTTCAGGGCCGGGCGTTCCGTCATCAGGACGAAAATTTCCAGCATGGCCGACGGATATTGCTCGAAGGTGTCGTCGGCGCTGATGTCGATCAGGCCGTTGACTTCATTGAAGCGCTCGTTGATGGGCACGGCCACGTCATCCTGTGGAAACAGCCGCGCCTCGATGTTCTGCAGCAGGATCGTGTTGAGCTGGGTCACCGTCTTGGCGGCCCAGTAATAGCGCTGCATGAGAAATTCGCTGGCGCGGCGCATGTGCGGCCCGCTGCCCGTCGCTTGCAGGCCCAGCGATTCGGCGATCGCCGTCTGCACGTCGAACACGAGGCGGTCTTCGCGCCGGCCCGCGTGCAGGTGCAGGCGCACGCGGATATCCTTGAAGGCGCGTTCTTTTTCCATCAGCTGGCGCGCTTCCGTCAGGGTGATCAGGCCGCCCGTGGCCAGGGTGCGCCAGGAGTTGGCCAGCCCGGCTGCCTTGGCGACCCACAGGATCACCTGCAGGTCGCGCAGGCCGCCCGGGCTTTCCTTGCAGTTCGGTTCCAGGCTGAAGGCCGTGTCTTCATATTTGGCATGGCGCTGCCGCATTTCCGCCGTTTTCGCCTGGAAAAACGCTTGCGGGTCCATGGCCGCTTCGTAGCGCTGCTGCAACTGCGCGAACAGTTCCGCGTTGCCGCACACGAGGCGCGCTTCGAGCAGGCTGGTTTGCACGGTGATGTCGGCTTTCGATTCGACCATGCATTCATCGACGGTGCGGATGCTGTGGCCGATTTCCAGGCCCAGGTCCCACAGCAGCTGCACCAGTTCCTCAAGTTTTTCCTGCGTGGCCGCATCGGGCGCCTGTTGCAGCAGGATCAGCAGGTCGACGTCGGAATAGGGAAACAGTTCGCCGCGGCCATAGCCGCCCACGCCCACCAGCGCCGTTCCCGGTGGCAAGCCCGCTTCCTGCCAGGCGCGCGCCAGCACGCCATCGACGCTGTGGCGCAGGCTGCGCAGCAGCTTTTCAGGCTTGCCATCGGCCTGGAAGGCCGCAATGACGACCTGGCGGTCGGCTTTCAGTTGCTGCTTCAGCTGTTCCCGAACTTGCTTTTTCATCTGGGCCCTGGGTGGCGGTGGGTCGGGTGGGGCAGGTTTGCCTGATTACACTTCTCAGGCTTTTTTGGCAATGATGGACGGTGGCGGCGGCATGCCGGGCGACACGGTCAGAACTTCGTAGCCCGTTTCCGTCACCAGCACCGTGTGCTCCCATTGCGCCGACAGGCTGCGATCCTTGGTCTTGATGGTCCAGCCATCGTTCATTTCGCGGATCTCGCGGCGGCCCGCATTGATCATCGGCTCGACGGTAAAGATCATGCCCGCTTCCAGGCGCTCCAGGGTGCCTGGCTTGCCGTAATGCAATACCTGCGGTTCTTCATGGAAGACCTTGCCGATGCCGTGGCCGCAGAATTCGCGCACCACGCTGTAGCCGGCTTTTTCGGCATGCTGCTGGATGGCATGGCCGATGTCGCCCAGGTGGGCGCCGGGCTTGATCTGGGCGATGCCCAGCCACATGCATTCATAGGTGATTTCCGACAGGCGCTTGGCCAGGATGGTCGGCGTGCCGACCAGGAACATGCGGCTGTTGTCGCCGTGGTAGCCATCCTTGATGACTGTGATGTCGAGGTTGACGGAGTCGCCGCTCTTGAGCACCTTGTCGCCGGGAATGCCATGGCAGATGACGTCGTTGACGGACGTGCAGATGGCTTTCGGGTAGGGCGTATAGCCGGGCGGGCAATAATTCAGCGGGGCCGGGATGGTGCCTTGCACGTTGACCATGTATTCGTGGCACAGGCGGTCCAGTTCGCCCGTCGTGACGCCCACCTTGACGAAGGGAGTGATGTAGTCGAGCACTTCGGCGCCGAGCTTGCCGGCAACGCGCATGCCTTCGATGTCGGCGGCGGTATTGATACGGATGGTGGACATGGTGTGATTCGCAATCTGCAAGATATTCAGGTGGAAAGCACAGACGCGTCCTGGCGGAGGAGGAAACGTCTGCAAATATGTCGAAATTATAAACGAGGCGCCCCGAATCCGCCGCCTCCTTCCTATGGCGGGGCAGGGATTCATGGCGGAAAAGGCGCTGCCGCCACACCTTGCACCAGTGTGGTGCATCGGCTGTTTCCGCAGGGCGCGCGATTTGCGCCGCGGACTTGATGTGGCAGTCATTTCGGTGTAGAATCCCGGGTTGCTTGAATTCTCTTTTAAGCAATGCAGTAAAACAGTGTCTTTAATTTATATAAACACGCGAATCCGGTCGACAAGGGTGCCTGTATGGTGACTGATCGGATTCCAGACCCAACCCTGGAGTTAATAATGTCCGTAACAATGCGCGAAATGCTGGAAGCCGGTGTCCACTTTGGTCACCAAACCCGTTTTTGGAATCCAAAAATGGCACCGTTCATCTTCGGCCATCGCAACAAGATCCACATCATCAACCTGGAAAAAACCATGGCGATGTACCAGGACGCAATGAAGCACGTGCGTCAACTGGCTGCAAACCGTGGCACCATCCTGATGGTTGGCACCAAGCGTCAAGCTCGCGAAATCATCGCTGCTGAAGCACAACGCGCTGGCGTGCCTTTCGTTGATCAACGTTGGTTGGGCGGTATGCTGACCAACTTCAAAACGATCAAAACCTCGATCAAGCGCCTGAAGGACATGGAAGCGATGGTCGAAGACGGTTCGATCGAGAAGCTGTCGAAAAAAGAAGCGCTGATGTTCTCCCGCGAAATGATCAAGCTGCAAAAATCGATCGGCGGCATCAAGGACATGGGCGGCGTTCCTGACGCAATCTTCGTTGTCGACGTCGGCTACCACAAAGGCGCGATCACCGAAGCAGCTAAACTGGGCATCCCGGTCATCGGCGTTGTCGATACCAACCACTCCCCAGAAGGCGTGAACTTCGTGATCCCAGGTAACGATGACTCCTCGAAAGCCATCATGTTGTACGCTCGCGGTGTTGCTGATGCAATCATCGAAGGCCGTGCAGCTGCCGGTAACGAAGTTGTTGAAATGGTTAAAGCAGCCGCTGGCGACGAATTCGTCGAAGTAAACGAACAGGCTTAATGGCCAGGCTGTCGCAAGATAGCCGTTTGTAAGCACAGCAGTAAGGGAAAAGGGGTGGCAGCAGCTCCCCCTTTTTTTTAACAAAAAAACGATAGTGACCGCAGGCGGGGTGCAAGCCCGGGCCGCGACTATCGACTCACCGAATCAGGAGAAACACATGGCAGCGATTACAGCAGCGATGGTAGGCGAATTGCGCGGCAAAACCGACGCACCAATGATGGAATGCAAAAAAGCACTGACCGAAGCCGATGGCGACATGGCTCGTGCGGAAGAGATCCTGCGCGTCAAACTGGGCGGCAAGGCATCGAAAGCATCGGCACGCATCACCGCTGAAGGCGTAGTGGCAACCTACATCGCCAACGGCGTAGGCGCCCTGGTCGAAGTGAACTCGGAAACCGACTTCGTTGCGAAAAACGACGACTTCCTGGCGCTGGCAAACAATGCCGCCCGTCTGGTCGCGGAACACAACCCGGCTGACGTAGCTGCCCTGCTGGCCCTGCCACTCGATGGCAAGACCCTGGACGAAGTGCGCGCTGCCCTGATCGGCAAAATCGGCGAAAACATGACCATCCGCCGCTTCCAGCGTTTCGAAACCAGCAACAAGCTGGCGTCGTACCTGCACGGCTCGCGCATTGGCGTGATCGTCGAATTCGACGGCGCCGATGAGCAAGTAGGCAAAGACGTGGCCATGCACATCGCTGCAATGAAGCCAGTGTCGCTGTCGTCGAACGAAGTTCCAGCGGAACTGATCGAAAAAGAGCGTTCGGTTGCACAACTGAAAGCCGAAGAAGACGCAGCCAAAGCGGCCGCCGAAGGCAAGCCAGCGCAATCGCCGGAAATCCTGGCCAAGCGCCTGGAAGGTTCCGTGCAGAAGTTCCTGAAAGAAGTTTCCCTGCTGAACCAAGCTTTCGTGAAAAACGACAAGCTGTCGGTTGAGCAAATGCTGAAGGCGGCGAACACCACCGTCAAAGGTTTTGCGATGTACGTCGTGGGCGAGGGCATCGAGAAGAAGCAGGACGACTTCGCAGCAGAAGTCGCAGCACAGATGGCTGCCTCCCAGGGAGCGTAAGTAAAGCGGGCCGAGAGGCCCGTTTTTTTGGCCCGCCCGCACCCGTCGTGCCGGGCGGCGGCATGGGCAGCCCCGCGCGCCTGTCCGGCGCTGCAAGGCGCTGCGCCATGTCATACTCGAATAACCTCATTTATGGAGCCCCAGCTCATGTCAAAACCAGCCTACAAGCGCGTCCTCCTCAAGTTGTCCGGCGAAGCCCTGATGGGTGATGATCCCTACGGCATCAACCGCGCCACGATCGAGCGCATGGTGGCCGATGTGGCCGAGGTGGCGAAATTGGGTGTGGAACTGGCAATCGTGATTGGCGGCGGCAATATCTTCCGCGGCGTCGCGCCCGGCGCGCAAGGCATGGACCGTGCCACCGCCGACTACATGGGCATGCTGGCCACCGTGATGAACGCACTGGCCCTGGCCGATGCCATGCGCCACGTGGGTATCACGGCGCGCGTCATGTCGGCCATCGGCATCGAGCAAGTCGTCGAGCCGTACGTGCGTCCGAAAGCCCTGCAATACCTGGAAGAGGGTAAAGTGGTGGTCTTCGCCGCCGGTACCGGCAACCCGTTCTTCACCACCGACACGGCAGCGGCCCTGCGCGGTTCCGAGATCAGCGCCGAAATCGTCCTGAAAGCCACCAAGGTGGACGGCGTCTACACGGCCGATCCGAAGAAGGACCCGAACGCGACCCTGTTCAACACGATCACGTTTGACGACGCCATCGCCAAGCACCTGCAAGTGATGGATGCCACCGCATTCGCCCTGTGCCGCGACCAGAAACTGCCGATCAAGGTGTTTTCGATCACCAAGCCAGGCGCGCTGATGCGCGTCATCATGGGCGAGGACGAAGGTACTTTGGTTCACGTGTAACAGATGCAATTTAATAGTAGTTATCATTAATAACGCCTGACAAAACCGTCGCGAGCGTAAGGAAGAGGTGGCCGAGAAGCGCAACCGTACGAAGGTACGGTGAGCATCGCAAGCCGCCTATGCCGACGCGCAGCAGGTTTTGACGGGCGCCACCACAGGAGAGCAGCATGTCCTTAGCTGACGTTAAAAAGAACGCCCAGGAACGTATGACGAAATCGCTGGAAACACTGCGGGCCGACCTGGCCAAAGTGCGTACCGGCCGTGCCCATACGGGTATCCTGGACCACGTGATGGTCGACTACTACGGTTCGCCGACGGCGTTGACCCAGGTAGCCAACGTGACCCTGATCGATGCGCGCACCATCGGCGTGCAGCCATACGAAAAGAAAATGGCTTCGACCGTCGAAAAAGCCATCCGCGACGCCGACCTGGGTTTGAATCCATCGGCACAGGGCGACCTGATCCGCGTACCGACGCCGCCGCTGACGGAAGAGCGCCGCAAGGAAATGGTCAAGCTGGTCAAGAGCGAAGCGGAAGATGCGAAGATTGCTGTACGTAATATTCGCCGCGACGCGAATGAATCGCTGAAAAAACTGGTCAAGGAAAAAGCCTGCTCGGAAGATGATGAGCGCCGCTCGTCGGAAGAAGTGCAGAAACTGACGGACAAGTTCATTGCCGACATCGACAAGATGGTTGTCGATAAAGAAAAAGAAGTGCTGACGGTCTAGCTTTCGGCCCCTTTTTACGCTGCCCGGAAAAGCATGGCTTTTCCGGGCAGTGCTATTTGGCGCATAATAGTTATCTTTTATTTTTGGCATTAGTGTTTTCATGATCTATTCGAGTTCGACAACGGCAGTACCGGAGGTGGGTACCGTGCCGCGCCACGTGGCAATCATTATGGATGGCAACGGCCGCTGGGCAACCAAGCGCTTCCTTCCCCGCGTGGCCGGCCACGTCAAGGGCGCCGACGCCGTGCGCGGCATCGTCGAGACTTGCCTCGAACGTGGCGTCGAGTATCTGACCCTGTTTGCCTTCAGCTCGGAAAACTGGCGCCGGCCGGAAGAGGAGGTGTCGATGCTGATGCGCCTGTTCGTCACCATGCTCGAACGCGAAGTGGTGAAGATGCATGCCAACGATATCCGCCTGAAGGTGGTGGGCGACTTGTCGCGCTTCAATGAACAGTTGCAAACCCTGATCGCCAATGCGGAACGCAAGACGGCGCGCAACACGCGCCTGACCATGACCATCTGCGCCAACTATGGCGGCCGCTGGGACATCATGCAGGCAGTCAATAAAATGACGGCCGAGGCGGCTGCCAATGGTCAGCCCGTCGGACAAGCCTACACGGAAGAACAATTGGCGCCGCACCTGGCCATGGCGTATGCGCCCGAGCCCGACCTGTTCATCCGCACGGGCGGGGAGCAGCGCATTTCCAACTTCCTGCTGTGGCAACTGGCGTACACTGAGCTGTTTTTCACCGAGACTTTCTGGCCCGACTTCAATGTCGACTGCCTCGACGCGGCAATCGCGTCCTACCAGCAGCGCGAACGGCGCTTTGGCCGTACCAGCGCGCAACTAACTGAAAAGACAAACTGATGCTGAAAACACGGATTATCACCGCCCTGGTCTTGTTGGCGGTCTTGCTGCCGGTTCTGTATCTCAACTATTTTCCCGCCTTCGCCGTGATCGCCACGGCGTTCTTCGGCGCCGCCGTGTGGGAAAGCTTCCGTATCTTCAAAAATCGCCATGCGCTGCCGATCGCTGCCGTCTGGACGGCCGCCTTCGCGTATACCTTCTTTGTCGGCAACGGCATGGCGCAGCTCAATTTCTGGTTTGCCCTGTGCGTGGCCATCTGGCTGATCCGCTTCGTGCCTTCGCTGGCGACGGGCTTGCCGCCCACCGAAGGCCTGGGCAATACCTTGCTCAGCCTGGTGTATCCGGTGACCATCGTCGGCTGCTTCGTCGCCATCATCGCCTTGTTCCTGCATAGCCCCCTGTTCCTGCTGTCCGTGATGGCGCTCGTCTGGATCGCCGATATCGGCGCGTATTTCTCGGGCAAGGCTTTCGGCAAGCGCAAGCTGGCGCCAAGTATTTCCCCTGGGAAATCCTGGGAAGGCGCCATCGGCGGCGGCATCGCCGTGCTCGTCATTGCCGCCATCACGATTTTCGCCGCGCCAGCGCTGCCGGTGCTGCAGGATACCTTCGCCGTGCAGCTGCAATTGCGCCGCGGCTGGCTGGTGGCCCTGCTGGTGCTGCTGCTGATCGTCGCCGCCAGCATCGTCGGCGACCTGTTCGAATCCCAATTGAAGCGCCGCGCCGGCATCAAGGACAGCAGCAAGCTGCTGCCTGGCCACGGCGGCGTGCTTGACCGTATCGACGCGCTGATCCCGGTCCTGCCGTTTGCCGCCCTGGTGGCAAGCTGGCTTTAAGGAAACTTTCATGCAATACATCACCATCCTTGGCGCGACCGGCTCGATCGGCGTGTCCACCCTGGACGTGCTCGCGCGCCATCCCGGGCAATACAGCGTGTATGCGCTGAGCGCGCACACACGCGTGGCCGAGCTGGCTGCCCAGTGCCTGCAATTCCGTCCGCAGCGCGCCGTCGTCGGCACGGCCGCCGCCGCCCTTGAACTGACGCGCTTGCTGCGCGGGCAGGGCGTGGCCACCGAGGTCGAATACGGCGAGGACGCCCTGTGCGCCATCGCCAGCGCCCCCCAAGTGACGGGCGTGATGGCTGCCATCGTCGGCGCCGCCGGCCTGGCGCCCACCCTGGCCGCTGCCCGTGCTGGCAAGAAAGTATTGCTGGCCAACAAGGAAGCGCTGGTCATGTCCGGCCAGCTGTTCATCGATGCCGTGCACGACAACGGCGCCGTGCTGCTGCCTATCGACAGCGAGCACAACGCCATCTTCCAGTGCCTGCCGCACGCCTACGGCCGCGCGCCAGGCGCATCCGGCGTGGCGAAGATCGTGCTGACGGCCTCGGGCGGGCCGTTCCTCACGCGCGATGTCGAGACGCTGGACAAGGTGACGCCCGACCAGGCCTGCAAGCATCCGACCTGGGCCATGGGGCGCAAGATTTCCGTCGATTCGGCCACCATGATGAACAAGGGCCTGGAAGTGATCGAGGCGCATTGGCTGTTCGGCGCGCCTGCCGACCAGATCGAGGTGCTGATCCACCCGCAAAGCGTGATCCATTCGATGGTGTCGTACATCGACGGGTCCGTGCTGGCCCAGCTGGGCAACCCGGACATGCGCACGCCCATCGCGCATGCGCTGGCGTATCCGCAGCGTATCGACTCGGGCGTGGCGCAGCTGGACCTGGCGCAGGTGGCCACCTTGCAGTTCGAACGCCCCGATTTCCGCCGTTTCCCTTGCCTGGCCCTGGCGTTTGACGCCTTGCGCGCGGGCGGCACGGCGCCGGCCCTGTTGAACGCGGCCAATGAAGTGGCCGTGCAAGCCTTCCTCGACGAGCAGATCGGCTTCCGCCAGATCGACCGCGTCATCGCCCACGTGATCGAGACGGTGCCGCATGGCGCCGCTTCCAGCATCGACGCCGTGATGGAGCAGGACCGCCTGGCCAGGGTGGCGGCGCAGGCGTATATCGCGCGCAGGCTGGCCGCATGACCCTGATTACCACCTTGCTGGCGTTTATCGTCGCGCTGGGCTCGCTGATCACCTTGCACGAGCTGGGCCACTACCTGGTGGCGCGCTGGTGCGGCGTGAAAGTGCTGCGTTTCTCCATCGGCATGGGGAAAGTGGTGTATTCGCGCAAGTTTGGCAAGGACCAGACGGAATGGGCGATTTCCGCGCTGCCGCTGGGCGGCTATGTGAGCATGCTCGACAGCCGCGCGCAGGACCTCGGCGACTTGCCGGAAGAAGAATTGCGCCGCGAATTCACGCGCCAGAGCGTGTGGCGCCGCATCGCCATCGTGGCGGCCGGCCCGCTGGCCAATTTCCTCGTCGCCATCGTGCTGTACGCGGGCCTGTTCATGCATGGCATCGAAGAGCCATCGAGCAAGCTCGGCCCCGTAGCCGAAGCAACGGCCGCCTACACGGCCGGCTTGCGCAGCGGCGACACCGTGGAAGCGGTGAATGGCAGGGCCGTGGCCAGCTGGTCGGAGCTGCGCTGGGAAGTGATCCAGGCCGCGCTCGACAAGCAGGTGGCGCGCATCGACGTGCGCCGGCCCGAGCGTGGCGTGCAGGAAGCGACCTTGCCGACGGCCAGCCTGACGGAAGCGGACCTGGAGGGCGACGTGCTGGGCAAGCTGGGCCTGACCCTGGCCCGGTCGGCGCCGACCATGATGGAAATCCTGCCAGGTGGCGCCGCCGAGCGGGCCGGCCTGCGCAAGGGCGACGAGATCCTCGCCATCGACGGCCAGCCCGTGCACGACGTGGCGGCCATCATCGATACCCTGAGCCGCGCGCCGGGCCGGACCCTGCAATTGCAGCTGTTGCGCCAGGGCCAGGACCTGAGCTTGCCGATCACGCCGGAAGCCGTGCCAGGCGCCGGGGCAGAGGGAGCTGTAACAGTTGGTAAGATCCAGGCGAAGCTGGGGCAGGTGCCGGATATGATCGTTGTGGCATCCGGCCCGTTCGCCGCCGTGGCAAAGGCCTCGGCCAAGGTCTGGGATACCAGCGTGATGAGCCTGAAAATGCTGGGTAAAATGGTCACCGGCCAGGTCTCGCTGAAGAATGTGACGGGGCCGATTACCATTGCCGATTACGCGGGCCAGACGGCGCGCATCGGCCTGGCAAGCTATCTGAGCTTCATTGCCTTCATCAGTATCAGTCTTGGCGTGATGAATTTGCTACCCATTCCTGTTCTGGATGGCGGGCATTTGCTGTATTATTCGCTGGAAGTTTTGACCGGACGCCCCTTGCCGGAGCGCGTAGGCGAGATTGCCCAGCGCCTGGGGATCGGTCTGTTGCTGACCCTGATGGTGCTTGCCGTCTTTAAT
Source organism: Janthinobacterium foliorum (assembly GCF_978021625.1). Classification (NCBI taxonomy): domain Bacteria; kingdom Pseudomonadati; phylum Pseudomonadota; class Betaproteobacteria; order Burkholderiales; family Oxalobacteraceae; genus Janthinobacterium; species Janthinobacterium foliorum. Next base: position 199,335 of record NZ_CDXDQE010000005.1, on the reverse strand, counting down.
GACGTATTGCGGCTGATGAATTAATACGCTGGCCGAGGCCATGCGTGAGTCGCACAAGCAGTCTTTTGTGCATGTTGTCCATTGATTTACCATTGAATAACCCCAATGAAATTACATTCTGCTCGTATTGCCTTGCCTTCCTTTCGCCGCAGCCTGATCGCCGGTGCCGTCATGGCCTTCTGTGCCGGCCATGCGCTGGCCGTCCAGCCATTTACTGTCAAGGACATCCGGGTCGAAGGGATCCAGCGTACCGAGGCGGGCACGGTCTTCGCCTACCTGCCGGTGCGGGTGGGCGAGACGTTCTCCGACGAGAAGAGTATTGCCGCCATCAAGGCCCTGTACGCGACGGGCATGTTCAAGGATGTGCGCCTGGAAGTCGAAGGCGACGTCCTGGTGGTGCTGGTCGAGGAACGCCCGGCCATCGCCTCGGTGGAATTTACCGGCACCAAGGAATTTGAAAAAGACGTGCTGGTCAAGGCGCTGAAGGAAATCGGCGTCGGTGAAGCCAAGATTTTCGACAAGGCGTCGGTCGACCGCGCGGAACAGGAACTCAAGCGCCAGTATCTGTCGCATGGTCTGTATGGCGTGAAGATCACCACCACCGTCACGCCGATCGAGCGTAACCGCGTCAACGTGGTGTTCGCCGTCGACGAGGGCGACGTGGCCCGCATCAAGCAAATCAACATCGTCGGCAACAAGGCGTTCTCGGACAAGGAGCTGCGCGAACAGCTGGCCCTGAACACGGGCGGCTGGTTCAGCTGGTACACCAAGGCCGACCAGTATTCGAAGACCAAGCTGACGGGCGACATCGAATCGCTGAAGTCGTTCTACCTCGACCGCGGCTATATCGAGATGCAGGTCGACTCGACCCAGGTGTCCATCACGCCCGATAAAAAAGACATCTACCTGACGATCAACATCACCGAAGGCGAAAAGTACAAGGTTTCCGGCACCAAGTTCGAAGGCGAGATGTTCGGCCGCGAAGAGGAGCTGAAGGCCCTGAACCTGCTGCGCGAAGGCGATATCTATTCCGGCGCGCGCCTGACGGCGACGAACAAGCGCATCCAGGATCGCCTGGCCACGTTCGGCTATGCATTCGCCAACGTCAACGCCAATCCCGAGATCAACCGCGAAAAGCATGAAGTGGCATTTACCTTCTTCATCGACCCGGGCAAGCGCGTTTACGTGCGCCACATGAACATCGCCGGCAACACCACCACGCGCGATGAAGTCATCCGCCGCGAATTCCGCCAGTTCGAATCGTCCTGGTACGACAGCAACAAGATCAAGCTGTCGCGCGACCGTGTCGACCGCCTGGGCTACTTCAAGGACGTGACCATCGACACGCCGGAAGCGCAGGGCACGACCGACCAGGTCGACGTCAACGTGACGGTGGTGGAAAAACCGACCGGTAACTTCCTGATCGGCGGCGCCTTCTCGCAATCGGAAAAATTCACCCTGTCGGCCTCGATTTCCCAGGCCAACTTTGCCGGTAGCGGCAACACGGTCGGCATCGAACTCAATACCAGCCATTACAGCCGCACCATCGCGTTTTCGCAGACCAATCCGTACTACACGGATGACGGCATTTCGCGCAGCTTTGAAGTCTACCTGCGCACGACGGAACCGCCGGCGCTCAATATCGGCAGCTACAAGATCAAGCAGACGGGTGGCCGCGTCAGTTTCGGCGTGCCGTTCTCGGAAGTCGACACCGTCTTCTTCGGCATCGGCGCCGAGCGTTCGCAGATCGAGACCGATATCACCAGCCCGGTGCGCTTCAAGCAGTATGTGATCGACAACGGCGGCCCGTCCGACGGTATCGGTTCGGCGACCACCAATTCCATTCCGCTGACGGCGGCATGGCAGCGCGACAGCCGCGACAGCGCCCTGACGCCATCGGTCGGCCGCTACCAGCGCATCAACCTGGAGGCTGACCTGATCGGCGACCAGAAATACTTCCGTGCCATCTATGAGCACCAGTATTTCCGTCCGCTGTTCAGCAAGGTCACCCTGGCGCTGAAGGGCGAACTCGATTACGGCCATGGCATCGGCAACCATGTGTACCCCGTCTTCAAGAACTTCTACGGCGGCGGCATCGGTTCCGTGCGCGGCTACCTGAGCTCGTCGCTGGGCGCGGTCGAACCGAGCACCAACGATGCCCTGGGCGGCGCTTCGCGCCTGATCGGCAACGCGGAACTGCAGATGCCATTCCCCGGTTCGGGCAATGACCGCAGCTTGCGCTGGTTCGGTTTCCTGGACGGCGGCCAGGTCTACCAGGAAGGCGAAAAAATGCGTATCTCGCAATTGCGCTATTCTGCTGGCTTGGGGATCAGCTGGATTTCACCGGTCGGCCCGCTCAAGCTGAGCTATGCCAAGCCGTTGAACGCCAAGCCGACAGACCGCCTGGAGCGTTTCCAGTTCCAGATGGGTACCGGTTTCTGACCGGGCTCACTGGAACGGGGCGCCAGCTTTCACTTTTTGACCATGGAGTATCATGAACACCGCATCCGCTACCCTGCCCAAGTCCCTTGCCGTGATCGCATTGTGCTGGAGTTCGCTGTTGCCGGTGCAGGCGCACGCTCAGGAGTCGAAGATCGCCTGGATCAGCAGCGAACGTATTTATAACGAATCGAGGCTGGCCAAGCTGGCCAGCGCCAAGCTGGCCGAGGAGTTCCGCTCGCGTGAAAAGGCCGTGCAGGAACTGGCTGCCCGTTTCAAGGTCGCCAATGAGGCCCTGGAAAAGGACATGCCGACCCTGAGCGAGGCGGAGCGCGCCAAGCGCCAGCGCGAATTTTTCGAGCTGGACAAGGAATTGCAGCGCCGCCAGCGCGAATTCCGCGAAGACCTGAGCCAGCGCACGAACGAAGAGCGCAGCGCCATCGCGGAAAAAGCCAACACCATCATCCAGCAGATGGCGCATATCGAAGGATATGACATCGTGCTGCAGGAAGCCCTGTGGGCCAGTCCGCGCATCGACATCACCGACAAGGTCTTGAAGGCGCTGGACAAGTAATTGTAATAGTTTTACGCCTGACAGTGCCGTAGCGAGCGGATGTGAGTGGCGGTTGAGAAGCGGAGCTGTGCTAGAGCACAGTGCGCATCGGAGACCGCACATCGCGCCGCGCAGCAGGCATGGTCAGGCGTTTTTATAAGGGTATATCGATGGGCACTCGACTAGGAGAATTGGTCGAACGCTTCGGCGGGCAATTGGCGGGCGATCCCAACCTGGAAGTCACAGGCATCGCGCCGCTGGCCGACGCCGGCGCTTCGCACATCAGCTTTCTCAGCAATAGTAAATTCCGCGCACAGGCGGCCAGCAGCGGCGCCGCCGCGCTGATCCTCACGCCGGCCGACGACGCGCTGATCGGCGCCGAGTATGCGGGCGCGCGCATCATCACCCCGAATCCCTATGTGTATTTCGCGCGCGCGGCGCAGTATTTCGCCGCCCTGCATGAAATCAGGGCGCCCGTGGGCATCCATGCCAGCGCCGTGGTCGACGCCACTGCGCAGGTGGATGCCAGCGCCTCCATCGGCGCCAATGCCGTCATCGAGGCTGGCGCCGCGATCGGCGCCGGCTGCGTGATCGGCGCCGGCTGCGTGGTGGGCCGCGACGCCGTCATCGGCGCCGGCACCCAGTTGCTCGCCAACGCCACCTTCCACGCGCGCTGCGTGATCGGCCAGCGCGGCATCATCCATTCGGGCGCCGTGATCGGCACCGACGGATTCGGCTTCGCCAACGAAGGCGGCGTGTATATCAAGATTCCGCAGACGGGCAGGGTGGTGATCGGCGACGATGTCGATATCGGCGCCAATACCACCATCGACCGTGGCGCACTGGCCGATACCATCATCGAAGATGGCGTCAAGCTGGATAACCAGATCCAGATCGGCCACAACTGCCATATCGGCGCACACACGGCCATGGCCGGCTGCGTCGGCGTGGCGGGCAGCGCCATCATCGGCAAATATTGCACCTTTGGCGGCGCCGCCATGGTGCTGGGGCACCTGACGATCGCCGACCGCGTCCACGTTTCATCGGGCAGCATGGTCTCGCGTTCGATCCTGGAACCGGGCCAGTACACGGGTTTCTATCCGCTGGCCAAGAACGCCGACTGGGAAAAGAGCGCCGCCATCGTGCGCAACCTGTCAAGCATGCGCGAGAAAATCCGCGCGCTTGAAAAAACAATTAAAACACTGACCACGCAAGACGAAAAATGACTACTGAAAAAAAGACCCTCGACATCCTGGCCATCAAATCGCTGCTGCCGCACCGCTATCCGCTGCTGCTGGTGGACCGCGTGCTGGACTGGGAAGCGAACAAATCCATCACCGCCATCAAGAACGTGACGGTCAACGAAGAGTTCTTCCAGGGCCATTTCCCGCACAAGCCAGTCATGCCCGGCGTGCTGATGATCGAAGCGCTGGCGCAAACGGCGGCCTTGCTGTCGTTCCTGACGATGGGCGTGAAACCCGATGAAAACTCGGTGGTGTATTTTGTCGGCATCGACAATGCGCGCTTCAAGCGTCCGGTGGAGCCGGGCGACCAGCTGAAGATGGACGTGGAAATCCTGCGCGTCTCGCGCGGCATCTGGAAATACAAGGCGGTCGGCTCGGTCGACGGCAAGGTCGCGCTGGAAGCGGAACTGATGTGCACCATCCGCAGCGCGCAGGATGCCAGCCAGTCTGCGAGCCAGCCAGCGGGACAGTAACATGGCAGCCATCCACTCTACGGCAGTGATCGACCCGAAGGCCGAGCTCGACAGCTCGGTCGAGGTGGGTCCGTATTCCATCATCGGTCCGCACGTGCGCATCGGCGCCGGCACCAAGGTCGGTCCGCACGTGGTGATCGACGGCCATACGACGATAGGCGCGGACAACCACCTGTTCCAGTTTTCATCCATCGGCGCACAGCCGCAGGACAAAAAATGGGCGGGCGAGGCGACGCGCCTGGAGATCGGCGACCGCAACACCATCCGCGAATTCTGCACTTTCAATACGGGCACCGTGCAGGGCGGCGGCGTGACGCGCCTGGGCAATGACAACTGGATCTCGGCGTATGTCCACCTGGCGCATGACTGCCTGGTGGGCAATAACACCATTTTTTCCAACAATGCCCAGCTGGCGGGCCACGTGGAGATCGGCGACTGGGTCATCATGAGCGGTTTCGCCAATGTGCACCAGTTCTGCAAGATCGGCGCGCATGCCTTCCTCGGCATGAGCACCAGCCTGACGCAGGACGTGCCGCCGTTCGTGCTGCTGAGCGGCAACCCGGCGCAGGCGCATGGCGTGAATATCGAGGGCTTGAAACGCCGCGGCTTCACGCGCGAGCAGATCAACGGCATCCGCACCGCGTACAAACTGATCTACCGCTCGGGCCTGACCCTCGACGAGGCCAAGGCGGCCCTGTTTGAAGAAGAACAGGCGTCCTTGCCCGAGGTGGCCGAACACATTCGCGCCATGCGCGAATTCCTGGGCGTGGCGTCGCGTGGCATCGTCCGCTGACCAGGCAGGCGGCCTGTCGGTCGCCATCGTCGCCGGCGAGGTGTCCGGCGACCTGCTGGCCAGCCGCCTGCTGTCCGGCCTCGTGCCGCAGCTGCCCGGCGCCCGCTTCCACGGCATCGGCGGCGAGCACATGGCGAAACAGGGTTTTGTTTCCGACTGGCCGCTGGAAAAGCTGACGGTGCGCGGCCTGTTCGAGATCATTCCCCGCTACCGCGAGATCAAGGGCATCCAGAACGCGCTGCGCGACCAGCTGCTGGCCGAACGGCCGGCCGTCTTCATCGGCGCCGACTATCCGGGCTTCAACCTGGGGCTGGAACAGCAGCTGAAAGAAGGCGGCATCCCCACCGTGCACTACATCGGGCCGCAGATCTGGGCCTGGCGCGGTGGCCGCATCAAGAAAATCATCAAGGCCGTTTCGCACATGCTGGTGATCTTCCCGTTCGAGGAAGAAATCTACCGCAAGGCGGGCGTGCCCGTTACCTACGTCGGCCATCCGCTGGCCGAAATGATCCCACTGCAGCCCGACGAGGCGGCCGCGCGGCGCATCCTGGGCTTGCCCGAAGACGCCAACGTGGTGACCCTGATGCCGGGCAGCCGCATGGGCGAACTCAAATACAATACGGTGGCCTTTGTCAGCGCCTGCAAGCTGCTGCTGGCGCGCGACCGCTCGCTGCGTTTCGTCGCCCCCATGGCCGGCGAAAAACAGCGCCAGTACTTCCTGCAGCTGGTTCGCGAGGCGGGCTTGCAGGACGTCGAGATCCTGCTGACCGACGGCGGCTCGCATACCGCCATCTGTGCTGCCGACGCCGTGCTGGTGGCATCCGGCACCGCCTCGCTGGAAGTGGCGCTGTACAAGAAGCCCATGGTCATCGCCTACAAGATGATGCGCGCGTCGTGGGAAATCATGCGCCACTTGGGCTACCAGCCGTGGATCGGCTTGCCCAACATCCTGGCGCGCGACTACCTGGTGCCCGAGCTGCTGCAAGACGCGGCCAGCCCGCAGGCGCTGGCCGAGGCCATGTGGCGGCAGCTGAGCGATGTGCCGGGCCGGCTGCGCCTGGTGCAGCGCTTCACGGACATGCACCACAGCCTGCTGCGCGACAGCGCGCGCGAGAGCGCCAACGCGGTGATGCAAGTCATCGCCGACAATAAAAAATAATCCCTACTGAAGATTCAACGTGAAAAATATTTATCCCGGCCTGTTTGACGACTTGCCATTCTCGCTCGACGAAATCGTTTGCGGCGTCGACGAGGCAGGGCGCGGTCCGCTGGCCGGCCCCGTCTTTGCCGCCGCCGTGATCCTCGACCCGAACCAGCCGATCGACGGCTTGCGCGATTCGAAAAAACTCACCGAAGCCAGGCGCGACCTGCTGGCGCCGCAGATCAAGGCCAAGGCCCTGGCCTGGGCCATCGCCGAAGCGTCGGAAGAAGAGATCGACCGCCTGAACATCCTGCAGGCGTCGATGCTGGCCATGCGCCGCGCCGTCGAGGCGCTGGCGACCGTGCCGACCCTGGCCCTGATCGACGGCAACCGCTGTCCCGTGATGCCGGTGCGCGGCATGGCGATCATCGGCGGCGACGACAAGGTCGATTCGATTTCGGCCGCCTCGATCCTGGCCAAGACGGCGCGCGACGCGGCCCTCGTGCACCTGCACGCGGCCTATCCGGAATACTGCTTCGACCAGCACAAGGGCTATGGCACCAAGCTGCACCTGGAGCGCCTGCACCTGCACGGCGCCTCGCCCGTGCACCGCCGCTCGTTCGCGCCCGTGCGCAATGTGATCGCCCTGTTTGGCGCGCAGGAGGAAGCGGCATGAAGACGATCACCTCGCGCGACAACGCGCAATACAAGGATTTGCTGAAGCTGGCGGGCAGTTCGCAGGCGCGCCGCAAGTCGGGCCGCACCCTGCTCGACGGCGTGCACCTGTGCCAGTCCTACCTGCAGCTGCGCGGCCTGCCGGAGCAGTGCATCGTCAGCGAAAGCGCCTTGCGGAATCCGGAAGTGGCGGACATCGTGGGCCAGCTGGAAAGCCTGCGGGCGCACGTGCTGGGCTTGCCCGATGCGCTGTACAACGCCGTGAGCCAGGTGGAGCACGGCGTCGGCGTGATGTTCCTCATCGAGACGCCCGAGCGCGCCGTCACGGCACCGGTCAGCGTCTCGGCCGTGCTGCTCGATAACTTGCAAGACCCGGGCAACGTGGGTTCCATCCTGCGCAGCGCCGCCGCCGCCGGCATCACGCAGGTGTACTGCAGCGCCGGCACGGCCTTCTGCTGGTCGCCGAAGGTGCTGCGCGCGGCCATGGGCGCGCACTTTGTGCTCGACATCTTTGAGAACGTCGACCTGGCCGCGCTGGTGGCCGGCGCGAAGGTGGCAACGCTTGCCACCAGCGGCTACGCCACGCAGCGCCTGTATGACGTCGACCTGCGCCAGCCCGTGGCCTGGCTGTTCGGCCACGAAGGGCAGGGCGTCGCCGACGACTTGCTGTCGATGGCCACGCACCAGGTGGTGATTCCCCACCTGGGCCAGATCGAATCGCTGAACGTGGCTGCCTGCGCCGCTGTCTGTTTCTTCGAGCAGGTACGTCAAAACCAGTCCTAACCACCTTCACGCCAAGGCTCGTCATGTCCGTGCATCCGGTTTTTCCCTCCCTCTCTGGCGCCTGTGCGAGCCGTGACGAAGCCTGGTGGCGCCAGGTGGCCGCGTTCTATCCTGCGCCGCCGGACGCCATCGTCAATCTGGAGCACGGCTATTTCGGCGCCATGGCCGCGCCCGTGCAGGCGGCTTTCGAGCAGGCCGTGCGCTACACCAACGAGCGACTGAGTCCTTTCGTGCGCGGCGAGTTCACGCGCACGCATGTGGATATCCTGCGCCGGCGCGTGGCCGCGCTGATCCATGCCGAACCGCACGAGATCCTGCTGACCCGCAGCGGCACCGAGTCCATGCAGGTGCTGATCACGCAATACCACTGCCTGGCGCCTGGCGAGACCGTGCTGTGGAGTAACCTCGACTATCCGGCCATGCGCACGGCCATGCGCTGGCTGGCGCAGCGCCGCGGCGTCACCAGCACGCAAGTCGCCTTGCGCTTGCCCATCAGCGATGACGAGATCGTCGCCAGCTACGCGCGGGCCATGCGCCAGGCCGTCAAGCCCAGGTTGCTGCTGCTGTCGCAGGTGACGCCGGCCAACGGCCAGCAAATGCCCGTGAAGGCCATCATGGCGCTGGCGCGCGAGCATGGCGTCGACGTGCTGCTCGACAGCGCGCATGCGCTGGGTCAGGTGGACATGGACGTGCAGGCCATGGGCGTCGATTTTGCCGGTTTCAATCTGCACAAATGGCTGGGCGCGCCGGCGGGACTGGGTGTCGTCTACATCCGCGCATCGCAGCTGCACAAGATCGAACCGCATTTTGGCGACGACGATTATCCGCCGGGGGATATCCGCGGCCGCCTGCACATGGGGATGCCGCCGATCGGCGCCATCCTGGCCGCGCCTGCGGCATTGGACTTCCATGAGCGCCTGGGCGGCACGCCGGCCAAGACCGAACGCCTGGCCTGGCTGCGCGATTATTGGGTCAGCCGCGCCGCGCGGCTGCCCGGCGTGCGGCTGCTGTCGCCGCTTGATGCGAAACGGGGCACGGCGCTGGTGGCCTTTGCCGTCGACGGCATGCGTGCGCGCGAACTGCAGCAGGCCTTATTGCACCGCTTCGGCGTGTTTACCGTCGAGCGCAATATCGGCGATGCCGATGTCGTGCGCGCCACGGTGGCCCTCACCACCACCACCGCTGAGCTGGACCGGTTGGTGGCGGCGCTGACGGCGCTGTCCGGCGAGGCGAACGCCTAACCATAGCGAGCGGTAGGGAGAGGTGATCGAGGAGCGCCCCCGTACCTGGTACGGCGGCGCCGAGCCGGTGGGCATCGCAGGGCGCCCATGCCGGCGCGCAGCAGGCTTGGTCAAGCGCTCTAGTACTCGCGGCGGTTCGGCTTGATCTCTTGCAGGATCGTCGTGGAGATTTCCTCGATCGATTTGGTGGTCGATGACAGCCAGCGGATGCCTTCGCGTTTCATCATTTTTTCCGCCTCGTTGACCTCGTAGCGGCAATTCTCGATGGCCGCATACTTGCTTCCGGCCCGTCTTTCGTTGCGTATTTCCGACAAACGTTCGGGCGTAATGCTCAATCCGAAAATTTTATTCTTAAATTCGTGCAGGGCCGTGGGCAGCTTCTCGCGCTCGAAATCGTCGGGAATCAGCGGATAATTGGCTGCCTTGATGCCATACTGCATCGCCAGATACAGGCTGGTCGGCGTCTTGCCAGAGCGCGAAACACCCACCAGAATGACATCGGCCGATGACAGGTTCTTGTGCGACTGCCCGTCGTCGTGCGCCAGCGAATAGTTGATCGCCTCGATGCGGTTCTTGTATTCCTCGCTGTCGACGATGTTGTGCGAACGGCCGATGGTATGCGTCGACATCACGCCCAGCTCCTGCTCCAGCGGGGCGACGAAGGTCTGGATCAGGTCCATGTGCATGCCGCTGGACTTGCGGATCACGGCCGACAGGTCGGTCTTCACCAGGGTCGAGAAGATGATGGGCTTCTGGCCGTCGGTGGCGAATGCCTCGTTGATCTTGCGCGCCGCATCATGCGCCTTGTCCATGGTGTCGATGAAGGGCAGGCGGATTTGGCGGAAACGCAGTTCGAACTGCGTCAGCACGGAATGGCCGAAGGTTTCGGCGGTGATGCCGGTACCGTCCGAAACAAAGAAAACAGTGCGGGCCGCAGGGGGCAGGGGGGGGCGTGGTTCTTGTGTCATGGGTCTTCGGATCAAGATTGTGCGTCGTCATTTTGCGCCGCACAAGGTAAAATGGCTGTAACGGTATGATTGTGCTGCACGACGCCAAGAATAACAAGAAGACTGTCTGTGCGCCGCGCGTAAAGATTTCTATCATCAGTAAGGGTGTCATTATGACCAACGCAGTATCGCAACAGCAGGAAAAGGACGCGGTGTATGTCGCCTCGTTCGAGCATTTGCGCATGACGGATGTCGAATCCGTCGGCGGCAAGAACGCCTCCCTGGGCGAAATGATCAGCCAGCTGGCGGAAGCCGGCGTGCGCGTGCCCGGTGGCTTTGCCACCACGGCGCAGGCCTTCCGCGACTTCCTGTCGTACAGCGCCAATGGCGGCTTGCCGCTGGCCGAACGCATCGCCCAGCGCCTGGAAGGCTTGAACATCGACGACGTGCGCGCGCTGGCGCAAGCGGGTGCCGAGATCCGTCAATGGATCGTCGAAACGCCGTTCCAGCCACGCCTGGCCGCTGAAATCGACCAGTTCTACGCCAAGCTCGTGGCCGACTCCGACACCGAAATGTCGTTTGCCGTGCGCTCCTCGGCGACGGCGGAAGACTTGCCGGATGCTTCTTTTGCCGGCCAGCAAGAAACCTTCCTGAACGTGGTCGGCATCGACAACGTGCTCGACGCGATGAAGCAGGTGTTCGCCTCGCTGTACAACGACCGCGCCATCTCGTATCGCGTGCACAAGGGCTTCACGCACGCGGAAGTGGCCCTGTCGGCCGGCGTGCAGCGCATGGTGCGTTCCGACCTGGGCGCGGCCGGCGTGATGTTTACCATCGATACGGAATCGGGCTTCAAGGACGTGGTCTTCGTCACCTCCAGCTATGGCCTGGGCGAGACCGTGGTGCAGGGTGCCGTCAATCCCGACGAATTCTACGTGCACAAGCCGATGCTGGAAAAGGGCAAGTCGCCTGTGATCCGCCGCAATATCGGCTCGAAGCTGCTGAAGATGGAGTTCACGAACGAAGCCAAGGCCGGCCGCTCCGTGAAAACCGTCGACGTGCCAGTCGAAATGCGCAACCGCTACTCGCTGAACGACACCGAAGTGGTGGAGCTGGCGAAATACGCCGTCATTATCGAAAACCACTACGGCCGTCCGATGGACATCGAGTGGGGCAAGGATGGCCGCGACGGCAAGCTGTATATCCTGCAGGCGCGTCCTGAAACCGTCAAGTCGCAGCAAAAGGCGACCGACGTGCAAGAGCGCTTCAAGCTGAAAAGCACGGGCACCGTACTCACTTCCGGCCGTGCCATCGGCCAGAAGATCGGCGCCGGTCCCGTGCGCGTGATCCACGATCCGGCCGACATGGAGCGCGTGCAGCCGGGCGACGTGCTGGTTGCCGACATGACGGACCCGAACTGGGAGCCGGTCATGAAGCGCGCGTCGGCCATCGTCACCAACCGTGGCGGCCGTACCTGCCACGCGGCGATCATCGCGCGTGAACTGGGCGTGCCTGCCGTCGTCGGCTGCGGCGACGCCACCGACGTGCTGAAGGACGGCACGTTTGTCACCGTGGTGTGCTCGGAAGGCGACGAAGGCAAGATCTACGACGGCTTGCTGGAAACGGAAGTGTCGGAAGTGTCGCGCGGCGAATTGCCGAAGCTCGACACCAAGATCATGCTCAACGTGGGCAACCCGCAACTGGCCTTCGACTTCCAGTCCGTGCCGAACGCCGGCGTGGGCCTGGCGCGCCTGGAATTCATCATCAATAACAATATTGGTGTGCATCCGCGCGCGATCCTGGAATACCCGAACATCGACGCCGACCTGAAAAAGGCCGTGGAATCGGTGGCGCGCGGCCACGCTTCGCCGAAAGCGTTCTACATCGACAAGCTGGCCGAAGGCATCGCCACCATCGCCGCCGCGTTCTGGCCGAAAAAAGTCATCGTGCGCCTGTCCGACTTCAAGTCGAACGAGTACAAGAAGCTGATCGGCGGTTCGCGCTACGAGCCGGACGAGGAAAACCCGATGCTGGGCTTCCGCGGCGCGGCGCGCTACCTGTCGGCCGACTTCTCCGAAGCGTTCAACATGGAATGCGAAGCGATGAAGCGCGTGCGCAATGACATGGGCCTGACCAACGTGGAAATCATGGTGCCATTCGTGCGCACCCTGGGCCAGGCCGAGAAAGTCATCGACCTGCTGGCGAAGAATGGGCTGAAGCGCGGCGAGAACGGCCTGCGCGTCATCATGATGTGCGAAGTGCCGTCGAACGCCATCCTGGCCGACCAGTTCCTCGACCATTTCGATGGCTTCTCGATCGGTTCGAACGACCTGACCCAGCTGACCCTGGGCCTGGACCGCGATTCCGGCATGGAATTGCTGGCCGCCGACTTCGACGAGCGCGATCCTGCCGTGAAGGCCCTGCTGGCCCTGGCCATCAAGGCTTGCCTGGCACGCGGCAAGTACATCGGCATCTGCGGCCAGGGTCCTTCCGACCATCCGGACTTCGCCGTCTGGCTGATGGAGCAGGGCATCGAATCGATGTCCCTGAATCCCGACTCGGTGATCGACACCTGGCAGAAACTGGCCGCGCTGAAAGCGTAAGACGTTTCCGTGACTGATAAAACCCGCTGCCGGTAATACCGCAGCGGGTTTTTTTATGCCTGTATTGACGGGGATGGCGATAACCATGCGGCGCACGCCTGTATTCGATGGCTTTGCGCCAGATCAGCTAAAATGATTCCACCAATACATTGAAACGGGAGTTCACATGGCAAGCAAGAAACCGACCAAAGCTGCAAAGATCGACATCGGCATTTCCGAAGCGGACCGCGCGAAGATCGCGGAAGGCCTGTCCGGCCTGCTGGCCGACAGCTATACCTTGTACCTGATGACCCACAATTTTCACTGGAACGTCAAGGGCCCGATGTTCAACACCCTGCACCTGATGTTCATGACCCAATACACGGAGCAGTGGGGCGCGCTGGACCTGATCGCCGAACGTATCCGCGCCCTCGGCTATCCGGCGCCGGGCACCTACAAGGAATTCGTCAAGCTGGCATCGATCAAGGAAATCGATGGCGTGCCGCCGGCGCTGGAGATGGTCAGCCACCTGGTCGCGGCACAGGAAGCGACGGCACGCACGGCGCGCCGCCTGTTCCCGCTGCTGGAAAAAGCCAATGACCAGCCGACGGCCGACCTGATCACGCAGCGCCTGGACCTGCATGAAAAGACGGCGTGGATGTTGCGCAGCCTGCTGGAGGAATAAACGCCTGGCCAGCGGCGCTAATTCGCCCCTGGCTATTGACGTCATCCGGAATTGCGTTAGACTGCTTGTATATAGGTGTTTGGCAAGAATAATATCAGGCAGCACTGCAATGTAACCCCGTCGCTTATATAGGCTGCGGGGTTTTTCATTTTCGGATTCAAAAAGACGGAGGCATCATGGCTGAATGGGTAGGCTGGTTTGTGGCGGCTGGCGCGGTATTGATCCTGGAGCTGTTTACGGGCACGTTTTATCTGTTGATGATTGCCATCGGCATCAGTGCCGGCGGCCTGGTGGCACTGGCCGGTGGAAATGGCAGCTGGCAGGCCGTGACGGCTGCCGTTGTCGGCGTGGTGGCAACCCTGTTATTGCGGCGCAGCCGCTTTGGCAAGGCGGCGCGGCGCGACGCCGCCCAGGATCCGAATGTAAATCTGGATATCGGCCAAAGCGTGACGGTGGCGCATTGGGTCGATGGCGCGGCGCGGGTCATGTACCGCGGCGCCTTGTGGGATGTGGAATTGATTCCCGGCAGCGATACGCAGGCCGGACAATACACCATACGCGCCGTGCGCGGCAGCCGTTTGATTGTTGGATAACCAGGAGAGTAGATTATGGAAGTAAACATCGGAAGCGTGTCGCTGATCTTGTTATTGCTGGCATTGGTATTTGTCTTCAAGACGGTCAATGTGGTGCCGCAGCAGCATGCCTGGGTGGTGGAACGGCTAGGTAAATTCCACGCGGTACTGGGCCCCGGCTTGAATATCGTCGTGCCCTTCGTTGACCGCATCGCCTATAAACATGTGCTCAAGGAAATACCTCTCGATGTGCCGCCGCAAGTGTGTATTACGCGCGATAACACGCAATTGCAGGTGGACGGGATTCTGTATTTCCAGATTACGGACGCGATGCGCGCTTCATATGGTTCGTCGAATTACATTGCCGCCATTACGCAATTGGCGCAGACCACTTTGCGTTCCGTCATCGGCAAGATGGAACTCGACAAGACATTTGAAGAGCGCGACCATATCAATACGGCCATCGTGAATGCCATCGATGAATCGGCGGCCAATTGGGGCGTCAAGGTATTACGCTATGAAATCAAGGATTTGACGCCGCCGAAGGAAATCCTGCACGCGATGCAGGCGCAGATCACGGCGGAGCGTGAAAAGCGCGCCCTGATCGCCGCGTCGGAAGGGCGCAAGCAGGAACAGATCAATATTGCCAGCGGTGAGCGCGAAGCGGCGATTGCCCGTTCGGAAGGCGAAAAGCAGGCGTCCATCAATCGCGCGGAAGGGCAGGCCACGGCCATCGTGGCGCTGGCGCAGGCCAGCGCGGAGGCATTGCGCCAGGTGGGCGCCGCCATCCGCGAACCGGGCGGCGAAGATGCCGTCAACCTGAAGGTGGCGGAGCAGTATGTGGGCGCGTTCGCGCAATTGGCGAAAACGAATAACTCGATTATCGTGCCCGCCAATTTGGGCGACATGAGCAGCCTGATTGCGACGGCGATGCAGGTGGTCAAAACGCAGAAGCCGAAAAGCGGCGTGGCGATGCCCTGAGTGCCGTCCTGACTGGTTAGCGAATAGTAAGTCCGTAGTGAGCCGGCAGTAAGTTTGCTGCACGTTGGAGAAAAATGCCGCCCGCCGAATAGCGGGCGGTTTGCATTTGGATTTTCCTTGAGAAATGGCGAGGGACATGAGGCTATTCATGTTTGAATTGATGCAGGCGGACGTTTTTTCTTCATGCTATGCTGTGCGTACTTTCTGCATTATGTTCTGCAGTACGGCGTTGAATGTTGTTTTCAATTAAAGTAGAGTCCGCTCACGCAGCCTCCTGACTATTGCGGTCATTATGACCCCATGCGTGTAAAGGCGTGCCTTTGCCTACAGCGGGTTTGATTGCGATAGTATTGCTCCCATATGCATTTTAAATTGCTATTTGTAATTACTATAAATTGCAATGAATCAAAAAGTGCTGCAAAATAAATGCTGTGGATGGTGTGTATTGAATTGTGCGATTCAGACAGCAGGGCTGATGGTGCCGCTGCCTCGGTTGCCATGCGCATCCTGACGACGTTGCAGTTTTCCTCCGTCGTCAAGCCATGAGAAGTAGGTTTTTTACCAAAAGAATTGTAAAAAACAATCAAATTTCAAAAAAAATCACCTCAGTCGCGTTACAATTGGATAGAATTTAACTGTTCAGTTATATTTTTCAACTCACACAAGGAAATATCATGGATCTGTCCAGCTTATCCCTGTCCGAACTGCGTACGCTGCAGGATGACATCAAGAAGCAAATGAAGAAGCGCGAACAGGACGATCTGTCCAAAGCGCGCGAGCAAATTCTGGCGATCGCCCAGAGCGTTGGCGTTTCCGTCAAAGATCTGGTTGGCACGGGTATTCGCGCCAAGACCGGTACCGTCGCCGTGCGTTATCGCAATCCGGATGATCCGACGCAGCAATGGACTGGCCGTGGCCGTCAACCGAAATGGGTCAAGGAATGGACCGATTCGGGCAAGTCGCGTGATCTGCTGAAGGTGTAATCCCATACACCGTTCATTCGGATGCTTGTTCTGTGTCGTAGCAAGCAGCCTGCAAGCATCCGGAACTTTCTACTGTCTGTCTTTTTGGCCGGTCTGGCCAGCCTCATTCCCCCGCAGTTATTCGAGTGATATTTTAATGATATCAATCCTCGCTCCCGCCTTATTCGTTTTATCCCCCTGTTTCGCCATCGTTGCCGCGTTTTGAATTTCCCATTTCCAGCCGCAAGGGACAAAATAAAACCCGGCATTTAGCCGGGTTTGTCGGAAGGGCAGGGCGTTATGCGCGCCTGCCTGGATCAGCGGCGGTGCGTCTTCATTGCCGCCTGTACTTCGCGCGCGCCATCGCGGTCGCGTTCCGCGGCCCGCTTGTCGTGCTGTTTCTTGCCTTTCGCCAGTCCGATTTCGCATTTCACGCGACCGCCCTTGAAATGCAGGTTGAGCGGCACCAGCGTATAGCCGGAGCGTTCCACCTTGCCGATCAGTTTATCGATTTCGGCGCGGTGCAGCAGCAGCTTGCGAGTGCGCACGGCTTCCGGGTGGATATGCGTGGAGGCGGTCGGCAGGGCGCTGATGTGCGCGCCGAACAGGAACAGTTCGTCGCCGCGGACGACAACGTAGGCTTCCTTGATTTGTACGCGGGCGTCGCGGATGGCTTTGACTTCCCAGCCTTCCAGGGCGATACCCGCTTCGTAGCGATCCTCGATAAAGTAGTCGTGGAAGGCTTTTCTGTTGTCTGCTATGGTCATGAGATGGTAAATGTGCGCGGGTCGGTTAAACTACTGTCTCGCGCAAGCGCGATAAAATCAAATGTATCCAACATCATAGCAAATGGTTCTTCAATGGCAGTAGTACATAAATCAGTTTTTCTCGGCTACAGCGCCGAGCAGATGTTCTCGCTGGTGGCGGCGGTGGAGGATTATCCCAAATTCCTGCCCTGGTGCGGCGCGGTCGAAATACGCGAGCGCGGCGAGAACACGGTCGTCGCCAGCGTGGGCATACAGTACCACGGCGTGCGCCAAAGCTTCACCACGTCCAACGAGAACACGCCTTTCAGCTCCATCAAGATGAAGCTGGTGGACGGTCCTTTCAAGACCCTCGATGGCGTGTGGACCTTCAAGGCCCTGCGCGAGGACGCCTGCAAGATCGAACTGGACCTGCATTACGAGTTTTCCAGCCGCGTGCTCGAGCAGATCATCGGCCCCGTCTTCGGCATGATCGCCAACAGCATGGTCGATTCCTTCTGTAAGCGCGCGGAGACCGTGTATGGCTGACGCCGGCACGCAGGATATGGTAGTGCAAGTCTGTCATGCCTTGCCGGACAGCAGCTTCCTGCGCAGCTTGACGGTGCCTGCCGGCACCACCCTCGGGCAGGCGCTGGCGCAGAGCGGTTTATTGCATGAGCATCCTGGCATCGACCTGACCGTGAACATGGTCGGTATCTATGGCAAGAAGAAATCGCTCGATACCGTGTTGCGCGCGCATGACCGCATCGAAGTGTACCGCCCGCTGCAGGCGGACCCGAAAGAGGCGCGCCGCCGCAGGGCCGGCAGCAAGCCGGCGAAGGCCTGATCGCGGCGCGTCGTTCCTCATCAAGGGTGGGGATATCCATCCACATGACCGCTGACGAAGCCCGCTGATGTGCCGCCCGGCAGCCTTCGATTCGGTGTTTTCCTTGCCGGCTGCCCCCGATGCCCTCCCGCCCGTGCCCGCCAACGAGTGGCCGGCCGCGCATCCATTCCAGACGCGATAATTCCATGACGCATGCCTTGTGCCAGCGCGCCGCCCATGCGTGGCCGGCGCGCGGCCCCGCTCACCACGCAGGCTGGTCCGGCCCCGTTGGCGCCGGCGGCGGATGGGTGACGCCGCTGCGCGGCGTTTTTAACCGCAGGCGTCGTTTGCACATAAATTCTGCAAACTGTGTTTATGTACAGTATTCGGTGTTAGGATGGCAATATGATCTAAGTAAAAATCGTTGTCCCCTTCGCCGGCGCCGGCAACCATTCTCCTGAAACAGACCTGCACTCCAGGTCGCGCTGGCAGGGCGGCCGGTCCGCCAGCGGCGACGTCGCATCGTGGCTGTTTTTCATCCTCCCGGTCATGCTGACCATGTGACTGGGCGCGGCTCGCTTCGGCGGGCTTTTTTGTTGCCGCGGCGTTTGGCGGACCGGCACGCGGCCGCAAAGCCAGCCATTGCGAGCAATGCTGAAAAAAACAGGCCATGCCATGCCCGTTCAACGTGGGCGGACGCATTGCAACGACGGCGAGTGGGATATGCAAGCGCCCGGCTTAACCCATCCCGCTGACCGCGAAGCGGCTTGGACGCCGATGCCAGCGTTGCCGCCACCGTCCGGCTGAGGCGCCCAGCCCGGCGGCAGCGTGTAGCGAAGGCGGCTGTGCGGCGTCATTTGATGGCTGTCAATGCCAGCGCCGCCGCCTGACGCGACACTGCCTTGCCGGGCCCGCACTGCGCGGGCTTTTTTATTGGAACTGGGCGCCTGGGTGGCATGGCCAGGATGGCTGGCCGGTAGTCCACTGTGATCTAACTGACATGGAAAGGTTGTAAACGATGATAGACAATGCCGTGAACACGCTACAAGCGACAGACCCGCCGGCAAGGCTGGTGCCGACTTTTCAGGCGGGGGAGGGGCGCGTCCTCGCATGCGGGCAGCCCACGGGCATCTTGCGTGGTCTCAAGAGTGCGGGCCGCATGGTCGCAAATTTTACCAGTGGCGTGTGGGTTGTCGCCGGCGGCACGCCTGTGCTGGTCCAGGGATACGGCGGCTATGATGCGTCCGGCAATCTGGTCGGCATCGCCAGCCGCACGGGCCAGGCCGAGATGCTGCGCTGGTCTCCGAACACCAACGCGACGCATGAAATCAAAATGGCGAATTTCGCGGCGTCCGCGCGCGTCAAGGACCTGAAAGGAAAAATCGGCCTCTGGGTGTATGTCGACAACCTGCCCGGCTATGAGCCCGGTGGAACCCCGGCCGGCTCGATCGGCTTCACGTTGACGACGGATGCCGCCGGCTCGAACGCGCATGCGTTGACGGTGGGCTTCAACTCGAACCAGGTGCGGGAAGGCTGGAATTTCCTCAAGTTCGTCATGCGCGATCCGAATGCTTATGTCAGCGGTTCCGGCGTCGCCGAATATCACCCCTTTGGCGTGCTGGGCGGCGCGTATCGTACGGGCGCGGCGGCCAATATCAAGGATGCACCCATTACCGGCCTGAAGATCGACATGTCGAACATGGCGGGCGCGGATGTGTACTTCGATTCCATCTGGACGGATTTCGACACCCAGGCGCAGATCGTGCTTGGCACCGACTCCGTGGGCGCCGACATGGCCAGCTACTATCTGCCTATTTTCAACACCTATAACTGGAAGGGCTATGTCGCGGTGCCCAGGCGCGTCTGGCTCAATGGCGACAAGGTGGTGAGCGACTGGAGCGGCGTGAATCCCTTTTTGCAAGTGGCCTATGACGCTGGCTGGGATTGCATCAACCACAGCACCAACCACCTGGGCGGGGCCGATGCCATGAGCACGATTACCTCGCCCGGCGCACTGCTGTACGAGGTGCTTCCGGTGACGGCGATGTACCTGAACGCCGGCATGACGCGCGGCCTGGAATTCTATGCGTCACCGCAATCGTCGAGCAGTCGCCTGTCGGAAAAGATCATCAGGGGGACGGGCATCAAGATGCAGCGCCATGCCCGGAAAATCAATGTGAGCGTGACGCCGTTCGGCATCGATAACCCGCACCACGTCGGCGCCTGCGATTGGGGCAGTGCCGTCGGCAGCGGGGTTGCCAGGGTAAGCGGCGGCGTGACGGGGCATATTCCCGGCTGGCAAAAGGCATCGCAGATCAAGCGCATGGCCGATGTTATCGTCGCCTACGGCGATACCTGGTTTCCCTTCTGGCACGGTGTCACCGGAATGGGCGACACGGGCAGCGGCGAAGATGCCACCGGTGACAACTTGCTGTTGACTAAGTCGGCATTTGAAAAGTCGTGCGAGTACATTCGCCAGTTGCAACTGGCGGGTGGCGTGCGTGTCTGCGATGGTTTCACGGGCTTTTACTACGGGACGGGACAATGATGCATATCCATGAGATCGAACGGCGCAGCTATTGCTGCGGCGATGCTTGCCAGTATGCGGAAGGAGCCAAGCGCGCGGCTTTCCTGCTGGTAAGAACCAGCCACGAAGCAGCGGACGCGGTCTGTCCCGCATGGGGCTGTGGCATGCGCACCATGTCCACCTGACTGTCGCGGGTGTTTCAGGCCGAACTGCAACGCTGGCTAGTCCCTCCAGCCGGGCGCGCTGTCGTCGTCATGCCGGCATCTGCCAAGAAGCCGGAAAAAGGCGTTAAAGTAGCCGAAGTCGACCAGCCCGCTGCGCGCCGGTCATTCCATCAACCGCACGCACTAGGGGCGACATGCCAACCACCACCGCAACTGCCACGCCACACACCATTACCTTGCCAGAGGGGCAAGTCCTGCATATCAGCGGCAGCACGAGCGCTGCTGACATGGTCTGCCACCTCGATCCGGCGCCGGATGGGAACGATACGCCGCAGTCCTGGGCCATTGGCGCTGGCACGCTTGCTGCCATTGGCCCGTTCGCTGACGCCGCTGACGCCGCTGACGCCGCTGACGCCGCTGACGCCGCTGACATGGCGGCAGTTCGCCAGGCAACTGGCGGCCTGATCATCGGAATGGGGGGATTCAAGCGCCGTTGCCCAGTGGTGATTTGTCAGGAGCGACTGACGCGGCCAACTTGAATGCAACTATTACCCGCGCAGCGACAGGCTTCGGACGGATGTTCATTCGCAAGGGAGCGCAGCCTTATATCGTGAATCAGACATTGGTGGGTCCGGAAAATTTGCATATCGACTTCGAGCCAGGTGCAGTCATTCAAGTACGGGACAAGGCCGTCGTCGCTTCAAGCTGGACAGGTGATAATTGCGTGGTGTCCGTGGAGGAGACCAGCGGTATCCAGGTCGGCATGCAGGTGTCGGATGGTGCTGCTGATTTGCAGGCAGGAAACCCTTTCGGTGCAATTCAATACGGCACCAGCGTGGTATCCGTGTCTGCCGCGTGCGGGCCGGGGTGTGTCGTGCTCAGCAAAATGCCGACGACAATGCAGCCTTCGCCGGCAAACCTGAATTTTCATCCCCGTATCAATATTTTTACGTCTATCGCACGTGCGAACTGGTCGCTGACGTGTGCAGGAGGCTGGGCCACACTGGACGGCAACTGGACTCACGCCTACCCGTACAACTATCTGGCTGATGACACTTTTCGCAACTGCCTGCGCATTGTCGATCCGACCGATGCCAGGATCGACGGCATCATTTGCGCCCATGCCTATTTCCATGGCGGCATCGTGGTCGGCAAGGTCACCCGCTTCACGGTGGGGCGGTTTCGCGGTTTCGAGAATGGCTATCGTGCGCTGCACATGCATGGCGAATCGACGGACGGCGGCACGACCTGGCCAGAAGTGCGGGATAACAGCTTCGGCGATTTGGAAACGTATGGCGGCGGACATCGCTGCTTCTACAACCGCGGTGGCGACGAGCTTTCTGGCGGCTTTTTTCTCATCTATAGCAATGTGACGCAAACGATCATCAAATCCGTGCGCGCCCGCAACGAGCTTGGCTTTGGCTTCCATGCATCGGGGGGGACGATCGCCAGTGGCAGCCTGCCGAACTTTCCGTCGAAGCATCTTAAAATTGGGCCGCTGTTCTTCGAGGACTGCGGCACTGGCCTGGAGCTGGACAATTCCCTGGAATTTGTCGATATCGGACCATTCACGGCCATCGGCGCCAAGAAGGTAATTGCAGACGCGACCACGATCGATGCCGTGTCGATGCCGAAATATAGTGTCGGGCCAACAGGCGTGCTGGCCAGCGTGAAGTCGCGGCGCATCCAGGTGCCGCCCGGCCAGGTCGCGGCCTCCGGCGTGCGGCCCGGGCATCGTGTTTTTATGTCCGGCAGTAACACCGGCGCCCCCACATACGGCCTGGTCGTGTGGGAAGTGGACGCAGTTGCCGACACGATCACGGTTTTCAACCAGGAGATGCCAGGCAAGGACCCTTACACGGTCGTGCATGCCTCTGCGGGAATGGCGCTGTATGTGCGCGGCGTGCGCGATGGCGGCATCGGCGTTAACACGCCAGCTGGAACCAGGCTACGCAGCATCAAGTTCTCGTCCATTTCCATGGAAAATGCGGGCCGCTATGGGATTCAGACTGCCTACAGCGCGACACAGGCGCGCATGGTCGACGTCAATTTTGGTCGCGTCAGCATCACCGGCTGCACAGGCAATGCCCTTTATCTTGGGAGTTTGAATGGATTTACCTTCGATTCTTTCCATGAACGCAATAACGGAAGTGGCTTCGACGCTGGCAGTGTTTCCGGCGCGGCTAACAGCTACTTTGTGAATTGCTCGAACGGTACCATTAATGCTTTCAGTACCGAGCACGATGCACCCTTCAATGCCAACCAGGCCAAGCTTCGCATCGACGCAGACTGCCGCAACATTACAATTTTCCCACGTGGCATGAAGCGCTCAGCAATGGGGGCGACGATCGAATGTCTGGTCACTGCCGGCGCGCCTGCGAATGCGTCCGGTGTCTCGGGCCCCGTGGTGCTGATCAATCCTACCGCCAGCGACGGCACGCCGTTGACCGTGGCCGGCGGCCACATCATCCGCCAGGATGCGGCATCTTGCGTCATTACCAGGCCAGTGGACGCCCCCTGATCATCATCGAAACGAACATCGGCCGGGTTGAAGCGGGACCCCGTGCGGGCACTGCCATGGCGGAGGCGCGCTGCTCCGGCCTGGGCATGACAGTTTCATGGGGCGCGCTGGGCAATCTCGGCAACGTCATCGAAAGGGGGGAAAGCGAAAACTGGGCCATTTCAGCCATTTGCAGGCCGTCACGTCGCATTTCCCGCTTGGTGGCACGACGGCCACGGCGGTTTGCAATGGTTTAAGACAAGAAATGAAAATTTCTGTATAACTTGCTTTTAGCCACCACAAGCAAGCATCCATGCGGGTTCCAGTCGTTTTGCCGTTTGCATGGGCGAAACGTGGGCGAAAATATTAAGCGACCCCTGCCTTTAGCCCATCAGTCATTTTGCAATACTGATCAGGCAGCACGCCACCTTCCTGCTCAACCCAGCGGCCATACGTCCGGGTGATCATGGTCGTATCGGTATGCCCCATTTGCTTTGCCACGTACATTGCGTTGGCTCCCGTCGAGAGCAGTGTCGACGCGAAGGTGTGCCTTGTTTGATACGGATTCCGGTAGCGGACCTGGGCTTTCTTGATCATTGCCGCCCAGAAGAGGCTCAGGCGCTGCGTGTTGTCCCAGCCCTGGCCGGTGGCCGGATCAAGGAACACCAGGCCGCCAGCGAGGAAGCTATGTTGTTTCTGCGCAACCAGCGCCTCGACGGCGCCGCGCCGCAGGTCGACCAAGCGCCGGCCGGCGCGCGTCTTCAGCTCCTCTCGGGACTCGCCCATCACGCGCGAACGCTCCACTTTCGCTTTGAACCCGGCCCAGTCGATCGATTCCCAGCGAAGGGCAATGTACTCGCTCGGGCGCATTCCCGTGAAGAAGGCAAACTGAAAGACGTTCCTGGCCTGGCCTTGGGCCGCCCCGAGGATGGCCGCAATCTCCTGCGCGGAGAACGGATCTACCTCGTATTCCGCCTTGTACGCGTCGCGGTCTAAGGTTTTTTGCAATTTCACCCGATCCAGCGGATTGCTGTCGATCAGGTCGTCGTTTATCGCAAGCTCGAGCGCGCCGCGCAGAGGAATGAGAATTTGACGGACCGAGGTGGCTTTCAGCGACAGATCGACAATCCAGGTGCGCAGCGCGGCCGGCGTAAGCTCGTTGAGCAGGGTGTCGCCCCATTGCTCTAGTAGAATTTTGTTGAGCACCCGTTTGTAGCTTTTCAGCGTGCTGGGCGCGAGGATGCGCTCGTAGATTTCGAACTGCTGTTTAAGCAGGTCGCCGACGGTTACATCCTTGCCCCGAGGTTGCAAGCCGAGCTTCTTCAGTTGCATGGATTCGGGGAAGTACTTGGCATAATTGAAAGTTCCCAGCGCAATGGCGTTCAGGATCTCGCCGCGCAGCCGCTCGGCGTATTTGATGTTTGCCTTGCTGTGGGCGAGCTTCAACGTTTCCCTGCACTCGGTGCCCCGGTACATGAATTTTATGCGGATCGATTCGCT
This sequence comes from Janthinobacterium foliorum, assembly GCF_978021625.1. NCBI lineage: Bacteria > Pseudomonadati > Pseudomonadota > Betaproteobacteria > Burkholderiales > Oxalobacteraceae > Janthinobacterium > Janthinobacterium foliorum. The sequence goes on along the minus strand of NZ_CDXDQE010000005.1, from coordinate 175,004 downwards.
TTGGACGCCCGACCGGAGTTCGACGCCTGGCGGGCTGGACTTGCTTGTTCCCATTTTGCTACCCATTCTTCTACTGCCGGCAGGTTGATCCACAGCCGGCCATCCACAATTTTGCATTGATTGCCGTCGAGCCATTTTCCAGCCTTGCGGCGGGCCTGCACGGAATCGACGGAATCGCCTGATATTTCGACGTAGCGTTCCAGCTTCACCCAAGTAAGGGGCTGGTGCGCACGCTCGATTGCGGCAACCATCCTGGCCACCACGTCGTGCTCGCTCATGTTCATGGCGCGCTCCCATTCGCCTTACTGACAGCGATAGCGGCCAAGCCAACAACTCGCGTTGGCGTTTTGATGTACCTGCTGTTCATTTCCACGTTTTCCAGGCTCTCGTGGCTGTAGACGACGTGGCCATTCAGATCTAACGCGGCGTAAAGTACGGCATGCGGGTTTGCTTCGCGCTGAATCGCTGGAGCGGCCGGCGCTGCAGCGAGCATGGCGCGGAACACAGCATTGCCAGTCCAAATTTTATTGATGGCCGTGGTGTCGATCCGCACAGCCTGCGCGCCAGCGGCCTGCATGGCGTCATTTGGCTCGGCGGGCACCAGCTTCCAGCCATCCTGCACGGCCAGTTGTTGCGGTACTGCGGCGACCGAAGGAGGAACACCTTGCTCCAGCGCGTCAATACTAGCCTTGCTGTTCATTCTGCATGTTCCAAAAAGGTTATCTCACTGGGCTGGCGCGGTGTCGCGTCGCCCATCAGGTAAATCGTGGAAGACACGCCGCCACCCAGCACCTGGGCGCTCATGCCGCGCAAGTGGTGTTGCTTGCCTTCGAATAGCACGGGCTGGCAGGTGTGGATCGCGCGCAGGACGGCACGGTCCACTTTGTAGGCGGCCTCGGCCGGGGTTTCCTGCGCAGGTATAGGCCTGCGGCTGCTCATGGTGCCGCTCCTGACGCAGCCAGCACCGTTCGATTGCCATTCGATGTCATGCAGCTCACCACCCCCTGCGTCTCCATTGCTTCCAGGAGGTTGCCTGCTCGGTTGTAGCCAATACCTAAATATCGCTGCACCAGCAATATCGATGCGCGCTGCCGGCTGCGCACCAACTCGACGGCCTGGTCATACATCGGGTCGCTCGCGCTGCCGTCGCCTGCCGGCACGGTGCCGAGCGCCTCGCCGTTTAATTCCAGCACCACGCGTTGTTCGCGCACTGGTTCGTGGCCTTTGGCCGGCGCCGCGTCAACGGTCGGGCCCGGCGGCCGCGCATCTACCTCGGCTTCGCCACCAAGTGCCTCGACCAGATCGGCCAGCATCTTGGCCAGCTCGCCCGACATCAGTGCGAAGTCGCTGTCGAAGCGCTCGTCGTCGTTCCGGGTGGCGCTTTCCTTGATGATTTCGAGTGGCTTGACGGACTTGATGGCCAGCGACTCGTCCAGCACGAAGCTGATCTTGTCGCTCCAGGTCATGGCCAGGCGCGTGCACTGCTTGCCGGCGGCGATGTGGCGGCGGATATCATCCGCTTCCAGCGTGTGGCGCTTGTATGCCACCTGGGCCTTGCTTTCGCCGGTGGCGCGCATGATCGCGTCCTGGTCGACTGTGAAGCCGGCAGGGGATTCGTCCGCTTGCAGCCATTCCGTCATGGCGCCGACCGGCGAGCGCTGCACGCGCAGGCTTTCCAGCGGCAGCTTATCGACGGATTTCAGCAGCAGCTTGATCACTTCATCGGCCTTGGCCGGGCTGGCCGCGTCCACCACCAGCCAGCCGTTGACCGGATCGATCCATACGGCCGTGGTGCTGAGAATGGCGAATGCGCGCGGCAGCAGCTCGTCGGTGACGCGCTCCTTCAGTTCCTTCATTGCCTTCTTGCCGGGCGCGAAGCCTTGCGCTTCTTCCATTTCCAGCGCGCGGGCGGCGGCCACCTGGTTGACCACGGTCGACGGCAGCAGCTTCTTCTCGATTTTCAGCTGCAGCAGGAACTGGCCGCCGACGGCGTGCACCAGCGGCTCGCCGGCGCCGCGCGGCGCGGCCCAGCCTTGGCGCAGAAGATCCATGCTTGTGGCGGGCGTGAAGGCCTGGCGCTCGAGCATGCTGTTCAGCTCCGGGGCGCTCATGGGCCAGTTTGCGGGCAGGCGGTAGACTTGAAGATTCTTGAAAAACATGGCGCTTCCTTATTCTGAGAACACGACGCCGCGCGCGGCACCGAAGGCATACAAAAATTCAATGAACTGCGCGGCTTCCTTCACGTAGAAGTCGCTGGTCTGGACGCCCAGCTGCACTATCCGGCGCCCGTCGAAGCTTGGCGTCACCCGCCCGTCGTGGTGCAGCGGCGTGCCGGCCAGGCGCATTTCGTCGGCAAACTCGTCCACCAGCAGCCGCTTCATGTCATCCGCATCCCACTTGCGCCCGATGTGCTCGACCTGCTTGGCGATCTCGCCGATCATCGCGTGGTACTTCTCTTCCTGGGCGCGCTTCTTCTTCGGCTCGGAAAACACCACCATCCAGCCGGGCGGCGCGGTCTTGGCAAATTCAACCGCCCGGCGCCGCGCCTCGTCGTGCACGAGGAAGTAGGTTTGCTTCGTCATGGCGGCGATCCTGCGGCCGTGCTGGCTGGCGGGAGCGGCGTCACGCGTTCCAGGTCATAGCAGCCGCTGATGCCATCCAGCCAGATGACTGCGGTGTGGCCGCTGAGCACCTGCGCTTCGCTGGTCGTGACCGTCTTGCGGACCTCGCCGCTATCCAGCTCGACGCTGACGGCGGCGCCGACCTGGTGCGCGGTGTTGAACCTGTCGCATGTGGCCTGGAGCTGCGCGGTCGCCTTTGCCTGGTGTTCGGCGCGGCTGCTCACGCTGCACCGCCCAGGTCTACAACGTCGATCACGATGCCGCGGCAGTACGGCTCGCCGTCTTCCACGATTTCGAAGGTGGCGTGCGGCACGTCGGTGCGGTAGGTCCAGCTGTAGCCGTCTTCCTTGGCCCGCAGGGCATCCACCGCGCGCGCAGCTGGCACCCGCGCCCAATAGTCCTTAAGCTGTTCGTCGTCATCGATATCCTCGCGGAACGGCAGCACGCCCTTGGCATCGACCAGGGCGACACCGCCGCCATAGCAGGAAAATTCGTCGTTGATGGCTCCGCGCAGCTCCATCAAGTCATCGCTGGCGCCGAAAATCACGATCAGGCCGGCCGCCTTGGCCTGCAGTTCTTCTTCCTTCGCCATTTCTTTGCCATACTCGCGGCCCGTCAGCAGGCCGGCCAGCAGTTCCTTGCTCAGCTTGACCGGCGCCAGCTCGATGGCCGGCGTTCCCATGTTCGTGTACGGGTGCTTGTCGGCATGCGGCTTGATGTGCGCGTAGAAGTGCTTGCCGATGGATTCGGCGCCGGCGAAGGCCGCGTATTCGGTGGCCGTGACGTTGGCGTAGTGGTACACGTCTGCCGGCGCGCCCTTGCGGAAGAACTGCACGGCCAGGGTTTCTGTAGCCGGGCAGTGGCCGATAGCAGCGATCTGCGAGGACTGGATGGTTTGCAGGGTAATTTGGGGTGCTGCGACTGCTGTATTCATTAGTTTCTCCAGGTGGTGGGCGGGGCGGTGTTTATGCTGCTTCGGCGACCAGGCCGGCACGCGCGGCGGCAAAGTCGAACTTGGCCAGGCGATCGATGGCCTCGGCCGCCGTCAGGCCGAACTGGTCATACATCACATCGAGGATGTCGCTGTCGGATGGGTAGAGGTCATCGGCAGCGGCGTCGAGCAGGTCAGGTGCTGGCGCTGGGCGGATCGGCGCCGGTGCCGGTGCGGCGGCTGCCGGCGCGCGGCGCGCGGTGATAGGCGCGGTAGGTTTGGGCGTCGCCACTTGGGCGACCGGCTCGGCGGCGCGCTCGGCAGCGATCTGCGAGGCTTGCTTCGCCAGCTGGCGCTGCGTGTCGGCTGCCGCGCGTTCGCGCTCGGCCTGCGTGGCCTCAGCTGCCAGGCGGTCAGATTCGACCTGAGCCAGGCGGATCGTTTCGGCGGCTGCCTTTTCTGCCTTGACGCGCTCCTCTTCGCGGATCCGGGCCCGCTCGGCTTCGGCCTTCGCTTCCTCGGCGCGTTTGTGATCGGCGATGCGACTGGTAATGACGAGCTGGAAGTCTTCCATGGGCTTGCCGATGATGTTGGCCATGTCCATGAACAGGAAGCCATAGGTAGCGGCGTGCTCGCGGCACCAGGCCTGTTTGGCGCGGTAGTCGGCTGCCTGGGTATTGGCCGCAATCTTGGCATTGGCCAGGGTGGTGCCGACCGCATCGTGCAGGCTGGCCAGGGTGCGCTTGGCCTTCATGGCGCCGGCAAAGTCGGGCGTGACCAGTTGCAGCCGGATCGGGGCAATCTCAGTTTCCAGCGTGGCAACGTGATCGGCGTAAGCGCGGCGGCCGTCGTTCAGGATCGTTTCCTTGATTTGCTCTTTGCGGGTCTTGACCAGCTTTTCCAGCTCCAGACGCTTGCTGCGGAATTGCGCCTTGATGTGGTCGACCGTGCGCATCACCTCGTCGATGGTGGAGGTTTGCGCCAGCGCGGCGCCCTTGGCGTGCTCCAGCTTGGCCTCAGCCTCGCCGCAGAACTTGACGTTGTATTCGGCATCCGCGAAGTCTTGGTCGTCCTGCAGGTCGGTTTTGATGGTCGACAGGAACTTCTCGGCCGCCTTCTGGTAGGCCATCAGGTTGCTGCTGACGACCTTGCCTTCTGTCTGCACGACCAGTGCGGGCAGGGCGGCGGCGGGCACAGCTTCTGGCTTCACCGAATGGTCAACCTGCATGTAGTTCGCCACATCGACGTCGAACTGCTCCCAGCCGGCGACAATGCGCTCGAACCAGGCCGCGTCTGGATAGACCCACATCCAGACCATGTTGTTTTCAGTGCCATCGGACGCCATGAACAGCCACTTCTCGGCGCCGGTCACCATCAGCTGCTGCTGGACCTGCGGCTGGTGCTCGTCTGGCAGCACGCCGGCACGCACCGATGCGGCCAGCTCGGTATTCCATTGTTTGTGCTCGAAGCCGATGGTCTCTGCCATATTCAGGCCATCGCAGGATGCACTTTCCTTGCCCAGCGACAGCGTGGCTGGGTACAGGTCGTCGCCGATGATGCGCTCGGCAAGCGGGCGCGCCAGCGCTTCGACTTCGTGGCCGTAGTCCAGGATGTTTTCTTGCACCCAGTCGCCGAATTCCTTCGCCAGGCCGGTAGCCTTCATGCGCACCAGTTCGCTGCGGGTTACTTTTTTCGAAAGGCCAAGCATCGCGGCCGCCTCGCTGGCGCCATAGTGGTCGAAGCGGAAAGCGTGCCAGTCGTCGCTGCCCTGGAGCAGATTGTGGATTTCGCGGGTGAGAGTGTTTTCGCGTTGCATGATGTGTCCTCGATTGTTTTATTGTTGGATGTGGCGATTAGTCGTTTTCGCGCGACCAGCTGTCGATGGTCATTTTTTGTACTTCGGTGAACGTGGCGCGGGTGCTGAGCATTGCGATCAGCTGCGCCGGCGTTTTCTTCTTGCTCAGGATGGTTTGGCGCCATTCCGGCGTTTTTTGCTTGAACAGCTCGTCCGTACATTCCGGCAGCTGATCGATGGTGCGATCATCTGCTGCAGGCGCGGCCGGCGTGATGTCGCGCATTTCGCGGTTCGTTTCTTCAAGCTCGTCGGGCGTATAGACGCCCAAGATCACGTCAGGGGCGTACAGCCGGCTCCAGCGCTTCACAGCGAGGTAGGCCAATTGCTGGCGCGGGTCGGTTGCCCAGAGTGGCGAGTTGCGCACGGTGGCCTGGACCAGCAGCAGTTCGAGATAGCGCGGCTCGCTTTCGCCGCGCAGCGTCGCCCAAATGCGCACGCCGCAGCCTTCTTCGTCTTGCATGGGATAATCCGGCACGCGGTATTGATAAGCTTTTTTGTAGTCTTTATCGCCCGGCTTGCCCTTGGCCGCCGCCTCGCACACGCGCGTTTTGCCAATGATTTTTTCCCACGTCCCGAACCATTCGTAATTGAACCGGTCGCAGGTGACGCCGCTGGACTGGATGGCCGCGTTCACCAGCTGCCCTTCATATCCGAGCGTGCCGTTCACCAGGTGCGTCTTCTGCGCCACTGCGAAGGGGTTCATCTTCCACTGCATGGCCTGCATGACGACAGCAGCGCAGTCGGCCGAGCTGCCTTTCAGGTGATCCGGGATGGTTGAGCGGCCCTTGGCCATGATGTCGGCCAAGCGCATGATGCTATCCATGCTCGCAACATCGAGGATCAGGGAAGCGCTGCTTGTGCTGGCGACGGACAGATCGCCCTGTCCGTACTGCGCTGTTTGCAGGGCCGTTTGACCCTCTTGGGTTGCTGCGTTCATGACTTTTTCCTTGTGAGTTTTATAATTTCTGCCTTCAAAAGCGCCAGGCGGACGGCGTAGACGATGGCGTGGCCGGCATGCCAGTTGCGCAGGGCCTGGCTGGCCACGTCCATCACGGCTTGGCTTACGACGTCCACTGCGCCTCCCGGTGGGCACGGCCCAGGCGCTGCACGCGCGCGGTAGACGCGTCAAGGTCGATCAGTGCTTCGATCTGCGCGGTGATCAGTTCCTTGCGCATTTCTTCCAGTCCGGCCAGCTCGCGGCGCACGCCGGCCAGGCGCATCTTGTTCATGCGGTGCTGATGCTGCGCTTGGTAGTGGCGGTGGGCGGCCAGCAGGCGGTGGAAGAGGGCGATCATGGGCGCACCATCGCTGTCACACCCAGGGCGCCGTCGTCGTAGGCGGCATCGATCAGCGCGCCCAAGTTGCCGATGGCGGCGAAGCTATGCACCGTGCTCTCAGTGCGGATGGTGATGATGTAGCTCATGTCCTGCTCCTCTGGTTATGATCTGGCGCCCCGGCAGGGAATCGAACCCTGCTGATGCCGGCCGCACTGTCCGACATCAAGGCCACTACGGGGCGGTTTGTTGACGACCCGATAAAATCCGTCGGGCGTGTGATTCCTGCGGCTGGTGGGCCGCCAACAAAGCAAGGGGCTGGGCGCTACTCCAGCTGCACCGGCTCGGGCGCAAAGCGCCGAGGCGTTCCGTGGCGGGCCTGATTACAGATCAGGTGCCTTGTGGTAGGGGATCAATCCTTGCGGGTCCGCTTTCCCCGCCTCCCTTGCTTTGTTGGCCGCCGGTTACGCCGGCGAAACGGGCCAGGGCGACTGGCCGGGGTGAAATTAGGCCGCCGACACCTGCGAAGGGCGGAAGCGCTGGCTTTGCGTCGAGCCGTCCAGCAGTATTTCCAGGAAGTCGCCGCGCGCACCCAGATGCGTTTTCACGAACTTGCCCGGGCGCGGCAGCGGCTCGGTTTTCGTACCCTTCACATTCACTTTCTGATCTTTTTTGAAATTCGACATGCTGTGTTTCCTTCAATGTTGGTTGCTGCGCAGGGCTTTCCCTAGCGCCTGATCCTCACGAAGATCAATCGGGGCATTCTGATCCCACAGGGCATTTATCCGGCCCGCCGGCCTGTCCCGCCTTGAACTACGGCGCGGGCGACCGCTGATCTTGTTTGGCCAGCTCGACCAGATGGCCGAGCTCTTTGCCGTAGAAGGTGCTGCAGGGAGAGGCCATACGTGCATCCGTCAGGGCCATGGCATGCGCCACACTTTTGTTGCGGGCCCGGACCTTGTTGCGGTACGTGCCGTCCGTGAAGCGAATCGTCACGTTGAAGTGAAAGCGCTGGGCCGGCGCTGCGGCAGTAGCCTGGTGCTGCGTCAGCTCGGCTTGCAGTTGGGCTGCGTCGTGGTCGCGGGCGTTCATGGCGATTAGCCGCGCGCTGGGATGGCGATTGCCGGGATCACTTCGCCGTGGGCGACGAGGACCGCTTCGAGGGCTGCGAGCTCTGCTGGGGACATGCCGTACTCCTGGATTTGCTTTCGATGACTGAATAATAGCAAAGCTATTTTTAGAGTGCAATAGCATTGCTAGTAAAAAAGCGAAATTTTTAGCGACGAGGAGTGATAGGCTAAAAAAAAGCCCCAAATCGTCGGGGCTGGTATGTGTGAACTAGAAGGGCAGTTCGAGTGGTGGCTGCCGCGAGTAAGTCCGCCAAGCGATTTCGTCAGCGTTTATCAGATGGATTAGCGGCGCAATATCGAACGCAGCGTAGCTGCGCGAGAAGCCACCGACGCGTGGCGCCAGCAGCAGGATGGGGAGGGTCGGGAAGAGCAGTTGCGCATGCTCCAGCGCGGCCGGGCCAGTGGACGGCCAGGTACGCTCTGGCTCGACCTGGACCACGGCCAGTTGGACTTGCTTGATCTTAATGATGGCGGCGCATAGTTGCATGAAAGCATTATGCCCGAACTTTTGCCTAGTTTGCATGGAGCAAGAGGGGGAGGGCGATGCAAGGCGTTGTAAACTTTCAAAAAACGCAGTACGATTGCTTAAGTAGGCAGGGCGGCATCTACCGCCCTGCTTTCTAGGTCACAGCAGCCCGATTTTGTGAAGTGTCCAAAGCAACCCTGTTATTGCAGAGATGCATTTGGCTACATCAATCGTCCAGCTCACCTTCGCTACTTTTCGTTTGGCTTTTGGCATTTTGCGTTAGCTTATGCTTGGTGCCGAACGAGGCCTCGTTCAGCACCTGGATTAGAGGGCTGAACATTTATATCGCGCCTTGCCGGGCGCTAGCCGTTGTAGCTGCAGCTACGTTGGCAACTGCACGATAGACACCGTCAATCGCGCAGGCAGCAATGCGGCTTTCTTTACTCAGGTATCCACCCGGGGGCGGCCGCATCACCTTAAGCGGATTGATGGTCCGCAGTCCGGGAATCACCCCGGATTCTTAGTCCCCACACTGGATGGTGTGCGGCCTTTATCTTTATTTCACCAGCCGCACCGCCGTCCGTGATGCGATGGCATGTGAAGGCAAACTGCGGCGAACTAGTTTGTTAGTTTGATACCGTAATCAGGTGAGGCGAGGCCTTCTTGCTTGCCCAGCCCGATAGAAGCGAATTTCGCGTGTATAGCCCATGATGCAAGCGTCCGCATCGGCAAACGCGGTCATGAGGCGCAATATTCCATTCACCGACTGGCTATCGGTCTTGTGGTTCCAGGTGACTTTGATTTTGCTGGTGTCGCTACCGAGTTCCCATTTTGCGAATTCAGACATCATCTTTCGCACGTCCTGCGCGGCGCCCTTGTTGCAAGATTTCGACTCCCTCTGGACTGCGGGCGCTTGCCGCTCGCGTGGAGCCGGGCCGGGGGAGTGCGGATTCTTCGTGCCGCTGACCAGCTTGCAGATATCAACTGGCACGGTCTGGCTAACGGTGTAGACGTGGCCAGATGCTGCATCGGTGCACTGCCAAGTATCGGCGTGGGCCACCGGTGCAAGGATCGCGCAGAGGACGAATATCAATACCTTCATTTATAGCCGATCCTTGAAATTGCGTGGCTCGAAGCGCACAACGCGGCCTACGACATTGCAGTCGCTTGTTCTGCAAGGCTCCTGCTGGAAATCGGGATTTTCCGAAGTCAGATACCATTCGCGGCGCTCATACTTCAAGCGTTTGACGACCGGTTCGCCTTTGTAGTTCAATGCGAAAACTCCGCCGTTCACACGGTTTTTGTCCTTGACGTTTACTACGGCAATGTCTCCCTCGTACATCATCGGGACCATGCTGTCGCCTTTGATCTTGATGGCCAGGAGGGCGTTGGGAGTGAGGTCATTTTCTTCCAGCCATTGGCGAGGGACGTGTAGATGTCCGCCCTCCTCAAAAGTATGATCCGCCTCGAATCCTGTAATCCCTGCTCGTAGATGCTCAGGCACCATGCGAATACGCACCATCACCGGAGCCAAATCCTCATCGTCGGTTACTGGGCTGGCGCCTGGCACGCTCTGCGCGCCAGCTGACGCTCCGGTATGGGAGGCCGCTTCTGCAATCTCTTTAGCAATTGTTGGGCTGATTTCTTCGACATTCACGCCCAAGCCACGGGCAAAGGCGGTAGCCGCTTTGATATTGAGTGGCCGGCGTGCCGCCACATACTGCCAAACCATGCCCTGAGAGCCGATCTCGAATTTTGCACCAAATTCAGCCTGGGAAATCTTTGGCTCGCGCGCGTCAAAAAGCGACTTTAGTCGCTGCGCGTCTTCAATCTGCCAATTTTCTAAGGCCTTGGGTTCTTTTTTCATAAGCGGAGTATAGCGATGCTATTTAAGAGCGCAACGAGCTATGCTATTGACTTTAATACTAGCAATGCTATTATTGCGGCATGAACCTCAAAAACTACCTCATCGAGTCGGGCACGAAGAAGGCTGAATTTGCTCGTGCAATCAACGTTTCCCCAGCGCTGCTGCATCAGTGGATTGAAAACATCCGACCAGTTGCTATTCAGCACTGCCCAGCCATTGAGGAGGAGACCGGCGGCAAGGTAACGCGTCAAGAGCTTCGCCCTGACGATTGGCGCAAGATTTGGCCTGAGCTGGTTGCTGCCGACCTTGGCCACGCCGGCCGCCAACCGCCTACTACCAATGCCATCTTCGACACCGTGCCTAAGCGCGCCGCCGTCGGCATCGACGTGGGCGCCAAGCCATGATCCGCTTGATCCCCATTTCCCCGTCGCGCCCGGTGGACGACTTCGTTCGCATCCCGCTGCTCGAACCGCACCAGTTGCCTTGCTGCGTGCCGCTCGAAGAGTGCGCATCGCCAGCAAGCGCCCGCCCACCGTAAAACAGCACCAAGCATCACTCTGCATTTCGCTGTACCCAAACCCTGTAACACCGACCACCAGGAGAAAACCATGAAACAGAAGCAAAAACGCACTGCGCTCGTCAAGGGCTACATCACCGACGAGAACAAGGATGCCTTGCAAGCCGCATGCACTGCGATGCGCAAGACCGTCAGCGACGTGCTGAACGAATGCACGATCGTGATCATCCGCAATCACCTGGACGCCAGGCCGAAACGGAATGATACGCCGCCGTTTTCTAGCGGGACTAGGCCCAAATCAGTAAATAACAGGGCCCAGATTTCGCCGGCGCCGCGCCCGTGCTTTGGCGTCGTCCCGCGCGTCGTGCGGATGCGGGTTTAACGGCATGGAGGCAGCTATTGAATAGAGCAGCTGAGGTCACGGCCGAGGAAAAGGAGCTGGTTTTCCAGCGTTCGATGATCTACCGGCAGGCCGAGAAAGACCTGCAGGGCGCCAAGGACGGGGAGGGCGAGGGCGTGGCGAAGGCTGCGCACAAGGAAGCGCGCCAGAAATGGCGCGATGCCACCGACAGGGTGGCGAAGAAATACGAGGTGCCGCGGCGCGAGCCGCCATAACGGACTCGCACCCGACAGCAACAGCATCGCATGGCCGGAAAAGGCCACTTCAATCACCATCAATTAGGAATATGACATGACGCAAACAACTGCAATTAAGCCATACCGCTCGCTGGACGACGCCCACGGCAATAACGAATTGCTCGACATGCTGCTGGCCAAGGGTCCGAAGAACGACGCAGCTCTGGCCCGCGCGCTGGAAGTTGCGCCGCCCGTGATTTCCAAGATTCGCCACGGCCGCTTGCCGATTGGCGCCTCGCTGCTGATCCGCATGCACGAGGTGTTCGACGTGTCGATCCGCGAGCTCAAGCGCATTGCGCGTGCCGAGGTGGCGGCTTGACCTGGACGACCATGCAGCCGGGAGGCGGCACGCCGGCGCAGGCTGAGCAGGGCGCCCAGCAGCAAGAGCACGTCGAGCGCGAGCTGCCGGTCGACCCTGGCCACGTCCGGACGCGCCAGCACTACGAAGCAATGCTGCGGGAGCTGCAAGGCCAGAAATGAAAAAAGCCCGCTGGCAGGCGGGCTTCCTTGAAACAACACAAATTCGCGAAAGAATTTATGAGCCAAATTGTACTTCAAAAATGTCGCAACATTTTCGGTTTGAATGAGAAATCACGAGCCCGGGCTAATAAAACGCTCGTCAATGTCGTCAGGGATTGGGCCAACCGTAAGCGTGGTATGCCAACCAGAAGGCCGATCATTGCTGTCAAACAAGGCAATTCTGGTGTGTGCAAAGAGGACGATGTAGACGCCAAATTTCATATCTCGTCTATTGTCCCAGTGCATCAATTCGACAGCCTCCCCGACCCGCGGAACATGGGCGTCGTTAGGAATGATGATGTTCTGGTTAACGAACTCTCTGCTCGGCCCAGGCTCCTTTGCTCCAGCGTCGACATATTTGAACGTAATGCTGGTGGAAATATTTTGCATCTTTTGGACCTCTGTGGCTGTTCGTGGAAAGACATTAACAGGTCAAGTATCGAACAACCGTTCGCCGGCCCACAGAGCGGTGTGATGGACCAACATATTTGTACTACTAAATTCCTGCAGGATTGCCGCTCATCCGATGCTTGCGCGCGCGCGACCGTATTGATACGGTCGAGCAGTTTGACCATCGTTATGTGTGCGACGCGTCCCTCGCGCGGACCAAGCGATTTTTCTAAGCGCTTCGATCAGACTGGCTTCAGCATTTACCGAAATCCCAGCATCAAATTGCTGCGTGACCAGCACGTGGGCTTCTATTCGGCAGCAGCCATGTTTTGCGCACCGGCCATCGAGAAGCGCTCATGAAGCGCGACGCCTTTACTCTGTCCCTCGACTTGGGCAGTGAGCTCATCATCGACAACTTTGCAGGAGGTGGAGGGACCAGCACCGGACTGGAGCAGGCGTTTGGCCGCCCGGTCGATATCGCCATCAACCATGACCCCGAAGCGCTGGCCATGCATGCGGCGAACCACCCGCACACCACGCACCTGTGCGAAAGCGTATGGGACGTCGATCCGATCAAGGTGACGGGCAACCGCCCCGTAGGCCTGGTCTGGCTGTCGCCGGACTGCAAGCATTTCAGCAAGGCCAAGGGCGGCAAGCCAGTCGAAAAGCGCATCCGTGGCCTGGCCTGGGTGACGCTGCGCTGGGCGGCCAAGTGTAAGCCGCGCGTCATCATGCTGGAAAACGTCGAGGAGTTCAAAACGTGGGGCCCACTATTGGTCGTGGCCGATGGCAGCGCCAAGCCGGACCCGGCCAAGAAGGGCAAGACCTTCGACAGCTTCATCCGCCAGCTGCGCGCGCACGGCTATACCGTCGACTACCGCGAAATGCGTGGCTGCGAGCACGACACGCCCACTATCCGCAAACGCTTCTTCCTGGTGGCGCGCCGCGACGGTATCGCCATCAAGTGGCCGGAGCCTACCCACGGTGCGCCGGACAGCATCGGCGTGCGCGCCGGCAAGCTGTTGCCGTACCGCACGGCTGCCGAATGTATCGACTTTAGCTTGCCTTGCCCATCGATCTTCGAGCGCGACAAGCCGCTGGCGCCGGCCACGCTGCGCCGCATAGCCAAGGGCATCATGCGCTATGTGGTCGATGCTCCCGAACCGTTCATCGTTGATGCCGGCGGCCCGGCACGCGCTGGCGAGCCGCGCCCGACTGCGCGTCCATTCGGCACGCTGCTGGCGCGCAATGACAGCTATTTCTGTGCACCGACCATCGTCCCGGTCCCGCACCAGGGCGGCGACCGCACCGAATCGGTCGTCGAACCGTTCCGCACCATCACTGGCACGCACCGCGGCGAGAAGGCGCTGGGCGTGGCCACGCTGGTGCAGGTGGGCTACGGGGAGCGCGAGGGCCAGGCGCCGCGCGCGCTTGACATCGAGAAACCGCTGGGCACGGTGGTGGGCGAGAGCAAGCATGCCCTGGTCTCCGCGCTGCTGACCGGCGTCGGCGGCCGTGCCGGCCAAAGCCACCCGCGCGGCGTGGACGAGCCGACGACAACAGCCACGTCAAAAGCCGACGCAGCGCTGGTAACGGCCGTGCTGGTTGACGCCGCACACGGCGAAGTGTCGCCCGGCGGCGGGAAGCGCTGGGGTACTGGCGCGCACGACGTCGAGGCGCCGCTGGGCACCGTAACGGCCAGCGGCAACAAGGCCGTGGCCACGGCATTCCTGGCCAAGCATTACACCGGCGTTGTGGATTCGGATCTGGCCGATCCTATCGGCACGGTCACTGGGTGCGGCCACCACAGCCTAGTGACGGCGTTCTTGACGGAGCATGCCAACGCGAGCAACCAGCGCGTGATGCCAGCAGACGAACCGCTGCGCACGATCTGCGCACAGGTCAAGGGCGGCCATTTCAGCATGGTATCGGCGCATATCCAGCGAGACATGGGCGCAAGCGTCGGCCACGCCGCCGATGCGCCGCTCGGCACGGTCACGGCCGGCGGTGGCGGCAAGTCGGCGCTGGTCACGAGCAACATGATCAAGCTGCGCGGCACCAGCACGGCGGCCGGCACCGACGAGCCTTTGGGCACGGTCAGCGCTGGCGGCCAGCACCATGCCGAGGTGCGCGCTTTCCTGCTTAGCTATTACGGTACCGACCAGGCGCCGGAGATCGACGGGCCGCTGGCCACCGTCACGAGCCGCGACCGTTTCGGCCTGGTGACGATCCACGGCCAGGACTATCAGATCGTGGACATCGGCTTGCGCATGCTGCAGCCGCGCGAACTGTTCCGAGCCCAGGGCTTCCCCGACGACTACATCATCGGTGACGACCCGGCGCAGGGTCTGAAACTGACGAAGAGCGCCCAGGTGCACATGTGCGGCAATTCGGTCTGCCCACCCATGGCCAAGGCGCTGATCCTCGCCAACTTCGCGCATGAGCGCGAGATCGCGAGGATGGCGTGACTTTACTTGAACACCAATCGATCTATAAATTGCTCAGCGTGTTTGAAAGCGGCCTTTTCGGCATCGAAAGAACTGATCGCCAGGCAATCTACAACCATTACGTTGATGCATTCTTGCCCGCGAAAAATTTGAAGAGTGCTAAACCAGGAACCGCGAGGAGCTCCTTCATTTGCTTGAATTTGAATATCGTAACCATTGTAATAAATCGTGACGCCCATCTATTACTCCATCTGACTCGCACCTTACAGTCTATCATGATCACCAATCCTGCCCATTTTAAACGTCGCCATGTGGCGAACCATGACGCACCCGCCTACGCGGTAATTCATGAGGTCCACCTCTGCGGCAAAGCCATCACCGCGCGCCAACTATTGAAATATAGGTGCCGCTTCAAATGCATGAAGGCGAGGACATAGCCATGGGCGCATTTTGTGTTTTTGGCGTAAGCCGGTCGGCATGTCTTACGTCCGCTCAAAGGCGGACTCCAGAGCGAGATCCAAAGACTCTGCGGGCCTATTCAATAGGCGAATGGGCATTGCTACGCGATGCTATGGCAGAAAAGCTTTTTAATGAAACCACTCGTTTGACGAAGATCAGTCCGGAATTGGACGCGCCACAATTTTGCAGGGATTGGCTTGCAATTGATCCCGACAACGTGCGCGGCGCGATTATCATGGTTCGCGGACCGAAGATGGATAAGAACGGCAATCCAGTGAAGCGCAACGGAGTTGTTGTTGAGATATGGCTTGAATATGAAGCCGAATGCGCGCGCCGTAACATTCGTGCAGGCATATGAAGCGCTCCTCCATCAAACCCGCTAAACCAGTGGCACGTACGCCATTCAAGCGCACCTCGCCTATGCCCAGCACCGGCGTGCTCTCCGTGCAGTCGCACCAGCGCAAGGCACCGAAGCGCAAAGTTGGCTTGAAGCCCAAAGGACCACGCTCAACGCCAATCCGGCGCGCAGCGCGCGGCCAGGACTGCACGCTGCGCCTGGCCGTCTGCAACTTCGACCCTGACACCACCGTGCTCTGCCACAGCAATTTCCTGGCAGACGGGAAGGGCATGGGTCTGAAGGCTCCAGACACCGCCGCGGCGTTCGGCTGCAGCGCCTGCCACGACGTGCTCGACGGCCGGCGTCCGTGCCCGACTGATCTATCGCTGGCTGGCTTGGAAGTCGCCTTTCGCGCGGCCGTCGGCACCACACACGAAATTTTACGGTCAATGGGCCTGCTCGCTGCAGTTCCCAACGACCAAAAACAAAATATGGAACATACATGACGCGCATTAACTTCCGTGAATTCGTGCTGGGCGCCATGCCTGGTACCAAGGCTGATATTGTCATCAAGTCGGGCGTCAGTCAGGCGGCGGTGCTGCGCTGGGTTCGCCTGCTGCACGCCGAGCGCAAGATTTACATCGCCCGCTGGAAGCCGCACCCGCGCGCTGGCGCCGCCATGGCCGTGTATGCCGTCGGCAACCAGCCAGACGCGCCGTGCGCTCTGTCGCGCCTGAGCAAGCGCCAGATTCGTTTGCGCTTCGAGGCCAAGGCCAAGAAGGATGGTCGCTATGACTCGATGAAGGCACGCTGGCGCACCAAGTACTGGATCCGTAAGGCGGGCGCCGTGGGCGATCCGCTGGTTACTGCACTGTTCGGCGCGGCGCGCACACAGGAGGCTCGCTGATGGGCCGCATTCGCACTGTAAAACCGGAGCTGTTTAAGCATGAGGACCTGTTTGACCTCGAGCAGCAGTCCGGGCTTCCAATCCGCACCGCATTTATGGGCCTTTTCACATGCTGCGACAAGGAGGGTCGCTTTAAGTGGCGTCCGCGCGCGCTCAAGCTCGACATTCTTCCATATGACGAGCTAGATTTTTCACGCGTGCTTGACGCGTTGATGACGCGTGGATTTGTAGTGAAATATGAGGTCGAAGGCGAGTTTTTCGGCTTCATTCCGACGTTTTCCAAGCACCAAGTCATAAATAATCGTGAATCTGACTCGGAATTGCCGGCGCCGGACGAATCCTTATATATATCAATGACTTCGACGCGTGCGGCACGCGTGGATGACGCGACAGGCACGCCCCTTAAGCATGCTCAAGTGGAAGGGAAGGGAAAGGAAGGGAAAGGAAGGGAAGGGGAACAGGAAGGGAAGGAGACTCTTGTCGAGCAAACCCAGCTCGACCCCGTGAAGACGATCTTCGAATTTTGGCAAAAAGTCATGGACTCGCCCAAGTCCGTTCTGGACGACAAGCGGAAGCGCCTGATTGCCAAGGCGCTCAAGGGCTACTCGCCGGCCGACATCTGCAAGGCCATCCGTGGCTGCTCCAAGACGCCGCACAACATGGGCCAGAACGACAGCAAAACGAAGTACAACGGCCTGGGCCTGATCCTGCGCGATGCCGACCACATCGACCGCTTCATCCGCAATGATGCTGGCCAGGCCCGCGCCAGCGCCGGTAGCGAAACGATCGAGCAGACGAATGCCCGAGTGATGCGCGAGTTGATGGGCACGGCGCCGGCCGGCGACGTCATCGACATGGTGCCGGCATGAACACCGCCGACACGCCACGATTCATGCAGTTGCTGGCCGAGACGCTGGCCGCCTACGGCAAGCCCCTGCCCGAGGCCGCAATGGCGCGCGCCTGGTTGGCGAACCTGGAGCGTTACCCGTTGCGCACCGTGGAAGCGGCAATGCAGGCCTACCGCGACGAGAACGGCGAATTTGCGCCGGTACCGGCCGGCATCGCCAAGCGCTGCAAGCTTATGGATGGCCGCCCGGGTGCGGAAGAAGCCTGGGCCATCGCTTTGAGCAGCCAGGACGAAATGGCCAGCGTGGTGTGGACGACTGAGATCGCCGAGGCGTTCCGGATTTGCCGGCCAGTGCTCGACTCTAGCGGCGCCATCAGCGCGCGAAAGCCGTTCCTGGAGGCGTACGAGCGCATCGTTGCCGCGGCGCGCCTAGATCGGCGCCCGGCCGAGTGGCGGGCATCCGTGGGGTGGGACAAGACGCGTCACGTCGAGGTGCTGGGCAATGCGGTGAGGGCAGGGCGGCTGCCGGCGCCGGCCGTGGCGGGCCTGCTGCAGGGCAAGCAGGACCAGACACCGGACGATGCCGCGCGCGCGCAACTTGCCGCGATCAAAAAAATGATTGCTGACGGAGCTGCGGCGAAGGAGGCGTCTCGCTTGCAGGGCGTCGAGCAGCAACGCCTGGCGGACGAGGAATTCAAGCGGTCGACTACCGAGCGTATCCAGCTTTACCTGGCCAGCGGCAGACATGCAGCTGGCCCAGCAAGCGCGAATGCCGCTCAGGATTTGCCAGAAGCACTGCCGCACTGCGCAAGGGCCATGGTCGCTACGAAGTGACTGCCTGGACGCTTACATCGAGTATAGGGGCTGTGGTCGAAATTACGTCGCCAATTGACGGAGGAGCAGTAAATTCCTTTTTTCGTAGATCACGACCATCGCAGCGCAGATAAAGTCGATGTGCGCTTGCAGGCCGATTGCCTTCAATCGATCACCGTTAGCAATGGCAAGTTCGAAAGGGCGCAGTGAGGTGTCGAGATCACGGTAAAGACTGCGAAGTAACCCTTCAGTTTCGTACTGGAGGCCAGCTGACCTGGGGAATGCAAAGGGGGAATTTTTCACCAGAGTTATGCCGGTAGGGTTTCACCGAACTCCAAGTCGAACATGGCCCGTTGTACCGCGTTATCGACTGCTGCTTCACCGCAAGGATAACTGTCCATCGAGTGGGGCGCACGAATAGGAAGTTCACATTCACCTTTGTGGCAAAGGATTCGGTACTGCGGATACCAAACTGACTCCAGTTTGAGAGCTGTGGCTTCTATGGTGAATTTTCCGTACTGGGCGAGGCGGGTAAGTAGGCTGTTGTCCATATATTTCCTTGTTGTTTTTTTAAGTATGGGGCCTGCTTAGCATTAGGTCTGTGCGTTTAACCACACTAAGAATTTGTGGGAAGTCGTAAAGATGCCTCTGCAAGAAAACGCGTTGAAACTTGATATCACTTGCCAACGTTGTCCGCTCGACTCGCACTTGGCTTTTTCGCCTGGGTTCTTATTATTGAGGCATTCAGTAGTGGTAACATGTGCGCTCCTCATCTATTGTTTTCTGTAAAACCTCGTCTCCAACGAAGACTCACCAGATGTCACGCAGGTTCTGTTTTCTTACGTTTGTGATGCCCTAGGGATTGGCACATTCCCGCAGATTTTGAAGACTTTCGTGGCAGTTAAAGGTTTAGGATTTCTTTGCAGCACGCACGTCACTGAGTAAACAATACGGGCATCTGGATTATTTTGAAAGTGTAATAGTGGCAACAACGGACGTATCGACCCTATTCTTCGGCATGACACTAAACTTGTCGATCATGGCGGTGGCGCTCCCCTATTTCATGGGGCGGGTTAATCGTGCGGCCCGGTATGCACAAGCTGGGATCATATTGCAAACGGCGGGCTGGGTTTTCCTGCTCTGTTCAAGCACCTTTGAGCGAGGTGGCTGGGCGGACCAGCTATTGTCAACCATGGCAATGGGCGGCGTTTCGAGCGGTATGGTATTCAACGCTATGGCCTTCCAATTGTGGTATGGCCGTAAGGCGAGTGCTCGCTCTCCCGCTGCCATAGCTGTCCTGATGACAATTGGCTACTGCATTGGTTTTGCCAGTTATCCATTTCGGGTAGGCTGGGCGAACGGCTTGCTTGCATTGCAGATTGCAACCATCATCGTACCCCTCTGCCGTACACCACAGGTAGCTGTCGGACGCTGGCGATGGCTATTGATCATATGCCTCACAGTGCAGATGCTTATACTTGCCGGCCGCGCCGTGCTGGGTGTTTTTTACACGGCTGAGTTTCCCAATTTTTTTGGGCCCTACCTGGTCAATCGGGTGTTCGCCTTGTCATCGAACTCAATGATGATGATGTCTGTGGTGGCTATACTCCTAGCACACCGGGACGAAGTTGCCCGAGAACTGGAGCGGTTAGCGACGCAAGACGGCCTAACCGGCGCATTGAACCGTCGAGCTTGGATATTGCAGTCCGAGATCGACTTGGCCAGCAGTTTGCGATATGAGCAGCCGCTCGGCGTATTGATGCTTGATCTCGACTATTTTAAGCAAATCAATGATACCCGCGGGCATGCCAGTGGTGACAGGGCTCTGCAGGTTTTCGTCACTGGCTTACGGGCTGTCAGTCGGGTCGGAGACGTGTTCTGCCGCTACGGTGGCGAGGAATTCTGCGTGCTACTCAACTGTGCCGACTTTCCTTCGATCATGGCTTACGACGAACGCATGCGGCAGTGGCTGGAGCTGCATGCACTCAACGAACTGGGTTTTAAACTTTCTTACAGCGGAGGTGTCGCCATGCGTATGCACAATGCCGACACCATAGAAAATATGCTTCATCGTGCCGACGTCGCCCTCTACAAAGCCAAATCGCAAGGGCGTGGTTGTACTATCGCCAGCTCGGAAGTACTCCGAGCATAAGTTGGTAGCATTTTAAGTTTGCGCAGTTTCCCGCTGGGTCGCCAAGGACCTCTAAAAAGGTCGCAATCGGTAAGGAAATAGCTATATTTTCCTGCTATCGCTGCTTTAGATCGGAATTTATAAACGGTAGCAACCGGCTAGAAACAGAGATTTGCATTGACGTTAAAAAGTTGATTTTTCCGTTTAGTATTGTTATTGCTACAGACTACTAGAAGCTAAACGCGGAAATTGATTGCCGTATGCAAGTATTTAATAAATTTCACAAAGAATAAAGATGACCTCATCGAAGTTTACACTGCGACTGATCCTGGGTGACCAACTAAACCTCAAACATCGTTGGTTCACGGAAATCGACGATTCCGTCGTATACGTATTGATGGAGATACGGCAAGAGACGGATTATGTACTTCATCATGCACAAAAGATTCTCGCCATTTTCGCGGCGATGCGAGAAATGGCTCGGCAACTACGCGAAGCAGGTCATAAAGTTCACTATATTCCAATTGATGATCCATCTAGTTTACGGTCAATGACTCAGAACATTGATGCACTAATTAATCAATTTAACGCTACTAGCTTCCAATACCAAGCACCTGACGAATGGCGCATTGATCAGCAACTATACGTGCACGGGCGTCGTTCATCAATACCTTGGTTGATGGTCGATAGCGACCATTTTTACACCACGCGCAACGAAGCTGCCGATATATTCACTGGGCGGAAGCAATGGCTCATGGAGTTTTTTTACCGCCAAATGCGTATTGCGCATGGGGTATTGATGGAAGATATTAAAAAGCCAATTGGCGGGCAATGGAACTTTGACCATGATAACCGAAAGCTGTGGCGTGGCACACCGACTGAGCCCATCGATACGAGGACGCTGCACGACCATACCGCATTATGGAAAACTATTGTTGAAGCAGACGTCAAGTCTTTCGGGGCGCCGAAAGCAGCGACGTTTCCTTGGGCGCTAAATCGAGAAGAAGCACTCCGCCAGGTTGACTCATTCATAGCAAATGCACTACCAAATTTCGGCGATTTTCAAGATGCTATGAGTGCCTCTGCATGGCGACTGTTCCATTCATTACTATCATTCGCGCTGAATGTAAAATTGATAAACCCACGTGAAGTCGTCGCTAGGGCAGAGAAAGCATATCATGATGGTCAGGCTCCTTTAGCGGCAGTCGAGGGTTTCATAAGACAGATATTAGGATGGCGCGAATATGTCCGGGGGGTCTATTGGACTCGCATGCCGGAGTACATAGATAACAATTTCTTTGGCCATACCCGTTCATTGCCAAGTTGGTTTTGGAGTGGAAAAACGAAAATGAATTGCCTCTCGAAAGCGATTACGCAGTCGCTTGAGCAAGCACACGCGCATCACATTCAGCGCTTAATGGTAATTGGTAATTTCGCATTGCTCGCTGGATTAGACCCTATTGAGGTACATAAATGGTACCTTGGAATATATATTGATGCTTTTGAGTGGGTTGAACTACCGAATACAGTAGGTATGAGTCAGTTCGCAGACGGAGGACTTTTAGCAACCAAACCGTATGTCTCCAGCGCTGCGTACATCGATCGAATGAGCGATTACTGTAAAAATTGCCACTACGATAAGAAGATTAGAACTGGAGAAAAAGCATGCCCATTCAATTCTTTATATTGGAATTTTTTCGATCGAAACGCCCATCTTTTAAAAAACAACGCTCGTATTGGAATGGCATATCGTCAACTTGATAAAATGGATGAAAAAACAATCTCAGAATTTCGGAATCAAGCAAATACAATGCTGGAAAATATAAATAAATTATAAATCATATTGTATGAGTAAATTTTATTTCCAAGGATGAATAAATATGGTGGCTGGAAATTATTTTTACGAGTTAAAAATTTATTGATTTTGAAATTTTTTCTAGCATCTTGGGATTTCCACTAAAAAAGTCGTCCCTATTGCGTCGTCTGATTTAACGGTGATATTGCCATTGTGTGCAACTGCGATTTGTTTGGCAATGTATAATCCTAGACCAAGGCTGGAACGCGGCCGCTCGTTCTCTGATTCGTCAGATAATTGTACCAATGCATCAAATAATGTTGGTAATGCATCCGTTGGTATTTTCGAGCCAGCGTTATGCACGGTGAAGATGACTCTATTTTCCTCGCCGGAAACTTTAAAGATTATTGATTTTCCTGGTGTGCCATATTGTGCGGCGTTATTAGCCAAATTGGCTAATAATTGCTGAAGTCGCGGTTGATCAAAATGGCCTGATAATTCTCCAGTTGCCTGGAGTTCAAACATTGAAGAGGGATGGGCTGCACTTGCTTCCTCGATGGCGTTTCGAGCGATCTCACGGGCATTACATAGACTTCTTTCTATTGGAATGCCGTCACCTAATTGTGTCCGCGCAAAAGCTAGGAGGTCGTTAACCATGACACTCATAGTTGCGGCGCTTCTTCCAATCCGCTGGCCCATGCGTCGAACCTGCTCATCAAATATACCCTCTCGCGATAGAAAGGCACCAGCCATAGAGGTGACAGCCAACGGACTACGTAAATCATGGCCTAAAATGGCGAGGAAAATGTCTCTTGTTTGATTAACTTTGTCCGAGTACGCTACAGCGGCTTCAGCAAGGGACTGATCCACTGCCTCATTAAAACGAGTTATATCCTGCTGGCTTTTGAGTGTTACTTCGAAAAATTCCTGCCCCCATAGTGCTAGTACGCTTGCACGTAAGGCGCGATATTCTGCAATTAGTTGCAAGAGTGTAAACCCGCTTACGTAGCGCAATCTACCATGCGTTTCTGAAGCGCTCTCCTCCTTCAAGTAGTTGTTGATTAGACCCTGAGATTTCGCCTTGGTTTTTTCTTGACTTTCTATTACTTGTATATCTTTTGCAATAAATTGCAGTATTTGTCTAGCATGATCGCGCAATTCTTTCGGGGACATTTTGTCCGCCACTGCACCAAACGTGGCCGCAAACGCCTCCCATTCGACAAGAATTTGCTCCATGTTCGTAGTGATAAAGTTTGAGATATTCATAGTCAAAGAGGAAGTGAGGGGAAAAAGCTGAAAAATATGCTTTTTTTTAGGGGCTGGAATACGTGAATACAGGTGTTTGTGAAATTTCACCTCCTGTCCAACGGGCACTCCATTGACTTTTCCGAATGAATATTGCCCTAATGAAATTTAACTAAGTCTCATTTCGATATATTGTATCTCCTACTCACCTGAATTCGCTGTTATTTAAGCTATCTTTTATCAGGTAGGAGTACTATGCAGAATAATTGAGTAAAAAATTCTGAAAATCCAGAAAATAATTATGGATGGCTGTCTCTCCTGATATTATTTACTTCATCGTGTAAAGGGCTCGCTACCGTGACAATTTTTTTTCGCCGTTCCTCGTTTGCGCGCCTCTCGACTTCCATATAGTTGTCAAAATAAGCACACCTTGTTGCCCTTAGATTAGCTAGCAATTCCCTTAAGTTAGGTATCGGTCTTCCAGTATTCTGGCTCAATGCGACGGCGTCACTGTGGTCGTGTATCGCATCCATCCAAGCCCTGCGTGTCTCTTCAAGTGTCGTCATGGCCGTATTTTTCTGCAAAAAACAAGTGTATAAGAAATATAAGCATACTATTTTTTCCACAAAAGTATAGTAGGCAACTTCACATTTCCCATCAATTTTGTGTCGAAAGTATTGATCTTTATGTAACTTATTGGCTTTAGATAACGTTGCTGTAGTTCGCTTCAACTGCGCTTGTACAACCCGGTAAGAGTGACAGTAATGTCTGCTTTGGGGCAATTGCGGACGTCGAGTAGAGATTAAGTGTCAGCTAAGGGTGAATTACTAAAACAGTTTGACGGGCTTTTTTGTTCCTTGGGCCGCCGGCTTGCGTTTTGGCAACGGTAGTTCAATTGCTGTGCGTCTTGCAAGTTGTGTTAGCCATTCTCGCTCGTCCCAGAGTTCGCCGTCGATCAGAAAGTACGGCTTTGCTTGAGGGTAGGGTGACGCGTCCTGCAGCATGCCTTGCGCGTTGATCCAGGCGCGGCCCGAGTCCGTCGGTTTGATGAACAACTGGTCGTCGGCGACGATGGCGAACGTTCTGCCGTCGCAATATATCCCGTACTCGCCAAACATCTTCTTCGCACTGAGATTGCCCGCGCCCGCCATCTGGTCAAGCAGAAAATTAACCGTGCTCTGTTGTGAGGCCATGTCGTTCTCCGAGTTAAGCTACAGTGTAGCGCAAGGTTTTTTGCGCTGACGGCCTTTTTTCAGCGGAACGCGGGCAAGGAAGGGAGCGGCGGAGCTAAACTACGGATATCATTTATTTCGCATGACTTACATTGCCATGATACCCCCACTGATCATTCACCGCGGCACCAGCATCACCACACTGTCCGGCAGCCAGTCCGTCGAAACCCATTGTGCACCCGGCCACATTGCTATCCTTGAACAGGGCGATGGATGGTGGCTGTACTTTGTCGACGAGGACGGTAACGTCGACGGCTACGAGAATCCGTTCGCCAGCCATGCGGAGGCATTGTGGGCAGCTAAGGCAGCCGCCGAGTTTAGCGGGGAATGACGCCGGCTTCTTGGCGGCCCATTCCCTGGACGTGTTTGGGGCTGGCGCAAGAGCCAGTACTCGAGACAGAAAGTGCCGATTATGGAGCATGTCGAGCCAACCTTCATGGCTTGAGGTTGGTCTTGCCCCTTGCAAAGACAACTTCTATAAAAACGGGGTAGTTTGTCACTGTTTGGAAACGCCCATTTTCAAATGGACCTATCGCGCCAGTCGACGAGAACGACCCGGTTGATTTCGTCATCATCGCCGTCGCTAAATATGACGGTATTCAACAGGGTTTGTTCATTTGCTCACGCGCTGTACTGCTCGAACGAGGCGTGATTTCGCGCACTGCCTCGGGTGGTAAGCGCGCCCTGCGCTTATATCCACCGTGGAGTGCTACGAACGCGGTTCAGGCGCAGCGCTGGCAGGGCGAATGCTTTGTGGCTGATATGCATCAGTAAAGTATTGCTCGCCTGATGGAGCTTTAACTATGACGCTTAAATTGCTCAGCGGGTACGCCGCCTCCCAAGCTGAGGGGGGGGGCATCGACTACCTTTAGCACTTACTTGATATGGATCAATACGAGTAGCTATATCTGTCGCATTCTACTCAAAAAAGGGAGGTGCTATGTTTGATAATGCCACTGAAAGAACAGTACGACTGATTGCCGCCGGAGTGTATTTAAAAAAAATGCATGGCTTGAGGTTTGCGCGCCTTGTATTGATAGATGCAGGGCTGCGAGAGAGCGTTGTTAGGGCTGCGCTGCAAGATGAAAAGGTATTTCTTGACGCTGTTTTGGCGAAGACTGACTATCAGAATGATCGGCTCCATCTCGAATAAACTAACGGTGCGAAGATGTTCGCCGGTTTTAGCGAATTGAATTTTCCTTTAGAAATGTGGCCACGGACCTCGTATGTGTTCAATTGCGTGGGCACACCATAGATTGTGGAGTAACCTCCATTGGTAATGTGTTTTTAACCTGCTCGAAGCACTATAGTGCGAAGGACTTTTACGATGAAAATCGCTGTATTCAGCTCCCAACCATATGATCGGCGTTTTCTCAATGAGAAAGCGGATCAACGCGATGCTCGTGATGCTGTGGAGCTGCGTTTTCACACAGAATCCTTGTCCTTGCAGTCGGTGTCACTTGCTCAAGGCTGCCAGGCAATTTGCGTCTTTGTGAACGATGTGCTTGATGCTGAAGTGCTGCATGCGCTCGCTCATATAGGTGTCCGCGCAATTTTGCTACGTTGTGCAGGTTTCAATAATCTCGACACGGAAGCCGCCCGACGCTTAGACTTTTTCGTTGCACGCGTTCCTGCTTACTCACCAGAAGCCGTTGCTGAACACGCCTTGGCTCTGACTCTTACATTGAATCGCAGAACCCATCGCGCATATGCGCGGGTGCGCGAAGGCAATTTTGCGCTTGATGGGCTCCTCGGCACCAATCTGCACGGGAAGACTGTGGGCATCATTGGCACAGGAAAAATTGGCTTGGCAACTGCAAGGATTTTTCACGGGTTTGGCTGCCGACTCCTAGGCTTTGATCCTTTTCCCTCTCCAGCATTTGAGGCATTTGGCGAAATGGTTGAGTTGTCGGAATTGCTATCTGAGTCGGACTTTGTCTCCTTGCATTGCCCTCTCACAACGGATACTCACCATCTCATAAATGGTGACACATTAAACCTGATGAAGGAGGGCGCTATGCTGATCAATACGTCGCGCGGCGCTCTCATCGATACCCAAGCGGTGATTGAAGCTTTGAAGGCTCGTCAACTGGGTTCCTTGGCCATCGATGTATATGAGCAGGAAAGCAACCTTTTCTTTGAGGATCGGTCAGGTGACATCATTACCGATGACATTTTCCAGCGCCTGATGACTTTTCCGAACGTGCTTGTTACCGGACATCAAGGTTTCTTTACAATAGAAGCGATGCGGGAAATCGCTGCAACAACCTTCGAGAACTTGTGTGCATATCAGCTTGGCGCGGAGTGTGCAAACCTTGTGCCTGGGACATATTAATGATTTTTTTTTCGCCAAAGTGAGCAGTGCGTCGCTTGCGTTGCTCCTGCGGCTTCCCTCTGCTAGGCGGCTGAAATCCTGTGCTACGATTGTCGAATTCAGACAGGAGTAGAGCATGGGATTTGCTGAAAAGTATGTTGCGTCAATCGGATCGAGCAACCTGATGGACGACGCACAGCACCATCAGACTGACCCGCTGGCCGCTGCGGCGCTTGCCGGCGGCATCGGCGCGCTGCTGTGCCGCGTGAAGTACGCCGACGGCACGCTCAACCGCATGTTCGAGGGCAATCAGCAGAACTTGGCGCAGCTGCTGCGTATTTGGACAGTCGAGGTTATCAAGCGCGCCCGCGCGCGCCGCTGGGTGCCGGAAAACACGGCCTGGGATGCGCAGTCGGCGCAGGCGCTGTATCGGCGTGTGGCCGAGAAGTCGCTGGCGCACTGGCTCGACGGCAAGTGCAAGGGCTGCAGCGGTACCGGCGTCAAGTTGCTGCTGGGGAACGGGCAGTGCACGTCCTGCAAAGGAACCGGCGTGGCGCCAGTGTACGGCGTGGCCGGACTGGAGCTGGAGCGCGTCAAGGATATGGTGAGCGAACTCAGCGCCATTTACGACAGCCATTCCGGGCGCGCAGGGGGGTTGCTGCGTGGGGGCGAACAGTAGCGCTGATATTCTTTAAGCCTGTGTTTACAAACAGTATTTCTGCGGTATACTTCACACCTCAGTTCAAGAAAATTCTTCCGGAAATCGTAATGTGCGCGTCGCGCCGCCGATAGCTGGAACTCGCGACAGTACCCGGACCCAGCGCGGTACCTGCACGCCTTGGATTTATTGTGCATATCAGCATAGCCATGAAAAAAGATAAAAGCCCGTTGAACACGGGCTTTTAACATTGAGAAAATCGAGTACTCTGGACCGGTTGTGAAACAAGACGTCAGAATAGAGGGATCAATGTTGACCTGGCTCGGGAAGGGGTACTTCTTCTTTTCGGGCAGCAATTTCCGCACCAAGTGCAACTAGGTCGATTTTTGCGTTGCGAGCTTTAGGGAACATTTCAGATTCTTCTTCCTGGACGTGGTGATCAATTTGCTCGGAAAGAACTTTGATGTTCGCGTCATAAAGGTCATCGCTCGGCTCCATGGCCAGAATTTGCGCAATCAACGATTTCGCAGAGGCATGTTCGACAGTTGCTTCGTCAATTAGGTCCTCATTTTTTTTACTTGCTTGACGAACGGCAGGATAGAAAATTTCCTCCTCTGCGGTTGCATGTTTTGTTAATTCAAGACAAATTTTTTCTGCAAGCTTTTTTTTTCCAATAAATGCTCGATCACTCAGTGCTTCATACTGTTCAAACAGATCTTTGACGTTTCGATGATCTTGGGTGAGCAGCTCAATCGCGTCGACGCTGTCGGCAGTTGAAGTTGGATTCGTGCTTTGATTGGCATCTGCCTGTGCGCGTTGGGTGGCCATGATCAATTCTCCCAGAAAAGAATGGCGCACTTTTTATACAAGTGCGCCATGATTGCTTAAAATTTACTTGCGATTACCGGTGTTCGATCCCGAGGACTTCGAATCCGAACCACCACTGCTGCCGCTGCCGGTTGAAGATTTACCGTTTTGGTTTCCATCCGATTTGCTACCCGAACTCCCACTACCGCCGGCACTTTGCTGGTTGCCGTCGTTCTTGTGGCTCATTGAGCCAGCTTCTTTGCCTTCCTTTGAAGTGAATTCGTGTGCGTTGCCGGACGCGTGTGCAGCACGTCCGCCTTCAGCAGCGATTTCGCGCTGACGTTCAGGATCCATCGATGCGAACCCGCGATTGCCGGTATCGCTCTGCTCGCTTTGCCCACCTTTTTTGCCCTGGCTCTGTTTATCCTGGCTAGCATTGCTGGACTGATTACCGCTTTTGCCACTATTGCCTTGATCCTTGCTAGAGTTACTCATGATAGTGTCTCCGATTTATGAAAAGGTTACCTTGCTCATCAGTATTGATTTATCCGATGCATTAAGGTGAATTCATATTAAACTCTAGATCGACAAAGCCGCGTGGGGCACGCGGCCGCGCTTGTGTAGGAGAAAACTGTCGCATATTTATTGATAAAAACAATAATTGGCAGATGGAAATTAATTGCTTTTCTCGATCAATTAAGCAATTGACAATTATCTGTTTATTTTTTTAATAATGATTTCTGAGCATTAAAAGTAAGCCTTTGCTAATAAGCGACTACATAGTTTCATAATTACAGTGCGCAATTTTGAAATTCGAAAAGATGACGAAGAGAAAAACGTGCGGGGTAAAGACGTTTGATGGAATGCGCCCAATGCCGCCGTGTGAATTTGCCGACCCGCTGAATAATCGGTACATGCCCGCGCCCGAGGTGCTCAAATGGGCACGCGCAACCATTCTCACCGAAGGCGGCGCGCTCTATAACGAGGACCACGCGCACTTGGAATATGCCGACGTGCAGTTCCTGTGGGCGCCCATGGGTTTCGTGAAGGCAGGCCGCACCGTGCTGGGCGAGTGCGAAGAAGTGACGTTCCGCTGCGGGCCGTGGCAGAAGGGCCGCCAGCAACAGCAGATGGTCGACTGGTTCGGCGCGGTGCCGGATTTCCTCATCACCTTGGACGCATCGTATTGCCTGACCTGCAGCGACGCCGAGTTCTGCGCGCTGCTCGAGCACGAGCTGTATCACATCGCCCAGGAGCAGGACGAATTCGGCGCGCCAGCTTTCAACAAGTACGGGCTGCCGAAGCTGTGCATGCGCGGCCACGACGTCGAAGAATTCGTCGGTGTGGTCCGCCGCTACGGCGCAAGCGAGGACGTGCAGCGCATCATCGACGCAGCAAAGACAGCGCCAGAAGTGGCGAAAATCAACATAGCGAGGGCGTGCGGAACCTGCCTACTGAAGGCCGCGTAGGCTTTACGCTGGCTTTACCGGAAGGCAACTATGGCAGCACTACGAGACGAAGTGAAGCAGTTCATCGTCCAAGCGCTGGCCTGCTACGACACGCCGACGCAGGTGGCGAAAGCGGTAAAAGAGGAATTTGGCCTCGATGTCCTCCGCCAGCAGGTGGCGTGCTACGACCCGAACTGCTACGTCGGGCGCAACCTCAGCCTGAAGTGGCGAACGATTTTCAACGACACACGCACCAAGTTCCGCGAGGATACGGCGGCCATCCCGATTGCCAGCCGCGCCTTTCGTTTGCGCGCGCTGGCCAGGATGGCGCAGCAGGCCGAGGGCATGCGCAATATCGCGCTGGCCGTCGCCGTGATTGAGCAGGCCGCCAAAGAAGTGGGCGACGTGTACGTGAACCGCCGCCTTGATGCGCCGAAAGCACCAGGTGATACCGGCGAAGGCATGCCGGTCGCGCCTGAATACATATTGAAGCCCGATGAAGACCTCCCCGACAGCCCGATTCTCTGAAGGGCCCGTCGCGCTGACGCCGAAGCAGGCGAACATTTATTGCTGGGGATGGCAAAAGAAGGCACGCTTCCGCGATGCGGTGTGCGGCCGGCGCTTCGGTAAGACGTTCCTGGGCAAAGCCGAGATTCGCCGTGCTGCGCGCCTGGCCGCCGAGTGGAACGTCAGCACTGAGGACGAGATCTGGTATTGTGCGCCGACGTTCAAGCAGGCGAAGCGCGTGTTCTGGAAGCGCCTCAAGCAGGCTATCCCGCCCAGCTGGCGCGCCGGGAAGCCGAACGAGACGGAATGCTCGATTACCACCAAGGCGGGCCACGTCATCCGTATTGTCGGGCTGGATGCCTACGACAACCTGCGCGGCTCCGGCCTGTTCTTCGCGCTTGTCGATGAATGGGCCGATTGCGTGTACGCCGCGTGGGAGGAGGTGCTTCGGCCGATGCTGTCGACCTGCCGCTTCGTCATCAACGGCGAGGAGCGGGTTGGTGGACATGCGCTGCGCATCGGCACGCCGAAAGGCTTCAATCACTGCTACGACAGTTATCTGGACGGCCAGGGCCGTGAGCCTGACCACAAAAGCTGGCTGTACACGTCGGTCGACGGCGGCAACGTCCCGGCCGAAGAGATCGAAGCCGCGCGGCGCAAGATGGATCCGCGCACGTTCCGCCAAGAGTATCTGGCAAGCTTCGAGAACTATCAGGGCGTCATTTACTACTGCTTCGATCGGCGCCGCAACCATACCGACGACACGGTCAAGCCGGGCGACGCGCTGCATATCGGCATGGACTTCAACGTCGGCAAAGGCGCCGCGGTTGTTTTCGTGATTCGCGACGACCTGCCGCGCGCTGTCGATGAATTCATGGAGGTGTTCGACACGCCGGCCATGATCGAGAAGATCGAGGCGCGTTACAAGCAGGCCGGCCAGCAGCACCTGATAACGATTTATCCGGATGCGTCCGGCCAGAACCGTAAGAGCAGTGGTGCCAGCGAATCAGACCTGTCGCTGCTGCGCGCCGCTGGCTTCACGGTAGTGGTCGACCATGCGAATCCTGCGGTGAAAGACCGGATCAACAGCGTCAACGCGATGCTGTGCAACACCTACGACCAGCGCCGCATGCTAGTCAATGCCACCAAGTGCCCAAAATACACGCTCAGCCTGGAGCGTCAGATTTATGACGACAAGGGAGAGCCGGACAAGAAGGGCGGCTTTGACCACGCCAATGATGCCGGCGGCTACTTCATCACCAAGCGCTGGCCAGTGACGAGTCGCACGACCACCACAGCGCCGCTGCGCATGTAACAACGAGGATTTCCATGACCGACGCCGTACGCAAACAATCAGCCGAAGCCGCAAAGCTGAACGAGGATTGCGCGCTGATCGCCGCGCTGCTGGGCGGCACCAAGACCATGCGTGCCGCCGGCAAGAAATATCTGCCGCAGTGGCCGGGCGAGGATAGTGCGAGCTACGACCTCCGTTTGGCCGTCGCAACGCTGTTTCCGGCCTATGCCCGCACCATCGACGTGCTGTCGGCCAAGCCGTTCAGCAAGCCGGTGACGCTGGGCGAAGACGTGCCGGAACGCTTGAAGCCTTGGCTGCAAAATGTCGACCTGTCCGGCCGCGACCTGCATAGCTTCCTGTCTGAGATCACCCAGGAGGCGATGGGCTACGGCTTCGCCGGCATCCTGGTCGACTTTCCCAAGGCTGACAACCTGGTGACGAAGGCCGACGAGCAGGCCGCAGGCGTGCGCCCGTATTTCGTCCAGGTCCACGTGCAGAACGTCCTGGGCTGGCTGCCGAAAAATGCGACCAGTCTAAACGGGCTGACCCAGTTGCGGCTGCTGGAAAGCGTGTCCGAGCCGAATGGCGACTTCGACACCAAGGAAATTGAGCAGGTGCGCGTGTTGGGGCGCGGCACCTGGCAGATCTGGCGCCAGCGCGAGGCAGGTAGCAAGAAGGAATGGGCGCTGTTCGAGGAAGGTGTCACGAGCCTGAAAACTATCCCCTTCGTGCCGGTCTACGGCAAGCGCCTGGGCTACATGCAGGCCACGCCGCCGCTGCTTGAGCTGGCGCACAGCAACATCGAGCACTGGCAGAGCAAGAGCGACCAGCAGAATATCCTGCACGTCGCGCGCGTCCCGATCCTGTTCTCCAAGATGCTGGGCGAGGGCGGCATCACGGTCGGCGCCGGGACGGCAGTGAAGTCGGATTCGCCAGAGGGCGACCTGAAATTCGTTGAACACGGCGGGAAGGCCATTGAGGCAGGCCGCCTGTCCATCCTCGACCTGGAAGACCGCATGCGCCAGGCCGGCGCTGAACTGCTGGTGATCAAGCCCGGCAACGTGACCGAATCGCAGACCCTGGCCGACAACGAACAGGGCGCATGCGCGCTGCAGAAGATCGCAGGCAATGTCGAGGACGCTGGCGACCAGGCGCTGCAGTTCATGGCTGAATGGGTGGGGGAGGGCGAAGGCGGTCACATCACCATTTTCAAGGACTTCGGCGCCGCGTCGCTGGCTGAGGCCAGTGCAGAGCTGCTGTTCAAGAGTGCTACCGGCGGGAAAATCTCGGGCGAAACGTACTTCAACGAGCTGCAGCGCCGCGGCATCCTGTCGCCGGATCTGGACTGGGAAACGGAGCAGGAGCGCATCCAGTCGAGCGGGCCTGACCTGACGGGGGGTTAGATGGGCGCGCTCGAAGAGTGGATTGCCGAGATGTTTCTCGTGCATTCGCTGAACCTGCTGCGCTTTTCGGCTGACGTGCAGGGCAAGATCGTTGCGCTGATGGGTGCCATGTCGAAGGAGCTGGCTGCCAAGCTGGGCGAGGGGGAGGTGTCGAGTTATGGCAAACAGCGGCTGGCCGCGCTGCTGCGGGAATCGAACGCTGTCATCGCCTCGCATTACAGCGGCATGGAAGCGGAAGCCATGCGCAACCTGTTGGGTATGACCCGCATCGAGGCTGACTACACCGCCAAGGTGCTGACCCAGGGCCTCAAGATCGAGCTGGGCGCCAAGCTGCCGCCAGCGACCTACCTTGAAAAGCTGGTCGGCGACACGCTGATCAAGGGCGCCTCGTCTGCCAACTGGTGGAAACGCCAGGCGCTCGACACGCAATTCCGCTTCGCCAGCCAGGTCCGGCTCGGCGCGGCACAGGGTGAAACGACCTCGCAGATCGTGGCGCGCGTCGTCGGCACCAGTGCCAAGGCCGCCGGCGGCGATGCGGAGGTCATGCCCGGCATCCTGAAGACGTCCGAACCGAACGCTCGCGCGCTGGTGCACAGCTCGGTGCAGGCCGTGGCCAATGCCGCGCGCCTGGCCAGCTTCCATGAGAACGCGGATCTGATCGAGTGCCTGGTGTGGCTGGCCACGCTGGATTCACACACCTGCCTGCTGTGCGCCATGCGCGATCTGCGCGAGTACTCGCTGGACGACCAGGAGCCGATCAATCACACCCACGAGTGGGCGGGTGGGCCGGGCGGCATTCACTTCAGCTGCCGTTGCGTGCTCAGCACGCGCACCAAGTCATTCAAGGACCTGGGCATCGAGCTGGACGAGCCGGGCGAGAGCACGCGGCCCAGCGACGGCGGCCCAGTCAGCAGCAAATTGAATTTCGCCAGCTTCCTGGCCAGCAAGGACAAGGCCTGGCGCGCCGAATACCTGGGCCCGGGCCGCGCCGAGATGTACGAGGCTGGCAAAATCACGCTGAATGACTTGATGAACCTCAAGGGCAGGAAGCTGACGCTGGAGCAGCTGCAGGCGAAGTACAAATAGAATTTTTCATACCAACGAAGGCCGCCCGGGCAACCAGGCGGCCTTTTTTCTGCCGCAAGCGGACGCGACGCGGTGCACGGCCGGAAGGCCATTCTCAAGGGCGGATGCCCAGAAAGCCACCAAATGAAACTGAAACTCGATGCAAATGGCAATGTCGTTGTCCAGGATGGCAAGCCAGTCTACATTCTTGACGACGGCCGCGAAGTTGCGCACGACGCCGCCGCTACCGTAGCGAAGATTTCCAGCCTGAACGGCGAAGCTATGAGCCATCGCCAGGCAAAAGAGGCTGCTGAAGCTGCGCTGAAGCCATTCAAGGATGCTGGTATCGAAGATGCCGCCGCCGCTGCCGCCGCATTGCAAACCATGGCCAACATAAATTCCGGCGACTTGACCACCGCCGCCAAGGTGCAGGAGATCAAGGACGCCGCCACTCGTTCGGCAAATGAGGCGGTTGCTGCGGCGACCCGCGCAGCCGAAGAAAAGCAGCGTACGCTGACCGAGCAGAATACGAAGCTCACCAATGATCTGAACGATCACATCATTGGCGGTTCGTTTGCGAGCTCCAAATTCATTTCCGAGAAACTGGCCATCCCAGCTGACATGGCGCGGACTTTCTTCGGCAGTCGCTTCAAAGTCGATGGCGGCAAGCTGGTTCCGATGGACCAGCAGGGCAACCCCATTTTCTCGTCCACGAATCATGGCAACCATGCTGACTTCGATGAGGCCATCCAAGTGATGGTCGGCCAATACGCCAACAAAGACATGATCCTGAAAGGCAGTGGCGCCTCCGGTGGTGGTGCTGGTGGCGGCAAGAGCGGCGCCGGCGGTGGCAAGGAAATCCCGCGCTCCCAGTTCTTTACCATGGCCCCGCAGGCGCAGGCCGAGGCAATCAAGGGCGGCGCGGTCGTTACCGATTAAGCAGTTGCAACCAATTCATCCAGTCTTCTCAATGAACTATTTTTATGCCTTGCTGATGGATGTCGGCGGGGTGCTTTGGGCTGGATAGCCTATCCGTTCTACAACTCAAACCATCCCGACTGGCTCGCATTACGCGGGCCTTTTTATTCCCGAAAGGCATTAGCAAATGACCATCCTTACCCTTACCGGCCTCATCCCCGACATCTATGCAGCAATGAACGTCATTGCGCGCGAGCAAGTTGGCTTCATCCCGGCCGTGTCGCGCGACTCGACCGCCGAGCGCGCTGCTCTGAACCAGACTGTCCGCTCGCCGGTTGTCGGTGCAATGGCCGCTGAAGACCTGACGCAAGGCGCGTACGCCGAAGACGCTGGCAATCAGACCATCAACTACGTCGACATGACGATCTCGAAGCAGCGCTCCGTTCCGTTCGGCATCAACGGTGATGATACCCAGCGCCTGCAAAGCGCTGGCACTTACGCCAACATCAATCAGCAGCGTATCGCGCAGGCCTTGCGGACGCTGACGAACGAAGTGGAAGCGGACCTGGCCGCCACCAGTATCAAGTTGAGCCGCGCCTATGGCGCTGTGGGCACGATCCCCTTTGGTACCTCGGGCGACTTGTCCGACTTCGCCCAGCCGAAGAAGATCCTGAAAGACAATGGCGCGCCGCTGTCCGACCTGCATATGGTCCTGGGCTCAGCTGCGATGGCGAATATCGAAGGCAAACAGGCCGGCCTGTTCCGCGTGAACGAAGCCGGTACCGACGATCTGCTGCGCCGTGGCGCCGTCAGCGTAGTTCAGGGCTTCGACCTTCATAACTCGGGCGCGATTGGCGACCTGATCGTGGCCGGCAATGCTGCAGCCGCGACGACCAGTAATGCTGGTCACGCCAAAGGCGCGACCGTGATTAACCTGGCTGCGGCAGGCACCGGCGCCTTTCTCGCCGGCGACATCGTGAAATTTGCTGGCGACCCGAGCCAGTACATTCTGGCCGCTGGCGATGCAGATGCATCGAACGGCGGTCAGATTCGCTTGCAAGCGCCGGGCCTGCGCCAGGCGATCCCGGCTGCAGCAACCAGCATCACGCTGATCGCGGCGACCGTGCGCAATGCGTTCTTCCAGCGCGCAGCTCTCCAACTGGCGACCCGCGCGCCTGCCATGCCAGCAGGCGGCGACTCGGCCGATGACGTCATGCTGGTGCCGGATCCGATCTCGGGCATCACCTACGAATTCTGCATCTACAAGCAGAAGCGCCAGGTCCGCTACGAGGTCAACCTGGCGTGGGGTACTGCGGCGCCTAATCCGCACTTGGGCGGCCACCTGATCGGCGGCTAAGCCATTAAACACCCCGGCGGCCAGCACGGCGTCGGGCAACTTGCGAGAATGAAATGACAACCATCAAGATTAAACCAAGCCACTCGAGCCAAGGCGAATTTGTCCTGATCGAGAAGAAAGACTTCGACCCGAGGAAGCACGAGTTGCTGGAAGGCGAAACTCTGGGCGGCGATACCATTGACGGCGCGCCCACCATGACCGAGCTTCTGGCCTGGCGTGAGCAACTGCTGGCGCGCAAGGATCAGTTGGACGACCTGGAACTGTTGCTGAGCCAGCGTAGCGATGATCAAGCCGAACGCGATCAGGCGCTGGCCGCGCGCGAAGATTCTGTCGCCGTGCGCGAGAACGCCAATGAGGCTGAAGCGCAGCGCCTGCGCGAAGTAGCCGCGAGCGTCCGGGTTGCCAAGGACGCTGCCGCTGCACAGGTACAAGTTGCTGCGGTTACGGCCGAAAAGCCAGCCAAGGCCGCCAAGGCGTAACCCCAGGCCGGCACCGCCCCGCGCCGGGGCATTCCATAAACCGCATTCCCGAAAGTCGCTATGCCAACCATCTCCGCCGGCGGCACGCCGCAAACCATCACGCTGCCTGTTGGCCAGGTCCTGAACGTCACTGGCGGAGCCGGCACTTCCGGGGTGGTGTACCGCCTCGATCCAGTGCTGGGCGGCACGAACTCGCTGCAATCGTGGGCAGTCGGCCCTGGCGCGCTGTTGCCTATCGGGCCATATACAGGTGCACAGCGCTTTTTGGTAACGTGCACTACAGGGTCTGTGAGTGCCGGAAATCAGGTCGCAGCCCTGACTGCTGTGCGACAGGCCACCGATGTGGGCGGATTCAACGGCTCGCGAGGGCCGCTTCAGGTGGGTGACGTCAAATTGCTGCCATCTGGCCAGCCGACCGGGATCCTGCGCAGCCTGAAAAACGCGGGTCGCTTGGTTGCCAATTTCAGCGCCGGCATGTGGATGGTGGCAGGCGGCACGCCACCACTTACTCAGGGATACACTGGCTATGACGCCGCAGGCAATATCACAGGCGTCACCAGCCGTACCGGCCAGGCCGAAATGCTGCAGTGGTCGCCAACGTTGGCGACCACGCACGAAATCAAATTGACAGCGTTCGCCACTGGCGCGCGCGTCAAGGACCTGAAAGGGCGAATCGGCC
This sequence comes from Janthinobacterium foliorum, assembly GCF_978021625.1. Lineage (NCBI taxonomy): Bacteria > Pseudomonadati > Pseudomonadota > Betaproteobacteria > Burkholderiales > Oxalobacteraceae > Janthinobacterium > Janthinobacterium foliorum. Next base: position 137,656 of record NZ_CDXDQE010000005.1, on the reverse strand, counting down.
TGTGGGTCTACATCGACAACCTTCCAGGCTACGAGCCAGGCGGCACGCCGACCGGTTCCATCGGCATGACGCTTACCACGGACGCCGGCGCAGCGAACACCAACGCCCTGACGGTCGGATTCAACAGCAACCAGGTCAGGGAGGGCTGGAATTTTCTCAAATTCGTGATGCGCGACCCTGCCGCCTACATGGCTGGTTCCGGTGTAACCGAATATCACCCGTTCGGTGTGCTGGCTGGCGCGTACGGCACGGGTGCCGCCGCCAATATCCGCGACGCGGCAATTACCGGCATGAAGATCGACCTGTCTGGCATGGCGGGCGCCAACATCTACTTCGACTCGATCTGGACCGATTTCGATTCGCAGGCGCAGATCGTGCTGGGCACGGATTCCGTGGGCACGGATATGCCAACGTACTACCTGCCGATCTTCGACGCCTACAACTGGAAAGGGTATGTCGCTGTACCCAAAAGAATATGGACCAGCGGTGACAAAGTAGTGACGGACTGGACCGGCGTGAATCCATGGCTGAAATTGGCCTACGACGCCGGTTGGGAATGCATCAATCATTCAACCAACCACTTGGGCGGCGCTGATGCGACAGGCACCATCACGTCACCGTCGGCCATTGCATACGAGGTTGTGCCGGTCACTGCGCTGTATCTCAATTCCGGTATGACGCGCGGCCTGGAGTTCTACGCGTCACCGCAGTCGTCCACCAGCCGTCTTTCCGAAAAGGTGATCAAGGGCACGGGCATCAAAATGCAGCGGCACGCTCGCAAGATCAATATCACGGTTACCCCATGGGGAATCGATAACCCGCACCACGTGGGTGCTTGCGACTGGGGCAGTGCTACGGCGGGCGGCATCTCGAAGATCACGGCCGGAGTGACCGGCTCGATCGCGGGCTGGCAGAAGGCCAGCCAGATCAACCGCATGACCGACGTCATCATCGCCTACGGTGATACCTGGTTCCCGTTCTGGCATGGCGTCAGCGGCCTGGGCGACACTGGCAGCGGCGAAGATGCTACAGGTGACAATCTGCTGCTGATGAAATCGGCATTTGAGAAAGCCTGCGCTTACATCCGCCAGCAGCAGCTGGCCGGGAAGGTGCGCATGTGTGATGGCTTCACAGGTTTTTACTACGGAACGGGGCAGTGATGAAAATTGACGATATCGCATGGCGCGACTACTGCTGCGGCGATGCCTGCCAGTATGCCGAAGTGAAGACGGGCACGGGCACTTTGCAGATCAAGACCAGCCACGACGAGAACGATCTGTCCTATTTGGTACGGCGCTATGGCCCGGACAATATGCCAGTTGACCCGGGCTATGTACCGATGACCGAAGCGCAGTTGTCCATCGCGTTGGGAGCCTGATATGCCTATCGTAATTGAAACTGGCGCAGGGCTGGGCGATGCCGAAACCTACGCCAGCATCGCGGCGGCAGATGCTCGTTGTGCCAGTTTGGGCAAGAGCGCCTGGATGGCGCTGGCCGAGGCTGACAAGGAGATCGCGCTGCGCAAGGCTATGCTGTTCATGGCAACCTACCGCGCGCGCTGGGCCGGCCGTCGGGTGCATCAGCAGCAGGCTCTGGACTGGCCGCGCTATGGAGTGGCAGTCGATGGCTTCCCCGTGCCCAGCACCATCGTGCCTGCGGAGGTGGTCAATGCCTGTATCGACCTGGCCGTGCGTGCTGGCCGCGGCGAGGATCTGCTGCCGGACCTCGATACCGGCTCTAACGCGATCAAAAAAGACAAGACCGGCCCGCTCGAAACAGAATACTTCCAGAGCACTACTGATGCGCGTGAGCGCTTCGTGGCGGTAGACGCGCTCTTGGCGCCTTACATCGGCGCGGCCGGTGGCAGCAATTCGATCAAGGTGACACGAGCATGAGCGCATACCCCGCAGTGAAGATCGATGGCTGTTTCGTCGCTGATAACACATACAGTTCCGATGGGAAGGTATGGACCGTCACAAACCTGATCGCGCGCGCCATGAATTTGGAGCCGTTCGACCTGCCACTGGCGGCGATTTACTCCGGCAGCGAGGTCTGGACCCCTGTTGGATCGGCCTACGGGATCGCGCATCACGTGCGGCGCGCATTGGACGTTGACACCAGCCATCCGATCATCATGTGCCAGCAAGGCTTCATCATGGATGGCTGGCATCGTGTGCTGCGCGCGCTGATCGACGGCAAGACCACGATCAAGGCTGTGCGCTTTGCCGAGACGCCGCCATATGACTACTTGAAAGTGCCATAGCCTATGACCGACTACGCCAAAACTGCCGCCCGCGCCGATCAGTCGCTGCGCCGCAAGGGCGGCATCGTGGTGCTGCGTCAGATCGTGACTGGTGAATACGACCCTGACCTGGGTACGGCGCCCAGCACCCCCACCGACTATGAAGGCACGGGCGTCAAGATCAACTACGAGGCCGAGAACATCGACGGCACGCTGATCCAGGCGGGCGACCAGCAGCTGCTGCTGTCGCCGCTGCAGCGCAACGGCGCGCCGATGCCGGCGCCGACTGCGGCCGACCTGGTGCTGTTCGGCGGAGCCAGTTACACGGTGAAGGCTGTCGAAACTACAGCGCCGGTCGACGTGGCCGTGCTGCACACGCTGCAACTCAGGGGGCTTTGATGGCCGGTATGTCATTTTCCATGCAGATCGCCGAGTTTATCGCGAAGACGAAGGCTAATAAGGATCTGGTGGTGCGCGCTGTCACCATGAAGGTCGACAACAAGCTGGTGCAGCGCTCGCCGGTAGGTGATGCCAAGTTCTGGAAGCACAAACCGCCACCCGGCTACACCGGGGGCCGCTTCCGCGCCAACTGGCAACTGTCCATCGGCTCCCCGGCTGCAGGCGTGCGCGACCTGATCGACAAGGACGGTAGCGCCACAATAGCTGCCCACGGTAGCACGATCAACACGGCGAAGGCGGGCGACGTGATCTTCCTTGTGAATAATTTGCCCTATGCCCGTCGCATCGAGGAGGGCTGGTCCCGCCAGGCGCCTGTTGGCGTGGTTGCCCTGACGGTCGTGGAATTCCGCAACATTGTGGATGACGCTGTGAACGGTGCACGCAATGGAACCACTGCAAGCGAGTTTGCGCAGGGCTATTCGACCTATAAATTATGAGCCAACCAACAATACGCGCGGCACTGGAGGCGGCCCTGGCCAGCCTCGCGCCGGGCATCGACACAGCATGGCAGAACATGCCGTATAAACCGGTTGTCGACCGACCTTACCAGGCTGCCTACCTGCTGCCGGCTGAGCCAAACAACTATTCTATGGGCGACGGCGCCCGCCAGGAGCGCGGCATCTTCCAGGTCAGCTTGCTGTATCCGCCAGGGCAGGGCACCGCGGCGGCCGGTGCGCGCGCCGAAATGATCGCGGCGCTGTTCAAGCGGGGCGCAAGCTTCACGAAGGGCGATGTGACCGTGCAGATCGAGCGCACGCCTGAAATCGCGGACGGCCGCGAGGACGGCGACCGTTGGATGGTCCCTGTCAAGGTCCGGTACTTCTGCAACCTGTAACTCGCATCACCCCACACAGATCGCCTCGGCGGTCTTTTTTTTCGACCAAAGAAAGGCAATCAACACCATGACCACTGCAAACGGCATCGACAGCCTGCTCGTTATCGGCAAGCAACCAGCGGAAGGCACGAAGTCCCTGGCCGCCGCCGGCCGCCTCTACCCGCGCGTGACGGCGACGTTCGACACGGACGCTGACAAGTACTCGAGCAACGAGATTGACCCCAGCCAGCAGCAGAGCGACACGCGCCTGGGCAACTTCCGCACCTCCGGCGCAATCAAGGGCGAGGCCAGCTGCGGCACCTACGCCGTGCTGCTGGCCGCGCTGCTGCGCCGTGACTTCACGGCCGGCGGCACCACCGCGGCGCAAAATACCATCGCATCGAGCGCAACGGGTCTGACGCGCAGCGCTGGCTCCTGGCTGGCCGACGGCCACCGCGCCGGTACCGTGGTGCGCATCGGCGGCTTCCTGACCACCGGCGCCGCCAACAACGGCAAGAACTTCTTCGTCACCTCGGCCACGGCGCTGAAGCTGACGGGGCAGTTCATGGATGGCAGCGCCATGACGGTGAAGGTAGAAGCCGATCCGGTGACCGTGACTGCGACTGGCAAGCGCAGCTTCACGCCGCTGACCGGGCACACGACGGACTGGTTCACTGCGGAAGTTCAGGATCCGGGCATCGCCGTGAATCGTTGCTTCATCGACCAACTGGTGAGCAAGGTCGATATCGCCGTTCAGCCGAACGGCATCACGAGCATGGACTTCACCCTGATGGGCAAGCTGGAAGGCCCGACGACGCCGGCGGCGTATTTCGCGGCGCCAGCGTCCACGCCCGGTACCGGCAAGTTCTCCGGCGCCACCGCAATGCTGTCGGTGGCGGGCATCCCGTCGCAGATCTGCACCGGCATGTCGCTGTCGCTGGATGGCCAGGTCAAGATCGATCCCGTGATCGGCTCCAAGTTCGCCACGGCCGCCTCGCGCGGCAAGGTGCTGGGCAGTGGCCAGTTCACGGTGTTGATGCAGGACTCGGCATACATTGACTACTTCAAACAGGAAGTCGAACTGTCGCTGGCCTATGCCATGGCGGCCAGCACGGCGCCGCTTGCCGAGGTGATGTCGATCGCCATGGGCCGCATCAAGATCACTTCGGCGAAAGTCGATGATGGCGAGAAAAACAAGATCGTCACGTGCGCTTTCGACATCCTGCGCTACCAAGGCGCCGACGCGCAGCACGAGGCCACGACCGTGGCCTTCCAGGACACAAGCCTGTAACCCTCCTGCCCGGCCGCGCGCCGGGCTTTCTTTTTGGCCCAAGCCAACCCCAGCACCGGCTGGTCGCTGTCGCCTTCGTGGGCGCGGCGGCCGGCACGGGCATTGTCTATTACCCACGAAAGGTATTACCCATGAACACCACCCAAACATCCCTGAACGCCGCTCAAGCCCTGGCCGTCGTCGGTTTCGATATCGCCAACCTGTCCGCGCCAGCCGCGCGCGTGACCTTCGACGTGCCCGTGATCTTCGACGTCGACGGCGAGCCTGTAGCCGGTATCCGCATCGTCGGCAAGAACTCCGACGAGTACCGCAAGGAAAGCCACGCCGTGCGCGCCGAAGGCTACAAGAAGTCGGCCAAGCGCAAGACCGCCATCGATGCCTCGACGGACGAAGGTGCGGATCAGCTGGTGCACGTCATCGATGACAACCAGAAGCGCCTGGCGCTGGCCGTGGCCGTCGACTGGTACGGCTTCACCAGCAACGGCGCGGCAGTGCCGTTCGACAAGGCGCTGATCGCCACGGCGTTCGAAAAATACCCTACCTGGCAGGATCGCGTCACGGCCGCCCTGGAAAACGACGCCAATTTTTTGAAGGTCTGACCCAGGCGCTGCTGCTGTACGCCGATCACCTGTTTGATCGAGCGTCAGTAGCCGGCGATGGCAATGCCAAGGGCGATCACTTGGATACTGCCCGGCAGAACCCGCTCTACCGGGCGCCCGAGGCCCCAGCGCTGCCGCAGTTGCCGCCCGAGCTGGCCTATATCTGGATCTGGTTCACCCAGTTGAACCAGAAGCGCCAATGCGGCATGGCCGTGAACGCGCTCACCAGCGCTGAAATACTGGCCTGGCAGGCGCGCCACGGTGTCCGCTTCGATCCGTTCGAAGAGGGCGTGATCGATCGCCTCGATGCGCTGTTTATTTATCACCAAAACACGAAGGCCAACCCCTGATTTGCCATAAGTTTCGAGTGATCGGGGTGGGTGACAATGCGGCTCTGCATCGATAGGATGGCCGTGTGCTTACCACAAGCATCAAAAAGTCGTGCGAACCGTTCCGCATGACTTTGTTGTGTCAGGTGTGTATTGTTGTTGGGTGGCGAGCGAGAAGGGTGGGGCAATAAAGGAAAGGGTACCCCCAAGGCTGGGGTACCCTTTGTATTTCACCAAATATCGTTTTGGACGGTATTTGATTTGGATTGCACAATCCAAATCAACGCATTTTTTTATCCGCTGGCTTATTTGCAAGATCAAGCATTGTGCCGGTAACTTCAGCGCTTGCCTCGTAATCACCGTGCTCAAGCGTCTCTGCCAATGCTTCGATCAGAAGTATTTGCTCAAGTCTGTCCGGATTGCCCGACTTGGCAAGGCTGGCCATCATTTTTAAATATTTGCCCAGTAAGGAAATAAGGCCGTTTTGCATTTCTATCGTTTTTAAGGATATTTGCACAGAGGGCGTCGCGAAGGTCGACATCAGTCGTTCGACAATTTCGGAATTCAGACTTCTGCCTGAGAAGGCTGCAGCGGCCTCAAGCTGCGCTTTCAGCTCAGCTTGCATTCTAATGTTTACTTGGGGGTCTGTGCGCGCCATAAAAATCCAAAAAATAATCTTGAAGTTGTGCTACTACGGTGCTAGTATAAGCACCGTAGTAGCACAGATGTTATCACAACGCAGTCAAGGGGAGTCCAATGAGCGCGCAGCAAAAAGTCAATCCATTCGGCCTTCGAATGCCTGATGATCTGAAAAAGTGGGTTGTGGAGGCCGCAGCAAACGATCACCGCAGTACCAACAACTTTATCGTAGCGTGCCTCGAAAATTTGCGCGCTCAGAAGCGTCCCGAGCAACGCGATGTACAGTAAAGTAAAAAGCCCCGAACGCAATCTTGGCGGATCGCTCGGGGCTCATGTCAACCAATACGAAAGGGTTTACGCGATGGATAGTACTACATTGAGGGTTGATACTCAAGCATGGAGTTTTTGCGGTAGCGCAGCTCAAATCAGCAAAAAAAATTGCCCGAAGGTAGGCTTGTTTGACATGGGTTACATATATGTGGCGCAGCTGTCTACGGGGTGGGTGAAGGTTGGACGTACAATTGACCCATCTGAGCGCCTCAAAGCAATTCTTCGAGGACTCCGATCCACCAAGATAACCATTCAAAGGGTTGCTGTGACTCAGCCTCACGTCAACGTGGTTGAGAACGAAAAAATAGTTCTCAGTGCATTGAAAGATGCAGAAAGTGACGGCGAGTTCTTCTGCGTATCCTATGATGGTGTCATTGATCTCGTTGCGGCCCTTGACCTCAAGATGCGGCGAACTGCAGCCGAGATGCGCGAAATAAAGTTGCGGCGAGATGCCACCTACAATGCATTCAATACTGGTTTCGGCACTCGTGAAGGGAGTCTGAAATGAAGGCGATCACTCTCAGCTTCCAAGGTGCCCTGATTAAGCCTGTTGTTCGTGGTCGACAAATCTGGCTGCGTATTTCTCAGATCGAAGATATGCTCGGTTACGCGTCGAAGGGCGCGGCATTAATGAAGCTCTACAACAGCCACGCCGATGAATTCACAGATAGCATGACGCGCCTGATGAAGCTCAGCACCCCAGGCGGCAAACAGACCTTGCGAGTGTTTAGTCTCCGCGGTGCGCACTTGTTGGCCATGTTTGCCCGAACGCCGATTGCCAAGGCTTTCCGGGTATGGGTGCTCAACATCCTGGATGCCGAGATCGAGCGGCAGCGCCAGGCCGCCGCGCCTGCCCGTATCGGCGGCGATCAGCTGGCCGTGCTGAAAGAGATTTGCCAACGTCGTGTTATGGAAAAGGTCAACGAGATTCCCGACATGATGAATCGCGGCAAGGTGATCGAACCTACTTTCCGCAATATGACTTCGGCTCTACTGCGCAAGTTTAATGTCGAGGCCATTGAAGATTTGCGCGCCGATCAGTTTCCGATTGCCCGTGAATTCATGGAAGCCGTTCCCGCTAGCTGGGAAATCGTTGACGAAGAGCAGGTGCAACCGGCCAACTATCACTATCCTATTGCGGCAGCCGATCCGCATGACCGAGACGAGCGCTTCGGTGACGGCATGCTGTCGCCGAAGGTTCTGATGGACCCGCGTAATCGCGCCCTGGAGGTTGAATTGCTGGACCAGTTGGCGCGCGATGGCCATGACGTTTCGGGCGCTCGCATTCGCGTTACGGCGATGAGTGAGGGCCTGGCTCGCTATCTTCGCGCTCAGAAGCGGATGGACAATTGGCAGCAACGCCTTACTGCCTTGGTTGATGAATTGGAAGCCTACAAGCGCGAGCAGGGGGTGGGCGTGCTGTTTGGACGGCCGCCGAATCTGAATAGCCCGCTGGAGCGCGAGGCTTACGGCCATCAACTCGTGGCGATGGGAGTTCCGGCATGAGCGGACCAATCCGCGATTTCGAGCCCACCATGTCCAGCTTAGAAATGGTGGAATTTATCAATGCTGATCGCAAGGAGCAGGCGAAAGAAGGGAAGCCCTTTGCTAAGCTGGACCATGCAGACCTTATAAAGAAGGTCCCTCGCGTACTCGGCAAGGACGCCGGAAAATTTTCCGGCGTCTATCGCGGCGGCAATGGCCAGGACCGGCCATGCTTTTACTTCCCAAAGCGCGAAGCGTGCTTGATGGCTATGAGCTACAGCTACCAGTTGCAGGCCAAGGTTTGGGATAGAATGGTCGCCCTGGAAGCCGAGCTATCCCGTGCGAGGCTGAGCGGCCACCGCGACCGGCTGCCGCTGCATCATGCGGCCCTGAATTTGGTCAGCCACACTGGCATGCTGTTCTCAGCTGCCCACAAGATCAACAACGCTATCGCAGGCACCAAGCATTACCGCGACATGACGTTGGAGCGACTGGATAAAGCGATCCCCATTTGTGAGCGAATTGGCGACGGAAGCGCAACACCTCATGACCGAGCGTTGCTGGAAAAGGGGATGCGCGAGGTTTTTGGAGAAGAGCTTCAACTGAAGCTGAACCTGGATGATCCGCCTGATAAGCTGGAATGAGTGATTTGAAATAAAAAGCAGCCGCCCGCAGAAATGCCGGCCGCTATTGGCGCTGGTGTAAGATTGCCTCCTTGAAAACAGGAGGACGTGTGAGGCAACTTTTCTTTGCATTTATGGTAGGTGGTTTATGTCTTGGCAGCGCTACGGCGTCTCCAAGTGATGGCTATTGCCTGATGGTCGGGGAATTAGCTGAGTCTAATGCCCGAGTGATGGAGGCGGGCGGCACCGAGCAAGATATCAAGGACTATCGAAAAAAGAATGCGCCAAAGCGGACCAAGATGCCGACCGATGAAGAAATAAAGAAAGAGTTGGCGAACGAGCGATTATTCGAAAACGTTGCAAGACATGTATTTACCGTCAAGTTAGATTCAAAGAGCGCTCGCTTGATAGGCTACAAAAAATGCCTAGCAGGAGATTTTAGCTATTAGTTTGGGCAGACAAATCTGACTCATGCGACCGCAGCCACCTTAGGGTGGCTTTTTTTGCGACTTCAGCCCGCCTTGAGCGGGTTTTTTTATAGGTGACCTATGCCAGATATTGCTGAACTTGGCCTTTCAATCGATACCCGGCAGCTGGAGCAAGGTGCTCAGGCGATGGATCGACTTGGTGCGGCGAGTGAAGGCGTCGAGAAGAAGGTTGATAGCGCGACCACGGCCATCGACAAACTTGGCAAAGCCAGTGCTGACGCGAAGGGGAAAACCGCTGAAGGCGCTGCGGCCGTGGACGCCATCGGCGAGGCCGGCGCGCGCTTGGTGCCAAAAGTCGATGCAGCGACCACCTCCATCGACGCCATGGGCGCCACCACTACCCGCATTCGAACAGTCTTCCTCGGCGGCAGCAATACGCTCGACGGCTTCATGGGCTCATCGATGGGCGTTTGGCGCAGCAGCGAGGCCGCCGCCGCCGGGATTGATAGCCTGGGCGCCGCGACGGAGCGTACGTGGAAAAAGCAGGCCGATTACAACGGCGCCATGAACGACACCTCTCGCATCATGCGCCAAGCCGCTGAAGCCGCGCGCACGCTCGAAGAGTCGAATCACAAGATGCTGGTGCAGCTACAGCGCGAGATTGACACCTTCGGCCTGGCGCGTGGAGAACTAGAGCGCTATCGCGCCGCCGAATTGGGCCTGGGCAGCGCAGCTCAGACCAAGGCGGCAGCCCTGGGCAATAGCATCGATGCGATGCACCGCGAAGAGCGGGCTGCTCGCGATGCTGCCGGTGCGCAGGACCGCGCCGCCCAGGCAGGTGATCGCTTTATCAAAAGCCTGCAAGACCAGGTTGCCACGCTAGGCATGACGACCCAGCAGCTACAAACCTACCGTGCAGCCCAGTTGGGCGTATCCGATGCCGCTTCACCACTGATCAATAAGCTGGCCGAGGCCGGCGCCGGCGCGAAGTCGGCGGGCGGCCACATGGAGGGCCTGAGTTTTCAATCGGCGAGCGCTAAGCGCGAACTGCTGGTGCTCGCCCATGAGCTGAGCCAGGGGCAATTCCAGCGTTTCGGCGGGTCGATGATGGTGCTAGGTGAGCAGACCGGCGCTGCGGGCCTGCTGTTCAGCGCCGCCGGCCTGGCTGCACTGGCCTTTGTGGGCGCACTGGGCACGGTTGCCTACGCCATGATTAAAGGCGCCAGCGAGCAGCGCGAAATGAATAATGCCCTGATCTCGACCAATAACTATGCCGGCGTGACCAGCGACAGGTTGAACGAGATGGCACATGCGGCAACTGAGGCTGGCGGGAGTATTCGTGAGGCAAAGAAGGTCGTCACGGAACTGGCCGGTACAGGCAAATTTACGGGCGACCAGATTGCTTACATCTCCGATGCGATCATCGCGCTTGAGCATGCGGGCAGCAGTACCATTAAGAAAACCATCGCTGAATTCGAATCTCTGGCCGTACAAATGACGGGCAATGGTGCGCGCTCGACGGAAGCTATTACTCGTGCTGCACTGAAGCTTGACGACACTTATCACTTTTTGACCATCGAAGTTTTTGCGCATATTCGCGCCTTGGAAAAAGAAGGGGAGCAAAAGGCAGCATCCGCTCTGGCAACAGAAGAATTTGCAAAGGCAACAAAAGACGGTGCCGAGAAGATGGTAAAAAATCTCGGATCGGTGGCAACCGCTTGGCATGGTGTCACCGAGGCTATTGGCGAGGCTATGTCGGCAATCGGTGACTTCGCCAAGAAAGGTTCGTTAGCCAAGGATGTGGACGCTTACAGTTTCCGCCTGAGTCACTTCGACCAGCAACTGGAAGAAAGTAACGTTCGCCTTGGTCGAGCGCCTGGAACCATCTCGCCAGAAATGGATGCGACGCGCACTAAAATTGTCCTGGGATTAACGGCAGCTGTTGAAAAACTGAATATTGCCGAAGCCCAAGCTATTGCGCAGGGCGATGAGCACCAGAAAAAATCAGCTCTGATGCATGACATGCAACGCATGCAAGCCGCTGACGATAAGCGCAAAGAAGAGTCGCTTGGACGGCTGAATGTCGAACTGGAGAAAAACCGGAGGACTGAGCAAGGGCTCATCGATTTGAAATCGAATGATCCGCTTATTCAAGCGATGATCACGCCGGAAGCCATCGAGGCGCGCCGCCTTGCCACCATCAAGGAATTCTCCAAAAAGCCCACCGCAACGAAGGTCAATCAGGTCGAGAACACCGAAATGGCGGATCGCTTGGCGCGCGTCCAGGATGATGTCAATGCGGAAAAGGCCATGATTGACCAACTGGCCAAATATAACGAGATGTTCCACAACGCCGGTCGCTTGGGAGATGAGGAGTATTTTAAAAACAAGCGCGATTATGCAAAAGCTACCGCCGCCGAGGAAATTGGCGGCTACACGGTACAGATTGCCGCTTTGCGCGCGCATCACAGTGCAACGGAAGCTGAGGCTGCAAGACATGCCAAGCAGATCAATGACCTGATCGGCAAGCGCGCGGCTGCCGAGGCGCAATCGGATAGGGCAATCCAGTTGCTCAACGCAGAAGAAATGCTGCGCAAGGAGGCCATCGGTGAGGCATCTGATGCAGCCATCAACAAATATATTTCCGGCTTGAACCAGGAAGCGCAAAAAATCGAAGAAGCAAACCACGGACGCGAAGTCTCGCGTGGCTCCATCGAGCGCGAGGCGGTGGCGCAGCTTGACCTGGCCATCGCATACCAGAAGCAGTTCATGGCCGGCCAAGCCGCAGCTGGTGCGACGGACCTGGAGTTGGCGCAAGCACCTGCAATCCTGAAGTATCTGGAAGACCAGCGTGCGGCGCGCTTGCGCCTGGCCCAAGGGCTGGACGCGCAAAGCGACGCTAAGCACATGGAAAACCTCGCCAACCAGGCCATCAAGGACTGGGACCGCGCTGGCAAATCTATTGCTGACAGCCTGTCCGCGGCATTCGGCAGCGGCGGCAAGGCCATCGGCCAAATGTTCAAGGCCTATAGTGAAGGTGTCGCAGGGCAATTACGTGCGCAGAAGGAGCTGCGCGAGGCCAAGAAACTGAGCGACGACAACCCGGACAAGATCGATGCTATCAACCAGGCACACCTCTCCGGCACCACCGCGCAACTGAAGTCTTACGCGGATATGACCACGGCGGCTCAGGGCTTTTTCAGCGAGGGCTCAAAAGGCTACCAAGCAATGGCGGCTGCCTCGCAGGTAATGCATGCCGCAGAAGTGGCATTGACGGTTGTCAAGGGTATTAATGCCGTGCTGACGCAAGGGGAGGGCGATCCTTACTCGGCCTTTGCCCGAATGGCGGCCATGGCGGCAATTGTTGCTGGGCTCGGCGTCGCCATCGGCGGCGTCAGCGGTGGCTCGGACACGACCGTCAAGGACCGCCAGGCTGCCATTGGCACGGGATCTATTCTAGGCGATAGCAAGGCTGCCTCCGAATCGATTGCCAAGTCCCTGGGTCTGGTTGAGGGAAATACCTATCGTGACATGCAAATCAGCAGTGCCATGCTCTCGTCATTGCGCAATATCGAGAGCAATATCGGCAACTTGGGCGCGCTGATTGCTCGTACGGATGGGGCTGATGTGGCGGCCAGTGGTGTCGCCACCGGCACCAGCACACTGGGTGGCGCTGTCGGTGCCGCGGCCTTTTCTGGGGCTGGCGCCTATGGCGGTGCACTGTTGGGAGGCGCACTTGCAGGTGTGGCCACGATGGGCACTATGGGTGGCACGCTCACAGCGATGGGGGCAATTGCCGGCCCGTTGGGCATGGCCGCTGGCGCGCTGGTTGGTGCCGTGCTGGGCAAGGCCGTGTCAAAGCTTTTTGGTACCACGGTATCCGTTAAGGATCAGGGCTTGACCGCGAATGCAATGAGCTTGGGCAGGATCGATGATGGAGCGTTTGTGGCGCAGTCCTATGCAGATGTCCAGACGAAAAAGAAGGCTTTTGGTGTCACATATAGCAATAAGAGCGGCATAAAAACCTCTGCTTTGGATGACGACATCAGCAATCAGTTCGGGTTGATCATCACAGGCATGGGGGATACGATTCGCTCGGCAGCAGACATCCTGGGACAGAGTGGCGCAGCCTTCAATGACCGTCTGGACACCTTCGTCGTGGATCTCGGTCTGATCAGCCTGAAAGGCTTGACTGGCGCGGAAGCGCAAACGAAGTTGGAGGCAGCGTTCTCGAAAGTTGGGGATGATATGGCTAAATTTGCGATGGGAAGCCTGAAAGACTTCCAGGCAGCGGGTGAAGGCACGTACGAAACCCTTGTCCGTATCGCAAGTGATTACGCCACTGTTGATGCTGTTTTAGGTTCGTTTAATAAGTCCTTTGGGCAGGTCGGCATGGCCTCTGTAGCAGCCCGCGAGGAACTGTTGAAGTTGTCCGGGGGATTGGATAAATTTACATCCCAGGGCGGCTTTTTTCTGGAGAACTTTTTCACGGATGCTGAAAAGGCGGCAACGCTACGCACCAGTATCAATTCGGTGCTGACGCCTTTGAATCAGGGCGCGAACGTAACCAGTATCGAGCAGTTTAAGCAGTTGGCGTTGGCGCAGGATCTCACCACTGACGCGGGCCGGAAAACCTACGCCTCGATGATGGCGATGAGCCAAGCGTTTGTTGAGCTGATGCGATATGGCGATGAGTTTGGGGTAGTCGCCAAAACTGCAGATGAAATCCTCAGCGAGCGCAAGGACCTTCAGCAGCAGCTCAACGAAATCACCATGAGTTCGGTGCAGTTACTGGACCTGCAGCGTGCTGCCCTTGATGCAAGTAATCGTGCGCTGTTCGATCAGATTCAGGCGGCCAAGGCCGTGGTATCGGCCAAGGATGCACTGGCCAAGGCCTACGAAACGGAATCAGCAGCTGCCAAGACGGCGCTGGAGAAATCGAAGTCGTGGGTGACCACCCTCAACAGCCTGAACGCCAGCATGGCGCTGGGTGCGCAGTCGACGCTGACGCCGGAGCAGAAATACGCCGAGGCACGCGCGCAGTTCGAGAAGACCCTGGCAGCCGCCAATGCCGGCGACACGACAGCGCAATCCGGGCTGTCCGCCGCCGAGCAAGCTTTTCTGACGGCTTCGCAGGTGGTCAACGCTGCGGATGCCCGCTACGCGGCAGATTACGCCCGCGTGGTGGCGGCCAACGATGAAGCGCTCAAGTGGGCCTCGGCGCAAGTCGACGTGCAGCAGGCCAGCCTGGACGCGCTCAAGGCCCAGGTGTCGGGCCTGATCACCATTAACGATAGCGTGCTGACGGTGGCGCAAGCCATTGCCGACCTGCAGGCGGCGATGGGCACAGCGAACGGGCTGGGAGTGCAATTCACCAGTTCACCAGCGGTTGCTGCGCCAGTCGCATTGTCCTCTGCTCCTGCCCCAGTAGTTTTTGATCCCATACGCTATTCGGCTCTTTCAAATGCTGATTCCGATGTGCTGGTCGCTGAAATACGTGCCTTAAATGCGAGACTGGAGGCGCAGACCGCTGAGATAAAAGGCCTGCGCGCCGATCAGGACAAGCAGACAGGCGCCACCATCCAGGCCACCGTCGACTCGAACGCCAGCGCAGCCATGACTGTGGTGGCCGGTGTCGATAAATCCGCCAAGGCGTCCGCCTGGGCAAGAAAAGTAGAGTATTCCCAATGACCGATGCACAATTTTTGGACTGGCTGAAAAGTCCGCTGGCGATCCATATGGTGCTGATCGAGGCCCAGGTCAACGTGGCCGGGCGCGAAGTGACGCGCTACATTTCCTCGCGGCCGTATGTCACCCGTCTGACGGAGGTGCCAGCCAACACCGCCTATCAGCCGCTGGCCACCGGCGGCCTGGTATTTACTGAACAGGTCAGTTTGACGGAAGAAGCGGGCCTATCAGGAGGCGATATCGAGCTGGCCAATCCCGGTGGAGCGCTCGACAGCTGGCTCGGCGACGTGTGGCGCAATCGCTCCATCAAGGCCTGGGCGGGTGATCCGCGCTGGCCGCGCGCCGATTTCCGGCTGGTGTTTGACGGCATCGTGGCCGATATCGGCAGCTCCAGCCGCGAGGTGCTCAACCTGTCCTTGCGCGACAAGCTGCAACGGCTCGACACGCCGATCGCCGAGGCAAAGCTGGGCGGCACTTCGTCCAACAAGGACGCCACCTTGCCCATTCCATTCGGCGAATGCCATAACGTGGCGCCCTTGTTGACCAACCCGGCGACGCTGGAGTACGGCTTCCTGGGCGCCGTGGAGTCGACGTTCGAGGTGCGCACCAACGGCAAGCCGATTGCCGTGGCCCTGAACGACCAGGCGGGCCGCTTCAACCTGACCACGGACCCGTTTTCCACGACGATCACCGCCAGCGTGCAGGGCGATAACGGTGGCGGCTATGCGCCGCGCATCGCGCCACTGGTGCAGCGCATCGCCACCGGCTACGGCAAGGCCGTCGATCGTTTCACGCTGGCGGATTTGGACCTGGCCAATCTGGCCGCGTTCGATACGGCGCACCCGCAGTTGGTGGGGCTGTACGTTTCGGACCGTACGAACCAGGCGCAAGCCATCCAGCAGCTGGCGGCCAGCGTCGGCGCCCAGGCGCTGATGTCGCGCACCGGCCAGCTGCGCCTGGTGCAGATCGCGCTGCCAGCCACCGGCGTGCCAGTGCAGATCGGTCCCGAGAAAATGCGGATCGACTCATTGCACGTGGTGCAGCGTCTGCCGGTGGTCGCCGCCGTCAAGATCGCCTTTGATCGCAATTACACGATTCAGGCCAACCTGACCACCAGCATTCCGCCGGCGCATGCCGACATGTATGCCACGGAATGGATGACGGAAACGGCGGTCGATGAGGTGGTACGGGCACGGTACCGCTTGACGGACGATCCGCCGCAGATCGAAACCTGCCTCAAGGCTGAAGAAGATGCGCGAGCGGAGGCGGCGCGGCGCCTGGCCCTGAACAAGGTGCAGCGCACGATTTATGAATTTGACGGAGAGCCTGAAATGATGATGCTGGAACTGGGGCAGCCCGTGGTGGTGCGTGACGAGCGTTTCGGCTTGCAGGAAGGCGTGCAAGGCGTTGTGGTGCTGCTGTCGCATCATTGGCTGGCCGGCCGCGTGACGGTGGGCGTGCTGGTATGAGCGCGATCGGAGGCATGCGCGATAAACTGCTGCAGGCAACGGCGGAACGCTTCAGTACCGTGGCGGACGGCAAGGCAATCTTGATGGCGGCCAGCACGCCTGTGTTTCATGTGAACAGCGCTGGCGCCGGCGCGCCCGCATCGATCGCCATCACGGCCACGCCGGTGAATGTCGTGGGCGACATCGTCTTTTCGGTGTCGGCTGGCACCGCGTTGCGCATCGACGGCAACGTGGCCACCGTCGATTTTGCCTCGATGACCACCGACACCGCTCTGGTGCAGGCGCGTATCCGCGAATTCGGCGTCGACTACATTGCCAACTACGTGATCAGCAAGGTCTTTGATGGCGCCGCTGGCAATAGCGGGCTGGCCGGGCTGAATACGGGCCAAGCCTTCGCCTACAAGCGCGCTGCCGCCGTGCCCACGGATTCTCCTGGCGACGTGATCTTCACGTTTGCCACGGCGGCCATCACGACGCCGGCCGGCAATGACCTGGCCAATGGCTGGTCGAAAAATATTCCGGCCGGCACGGCGCCGCTGTATGTGCGCGTGGCCGCCGCCAGCTCCCGCAACGCTGCCGACGAGATCGCTGCCAATGAGTGGTCTGCTGCCGTGCAGTTGGCCAAGGATGGTGCAGACGGCCTGAACGTGGCGGCCGTGCGCATCTACCAGCGCGGCGCGACCAGCATTGCGCCGGCGCTGCCGTCGGCCGCGTGCACCTTTACGTTTGCCAGCGGCGCGCTGGCTGGCCTGAACAATGGCTGGTCGGCGCAGGTGCCGACGGCAGGCGGTACCTACCTGTTCACGTCGGCCGCCACGGCCGCATCGCGTGGCGCCACCGACGATATTGCCCCAGGTGAATGGGCGGCCGCGACGCGCCTGGCTGCCGACGGCGCCGCCGGCCAGCGCGGCACGGTCACAGTCACGGCGCCCGGCTATTCGACCTGGTCGGATGCCTCGGCCGTGTACGAGCTGGGCCGTGCAGGTTATGGCGCGCCGATCAACCGCGACGTGGTCACGCTGTACGACGCCACGCATGCGGTAACGAAATTCTATGTTGATGGCGCCTGGCTCGAACTGGGCACGGTGCTGAATGGCAACTTGCTGGTTGACGGCACAGTGGCGGCCAAGGCGCTGAATGCCGACAAGCTCTCCGCTATCAAAGCTATTCTCGGTGATGTGACGGCTGGCACGATCGGTAGTTCCGTGATTTATGGCGGGCCTGGTTATCCTACCCCTTCCTATAGCTGGCCGATGGGTACCGGAGGCGGCAAGGGTTTTCACTTGAGCGCTGTGGGTTTGCTGATGGGCGACTACAACGGCGGCGCGCCCGGTGCACAGTATTTGGCTGTTACTGCGGACGGTGCCATATCGGCGCCAGGATTTACGATTGCCGGGGGCAAGGCCAATTTTTCTGGCAACGTTGTTTCGGGTGTCGGTTCCGGTTTTCGCGTTGAAATGGGGCCTGATGATCCGGTATATGCCATGTGGGCTGGCGCCGGCACAAAAAACGACACGAATGCCATTTTTTACCTGAAACGGTCGGGCGCAGGCTATTTTGGCGGTTCCCTGTCTGCCGGCACGCTAAAGACCGCAGTTACAAACCCGACGTTCGGGGCCGCTCAAAGCGTCATCACCGGCCCGTTCGGCAGCAACGGCGGCGCCATCACAGTGGTCGGCAGTGTGAACATGTACTCCACACAGACTTCCCATAACTACAATTTTAGTGCCGGGGCGGGCGCTACCGGATGTGCCTTTACATTGTTCCGGAAGCTGGGCGATAACGGTGCCGAGACTGCGGTCCACACGTTCTATTTGGGCGGAAGCATATCGTTCGATAACTATAACTCGTTCGAGGATCTGTCGAGCGGCACGATTTCGCTCAATGGTGCGTTCACCTTCCTTGACCCTGTGAAAAGCACGCTACCGCGCACCTACCGGCTCGCTGCGGCCATTACCTATCAGGAGTTCACGTTGAAACGCAAGATCGGTGCGCCGATCGATATGGACACGGGCGGCTCGTACGATCAACGATTGACGATAGTGACAACGGAATAAAATGCCAAATCTACGCATCATTTACGACAACGCTGCTGATCGGGCAGTGCTGGCGGCATCGAGCCAGGCCGGCGCGCTGGGGCCGGTCAACCTGCAGCGGGAGGGCAAGCACGACGTGCTGCGCTCGATCGGGCTGGCGTTGACGATTACGGCAATCTGGCCAACGTACGAAATCGTCGGCTGCGTGGCCCTGCCATTTTGCAACCTGACGCCGACGGCAACGATCCGTGTGCGTGGTTATGTTGAGCCAGACGATAACGTGCCCGACTTCGATACGGGTGCCGTGCCGGCCTGCGAGTACGCCAGCGTGGGCATGTGGGACTGGGGCGCGTTGCCGCTGGGTGTGAATGCCTTCAGCTATGGCGGTGGCACCTATGCGCGCTGCTGGTTCCAGATGGTCGACGTCAAAAAGCTGATCATCGAACTGGACGATCCGGACAACCCCGCCGGCTACATCGAGGCGGCACGCCTGGTAACGGGTCCCTACTGGAGTCCGGAAGTGAACGCCTCGTATGGTGCAGGCGTCACTTCGGTCGACACCAGCACCCTGAACAGGGACGGCGCCGGCGGCCAGACAGTGGCGCGTGGCGCAATGTACCGCAAGCTGTCGCTGGCCCTCGACAACATGACACCGCTGGATCGGGCCGAAGTGTGGCGCATCGTGCGCGGCAACGGCCTGTCGCGGCCGCTGCTGGTCAGCCTGTATCCAGACGATGAAGACGGTCAGCTGGAGCAGGCGCACCAAGTGTATGGGCGCCTGGCATCCAACGCCGCCATCACCACGCCGTATTACCAGGCATATGCCACCAACATCGACATCGAGGAACTGTAATGGGTGATTTTTTTTACTATGGCCAGAAAAACGTGATTCGCCGGCTGAATGAACTGGCAGGACGTGGTGCCGTGGTGGCATCGTACGCTCCCAAGGTCGGCATGTCACCTTTGGGTGGGCCAAACGGCTACATGGACCCGAAGTGGCTTGACCCCAGCATACCGATCGTCACGACCTGGCCTCTTGGAGTGCACACCACCAATAAGTTTGGCTACTCCTTTCTGCAGGGCGGTCAAGGGCAGCGCCTGTATAAGATTGCTACTATGGCTGCGACAGGGGGCAGTACATTCGCCTCGTTGCGTATTGATGCTGTGCTGGGCGGCTGGGGCGCTGCCACTTTAACTGCCATGACTATTGTCATCGGTAGTCGTGTCGATGACGGTGGTGGCGTCAGCGTAGATTGGTCTTCTAGCCGCTGGATTCCTTCTGACTCTCGTTTTCTAGCGTATCAGGAAACTGACGGGAGAATCTCGGTCTATCTGTTCTTCGCTGCGGGCAGTTTCGCTCAAGCAGCATTCAATATGCTTGGCCTGCAGACTGTCACCTACGCGACTCCCGCAGAAGTGAGCAGCGCTTCTGGCACTCTTGTATGGAATAGCGCCGCGCTTCCGAGTACAGCAGGCTATGCCTCTCCGCGTTCCTGCGGTATGGGCGCCCAAGCTGGAGCGTCGACTGGCACTAGCTTTGACACTGTAGTAGAAGTCCGTTCTGCGGATGCCCGGGCGACGGTGGCAACTTCTGCGCTGTACGGGGCATGGAAGGAGAATTCCATGACAGCGAGCTCGTCGGCCTCCGTCCTGTGCATGGGCATCTCGGCTAACGCCGGCGTCAGCTACGCAGGCTGCTTCAACTGGTTCACGTCTGTAGGCGCGGCAGGCAGCCCCTTCACGCAAGGGTACAAGTTGACGCTGAACGCCCTCGACCTGGGATCGAATAACCTGACAGCGCCGCTGTTTTCAGTGACGGGTACAGGTGCGGTCTACATTCCTGCGCTTAAAGCAGGCTCTTCTGACACATCTCTACGTCACCATATTTCCCGAGGTACTGCTCAGAGTGAAGAGATTTTATATATTGGTATAGACGGGGCTACTGCGCCTAGTGTTGGTGTTTTGGCTTCGGATGGTACTTTCTCGTGGGCTGCACCTACGTCTGTGCTGTATGTTGGCAAGAATAGCGTAACTGGTCGCAGTATTGCTGCAGGGGGCACCATTACCGGCCAAGGCAGCGACATGGCGGAGTATTTTTGGAAATGTCCCTCGTGTGCCTCCGTTACTGCCGGGCAGATCATCGGCATCAATAACAAAAATCAGGTGACTGATGTTTGGGCTGACGCTGTCATGTTCGCCATCAAGTCCACTGATCCTTCATTTGTCGGCGGTGACACCTGGTCGAAAGACATTGGCCCTCGCCCCTCTGCTAAGGCTGGTGCGGAACCGGTGAAGCCAGTTCGCATCTCTGACGAAATGGGCGAGGAATCTGTGCCTGGAAGCAACCCCACCGAGCATATCGAGGTGGGGCTCAAGCGAGGCGATACAGACGAAGAGTGGGCAGCCAAAATGGCGGACTACAACGTTGCGATCGCGTCCTGGCATGCCGCCGTAATCCAAGACAACGCCAATATGGATGTCTTCGACGCCGCGCTCGAAGTTGAGCGCCAGAAGGTCGACCGCATCGCCATCGCCGGTCGCGTGCCGGTCAATGTGCTGGGCGCCCAGCCGGGCGATTACATCGTGCCGGTCCAGGATGGTGCCGGCATCAAGGGGATTGCCATCCGCCAGGCTGATCTTTCCCATTTGCAGTACCTGCAGGCCGTTGGCCGCGTGATCTCGATTGAACCCGACGGCAGGGCTTATGTGATGGTCAAGGTCGTGTAGCAAAACAGCATTCACCACAAACCCGCTTCGGCGGGTTTTTTCATTTCCCCCACCTGAAAGGCATTACATGGCCATCGAAACAACCGCCGCCGGCGGCGCACTGATCAAAATTTTTGGTATCCCGGTCCTGGCCGGCGCTGCCGCAACCTCATTGGGATTCATGTTCATGTGGCCAAAAACTGCCAAGGAAGCGGGCGTGCGCTTCTTCGTCACCATTCTCTTTTCCGCCTTGATGGGCCCGGCCCTGGTCGTGGTCGTGCGGAACTGGATGCCGGGCCTGTTCGATAGCGCGCGCGCTGTCGCCGTACTTTACGGCAGCGACCCGGCACTGGGCTTCCTGTTCATCGCCGCGCCGCTGATGGTGGCGGCCGGCTTGCCCGCCTGGTGGGTACTGGGCGCCACGGTGCGCTGGCTCGACAAGCGCCGCGACAAGGACATCGGCGAGCTGGTTCACGACGCTGCCGCTATCGTGCGGGACGTGCGAGGTGGCCAGTGAGCGCCGTCACGCTGGGCCAGCTGCTGGCCATCCTGCCCAATTCGCGCCCGCGCGCGGCCACGTTCCTGGCGCCGCTGAATGCGGCCATGGTGGAATTCGGCATCACGACGCCCGCGCGCCAGGCTTCGTTCCTGGCTCAAGTTGGGCACGAGTCCGGGAGCTTGGTGTATGTGCGCGAGCTGGCCAGCGGCCAGGCGTACGAAGGGCGCACGGACCTGGGCAACGTGCGCGCGGGCGACGGTGTGCGCTTCAAGGGCCGTGGCCTGCTGCAGGTGACAGGTCGCGCCAACTACGCGGCCTGTGGTATCGCGCTGGGCCTGGACCTGCTGGCCAAGCCAGAGCTGTTGGAGCAAACGGTGAATGCTTGCCGCTCGGCCGGTTGGTTCTGGCAGGCGCGCGGAATCAACGCCTTGGCTGATGCTGGCGACCAGGTGAAGGTGTCCCGGCGTGTCAACGGCGGCACAAATGGCCTGGCCGAGCGCCTTGCGCTGTTCGCTGTGGCCAAACGGGTGCTGGCGTGAGCACGCTGCTCAGGCTGGCGGACAAGGTGCCCGGCTGGCTGTATGGCGGATTGTTGGTGTGCGTGGTGGCCGGCGCCGGCATGCTGTACCAGCGCGCGCTGGGTAATGCCCAGGGTAGGGCGGCGGTGCACGCGCTGTCGGACGCCGACAAGAAAGCCCGCGCGGTAGTCGAAACGAAGGCGGTGGCGCAGCGCGCAGCCGAGAACCTAGCCCAAGCCCGACAACAGGCTGCCAAAGCGGCAGCCATCACGAAAGTCTACGATGACGAAATCAACGATGTGCGCGCTCGTCTTGCTGCTGCTGAGCGCATGCGCAAGCCCGCCTTCTGTGCAAGTGGTGGACCTGCCGCCCCGGCCAGTCGCAGTGGCGCCGAAGGAGGCGCTGCAGCCGATCCCTCCGGCGGGCTACTTCCTGACGCGGTGGCGCGAGATATTCAAGCCTTGATTTTGCGTACCGAGGAAGTTGCAGCGACAGGGCGCGCATGTCAGGCTTTTGTACGTAACAACGGTTTGGACCGGTGAGCGGTAGTGGCCGGACTCAAAAACCGAACACAGAACGCTATCATCTTGTAAGTCAGTCTAGAGCTTGGTTAGCTTGTAAGACTCCTCGCTGGGCGGAACAAGCGAACTTATTACACCTGTGTGCATGAGCTGGTACGCCAAAGCCGACGCTTCGATTCTTGCGCCGCGCTCTGTCTTAAATGTTGTAGGTGTTGGAATTTCAACGACTGGTACGTATGCGATGTTCTTATAGGACGTGACCAGAAATACGCCTCGAAATTCGTCAGTTGCAGTCTTATAGGCGGCTAGATGATACCCGTAGTCAAGTAAATTATGTACTTGAGGCGACTCGAGGAAGTTGCTCATTGGAACGCTAATCGCCACATTCTTGTAGGAGAAGCTTGAATTATAGGCTGATTTGTTTCACAAGCAACTAGGTATTTGGACGGTAAGGTGATTTGATGAAAGGAACTTGGAGAATAAACGAACGCCACCTGTCTGAGGACAAACGAAGGCAGTCAGTACTTGGAGCGCTAGGTGCGGCCGTTAGTCACCTAGGATAGTACTATAGAGAGAAGGTAGTTCGTAGCTCAAATGGGGGCGCACACTTTGCTTTTCCTATAGTAGAGGTAAAAATGCGATGTTTACGCTCGAGCCGCTGGTCAAGGAGGCCCCTCCTTGACACAGCGCTCCTAGGCCTCCGGGACTAAGCGTTTGCCTTGATGTCGGCGGGAAGTAACACATCTATCGCCCGCTTGTTTATAAGTTCATAGGCCAGTGCAGAGGCTTCTATTTTTGCCGCTGTATGCTTTTTGAACGTGGTTGCTGTAGTAATTTCTACGGATGGGGTGTAAGTATTTTCGCCGTATGCCAGCATGATGATGATGCCTTGGTGCTCGCCAGAAGAGACTATGCGGGAAAGAATCTGATAGCTATAGCCGTGGTAAAGATGTATGTACGAGGTGTCCATCGATTTCCTAAAAAACCCTCCATTTAAAATCTAGCTCTAACAAAGAGGCTGTTTTCAGTATAGGCAGTTCACAAGCAGCAGTAGAATATATTTCAATCGAACACGAAGAGCGAACGCCACCTGTGGTCGGCCGCGCTCACGATAGAAATGACGCTCGACAAAGAGCTCAAGGAGGCGAATCCGGTATGCTCACGATCCCTTGGAAAGCTGACTTCACTTTCATATTGGGGGGCACATTTGACGTTACCTGCTACAGCAGAAGGTTGCGAGCTGCTTGCTTGGCCTGCTGCCAATGATATGAGTTAGCTCGCCTTCCGCGCAAGCGCTGGACTTGCTGATCTTGGCGCTGCAATTGATCTTGAAGGAATGTGTAACTTCAAGATACGCACCAGTCGCCTTCATTTATATATAAAAATTATTGCGGGTAGGGAAAATGTATTGCAGTAATTACATGTTTGCTGACTATACTCCCGGCAGTAAAGAGCAGATCGAAGACCTTTTCGGCATTCGATCTCCCCAACTGGACATACCGCCAGAGGTATGGCCAGGGTCCATGGCGCCCATCCTGCGCGAGTCCCATAACTGCCCAGGTGGCCTAGAAATAGCGCGGTCACTGTTCGGTATTGTTCCCCCATGGGCAGACCGCAGTTTCGCTCTACAGACTTACAATGCACGCGTGGAAACGATAGAGAGCGAACCATCTTTCCGCAACACCTGGATGCGTAGGCAGTTTTGTATCATCCCGGCCGCTAATTTCTTCGAATTTAGTTTTGAAACCGGTAAGCCTGTGCGCTGGCGTATCGAGCGTGCCGACGGCGGTCCGGTGGCCATTGCCGGGATATGGGAGTACCGCCCGGCGGATCAGCTGCTGTCGTTCTCGATGCTGACGATCAACGCCGATGGGCTCCCGCTAATGCAGCGCTTCCACAAGCCTCATGATGAAAAGCGAATGGTGATGATCCTGGACCCTGACCAGTATCAACGCTGGCTGGACGGCTCGCTGGCGTCCGAGGAGGACGCTTATCGGCAGTATCCAGCTGAACTGCTTGTCGCGCAGCCCGACCCTATGCAACCGAGAACGAGGGCGAAAGTGCCGGCGCCGGTCGCGCCAGCGGAGCAGGGCGGCCTCTTCTAGTTACAAATTTCGCCTTCTGGTTTCCCTTGTCTGGCAATATACTGTGTTTTTGTACAGTATTTTTGTGGTGAATGATGAAAGTTTGGGCATCAAGGCGGCGAGTGGATGGGGCGGTGCTGGCAGCCCTTGCCCCGGTAGTAGAAGGCGTCATACTGCTCGAACTGTTGGTGGTCGACGTAACGCTGGAGGGGAATCGGCGTCCTTCAAAAGTGGCACGCCTGCAGACGATAGGTGCGCCGCGGATTCTGGCGCAGCTGACCAAGCCCAAACTGGTGCGGGTTCAAGGATGGAATATGGTGCTCAGCGGCATTGAGGCAACGAGGGATGAGTCTGGCCACACCCGCGAGGTCGCCCAAACTTGGGTGTGCAAGCTGTACGTACCTGAAAACGCTATCGGATTCCGTGCCAGGGAACTGTATCGATCCGGAGTGGCGCTACCGAAAAAGCTTGCGCGTGAGAGCGGTGGCTCGCCCGGGCTGCTGGCGGTAGCTGACGAGTACTCAAATGTGCTTCAGCGCCACGCCACGTGCGCTGAGCTGCGCGGCCATCAGATTTCCACATTTCCGGAGGGCCGCCTGATTGACTGTTATATCGAGTGGATGTCGGAAGAGTCGTTCGAGCTGGGCGGCCTGCAGTTGCGCTCGAGTTTCGAGAGCTGTCCGGAGCAGCTGCAGCGCGGCGGGTGGCTGGTCGGCATCGACCTGAAAGAACGCGAGCTGACGAAGAGCGAGGGGCGCATGCTGCGATAAAGTTACTCTAGCACGTCTTTTAGGCCTATACCACCTTTCATGCAATGATTGCCCGATAACGCCCAGCCTGCAACGCGCTGCTGCTGGTCGACTAGAAAGGTGACTTTGCATCCGGCCGCCGCGCTGCCATAGTTCAACTGCAGGTACTCGCCCTGGTGCACGTAACTGGCGTGTGTGCCGAAGCGGGCGGCGAGGGCGAAGCTGTCCAGGCCTATCAGTTCGTCGCCGCGGTGTTCGGCAATGTTGCCGGCAGTGCAGCTGGATAGTGCGGGCAAGATGAGAGTAGCCAGCGCGTGCTTCATTGTAATCTTTGCGTTTAGCGTTATGCTTACAGGATGGGTGGTCCTTTCCAGTATGTTGGACGTCCGCCGCCTGCACCTTACGCGGCGTCAGGCAAGGCCTGGAATGTCGTTATAACCGGCAAATCTCAGGGCGAAATTTGGGCGAAAACGTAGACATTTCCAGACTTTTCCAGACTTTTAAGGAAGAGCCAAAACGGCATTCCCACTATGTCTACAGTGGTTTGCGAATGTTTAAGACAGGAATCAAGAATTTCTGTATAATCTGCTTTTGCGCCAATAGGAAATGCTATGCGTCTACTTCAAAAAGCACTCACATTCGATGACGTGCTGCTCGTCCCAGCCTACTCCAACGTTCTGCCCGCCGATACGTCCCTCAAAACTCGCCTGACCCGCAACATCACCCTGAATATTCCTTTGCTGTCCGCAGCCATGGATACGGTGACGGAAGCCCGCCTCGCGATCGCGATGGCCCAGGAAGGCGGCATCGGTATCATTCACAAGAATTTGAATCCGAAAGACCAGGCACGTGAAGTGGCCCGCGTGAAGCGTTTCGAAGCCGGCGTGCTGCGCGACCCGATCACCATTCCGCCGGACATGAAAATCCGCGACGTGATCGCCTTGACGGAACAATACGGCATCAGCGGTTTCCCTGTCGTCAAGGGCAAGGAAGTGGTCGGCATCATTACCAACCGCGACTTGCGCTTTGAACAGGAACTCGACGCGGAAGCCTCCGCCAAGATGACCCCGCGCGAAAAACTCGTGATCGTCAACGAAGACGCCGACACGGCCGAAGCCAAGCGCCTGATGAACAAGCACCGCCTCGAGCGCGTGCTGGTCGTCAATGACGCCTTTGAACTGCGCGGCCTGATCACGGTCAAGGATATCCAGAAGTCGACTTCCCACCCGTTCGCGTCGAAAGACAGCCAGGGCAAACTGCTGGTCGGCGCCGCCGTCGGCGTGGGCGCCAAGGATGAAGAGCGCATCGACCTGCTGGTCGCTGCCGGCGTCGACGTGCTGGTGGTCGATACAGCCCACGGCCACTCGCAAGGCATCCTGGACCGCGTCAAGTGGATCAAGACCAAGTACCCGCAAGTGGAAGTCATCGGCGGCAATATTGCTACCGCTGCCGCCGCCAAGGCGCTGGTCGAATACGGCGCCGATGCGGTCAAGGTCGGCATCGGTCCTGGCTCGATTTGCACCACGCGTATCGTCGCCGGTGTGGGCGTGCCGCAAATTACGGCCATCTCGAATGTGGCCGAAGCGCTGGAAGGCACGGGCGTGCCATGCATCGCCGACGGCGGCATCCGCTTCTCGGGCGACATTTCCAAGGCACTGGCCGCTGGCGCCTCGACCGTGATGATGGGCTCCATGTTTGCCGGTACGGAAGAAGCGCCGGGCGAAGTGATCCTGTACCAGGGTCGCAGCTACAAGTCCTACCGCGGCATGGGTTCGCTGGGCGCCATGTCCGATGGTTCGGCAGACCGTTATTTCCAGGACGCCACCATGAAAGCCGACAAGTTCGTGCCTGAAGGTATCGAAGGCCGCGTCGCCTACAAGGGCAGCGTGCTGGCGATCATCTTCCAGCTGGTGGGCGGCGTGCGTCAATCGATGGGTTACTGCGGTTGCGCCACCATCGACGAACTGCGCGAGAAAGCGGAATTCGTGGAAATCACCTCGGCCGGCATGCGCGAGTCGCATGTCCATGATGTGCAGATCACGAAAGAAGCGCCAAACTACCGTTCCGAGTAAGCGTACTGGAGAAACTGTCCATGGCTGCGTTCCAGTGCCTCGCCGTACTATTCGTACTGTCTTCGGCACTGCGCCTTGCCCTGAACAGTTTTCCAGCTACGCTATTGTGGTAGCGACACACCAGACCGGCGCCCAGTGCGCCGGTTTTGTAATGACCCCAGATAAAGTCCCCATCATGCATTCTAAAATCCTCATTCTCGATTTCGGTTCCCAAGTCACCCAGTTGATCGCCCGCCGCGTGCGCGATTCCGGCGTGTTTTCCGAAGTCTTCCCGTATGACGTCAGCGACGAATTCGTGCGCAACTATGGCGCCGCCGGCGTGATCCTGTCGGGCAGCCATAATTCGACCCTGGATGGCGATTCGCCGCGCGCGCCGCAAGCCGTGTTCGAGCTGGGCGTACCCGTGCTGGGCATCTGCTACGGCATGCAAACCATGGCGGCCCAGCTGGGCGGCAAGGTGGAAAACGGCCTGGTGCGCGAATTCGGCTACGCCGAAGTGCGCGCCCGCAGCCACACCAAGCTGCTCAACGGTATTGCCGACTTCGTCACCGACGAAGGCCACGGCATGCTGAAGGTATGGATGAGTCACGGCGACAAGGTGCTGGAAATGCCGCCAGGCTTCAAGCTGATGGGCAACACCCCGAGCTGCCCGATCGCCGCCATGGCCGACGAAGAGCGCCAGTTCTACGGCGTGCAGTTCCACCCGGAAGTGACCCACACGGTGCAGGGCAAGGCCATCATCGGCCGTTTCGTGCATGAAATCTGCGGCTGCAAGTCGGACTGGAACATGCCGGACTACATCAGCGAAGCGGTGGAAAAGATCCGCGCGCAAGTGGGCACGGACGAAGTCATCCTGGGCCTGTCCGGCGGCGTCGATTCGTCCGTGGCCGCAGCCCTGATCCACCGCGCCATCGGCGACCAGCTGACCTGCGTCTTCGTCGATCACGGCCTGCTGCGCCTGGACGAGGGCAAGATGGTGATGGACATGTTTGCCAAGAACCTGGGCGTGAAAGTCATCCGCATCGACGCGGAAGACCAGTTCATGGGCCACCTGGCCGGCGTCGCCGATCCGGAGCAAAAGCGCAAGATCATCGGCCGCGAATTCGTCGAAGTCTTCCAGGTCGAGTCGGGCAAGCTGGTGAACGCGAAGTGGCTGGCGCAAGGCACGATCTACCCGGACGTGATCGAATCGGCCGGCAAGGGCAAGAAAGGTCAGACCATCAAGAGCCACCACAACGTGGGCGGCTTGCCGGACACCATGAAGCTCAAGCTGCTGGAACCGCTGCGCGAACTGTTCAAGGATGAAGTGCGCAAACTGGGCGTGGCCCTGGGCTTGCCGCATGACATGGTTTACCGTCACCCGTTCCCGGGTCCGGGCCTGGGTGTGCGTATCCTTGGCGAAGTCAAGAAGGAATTCGCCGACCTGCTGCGCCGCGCCGACGCCATCTTCATCGAAGAGCTGCGCAACACGCCGTACGAATTCGTTGCCGGCCAGGCCGTCGACCCGGACGCGCTGCCGGCAAACTGGTACGAAGCGACCAGCCAGGCATTCGCCGTCTTCCTGCCAGTCAAGTCGGTGGGCGTGATGGGCGATGGCCGCACCTACGAATACGTGGTGGCCCTGCGCGCCGTGCAGACGCAGGACTTCATGACGGCCCATTGGGCGCACCTGCCGCACAGCCTGCTGGGCAAGGTCTCGAACCGCATCATCAATGAAGTGCGCGGCATCAACCGCGTGGTCTACGATATCTCGGGCAAGCCGCCTGCGACCATCGAATGGGAATAATCTCCCGTCCGGCACCGTAAGGTAACGCCGGGTCAATGAAACAGCTAAGCCCCTGATTTTTCAGGGGCTTTTTTTATTTTGTCTGGCAAACGCAAGCATCATATGGCAGCGCCAAGCGGTTTTTTTTGATGGTAGTTTTCATGGTATCGCAAGCGTGCATTTGCCAGAGGGGTACTCGTACCATCATGGGCACAGGTCGCGATAGATGGTATTTTGATGGTATTTTTTGATCTAAGTGACTGATTGTAAAAGATATTTTTTCTTTGGTGAAGAGATGTCACGCTGATGGTATCAAATCCCTTTTACTCCCCCCGATTTGCCCTCGATTTCACCTTAAGTGAATAGGTTTTTTTTGTATAAGTATTTGATTTGGTGAGATATTATGAAGTGACGTTGCTAACGTGATGGTACCGAAAGGGTGGATCATGCTCACTGACACCAAGCTGAAAAATCTTAAGCCTGCCGATAAGGCATATAAGGTGCCTGACCGCGATGGACTTTACGCTCTTGTGCTTAAAAGTGGTACTGTGTCGTTTCGCTACAATTACCGCGTACATGGCCGACAGGAAACGCTGGTACTCGGCCAGTACGGTACTTCGGGTTTGAGTCTGCAGGAGGCGAGAGCCCGGCTAAGCGAGGCTAAAAAGGAGTTGTCAGAAGGAAAGTCACCGGCTCGCCTCAAAGCGCAGGTGCGGACGCAGGCCGCAGCTGGTGGCCGGTTCGGTGCCTGGGCTGAACAATGGCTGCTCAAGTACAAAATGGCAGAATCGACGCGGGATATGCGGCGCTCGGTGTATGAACGCGATCTGAAGCGCCCATTTGGCAGTCTCTTGCTGCATGAAATAACGCACAACGAGCTACGTTCCGTGTGCGACACCATCCTCGCACGTGGCGCCCCTGCGACGGCCGTGCACGCGCGCGATATCGTCAAACTGGTCTTCAAGTATGCGGAACAACAAGGACAACAGATCATCAACCCTGCTGATCTGGTCGCTCCCTCATCCATTGCCGTATTTGAGCCGCGCGACCGCGCGTTGGGGGCCGAAGAGATCGCGCTGTTCTACGAACATATCGAATACGTGCAGTGCGCGCCGACCTTGCGTCTGGCTTGCAAATTATTATTGCTCACCATGGTGCGCAAATCCGAACTGACGGACGCAACATGGAGTGAGGTCAACTTTAGTGATGCCCTATGGACTATTCCGGCCAGGCGGATGAAGCGCCGCAACCCCCACAATGTCTATCTGTCGCACCAGGCGTTGGATATGTTCGTTGCGTTGCGTACCTGTGCTGGCACATCCGATTATATTTTGCCATCGCGATATGACCCTGATGTGCCGATGAATGGTGCTTCGCTCAATCGCATCCTGGTGTCAGTCTGCGCCACGGCACGAGACTGTGGGAAACAACTGGCCGATTTTTCGCCGCACGATTTGCGGCGAACAGCATCGACCCTGTTGCACGAAGCCGGCTACAACACCGATTGGATCGAAAAATGTCTTGCCCACGAGCAGAGGGGCGTGCGAGCCGTGTACAACAAGGCTGAGTATTCGGTGCAGCGCCGAACCATGCTGCAGGAGTGGGCAGACATGATCGACGTCTGGGCAAAGCGGAAAGATTAAAAGATCATTTAGACGGGCTGCGCGACAGTGGCTGTGCCTGCGGAGTACCGGGCAGGCGTGCTGCCGTTTGCTGTTCTGCGATCCAGGCATCCACTTCCTTGAGATCCCACGCGACCAGGCGCGAGGTAATACAAAAGCGCCGGGGAAATTTTCCTCGTTTTTCGAGGTTTAGGATGGTGCGCTCGCACAGCGGCACTTTCTGCAAGAGCTGGCGGCGTTTAATGAGGACCCGGCCAGGTGTCCTGAGGTCGCTCTCGGTGAGCGTACGTGCTGCGCGGGGTGATCGGATGGCACTCTGAGCAGCCTGACGCTGGCGATTGCGGCCGCCGATCAATGTCCGTTGACCGAAGGCTGGAGACATTGAGGGGACTAAGGGCGATTGGTTCGAAGGGAAAATGTATTTCATGATGAACTGTCTCCATGACCGATGACGGATGATCCATGGGACATGGTCGCTGCGCTGATCCTGGGCATCAAGTTAAAAACCGGCATATTTTGGTGGCATTTCACGGCAATTGAGGGAGGCTGTCGTGGCGGGTGGCGTAGGGGCGTTCACCCTGCAGTAAATAGAGGGTATGGAATGATCTATAGGAATTTTCCTCCGCTCCGCACCCTTGTGCGGCGCCCGTGTCCGCCGAGTACCTGTTACCTCTCGAGTACGATGGTGCAGGCAGCGTAGCCCGGAACAATGAAGATGGGCGGTCCGCTGGACGGTTTTGAGCGTAGGTACGAACATTTCTTCGAACAGCTGGAGCGTACCGGCGCAGGAAGTCCAGTGAATACAGACCGGCGTGTGTAGGGCAGTGATGTCAATCTCGATGCAATGGGTTAATCCATAGGATTCCCGCACTTCCTCTGACAACGCTCCGCACACCAGCAGAGCCTTGCCGTGGGTATGGCACCACTTGATCATTTGCCGGACTTCCTTTGGGGTGAACCTGGAAAGCTGCTCGATCACGATCATTGCAATGCCGTTTTGTATCAGACGCGTGTCCAGGGGCGGCATACAGTCGATCCCTGGGACCACGCGATAGGCCGGCCCAAACGCTGTTTCCATCGCCGCGATGCACCATGCCTGGGTCACAGGTAGCTTACTGCTGAGGATCATTTTTATGCACATGGCATCCTCCATGCCGTTGAATGGTTTGTAGTCTTCCTATCCACGATGCGGGCAGCAAGGCTTGTAAGGCCTGTCAGGGCCTCGCGGATGCCTCTTCGCTGATCTCCGTGGCAGGATCGCTCAAAACGCTCCCAGGGGGCGTATTGGGTGCTGGGGCGCCTGATTGTTGAGGTACTCCGTTGTACGCTGGGTGCATGGCGGATCCCTCGGCAGGAGATGCCTGGCTGTTCGGTGCTGTCGATTTGCTGCGTTCGGATACGGGCAGGGCATTGATTCGTTTGAGCAGGCCCAGGGACAGCGCGCGCGTGGTGGCGGTCACTGCACGTACGGTTTTCTTGATCTGCGATTTTTCGGCGATGAGCTGGCTTGTCGAGAGCACCTCGTCAATGCACAAGGTTTCGAGCATGGGCATGAGCTGGTCGACTTTGCTGATCAATTCCAGTAATCGCCGGCCGAACATGGAAAAGACTTTGGCCTCAACGGCGAGAGGTTCGATGTCATAGCTGGCCAGTTCGGTGATGCCATGTTGATGGCACAGTTTCTCGAAAGCGACGATACGCTGGTTGGCCAAGGCAATGCGCGCGTCGAGCATGGTGCGCAATTCCTGTTCCACTTGATCGACATCCTCGGCTGGTAGTTTCATCCTGCCAAAGACGGAAATAAAATGGAAATTCGCTTGTGAGACGTAGAAGCATCGCAAGTACAAACGCTTGCCCTCCGGGCTGGCGAGCGTGATGTTGACCTTGCGGCTCGCAGATTCGACACGCGTCAGATCGGCGGGGCCCTCCTTGGCCAGCAACTTCCTGTTGGTTTCGCCGTGATCACGCGTGACGATCAAATGGGTGGGAGCTGGGTGGTTCATGATGATATCCTCGAAAATGCCCATGGGGCTACATGACATGGTGTACTCGCCATCATGCTGATTCAAGAGGAATGCACGGAGCTTTGGAAGCGTATTTGCGGGTACTGCGCTCGCGAGGGTGGGCGGCTGATAACCGCATTGATTCGCACACAACCGCGGTTCCCACCGCAGGTCAATTTGCTGATGGCATTTTTCGTCGAACCTGTGTTGACAGGCAGGCGAGGGCGGCCTAAAGTCAGTACATCATCGCAGTAGCTAGCCCTGCATAGTCCGGCAAGCCTTTCAATTGCGCCCAGCGCGCCGCAGCACCGATTGGACAGTCTCCTGTTTCCAGGCCCGACGTCCGTGTTTCTGAGTAACGAGAGTGTTTTGACGCGCCATGCGTGCCGCGCAGTCACGTCAAAACACTTTGCATGCGTTTTCAGGACGGTAGCTGGCATCCCCGCCGAAACGGCATCAGCCGACAGTATCAAGCCAGTCAATTGAAGTTCCGGTGCGTCGTAGCAATCGGATGTTCTATTTCCCCCTTTGGGACGATGCGGCCCGGGAGGGAGTTGCCTCGTCCCTTTTTTGTGCGAGGCAATCATGAGCAGATATCAGATCAACCATTGTCGCGTCCCCCAGGATAGGGACGTTTCTTTCCATCCTGGCGTGCCGCACGCACCTGCGAACCAAGTATCCGCGCGCGAGACGAATGATGACGCGAATGAATTTTCAGAAGAGGAGTTGGTGGCATTGCACTGGTGGCTGTTACGCAAAGTAAGTCTGCTCAGCGACCCGCGCACGCCATTGGATGAGAAGTTTGAACTGGTTCGTTGGGTGTTCACGGATCCGGTTCGGGATACGCAGCCGTTTTCCTTCGTCAATTGCATGAAGGTGGTAAGTGGTAGCCCGCTATCGCAGCTACCATTCATCGGCGCTATTGATGCGCAGGAAGTGCGCGATTGGATTGGTTCCCAGTTGTGCCGCTGGTTTCTAAGTTCGCTGCAGGACTATCCAGCGTGGGTCCGTCAGGCGGTACTGGCCAAGCCAGACTGGATTTCCAACAATTTATTCAAGAACCCGCAGTGGATGAATGAGCAGATCAAGCTCCATCAATCCGATCTTTTTACATCGCTGGGTGCAGCAAAAGATGAGGATTGCTTGCGTGGGCATGTCGGTAAGTCTGGACGGCAGGTAAATACGAAGGGAGGGCGCCATGCGTGACTCCGTTATTACCACTGCATTTCCGTCCGCTCGCTTCTGTCAGGTGCTGGATAGCGACGAGTTGATTTTTAGAATCAAGGAAAGCGAGATCGTTGTGGGGCAGGTCGGTCGTGTTTTTTATCTCGGTCAAGAAATGCGGTCAATTCGCTTGTCCTTGGTATCGGGCGGTTTCCAGGTCGATCCACAGCGAGGCCGGCCGGAGAGGGGGGCGACATTCCTCACGTTAAACGAATTGCTGTCAGGCCGAGTCGGCTTTGCCATGGATCTGGGGTGGCTGTTTACACGCCGTGTCGCGTGCCCGAGCCGAGGTGATTTTCTCGGGGGGGCGACATGGGGAGGGCAACATGAGCAGAGATAAGGAAGAATTCAACGCGCATTTTCAGCAGGTTAAGCAGCGCGCGTTTGGACGATGGACAGAAATTTTGCTGGCGCTGGGCGTGGATGCGGAAGTGCTCAACCAACGCAATCAGCCGTGCCCCTTGGGTGATTGCGGCGGCACCGACCGGTTTCAGTACACGGATAAGTTTGGCCACGGCAACTATGTTTGCCGTGGCTGCGGCGCCGGTGGCGGATTCAAATTGTTGATGGGCTGCCTAGGACTGAGTGCTGTTGAAGCACTTGGCAAAGTAGACAGCTACCTCGGTATGAGTGCGCCGAGACCATCGATCTCGCTCTCACAGGATTCAATTGCCGAACGCGATGGTCTGATTCGGAAGATTTTGGCCGAAACGGTGCCAGTGAGGCCCGGAGATGAGGTGGACAGGTATCTGCGGAACCGTGGCGTGAATCTGGAACACTACCCGTCGACGCTGCGCCTGCATCCTGCGTTGGGTTATTACGAGCGCGATGGGCGAACTGGTAAAGCCGTTGTGGTGCGACGCTACCCTGCCATGGTGGCCTGTGTGCAGGATAAGAGTGGCCACATGGTGTCGTTGCATCGGACTTATTTGAGCAATGGCGAGAAAGCCAGCGAATGCGCGGTCAAGAAGCTCCTGTGTGCTGGCATCGGTGGCGCTGCCATTCGTCTGGCGCCGTCCACCGAGGAATTGGCGGTATGTGAAGGCATCGAAACAGCGTTGGCGGTCATGAAGCGTTCGCATCAGCCGGTGTGGGCAGGGATTAGTGCCGGAAACCTGGAAAAATTGTGGATCCCGGACACAGTCAAACGCCTGCGAATTTACGCTGACAACGATGCGCACGCATTTTTTGATGGGCAGGCCGCTGCCTATAGCCTCGCGCCTCGCTACCTGAAATCCCATGCACGGCGGGCAGGTCGATCGGCCGAGGTGTTTGTGCCGAAGTCGGCTGGCGCCGATTGGGCAGAGGTGTTACTGAAAATTTCCCACCGCACTTGTCGTGCGGCGTGAAGTGCGGAGAGCAAAACAGTGAATTTGGCGCGGTGGCCGGTTGGTCGCCGCATGATGGCGCAATGCTGCGCCCACGTGGAATCGAGTACATTCCGCGTGCTTGACCCTGCGGGGATGCGTTCCCGACAGGGAGCTTGTTAGCCTTTAGAGAGATGGTGCTGTCAGGCCGCTAGACGAAGCAGGAACCCACCGAAGCGCTTCGCAAGTCATCGCGCCACGCCGTAGAAATCCCTGTCCTTTAGGCAGGGAGGATGTCAACGAAGCGTTTCGCAACTCATCGCGCCGCGCCGTAGAAATCTCCGTCCTTTAGACGGGGAGGATGTCAACGCGCCGACTACATCGGAGTGATATGCTTAGCCGCAATTGACACACAGGAATTTCGGCTGAGTCTGACGATTGTCTCGCTCCTGCGGCAAGTATTTGATATCGACGTGAGCAAAATGTGCTCAAACTGGCGGGACGATGGAAGAGGCAATCCTACGATCAACTCGTCAAACTCTGCCTTGGACGGAAAGAGGAGCATGCTGCAACGAGGAATATGATCGCACGACAAGCGACACTATCAATGTGCGACGTGTTTAGAATAGAATTCGGGAAAGAGGGATTGCTAGGTCATTGCTGCCATGCCAAAATGCCAAGATGACAACCTCCATTCCAAGTGCAGTCCACCTCGCAGCTCTCGGCCCACCCGACTCTGTACCAGCCCAACCTCCTGTGGCAACACGTCTTCAGCTGCTACCATTCGATGCGTTGACCTGGGAGAACTTTGAGCGACTGTGTCATAGAATAATCTCACTTGATGCAAACGTCGAGCACTGCGCGCGATATGGACGGCAGGGAGAAGCACAGGAAGGCATCGATATGTATGCGCGCCAACTCGACGGCCATTACCATTGCCTCCAGGCCAAGCGCCACCACACCTTCAGCCCCAGCAAATTGCGCGATGCAGTTAGCTTGTTCCTTAAGGGCGGTTGGGCTAGCCGGACTGCGCACCTGAGCATTGCCGTTCAGGCATCGCTGCGTTCAGCCAAACAGCAGGAAGCGATAGAGCAGCAGTGTAAGCGGCTGGCCGACCAGGGGATTAACCTAACGGTTATGGATGGTGAAGAATTAACGAATCGACTTCGACAACATCCTGACTTAATAGACGATTTTTTCGGACGACCTTGGGTTTTAGCATTGCTGGGAGAGGACGCTTCCAACAAACTTAGTGGCCGACTTGACGGCGCTGATTTTGCCCGCGTCCGCTCGCAACTTGCTGGCATTTATCAAGCCCAGTTCCACTTTGTTGATCCTGGTAGTTTTGGGACGATCAATGACGACGATGGCAGGCCGGCCCTATCGTTACTTGATCGTTTTTTGAAACCAGACGTTCTAATACGGGAAACGGTACTGCACGTTGACAGCACAAACATAGACAAGTCTACCGATGAACACCATGCCATTAATACAGGAAAATCTCCCTACGCACCTTCTGAAGCAGCTGCAGCAAGAGGCGAGACGACAGTCGCAACTCGAATGCGTCGAACAACAATAACTGAATGGCTTGCAGAGGGACATCGCCTAGTCGTCCTTGGTGAAGCTGGATGTGGCAAGAGCACGCTGCTACGGGTCATGGCACTAGATCTTTTGAATAGCCAAGAACAGTTTCCAGAACTCGCGGATCGTTGGGGGCAGCACATTCCGATCTATATCCCATTTGCACTCTGGTCCGCACAGGTTGCGCGCGATGGCAATGCAATTGGAATCAAAGAAATTGTCCGTCGTTCGCTTCAACCGTTGCTTACTAGTTCGATAGTTGATCTCCTAGACCGTGCAATTGACAACCAGCGGGTACTTTTACTCGTTGACGGACTTGATGAGTGGGGTAGCGAACAAGCTGCTCGCGCCACACTTAGCGCGCTCGTGACCACCGTGGAAGCACATACCATTCCCGTGATCGTTTCAGGACGCCCTCGTGGATTAAGTCGGATTGGAACACTTCCTACCAGCTGGAAACGTGCTACGGTCGCACCGCTATCAGCTATGCAGCAGAGTGAAATTGCTGGACGTTGGTTTACAAGATTTACCACGCGACATGGGGAATCTATCCCAACTGAGTCAAGTCTTCGAACTAGACGATTCATGGGCGAATTAGCACGCGATGCGAACTTAGGAGCACTCGCTACCGTGCCATTGCTTCTCATAGGGTTGGTGACGCTAGCGCTCCGAGGCCAAATTCTTCCGCGTACCAGGAACGATATTTATGATCAATTAGTTCGTGTTCTCCTTGAGGTCCACCCTATTAGTCGTGCGACCGCATCAGGCGATACCGTACCTCGCTTTCGCCATGCTTCTGATCCGTCCCAGACGAGGGCTGTTATTGCAAGACTGGCATTCGCAATACGCGAACAGACAGGTGGAGCAGGTATGTCACTGACTGCATCCCGCGACATACTACGCACCTATCTTACCTCCGCTGAAGGGTTTGACCTCGCCGATACTGAAGCTGTTGCTATAGCGAAGGAAATATTGTCGATCAATGCAGAGACACAGGGCCTAATCGTCGAAAGATCGCCCTCAGAAGTCGGGTTTGTGCATGCGAGTTTCGAAGAATTTCTCGGTGCCGAACATATTGCTACTTGGCCGTTTGACGAAATCAAGACATTTGTCGGTACGCAAGCCGGCGAAAGTCGATGGCGTAACGTTATTACAAACCTTCTTGGTCGAATCCAGCGACGTGACGAATTCGAGACATTGGTCGCAATTATTGAAACTCCTGTTGCAAATGAGGTTGAGAGATACCACCGACAGTTCCTTCTCGGAGACATTGCTTTCGGTGCGACTATTCGTTCTACCGCAACCACAAAACGCTTGGCTCTCTCGACGATATCTCGGGTTGAAACAGAGGATTGGTTGCCCGCGCGCCAGGAGGCTCTGGCATCGACGCTGAAAGGAATCGCGGATCCAGCGCTAAGAGTCGAGATGGAGCAACACCTCATTTCCTGGCTACCGGCAACACGCCCTTATGACCGCGCGTCATTGATCAGTTCACTTGCAGCATGGGGGCCGACAACAAAACTCCAAGATGTTATTTTTAAGGCAATGTTTGACGAGGACCGTGGCGTCCAGCGCGCTGCCGCCGCGGCTTATGCCACAGCATTTTCGCCGTCACGTAGTCCTTGTGAGCGATTGCTCGCAGCTCTTTCCACCTCACGAGATCTCGCCGCGGCGGCAGCATTACTGGAGAGCCTTGCACGCGGTTGGATGAACGAGCCTGAAGTACTGCCGCTGTTCAAGGAAGCTTGCAACTCGCAGAATGTCGAGTTACGGCTTATCGGAATCCTTGGACTTGCAGCGACAGGAAATGCATCAAGCGAAGCACGTGATGAAACGCTGCGCTGCCAATCATTTTGGTCCGGCGCGTCCTATCCGCATCAAGAACTTGCTTCGACTATGTTGATAAAATACTGGCCAGGAGATGACGAACTCATCAAAAGTGCGTTACGCCGTGCATCTGATAGAGTCGAGTCACTTTGGGAATATCATAATGCGGTTTCCTACCTTCTGGAATCGCCTGTACATCGCACCGATGTCCGCGCTTGGATTCTCAATGAGCTTCACAGAAATTTTCCGTTCAGTACCCCAGGTGACAGACACTGCTGGTCTCATGTTGGACGATTCGCTGCAAGCGATCCGAAAATCCGCGCTGCTGCTAACGCCTACTGGTGTAATTCGGAGAGCAGACTCATCAAAATGCATTGCCTGCAGAGTTACGTCGTTTGGGTCGCAGACTTTCAAGTAGCGGAAGTATTAATTGAAACCATTAATGCAAAGAAAGGAAACTTTGAACGTTACTGGGCACTAACTGCATTACTAGCGGGTTGGGGACGTGACCATTCTGAGCTTAAGTCTGTATTTGACACTCTCATCAAGGAAGCTGATGAAGAACTGGTTGATTTGGCAAGTCTTCTTCCTCAACTCATGCAGGACAAGGTAGCCGCACGCGAACGCCTAATTCGGATGAGTAACCGCTCCAGTCTTCGGCGAGATTTACTGGCCAGAGGGCTAGTAGCATGCGGATGCGACTACTCGGATAATGAAGCGGTTTTTGCAATCTTCGCCTTCCCCGATCAATTGAGCGGCATTGCAGATCCTTCAGATGATCTATTCGGTAAGTTTGGAGCACATCCTAGCGTTCGCGAATTTGCATTTAAGCGCATGCAGGAGTCGAATGGCTCATTGTCGGCAATAGCCGCCAGTTATGTAGATGACCCTGACTTCTCACCTGCGCTGTTCAACACAGCGGTGCCCTTACCGGTCACACTACGCACGCAAATAATTGAGGTCGCAGCCGCAGGAGGGACTGGAACAGTGCTTGAAGCCGTATTGGCTCGCGGCATGTTGGAAACCGATCCTGAGCTTCGCACACGTATGGTCATTGCATACCACCGGTCACTACCGCAGGAGGCGCACGATACCGCGGAGCAGGCGCTTCTCGCAAGTGCAATTGCGGTCGGTATTGACTTTAAATCTGTGCGAGCCACAGCATTGGCTGGACTCGTGACTATTGGCCGGCTCGGTGCATTAGCTGCCCTTGAGGAACATGGTAAACCTGTAGCGGTCGAAATTGGGGACCTCATTGAGGGCATTGCCTCAGTTGAGAGACTGATTTGTGAGCGATTTAGTGACTTCCAAACAGCCTTCGGCGACACATTAAAAACACGCTTAAAATCCATTATTAGTGACAATGTTCTTGCTAAAATTCTCTCTACGGCACCATATGCTTCGCCCTCCGCAAGAGCGGCGTTCCTCGATATCGCAGAGGCCGGGAACATTCCGCGGACGGTGGCCGCCTTGCAAGCACTTGCCTCCGAGCGTCCCGGGAGCGACTTGCTGCTAGCCCATTGCTGGGACACAATTTACAACTGCGAACATGGCAACAACCAGGCTGTTATCAATGCCGATGTCGGGTATATCTTACGCGACCATTTTGGCGGCAACGTGAATGTGCTTGAAAGACTTACTCAAGCATTTAAGGATGCACCTAGTGCGGCAAACGCTATTATACTCGCCATATTTGCCCCTGGCGCCAGAGAACTCCCGTTCCCCATTGAACTTGGAACACTTGGCCAAGAGTTCGCAGATTGGGCAGCTGCCATACATATTGCAGCTAAGCGTGCCGATAGCATTAATTTTTGTGTGTTGCTAGAGGCTATGGTAACCCGTGGGATGTATACGCGATTTGACGCGCAACATACTACCAATTTGGTGATAGAGGAAAGACTTTTACGAGATACTGAGCTTGTCATTTTACTTGCTGCAAAGATCGAACAGAACGTTGCCCCGAGTGTTAGTGGCAGTTTTGCGCGCTACCTTGCAGCCGCAGGTAAGCTAAATCTAGAGGCTCGCAATAAAACTCTTGGTCTTCTTGCCGCATTCGGCACTAACCAACGCCTTCCAGTTGCAGGCTATGACGCGATTTCTGATCAATGGCGGGCAGTGCGTATCACCTTATTGGATGCGGTGTCTGCTGGACTCGATATCGGCTAACAACTAGCTGAGTGGACTATTTTTCCAAAAAATAGCTCGTACTCCTGAAAATTTCCCGAACCCAGCCCTAAAAAAGATAGCTTGGTTCATGAGTGCGCCAAATCAATATGACCTCGACGCCTGTCGCTGCCATTAAGGCATGCAGCAGCTCCCCATTGTTTGAATGCGCTAAAATAGAAGTTGAGTGCTGTACCTGCCTCTTGACATGCCTCCGCCTTGGCCAGGCAATCAGTATTTTTTGTGACTATTGGCGAGATTTGCATGCTTTCTTCTAAGCGTAATATTATAGAGGCAATTAAATTCCGACACAACCAATTGTTGTCCGTTACCTCTTTCCTACCATTGCCAGTACACCGAACTGGTGAAGTGTGCAATTCATTTGATACCTTTTTGTTCGATTACTGGCCAACTAACTTCCTTTCTAAATTTAAGTAAAAATTACACATCTCCCGTCAAAAAATAACCAAAAAATATGCGATTTATACCTAGGCCAACCACCCCTCCTTCCCGCCTAACTCACAAAAACATAATAGACCGGAAGCAGGTTATATTAAAACGAATAAGCAAAAATCAACAATTTCGTGAGGAAATCTACGCTCTTCAAAAACTGGTTCGAATAGCCACCAGAACACCTGTTATCGAAGTTTGCCGTGGAAAGTGTGCGTACTGCGAAGTCAGGCTCGATGCTGAGCCAGGTGTGGTGGATTGGTTTCGCCCAGCATTCGCTGCGGAACGTCAGAATGGAGATGTTGCTCAGTCCTGTTACGTCTGGCTTGCAGATGAATGGGAGAATATTTTTATATGCTGTGCCACTTGCAGTCACCTAAAACGAAACATGTTCCCTAGCCGGGATGACGTTCATATGGGGACTTCCCTAGACGCTTTACGCCAGAGGGAAGAAGGCATGCTGATCGATCCGGGCTATGATCACCCTGAACAGTTTTTCAAGATAAACCAAGATGGAATTCTTATACCAATAGGTCCTCGCGCGCGCGAAACTATTAGAATATTGGAGTTAAATCGCGCGAGCCTTATCGCCCAAAGAAAAAGTACAATTAGCCATTTTCTGGCATTCTTGACACCATCACTTCGATTGAATGATTTCGCTCAAATTTCCGATCATCTGATTACTTACCTTGCAGACGGAGCACCATTTGTAGGCAGCATTTATATCTTTCTTCGTCAGTCACTTAAATCAAATGGATTAAAGATCCTTGATGAAATTATTAGGCTCGGCATCAATTTAGAATCTGTTCGCTTACTAATTCCACATCTCCGAGAAATTTCATATCAGCTACGCAACCCTGGCGCAGAGGTCTTAATAGACGTGGACGAGGGGCGAATAAGTACATCGCAGTTCCGTCCAATACGACGAATCACGATCAATAACTTCAAAGGCGTGCACTTACTTGAAATAGACTTCCCCGAAAGTACTGAGAATTGCGTGGCTATCGTCGGCGAAAATTCGACAGGTAAAACCTCTGTGTTACAGGCGATCGGCCTGGCGTTAGCAGGGCCAGAGGAAGCACACAAAGTCGTCCCTGATGCTCGGAAGGTCGTTGGAAAGTGGGGGGATTCTGGAAACATACGAGTTGAGTTCTGGGGTACAGAGGAAAGCTCCGATTTGCTGTTTGACCATAATTCGGCAAGATTCAAAAGCCGACACTTCCATCGTGTTCAAGTATTTGGCTATGGGCCTTTCAGAGTGTTGTCACGACGTACCATGAATGCACGGTATCGAGACAATATAGTGCGGCTCACTTCCCTGTTTGATGATACTGGAAGGATTAACGGCTATCAGGGGTGGTTAAAAAAATTAACTGCGAGTCAACGCCAGGACATTGCGGAGGTCTTGCGCTTATTGCTAATTAGTGGTCATACGGATATAGAAGTCAGTACGAAATCATTGCATATTCGAACTAACGGTACTGGACATCCGTTACGCGAGATGTCATCTGGCATGCAGAGTGTAGTGTCGTTTTGTACTGACGCGATGGAGGCTCTGTACAGTGTCAATGAGAGTGTCGTCGGAGCCGGTTGTGTCTTGCTAATCGACGAATTGGATGCGCATTTGCATCCAATGTGGCGCGTTGGAATTGTGCCGAAACTTGTCAAGGCTTTTCCAAACGCACAAATTATCTTCAGCACGCATGACCCATTATGTTTACGAGGGTTAAAATCTGAACAAGTGCATGTATTGCAGCGGAGTAAAAACGGTGATCTGATCCACTCTAAATATGAATATTCTGAAGCAAAATCAATTGATCAGTTACTAACATCGTCGCTGTTCGGGCTGTTAAGCACACACTCCGAAGAATGGGAGCAGGATTATGATGAATACGTCAGTTTGTTATTGCATAGGGATCGAAGGGAGATAACAAAAGAAGATATGCAACGACTGCATACTCTGCAACTTCAAATGAAAGACTCCAACCTTATAGGAGATACTCGCAGAGAGCAATTGCGTTACGCGGTAATTAATCGGGTGATAGAAGAACGAGATCAAAAATTAGAATGGAATGCACGTGCTCTCGAAGAGCTTGCGAAAACTGTCCAGGAAAAATTAAGAGAGGAGGAGAGTAATGATAGGACGTAAGCGCGAGTTAGTAGCTCGGCCGCCATCGCTTGACCCTACTGGCGTGGAATATATCGCTGAACTAAAAAATAATAAAAAAACCATAAAAAAAAATATGGGAAAAAAGTGGGCAAACTTTAGCGATACGTTAGTATTTGAGGTCTACAAGAAAAAAAATGATGTTAAATTCGCTTTGAGCGAGCTATTTGGTAACAAGTGCGCATATTGTGAGGCTAACTTTGACAACGAGGATTTGCATACCGAGCATTTTCGACCGAAGAAGAAGGTAGTAAAAATCGATGACCCAGATCAAGAAGGCTATTGGTGGCTGGCGGCACAGTGGGAAAACTTGCTACCGGCATGCCTTCATTGCAATCGATCTGCCGGTACAGACTATCGCGAAAATATTGAAAATGAGCCTGGGAAGGGAAACTGCTTCCCGCTCCTAGATCAGACTAGCCGCGCAAGGAATGCGGGGGCACTCACAAGTGAGCGACATAGTCTACTTGATCCCTCAGTCGATGAGCCGGCGCAATTCCTTTCGATCAAATCGACTGATGGAATGTATTTCCTCGAACCAAGGGAAACAAATATGGTTAGTACGAGTTTTCGGCGCGCTGACGCAACACTCAGCGTTGTCCGGTTGAATCGATCCGGTCTTGTTCGCTCACGAACAAAACATGTTTTGAACGTCATAGAGTGCACAAAAGAATATATTTCTGCCGCGCACATTTATTCAAGTGTCTTGGCCGCTGGGCAAAGCCAGCAGGTGATCGACAATGCGAAAATCGAAGCTGACTTGAAATGGAATAAACTTTTCTTGCGCTACCTGAAAGACGTAACATTTAATCATCTTTATGCCTCTATACTTTGCGTAGATACTGAACTCGCAAAAGCTGGATTGAGTATGAAAATGCTTTTAGGCGGGCAACCATTTCACGTCCCAGATAAGTATTTGAGCTAGACTCTGGAGCAATGCTTTGTTGCCATTAACTGCACGAAACCAACGGCATGAGTATTGATAAGATTGCCCGATTAGCCCGGATTCGTCGAGGCGAATTAGTCGAAGAAGTTCTGCTGAACCATCTGTCGAGTTGCACGGCCGCTGTCCGCTACGTTGTGAGCGAAGCAACCGTGGGCAAATGACTGGGGCGCTTCCTTGCCGAAGGCCAGAAAAGTTAGATGGATCCGTCGCGTCCTGCGCATAGGCCTTTTGCACTTGACGCGGTCAAGGCGCTGACCGTGGACGAGCTATCCAAGAAGCGCATGACGCAAGCAGGGATTGCACAGTA
The DNA here is from genome assembly GCF_978021625.1 of Janthinobacterium foliorum. Classification (NCBI taxonomy): domain Bacteria; kingdom Pseudomonadati; phylum Pseudomonadota; class Betaproteobacteria; order Burkholderiales; family Oxalobacteraceae; genus Janthinobacterium; species Janthinobacterium foliorum. Next base: position 92,713 of record NZ_CDXDQE010000005.1, on the reverse strand, counting down.
CTCGCAGATATCGAAATCCACGGAAAACCGTGTGCTGGCGCGTGCCGACTAATCCGAACTGAATAATCTTGATCCCGTCGAGCCGCGGACCATGCTCAGACACCCGAGACCAGCGACTTGGCAATAAAGATGCACCTAAATTCGGCGGCGTGCCGACGTTAATGCACATCGGGAGCGCACCCGCCACATTGATGTTGAGCGCATGGCATTGCATAGCCGCGTGCACGAGCTGTTCGTCGAGAGCCGCAGTTCGGTGGGAAACCGCAGCATCATGGGCATGATGCGCGAAGAAGGCACGGCAATTGGCCGCTTCGAAATCAGTCGTTTGATGGAAGAGTTAGGGTTGGTCTGCAAACAGCCTGGCAGCCATGCCTATAAGCAGGCCACGGTTGAGCGAGTCGACACTCCGAACCACCTCAACCGAGAGTTCACGGGGGAAGCGCCAAATCAAGTCTGGTGTGGCGATATCACTTATGTTTAGGCGCAAGGACGATGGTATTACCTGGCTGTGATGTTGGACTTATTCGCTCGTCGGGCAGTGGGTTGGGCATTCTCGCGACGGTCTGATGCTGACCTTGTTGTGCAAGCACTGGAAATGGCTTACGAGCAGCGAGGTGGACCACAGAGGTTGCTGTTTCACTCAGATCAGGGGAGCCAGTACGTCAGCCGAAAATTCCGTCAGCGCTTGTGGCGCTAACGGATATGACAGAGCATGAGCCGTCGAGGAAGTTGTTAGGACAACACCCCGATGGAGCGCCCGTTCGTCAGCTTTAAAACGGAATGGCTGTCATCAACCGGTTACATGACGGCATAAGAGGCACAACGGGACATCAACCATTACCGGATGCACCGATTTAATTGGATATGGCCACATCAGTTCAACCAGGGACCGGCCCCGGCCGTCGCCGAAAAAAAACTTAACGTAGTGTCCGGGATGGGGTGACCACTACCAACACAGGGTTTAACCTCCAGCTTCAACGCCCGAGGAATTCCCGGAATGCTTCGCGCAGTTGTTTATTAAGGTTGTTTTCATTGACTAGCTTTTGCACAGGACGTCGGAAAGACGACGCAACCTCGTAGCGAATCTGACCTCTGATATGGTGTTCGTCGAGAATGTGTTTCTCGAGGAGCTTCGCGATGAACTCCTCAGTTACGCCAGATTTCGCGAATCTATATACCTCGCTGGGTGCCTTAGCGACAAAGCCTCCGCCAACGAAGAAATAGCGGAAGAACTTTTTTATATCTTCTATAGATAGCAGGGTTTCTCCGCTCGATCCGTCTCCAAGAGGGGCAATAGACATCTCGCCTAGATCGCAGCTTGCGAGGTCGAAGATGCCGAGGCTCATCGTGGGCGAGCGGTTGTCGTCGTGAATCGCAATGAATGACGAGTAGTAAAACTTCGTGTTGCTGAAGCGACATTTGATGAACGAGTCATACCCCACAAATCGGCAGTTCCAAAACTCGCGGTCCACAAACTGCAACATGGGGAAGTTCCCAGAGATAAACAGACCCTTTGTCAGAGTTCTGCTTCCCTCCACCTCCTGGCCTGCAATTGAGAAAATGGCAGAACTAAAACCATTCCTATTGAGCCCCTTGCCCGCAGTTGCCGCGAAAAGTTGTAAAAGGCTGCTACAGGCGGATCTCGCCGACTCAGCGACGTTTGGCTCTGTGCGCTCGCTCAATGCAATTGCCTTGAAGGTAGCGTAGACGCTGGTGAGAAGCTCCTGGACTTTATTCTTAGGCTTCGCTGCGTAGAAGCGACTAAGATCCTCGAAGACTGCGCCCTGGCCAGTTGCCAAGCGGGCGAGGTGTTTCATAAAATTTGGAGAGGAGGTGCTGAGCAGCTCCAACTTTTCAATAAGCCACAGCGCTAAAAAATAAGATTGAAGAAAATCGTAGCGATACTTAACCACATCGTCCGAAATTTGGAGTAAGGGGTTCTTGCAGAAAATCTCAGTCACGGATGAATTGGTCGCGGTCGCACCCAAGTAGGTCTCCACTACAACAGTGAACTCATCGATTTTTGCGGTACCGAAGTGAGTGCTGGAAAACTCTTTCATCACATCAACCAGACCGGAGGCTGAAGGCTTCCAGACTTGTCGCTCCCGCTCTCGATCAATGATCGCAAAGACAAGAAGATCAACCGCGCGAACGTTGTGAGGGTAACCGGCATCCGCCATCCGATCCCGGACCGCACCTTCGACCTTAAGGCGAGTTTTGCTGTACTCGACATCCTCTTCCAGCTCACACAAGACATCAACGAAGAAAGGGAGCACCGCATCATCTCCCATTGCAGTGGACACTGCCTTTAGCGTTTCCTGAACGCGTTCAACAATTGCTTGCCGCTCCTCTTGGGACTGTTTGAAGAAGCGCTTTCGGACGTACCTCTCCACTTCATTAGAGGTAAACCCTTTGAGGTTATAGATCGGGACATCGTGTTTGCGCAAAGACGAAACCGTTGTGCCTACGGTGTCTTCCCGTCCTGCCAGAAATACACGCGTTTGACCGAGCTCAGCATTAAGTGCCTTTATTGATTCTACGAAAGGAACCAACTCAAAGCTAGAAGACATCATGCTGAGCAGCTCGTCGATACCATCGATCAGGATGAGTAGACTGCCGCTGATCAGGAGGAGATCAAAGACGCTCTTGTTCGTCGGAATACGCATTGGAGGTGCCCCAGCAGTAGTCAAGGCCATGGCATGCAACTCACACAGCTCAAATAGCGAAGAGACATGCGATCGACGAAGTTGATCTTTGGATAGTTTCTTGAGCGAGTCCGCCTCGATGAGCATTACCCGAGAGTGCTCCGACTCGTTTATCTCCACAGAAAGGCTTCTAAGCAGAGTCGTTTTTCCCGCACCTCCGGAAGCAACTAGCAGCGACAGCGGTGGGCTGTTCTCCTTCGTGACGGTCGACTTGAGGTGGGCAAGCGCGGGACCCAGTGTCTCTGTTTCACTTCTATCAACGCGGTACAGCGTCTGATCAATGAAAAACGGTTCCTTAAACGGGGCAGAGAACTGGAGAGAGTCCGAGTCGACGCAGTACTTGGCAAGATAGTCTTTGAAGGTGAGCTCGGTGACTCGGACGACATGACCTTCCAGCGCAATTAACTCTGCGACGTAGTCCGCTTTGCCAGGAGAAGGCCGCAACACGGTCAATTCGCGAAAGTCCTGTAAATCTTTGGGGAGAGCAGTAATTTTGGACAGAAAATCTCTTAACGTCTGACGAATGTTGATATTCTGCATCAAGACTAAAAGAAGCTGCGGCTGCGGCGTTTCCACACGCCACAGCTCATACTTAATGCGACGCTGCCCAGAAAAGTCTTGGCCAGCCCACAGCGGTGCACGCCTTTTGTAGCAACCTGCAAGCAGATCGTCACTTCGTGTGAATGAGTAGTTTCCTTCCTCATCAGAGACGGTTTTATCCGACGTGGTCACGGCCGGCTGCTCGGCGGTGTGGGGACTGACCGAATCTAGTTCCTGCTTGAGACGCTCTAACTCGTTCCGGTACGAATCTTTGTCACTAAAATCAAAATACAGCGTTGCTTTCAAATAGTGGGGCATTTCCGCACCAGCTTCGCGCTTAATTGCCAAAATTCGCGTTCGAGACTTAGCGCTGGACTCATTCCAGTGGCGTTCGGCGGCCATGGATGTCTCTCGGCCGACACCCCCTTGACGCGCGTTGGCCTTAGTAGTGTAGCTTTTGGTAACTATGACTAACACGGCATCGCTTTCAAAGATGCCGGATTCCATATATTGATTGCGGTCGACGCGATGATCCATACCGCGTTGGTCGTAATCGACGTAAAGGTCAGGAACCAGTTCTCCTAAATCGTCAGCAAGCTTTTGCACCCACTGCTTGTGGTCTTCGGAGTCCCAGCTGTAAGAAATAAAAATTCGCACGCGCCCTCTTAATTATAGTTAGTTAGCTTAGAGGATTGATCACTGCATCTCGTGATCGCCCCTTGCTTGCTGAAAAAAGACCAATATTTGAATATTTGTTTACTATTACCACTTTTGGCCGCAAACGGCCGCCATGCAAGTTACATGTGCTACTTGGCTAAAGAGAAGCGCATATTATGGGGCATGCGAAGATGAAACTGCTGGATCGGTGTTGTTCACTCCATTTATGAAACCTTCGGATAAATCGTCCCATACACCTGAGAAAAGCCACAGACAAGCTGCGAAGGTAAGTAGTTTTCGATTATTTCTTCTAAAATCGAAAGTAAACAGGACAGCACCTCCGGCAAAAAATAGGGGAGCGACAATATGCAATCAGAGCCTTCCCATAATTACATTGCTAATTTTCACAAAGAGATAGACACGATGCGATATCTCCAGGTCATGTCAATGGAGGGATGCGAACAACCGTAGAGAATAACAAATTGCCAAGAGGAAAATCTCACACATTGTAACCATTCTGCGAATGTCGGCTTCTGGGTACGGATTCAATCGGTCAACGCAACACTTTGACTTAAATACATTGCTGCAGAACGGAAATGATGCGAAAGATAACTCGAATCGATTGCTTCGCACCCCGCGAAAGCCGGGGTTAACGTTGCAAGAGGTTTAGCCACGCAAGCGTTCATGGTGGAATTTTTACTTCAGCGCGGCAAAAGCCTCTGCAGGGCAGGTTACATAGACAGGCCTGACCCCAATCTCGTCGTTTGATCAGCCAGCTACGAGTTTCGCACACCATGTGCTTGGCAGCACGCCCAGGCTCCTAGCACGATCCATCGGATTCTCATCTTGCAAGAACAATGAATCAGGAGGGTTTAAGCTACTGGTGACGATTCAGAATGCTAATATAATCCAATCACAAAAAAATCTTAATCGGACTAAGACAATATGCGCCTTTATCACATGACAAGACTTGAAACGGCCATGAAATTCATCATCCCAGCACGTCGGCTCCGGATCAGCCAATTCGGCACGCTGAATGATCCATTTGAGCTATTGAGTTCTTACATTGCGGGAAAAGACGGGCGACATTTATCAGCGTACCTGCATTCGCATTGGGGTCGCAGTATCGGAATTGTAAGCATGGTAAAGCACTGGAAGAGTCCCCTCATGTGGGGGCATTATGCTGAAAATCATACTGGAATATGTCTAGGTTTCGATGTTATAGAAAATGGTCCCGTAGAGGTAGAATATGTACAGGAACGGCGAGAATTTACGCTGGATAAGTCTAAGCCAATGCGTGGAATTACCGAAGAACTTCTGCGACAACTGGTATCAACAAAGTACTCCCAGTGGGCGTATGAAGAGGAATGGCGGGTATTTCACAACATCAAGCAGCCAGAGGCAGATGGCTACAGCTATTGGAATTTTGGCCCGACGCTACAACTTAGGGAAATTGTTCTTGGTGCACGATGCAAAGCTTCCCAGCTTGAACTGGCGGAGGTCGTGCATGACAACGAGTTCGATGTAAAGATCATAAAAACTCGAGCGGCGTTCAAAGCGTTCGAGATGGCTACAGCGAGGCATCATCCTCCGCTCATAATTAAGGGAGTTACCAATCTGAAATAGTTGTAAAACTAGCAGAGCAATTTTCGTGGAAATTCTCCCATTCGTATAGCGCGCTAAAAGTAGATGTTAAGCTAGCATAGCAAGCTCCTGTTATGGTGTGACTCCCCGAGCACCATGTTGGAGACCTCGTGATGCCAGGCCCACGGCTAGCACAAAAAATCCTCGATCTCATCGAGTGCGCCAAGCAGATGACGGTCCAAGCTGTCGTAGGCAACTGTGCCTTTATATCGCTTAGAAGCCGGCGCACTACTGCTGACTCTGCGGAGTATCTCATCCTTCGTCGTCTGTTACGGCGAGGGAAGGCCGGCCGTCACTTGAGTGCGGCAAGAGTCTCTGCAGGGCAGGGGGCGGTAGACTGGCCAGACCCGATCTAGTCGTTGGATCAGGCAGCTACGAGATCGCACACTTGGCGTCTGGCAGGGCTCCCAGGGCACAAACACGATCCATCGATCTTTCACCTTCCAATAACCATGGTTCAGAAGAGTCTAAGCGACTGGTGGCGATTCAGGATAAACACACACGCTCAAGTATAATCCCAGTTGCTTGGCATTCGCTGGGTTCCGCAAACCCCATGCTTGTTTAGCGCAAAAACTTAATGTATTTCCGAGAGGCAATCAAGGTGCGATTATGGCTGAAATGACTTTGGCAGATGGGCGTCCCGACATGGTCGCTTGGGGAGAAATTTCCCTGAATCAATCATTGGTAAATTCGTTAATCCTGTTTCTCGGCACGCCGCGCAATAAACGAAGCAAGACCGAGTGGTTTGCCTGCTGTATGGAAAGGCAGGCAGCGGGCACTTTCTTTAAAGGGCATAGAGACAACGACACATCTCGACTAACTGCCAGCAAACTCGTTGCAGATGCCTACGAGGAGCTTCGTGACCAGAAGGAGGTGGCGATAATTAAGCCGTCACTGGTTGTCAAAATCCAGGCAAAGGCCAACACTTTGCGCACTTCCTTGCCAGCGCCTCAGTACCTACCAGGTGACGCAATTACAAAGGAATTCCGGGATGGCCTCGACTCCTTGTGCCGCTGGTCTACACCGGTCACAGCTCCTACAAGTAAGTCTGGTAACGCCTGTGCCCGCGCCTTTACGCTCACGCTGGCAGAAAAATTTGCGGATGCGTTCGTAGATATTCCTGTTGAGTACATCCACTCACTGGTTACTATCGGCTGGCCAGGTCGAAGTCTCAGTGCTACGTGGAGAGTTCTCAATGCGGATGTCACGCTCCACATCAAGAGGGAGAGCGAAAGCAACCGGGTGCTTGCTTCCTCTGCAGATACTGCCGCCTTCCTCGCAATTCAATCGGCATCGACAACGCGTCACGTTTTGTCTGGGGCCGATGTTCAGGTTGTTGAACAGTTGCAAGAGGAGATGGCGCGCGTTAGGCAAGGGAAGCGCCGCTTTCCAAGCGACGCAGCGAGATTGCGTGCCATGCTAGAGATCGTTCAAACCTTGGATGACACTGGCCTCGCAAATGAATTTTCCAACTTGATCGCAAACCATCTGCAAGAGTTCAGCTGGGACTCAAACTAGCGCAAATTGATGCCTAAGTCTAAGTTTGCGCGATAGCGCGTTAGCCGTCATTAGTCAGGCAGCTGCGCCAGTCTCACTTCTCGGCATCGCTGAGCTCGATAAGCTTACCTTCATTACCAGTTACTCGATGGAATGGAGGGAACATGAGAATACCTTCTCATGATGTGAGGCCTGTTACTTTTGGACAGTCACGCAGTGCGAGCATTTATTGGGAACCATTGCGCGCGCTCCGCACCGGCGCAAAGAGGCTCACCATTTGGGCCTACAGCCATGGTTACATTTCGTTCGATTTGACCGAGCGAGTCTTCGGCTGGCTTGATTTGCGCGATGCCTAAGTCTGTATTGCTCTGGCAGCGTAAATTCCGCTGAAGGGCAGGCTACAGCAACTCCAGCTCCTCCAAGCGAATAGCCATGGCGGATACGGATACTCTGAATTGTTCCGCGAGTGAGATTATGTTCTTACCGTTAAAGCGCTGAGTACGCGCCAGCTCGAGGGAGAGGTCTCGGTATGTTTTCAGCTTCTGGCGAGCTTCGGGTAATCCCTTGCCCAGGAGTGCAAACGCTGTCGGCTCAGTCAATCGGAACGGTGCGCTTCCGAAGGTCTGGGAAAATCTGGTACGAACCTGCTTTGCCGGCATCAGAAACGCTGCGGCGAACCTGTCAGCCTCACGTTCTATCTGGTCTTTCGAGACGTCGGACCCATCCAGAGCCCTGTCTCGATGGGCTTCTTGCAGCTGTGGATGCAGGACTACATGTCCTAGCTCGTGTGCAGAGGTGAACAAGCGAATCTCGGCCGGCATCTGTCTCGATACTCTGACCCGTCCTAGTTGGGCTTCCAGTATCCCGGCCACTTCCAGAGTGGTGCCGTTTGAGGTTTTGGTGCCAAGCGTGTCGGCAAGTTCAAAGCTGTAGCCAAGAAGGCCAAGCGCCTTTTCTGGGTCGAGTAGCCGTATAGGGTTGGCCGGCGGCGCAGAGCTGTCCGTCAGCCTCTTTTGCTGCTCCCACATGAAGAGACTCAGCTTCCTCGCGCGGTCTTCGATTTCTTGAATGGTGTAATTCTGCTTGGCACGACCCAACAACGCGAGGACTGGTTCTGTTCCTGCGACCGGAGTCACTGCAGCATTCACCTCGGTCCGCAGCTCACTAAGCTGACTCATCAGGAGCTGGTATTTGGTGGTCGCGTCCCGTTGCAGCTGATCACATTCTTTACGTCGCTGAAGAGCCCAGGCATTTTGCTTGAACGACTTCAGATTCAGGTTGATGATGAATACGCAGGAGAGAACTCCGGAAAACGCTGTACTGAGCGCCACTCCCGTATCGCCTCGCACGCGTTTGGCGCCGTCTTTAAAGACGATCGCAGCGTGGTCAATTAACTCGATGCAGTGCTTTGCAATTTTGAACGGCAAGGCTGTCGCCGGCTTCAGCAGTTCAGTTGCAGCTGCTGCGTGTCTTTCTCGTGACTCCTGGTCTAGTGCCTTATCTCGAGCTATACGTTCAGCGTTGGCCTCATGGAATGTCGCAGAATCCTCATCCAGAAGCTTTTCAAGTTCAGGAATCAAAACAGACTCTATCCTTGTGCAAATCCGCTTCATCGATACATGGCTCTTTTTGTACGCGTCCGTCCTCAGCGTGATCTTACAAACCGTCACGATGAGTTGTGCGGCCAAAAGTCCATTCAAGGCAGCTGCACTGCCCGATCCGGGGACATCTTTTCCAGCACCAAACTCGGACAAAAGAGCTTGAGTTGAGAGTGAAAGATACGATTGCTGCACAGAACCTCCTAGCAGTTCGAGGTGCGAAAATGGCAGAAAGACGTGTATTGATGGCAACGTACAGGCTGTTTCGATGCTAATTTGGCAGGCCATTCTTGTCAATCAGGCATTGAGGCCAATTATGGCTTCTGAACAACTATAGATGGCCGAGAGCCCTGCGCTATATTTTTTTTGGGAACAGCTCATCGGCTTGAGTATCGTGCAACGTCTTGGGATTGCGACTAAATACCAAGATATATTCCAAATAGTCATCACGCCAATGTAACATGATTGAAAAGTGACAAAATCACAAACCTTGTAGACATATTCTAGATCTACAATCAAACCTACCAAAATCTGGACGAGATTATCATCATGAAACCAACGCTGGCCATCATCTATGCATCTGGCTTTCCCAACGCGTCATTCCACCAATTTGCCGATGCATTAAAAGATGAAACATTAACAGTTCATTTGGAGGAACGTGAACCGCCCGGACCTATGGCAGGATTAATGTGGACGATGCTCACCGCATCAGCACTTTTCATTGCCAGCTCCTATTTTGGTGGAATGCTGAAAGAATTGGGAAAAGACCACTATGAGGTACTCAAGAGGGAACTGGCCAAGCTTACAAAAAGCACCATGGACGAGCCAAGAATAGAGCCTGTCCTATTCGGCACAGCTGGAAAGTTAGACAACGGCGATCCGATTTCCATGGGGTTCTCCATATGGGCACAACTTCCGAATGGATATACTCTCAAACTTCTTATTCCCAAGAAAACTGAGAACGTAGACTACGCAGCTGGAACCGATGCGTTTCTGGATTTCGTTTTACGCTGCCATGAAGAAGGCGACAACATCCTTTCAGACGCAGGGCTCGACACTTCCAGCCGCCAGATTAATCCGATCACGTTGATGTACAACGCCGAGATCGGCAGGATTGAATGGGCAAATCCGATCCCGAAAGCAGCAAGATCTTGAGCCTGGCCTACGACCTCTCCCAAGTTATGCTCATCCAGATTAAGAGCGACTAACAAAACGGCTGAGTGTAATGCTGGCAAATGAGGATACCTGCAAGCGAGCGAAGCGATCAGCCCGTGCTCGTAGCGGACACGCTACCGGCGGGAACAGCAGAGCCAACGCAGCGCCTGTTCGACGAGCATCAACATTTGCCTATACACGTTCACATCTTGCCCCATTAACAAGCATGTATCTACAGCCTGACTAAACACGATGCGGCCCAAACCTGCCCCGAGGAACCTGAGATGATGAAGCATGCCTCCTCCTATAACTTAGGCGCTCTACGGTCTTGCTTCTATTGGCAGAAAATATCGCGCACCCGCATGGCAGAATCAAGATAATTATGAGCAGTTTACTATTTCCAGCCTCCTTGTACGTCGGGTATGCCACAAGGTCTCGACCATGAGGGGGCCGATTACCTCGGTGCGAATTCCTTTTGGCTTACTTGGTGGGCGGATGGTTTCGCCGGCCGAAGTAGTGAGCGGCCTGGCATGTGGCTGCGTATGCCCAGGATGCGGCGCAGCGCTGGTGGCGCGGAAAGGATCCATTGCTTGGTGCTTCGCCCATCATGCCAAGACTGGCTCGGAGAGCTGCTCAGAAAGCGCCATCCATGCAGTGGGTAAACAGGTCATCCTTGATGCCAACGCCCTGGTAGTTCCAGCCTATGTCATCGAAGCTTCCGGCCCCACAGTAGATGGAGAGATACACTATAGTCATCGCGTGCTGGGCGTTGCTCGCCGCATACGATTCGATCATGCTATCGGCGAGGTGTCTGAAGGCGGGTTACGAATTGATGTAGTCGGCTATAAAGGCCAACGTCGTCTGTTATTAGAGATCTTTGTGACGCATCGCGTTGACGCGGACAAGCTGCGCAAACTACAAGAACTAGGGGCCCCAGCATTAGAGATTGACCTCTCAGACATGCCGCGCATGGGGGCCAGCCTCGTTCTAGAGGAGGTACGCAAACGCGTTATTGATGGAAACAGTCATAAAAATTGGCTGGTGTTTCCTGGCGAGCAGGCGGCCCGCATTGAACTGGAGCAGCAGTTAAAGACTGAGATTGACGCGAAGAACAAGAAAATCCTGCGGGAGGAAGAGGCCAGCCGGCGTCGTACATCGGAGCTTGAACGTATACGAATTGCGAACCACAGCGCGTATCGCGCTTTACCTGACGAAGAGAAAGAACGCCAATGGCGAAAAACACTGCAGATTGGCGATGGTTGGCCAGACTACATCGCGCCATCGACCTTTGATACTCCCGGGCTAGAAACACCAACACGCTTGTGGCAAGCACTGCTTTTCCAAAATTTCGTCGCTCGACGTAAAGGCATCAAGGAAGGATTCACAATTGACCACGTCGTTACCTGGGCCCGTGAATGGATTGGCGTGAAGAGGGCACCTGGCAGAGATCCTATCGGTGTATTGCGGAGATATGTGGCATTTCTGGAAGCGCGCAACTATTTGGCCAAAAGCCCTTTTAGACCAAATGAAAGCACGGTGCGTTACATCGTTCCAGCTGATCCACAGACGAAGATTTCAGCAGTGGTCCGCGCCAAGGCCGCTGAAATCAAAAGCGTAGGCGCTGGCGGAAGGGCGATGGTACAGAGTGCTGAACATAGATGGCAATGGAACGAAAAATGGCCTCGCCGCGCGGTACTCTATGAAGAGATCCACACCCAACTGCAAGGATCGGAGCACCAAGCGGCCCTGTCTGAAGCTGTTGATGCACTCGGGCCCTTAGACCGCCCAGAAACACCGGATGAATTTGGACATCAACTTGTCGCTCAAGGCGTGCCGCACATATTTACGATGGAGACGTTGAAACGGCTGGATTTGATAGTTCCCCACATCAAACGGTATCGCCCGACCTAGTAATAGCGAATTGAATGCAAATTGGCGTCCACATCATGATGGACGCGAATCATTGATCAGTGGAAGTTCAGCTGTTCCACCCTTTGCCATTTACCCAGGCGTTCGTGCGACTTTATGCCGTAGCGCGCAATGTGCGATGCAATGCTTCTGCAACGAAGCCAGGCCCGATGGGCACGCGAAGCATAGGCCTTGTCGGCATCCTTGGCGGCCTAGTGGGCGGACAGGGTGGAGTCCTTGATTTCCTAGCGGATGTTCGGGGAGGGGCAGGCTTGGGGATGAATGCGTGAGCTCATGGACTGAGGTTTATGCGATGTGCTGCAATCGGTGGGACGATCTCGGTTGCGAACCGACGATCAACTCGTCAGCATGGCGCGGGCACGGAACATGGCCATACTGCGACCCGGAATGTGATGACACGAAACTAAACAGCTACAGGTCATTCTTTTCGAAAAGAGTCGCCACATCATACTCATCAGCATATTTTTGTTCGATGGCAATAGTAGCAGCGACAAGATTTTCACGTTCAATCTTCTCTCCTCGCTCGCGGATCACTATCCGTTCGATATTTTTGCTTGTTGGCAGTAGAGTATATCCACTTACCGTTGGTAAGGGCTTGCCGATCAAGGTCACGAAGACCCCGACATGGATTTCGCCAACAGGAGTAGAGAAAAATTGAATGCACACTAATTCCCTACCATCCATCAGTGGCCTGTCATGGCAGGGAATGTCGAGCTTCAACTGCCCGGCGTCAGCGTGCAGTACCATGTCCATCTCGGCAAGACGTGACGCGGAGCGTGTTGCCTGCTCAAGTGACATCTTGGTGTCGTTAGAAATATCGAGCAATGCCAATATTCGCATGCCAGCCTCAACGGCATTGAGTTCATTCTTTAACTCGAACAGCATACCTGGACTCTTTATTTCGAACTGCATCGTCGGTTGTTGCCCGGCGATCAATTCTGAATAGATGAGTTGACCAGGTGTTGACAGAACTTCCATGAACTTCAGGCCGTCCCTTAACATTTTTATGCCAAGAATTTTTCCACTGAACGAAAACGTGTAGGTCGATTCGCTTGTAAATGGATTGAAAATTAAATCAAAAAACGGTACAGCGATCCTTCCCCTTCGCATCTTTTTAGGCACAACTTCATTGAAGGGTGAAAAATATAGTTTTGCCGGAAACACCAGTGATGGACCAAGCTTGTCAGTTTTAAACTTAATTACCCCTTCATTGCATGGTTTGAGATCTGGCATACCGAGCTTTACATCTTTGTCATTAATAAATGGGACATTACTTTTTTTGCCAAACCGCTGTTTGAACGCCACAAAGGTCGAGACTATAGCGTCATCCGTCAATCCAAGGGACATTTCAATTAGCTTCGAGAGGTTCTCGACTCCTATTGCCGAAATCGTTAACTGCGCCGAACCATCATCAAATCCTGCAGTGCTGAGGAACGAATTTTTTTTCATCACGTACTGGGACATGCTTGGACCCATATGTTCGCGCATAGCCAATTTTAATGAGTCCCCAGAAACATCTGCCAGCAAGTGACTATCATCATACTTTATCGTCATGGATTTTTTGTGAAGGGTATGCCCTTCGCCTCGATGCTCGGCCTCATGCAACCGGCGGAGGATATCAAATGAAATAGACTCATCCACATGAACTAAAAATACGCGTTGCGCGGACTCCTTGCCATCAAACTCTATAAAGACAAAGAAAGCCGGCATGGGCGCTGTTGCCAATCGCTTTAGGTTCGATAATTTTATCGCAAGCTTGCGGTCTTTTTTGTCTGTGGCCTTGACTTGAACCTTACATTCAAACGCGGCCTCGTGGACAGCTGAAAACTCCAAAGTGTCCTTTGAGTGAAAGTCAAACTCGACAAGAAAGTCCCAGCCCGTCTCGTCGACATTAGACACATTTGAACGGAGCCCAGCGCTGGCGCACCATTGGCTAAAGACACTCTCTCCCAATCGCCCTAAATTTCTCATGCATGCAACTTTCAGTCGATTCACGTCTGGTAATTCTACGTGACAAGACCCACATCCGCTACACTTGCCCATCCGGATTAATTCATCCTGAAATCGTTTCGCTTCACTTAGCTGAAAACAGATGGATTATGCAGACGAAAATAGCCTGCCGATTCATTGGACGCAGCCTATGCTCTATGTACAAGCGAGAAAATTGGCCGAAGCACGCGCGCAAATCATACAACTGCGGCGCATGTTCGGTATAAAGACGATGGGCGCAGAAATCATGGGGAAGGGCATTGAGTGCACCCCAAAAAAAAGCGGTAAGGGGAGGGCTTCCCCCCATCAGCAATGACACGTGGATAGCTTCGAGCTCGGCTGAAACTGTGGCGAAGTGGTAACCGGTGTGTTCCTGAAGGACTGCCGCGGCAGAGGTATCATTGCCTAGGAAGCTTGGGCGGAGCGACGCCTGCCTGGCGAGCGCGAGCAAGGCATGCTGATGGGAACGATCAGGCATGACTCGCTATAGGGTGCAACTTAAGCAAGCCTGACCATGGTAAGCAGGATGCCACGGCGAAACCGTCAGTACAGCCGGGCTGAAAACTACCCTATTGCTTATCAGTTAACTCTCGGTGCCCTGTCGTGTTACTCTTGCTTCAGGTTTCGCATACTTCGTGACGTCGGTTGAACAAATTTCGCTACGAAAGGAGCGCTACAGAGACCGCTGAACAAATCCGCTTGCTGACGCCCGCTGTATTCTACTTAGAGAGATGTTCACATGTCTATCAAATTTCGCGATTGCCCGTATTGCGGGAGGGGAATAATTGAACGCCTCGTTCAATCTCATATCATTGAACATCATCTCCAAAATGGCGCTATTGCTGATGTCCAGAAATTACAGACATCAATCTCAGAAGCGGATTTAACGTCTCGAATATCCCATTCAAAAACCATACCTTTAAATGAATTAAATACTTCAAGTTTTCAGCAGGAACTAGAACACACTGGAGCTAAACATAAGGCTGCCACCCAAGATCAGGGACTTTTAGATAGCAGTGAAAAACATTCGAAAAAGCAGGGCAAAGTTTGGGCAGTGGGGCAACCAGTTCAGCTGCGGCCAAAAGGAACAACTAGTCGGGCTTATCTACATAATAGCCAAAGCGAAAGGCTAGCACAAATTAACTGGCAGCTTGCCTTACTAGATAAAAATTCCTCACAAACGAGTACGAGATCAAGGCTAGCACAGTCACCCAGGCAGAGTAGAATAGATCATGCAGCGAGTACAAGCTCATTAAATGATTCGCCGTTGAAATCATCATCGCCTAAAGGTAAATTCATCGATGTAAGCGAGAACTGTTCTTGTGGAGGGGAAAACGAGAACTGCTTTAAATGCTATGGAACCGGAACGGAGATTAAAACAATAGCAACAACTCCAGGTCATGATACAACCTTATTTGCGAACACACGGCAGGTGACAAGTGTAAGTGGATTCTCTAAAGATTCACGCGGTGGTTCCTTCTCCATTCGAGAAAAGGGAAGCTTCGATTCTAGACCACTTCACGATGATCACGATGAGGAATCATCTCCTTAGTTAGCTGCTAAAAGCGAGTTTAACTGCCCCCTGTCGGAGTCATGCGCATGTATCCTCATATACCAACGGAGAGTACACATTCAATCATTTCGATTGAGGCGAAATATTGCCACGAGCAGTTGAGTCCGTATGGTATCAGCGAACATTCGTTGTATTCCAGCACACAATAACCTCTATACTCGAAGTCGCCAAACTCAGAAAACATCCTCGTTTCCGCTCGTCACCTATCACTTTCTTTGATGCCATGTACATAGAACTGCAACGCACCTTTCGAGAACTACTGCGCAACGAAGAACAAGGGGACAATGCTGGGGCTCTTTCACCAGGCACCAGTAAGCTGACGCTTCCTGACCTGCTCAATGAGTTCCGCGTAATTATTCTTTCGGAGGCCGGCTCAGGGAAGACTGAGGAAATCCGCGAATCTGCACGCCGACTAAGAGCAGAAGGCAAAGCGGCATTCTTTCTACGCCTCGAGCACGTCTTCTTTGATTTCGACACGGCATTTGAGGAGGGAACGCTTGAAGAATTCCAAGCGTGGCTTACCTCGTCGGAGAAAGGCTGGGTACTGCTGGACTCTATCGATGAGTCGCGAATACGCTCGCCACAAGACTTCGCGGTAGCTACAAGAGCCGCATTTCAAGCGACTGGCGAGTGTCTAGTGAATTCGTAGCGATTCACGGATTGGCACCGGCCGTCACCGAAGAAAAGCTTAACGTAGTGTCCGGGATGTGTTGACCACTACAAAAGCGCTTATCGTTGAGGAACGAAAAGCCCTTAAAATTCTTTGTGTCGCCCGCGAGGGCCGCAATGTCGGCGAGGGCGCTCTTGCCACTCCCCTTGTTCCCAATGATCGCGACTAGATCGTGGCTCAGTGGCATGTCCACATCGAACCAGGTTTGGGCTATTGTCGAGCCTGGTTTTTGGCTGACGCGGATGCTGGATATATATTTTGTGCGATTGGCTTCGACCAATAGCCGCTTGGGTGGCATGTCGCCGACATACACCCGATCTTCGAATTCGGTGAGGGCTTGTTGGAGCCCCTCGAAGGTCGCGTCCGCTTTGATCCATGTGAAGCAATTGCCCACACGGTCCTTATCTGGAGAGTCGCTCAACGCGTGTGCATCCGAACAGTCGAGCAGGGCGTTCTTGACGTTGGATTCAATGAGCTTCCTCCTTGCTGAATCGTATTTTGCGGGGTTTTCGGAGGCGGTGAAAACCAAGTCGGCCCTGTTGATGATATTGCGCTTTTCCGCGATTGATTGATCGTCCCACTTCAGATTGTCCCACTCAGTCTTGCCGACGGCGATCAAATACCTTCCAGCGAGGGCATGTTTGTTGAGGGCCTCCATCACTTTTTCTAAGCTTACGCACAGATTGTTGAATCCCTCATGGAGAGGCGGGGCGTAGGCAGCCCTCTTGTCGGCTGGCGCCGATTCGATGATCATCGCGCCGAGCTCGGTAAGACTGTCGCGGGTGATGACGCTTTGCCACTTTCCTTTCCAGTCTGAAGAATCTGGGATCAAATCGTAGCTGGGCGCGAGAGAGCCAAGGAATTGCTGCCGAATGAGTTCGGGGTCCAAGGCATCGAAAATCACATGGAGGTTGATGCGGTTCCAACCGGATTGGGAATAGCTGCCATCCTTTTCCTTCTTGACAACGCCAGCAAACTTGTCCAGGCGCAGCTCGATCACGGGCAAGATCAGGTCGATATTTTTGAGCCGGTCATCTTCAAGCTTGGCCTTGCGCACGCGCTCATAGCCATCGATAAAAATGTAGTCATTGATCCCGATAACCTTAAATTCAGGAGGTAGGGCTTCAAGGTCTAGAAGAAATGCTTCCCATGCCTCTTCCTGCGATCCGGGGTAATTGTGGACGACCGAGGCCGGCGTGTGAACATGTAGGTCCCATTTTTTCCAAGTTGAGCCGGCTGGATCATTTGCCATTGATGCGTCCTTAACTTATTTAGAGAGATCGGCAAATTACCGAACCATAGATTTGGAATTTATTTTTAAACAATAATAGTTTATAGTGGTTCTTGAACACAACAACTTTTGGCGAAACCTTATTAGCCATTTGTAAGCGACCTATTCTAAGCATTGCCGTCCTTGGCGAGATCAATGAATGCGATCGCCGTCTTCGGTGCCGCGCACGTATATCTGGTCGAGCGCCGCACTAGCGTCGGCTACGGCTACGGCTACGGCTTTCCACGATGCCGATTGAGCTAAGGTGGGTGATATTGTGTGTTATGGCTCCGCTCTCGCGACGAGACGAGACGATGCTGCGCTAGCTAAAACTCATAGGGGGCATGATGGCCAGCATCAATGACGATAAATCTTTCAAGTTAGCTTTGATCACCGAAGACTTGCAAGGCGACCAGTCCAAAGACGATTTCGCTGCCGTGTGCGAGCAAGCGCGGGCGGCGATGAGCTCGCACGATATTGGCAGCGATTTCCGTCGTGCCTACCTCAGTTGCATGAGCGATCCTAAGATCCTTATGAGCCAAATCCAGGCCGACATGATGGACAACTACATGATCGCCGCCTTCGCATGCATGGAGCTGGGCGTCCCGAAGCATTTTCCATTAATCGCATGGGCCGCGCTGAATAAGATGGACTTCGAGGGCTTGCGCGGTGAGATTGCATGTATGCGCGCGCTGATGTGGGGCGGCTTCGACGTGAACGCCCAAACCCAGGAAAGCCGCATTTCTGCGCTCCATGCCATGTGTAATTTGAAATGGGGGAGGGGAGCGCATCCCAGGGCTGTCCATCACCTCATTGAGAACGGTGCCAACGTCAACATTCAATCTGCGACGGGCGACACGCCAATGACTACTCTGTGCGGCAACGCGACATGGAACGAAGACATCGATAGAACGTTTTATTTGCTGTTCGATGCTGGCGCGGACCTGGAGATTGAGGCCGCGGATGGCGCCTCGGCTTGGCTCCTGCTTCAAAGCCAGCAGAAAGAAAATCCCCACCCCTTGCGTGAGCAACTCATTTCAGATTTGTCAGCATGACTCTCTGTGCGCATGCTGAATGGCGATGCAGGCAACGCCTGCGTGCCGATGGGAGAAGGACGCCCAAAATTCAATTCGACAAACATTCCACCAAAATGATATTATTCGGCCGCGCTTAGCGCATGTTTCCCCTATGAAGGCGACCAATCTGCGCACCCCATTCACACTGCAGGGGTCGCAAGTTCGAAACTTGCACTTCCCACCAAAATTTTCGTTTGTATTCAATGACTTAGGTTTTTTCATCCTGCCAAAATACGAACTTGGGGCAAACTTGGGGCAATGGGATTTTTCTTCCGCCACCTTGCCTCAACAATACGGCCGCTTCCTGCGGCCGTTTTTGCATCACGCTGGCTTAAGACGTCTTACATTCCTCCAACTTGCTTTCCTGCAACGGCCTCGTACACTGCGCCATTCTGATGGTCTTCTATCGGCCTATTGTGTTGAAAAACCCCAGTTGAGCACGCGACTTTCACGATTTTCCGCTGTCTGAGCAAGGAAAAGACGGGGACTGCGATGATGGGACGTGAGGAAACCAAAACTGTAGCTGTTCGAAACTGGCCGAACAAGAACAGCAGGCGATCGATGCCGGCACTCCCGATGTACTTCCCATTTTTTTCTAAGGCTCCGTAATGACACTGCTTACGGTGCCGTAATTTCAGCATGGCACGGTGCCGCTTGCTGAAGCGGTCGATGCGCTCGACCTGTCGGGCGACCGCGCGCATGGCATTTACGTCGACGGCACGTTTGGCCGCGGCGGACATGGCCGCTTGATCCTGTCGCGCCTGGCGCCGGACGCGCGCCTGATCGGCTTCGACAAGGACTTGCAGCCATCGCCACGGCCGAACAGATCGCCGCCCTCCATTTCAGCATCGTCCAGCCACCTTCGCCACCATGACGGCCAGCCTGGCCGAGCAGGGCGTGCGGCAGGCCGATGGCATCTTGCTCGATCTGGGCATCTCGTCGCGGCAAGTCGACGACGCGGCGCGCGGTTTCAGCTTCCGCAACGAGGGACTGCTGAACATGCGCATGTGGATACCACGCGCGGCATTTCCGCGGCCGATGGCTACGTGGTCCGCCTGCTGTATGTCAGTTTGCACCTGATGCATCATCGCGCCGTGCTTGGGGGGGCGTCCGCACGGGGGTGCTGACGGTTGCACGTTTCCTGATCAAAAAGAATACGCCATCGGTCAAACTGCACTAGCACTGCATGTGCCGCGCCGGTGGGGGGAGGGCGCCGGGACTGCGGCGGCGCCGGCGGCGTTGCACGGCACGGCTTCCGAATGCCGGCCGCGTCAGCCGGCCTTGGCGCGGTGCGGCTGCTGGCGCGCCGTGATGCGGAACACGCTGGGCGTCTGGCCCACTTCCTTGCGGAAGAAGCGCGTGAAGTAGGCGGCGTCCGAAAAGCCCAGCAGGAAGGCGATCTGCTCCATCGACTGGTCGCCGAAGATCAGGTGGCGCCTCGCTTCCGTGATCAGGCGCGCATGGATCATCTTGGTGGGGCTTTGCCCCGTGGCCGAGGCGCAGGCGGCGCGCAGCTGCACCAGCGAGACGGCCATCATCGAGGCGTAGTCCTGCAGCGGCAAGCCTTCGTGGTAATGCGCGTCGATGAGTTCGCGAAAACGGTCGGCCAGGCGGATCTCGCTGCGCGTCGTGCCTTCATTGTCGACCTGCTTGAGGTGGGTGCCGCGCACCAGCATCAGCAGCAGCGACGTCAGCAGCGCTTCCGTGCCGATCACGTGGCCGGTGGCGCGCAGGGCCACTTCCTGTTCCAGCCGTGAAATGAGGGTGAAGAATTCCGCCGCCGCCTCGTCCGCATACGACAGGGGAATCACGCGCGGCATGGCCCACAGCTGGATGAATTCGTGCAGCTTGCTGTTGACCTGCGTCAGGTAGGCCACCTCGATGGTGACTACCCAGCGGTCGACGTCGATCTCGTAGTCGAGGCCGTGCACGCACTCGGTGGGCAGCAGCAGCGCGCACGGACCTTCGAAGGGCACGCTGCTGCCTTCCAGGTTCATCACGCCACGGCCGTTGCGCACGAAGATCACCTGGCCGTACTTGGGATGCGCATGCGGCTCCGTGCGCCAGCGGCCCCGTTCCGTGACGTGGCCGATATGCACGAACCAGCCCTCGCGCTTTTCCTGGCGCTCCACGTACAGCCGCACTTTCGGCACGGTGGTCAAGGTGACTCTGCCACCCGCATGATGTTGATTCTTTGCTATTGCATTGTGTGTCATCTGGTCTCCTGGACAAGGCGCAGCGGGATCGTTGTGTCGCAGCCGGCCATGCTGGCACCGGGCTGCGCGGGCCGATTTCTCGCGCTGATCGGCGTCAATCATAGCCCTCGGGGCAGGCGAGGGCAAGCGCCGAACTGTATCTGTCGTGTATGCACAAAAGTGCCAGAAAAAGTCCCAGCGAATCTCATTTTTGTCTAGGGACGGGGCAGCGGCCATCTCCTATTCTTGACTCCTCAAGACAGGACGCCTGCCGGCTGAGGTACTCCAGCCGGCAGGCGCAAGACACTCACAGGAGAATCAAGTTGGCCAAGAAAGTCCCCCTCAAGATCGCCATCGCCGAGCATCCGCATACCTCGGCCATCCGCAACGGTTCCATCCCCATCGAGGGCGTGGACGCGGAATTCATCACCGTGCAGCCGCAGATCGGCGCCTTTCGTCGCATGGTGCGCGACGTCGAATTCGACGTCTGCGAACTGGCGCCCACCACCTACATCATCGCCCGCGCCTATGGCGCGCCCTTCGTCGCGCTGCCGATCTTCGTCGTGCGCCGCTTCCACCACGGCGGCCTGCTGGTGCGTCCGGACGCCGGCATCGGCCACCCGAAGGACCTGGAAGGCAAGCAGGTGGGCGTGCGCGCCTACTCCGTCACCACAGGCGTGTGGAACCGGCAAGTGCTGATCGACGAATTCGGCCTGGACGCGTCGAAAGTGACGTGGGTGGTCGATGACGAGGAACACGTGACCCAGCTGAAACTGCCGGGCAATGTCATCCATGCGGCGCCGGGCACCTCGCTGGCCGACATGATGGCCAGGGGCGAGCTGGTGGCCGGCCTGGAGGGAGCGGCGGGCATCGGCCGCACGGGCGCGCCGACGGGCGGCTGGAAGGAAGTCGAGGCCGACTACCCGGACCTGTTGCCGAACGCGGCCGGGATCGAGGCGGACTATTACCGGCGCACGGGCGTGTATCCGATGCACGGCACCATCGTCGTCAAGGACGCCATCCTGGCCGAGCATCCATGGATCGCCAAGTCGCTGTATGACGCCTTCGACCGGGCGAAAAAGGAATGGCTGGCGCGCCTCGACGCGGGCGAGGCCACCACGGCCAGCGACAAAAAATACCAGGCGCTGCGCCAGATCGTCGGCCACGACCCGCTGCCGTACGGCTTGCAGGAAAACATGAAAACCATCGTCACCCTGGAAGCGACGGCCTTCGAGCAGGGCCTGACGCCGCGCCGCATGTCGATCGCCGAACTGTTTGTCGACCCGCTCGCCCCTTGAACCGCTGATCCGCTGAACCGAACCGAGAGAAGAACATGATTATTGATTGCCACGGCCATTTCACCACCGTCCCCGCCTCGTTCCGCAACTGGCGCGCGAAACAGGTCGAGTTTGCCAACGACCCCGTCAACGGCCCCTCGCGCGCCGAAGCCTTTGTGTCCGACGACGAAATCCGCGAGGCGGTGGGCAATGGCCAGCTGCGATTGCAGCAGGAGCGGGGCGGGGACCTGACCCTGTTTTCGCCCATCGCGGGCCTGATGAGCCATCACCTGGGCAACGAGCGCACCAGCCTGGAATGGGCGGAAATCTCCAACGACCTGGTGCACCGCGTGACGGAAATGTATCCGGACAATTTCGCCCCCGTGTGCCAGCTGCCGCAGTCGCCGCTGGCGCCGCCGAAGAACAGCATTGCCGAGCTGCGCCGCTGCGTCGAGGAACTGGGCTTCGTCGGCTGCAACCTCAATCCCGACCCGACGGGCGGCTACTGGACGGGCACGCCCGTCACGGACCGCGAATGGTATCCGCTGTACGAGGCGCTGTGCGACCTTGACGTGCCGGCCATGATCCACGTGGCCGCCTCGTGCAACCCATGCTTCCACGGCACGGGCGCGCACTACCTGAATGCAGATACCTCGGTCTTCATGCAGATCCTGCAGTCGGACCTGTTCAAGGATTTCCCCCAGCTGCGCCTGATCATCCCGCATGGCGGCGGCGCCGTGCCTTACCACTGGGGCCGCTACCGGGGCATGTCGCTGGAAATGCAGCACCGTCCGCTGGAAGGCTTGCTGGACAACATCTTCTTCGACACCTGCGTGTACCACCAGCCGGGCGTGGAACTGCTGACCAAGGTGATTCCGGCGGACAACGTCCTGTTCGGCTCGGAAATGATCGGTGCCGTGCGCGGCAAGGATCCGGCCACGGGCCAGTACTTCGACGACACCAAGCGCTACGTGGACGCCATTGCCTCGCTGAGCGAGGAAGACCGCTACAAGATTTTCGAGGGCAATGCGCGCCGCGTCTTCCCCCGTCTCGACGCGCGCCTGAAGGCGCAAGGCAAATAAGGAGCCAGCATGACCATCATCGACATTCATCCGCACATCATTTCCGGCGACGAAGGCCGCTATCCGCCGGCGCCCCTGTTCGGCAAGCGCTCGGACTGGTCGCAGGAGCGCCCCAGCACCGTCGAGGCGCTGATCGCCCAGATGGACGCGGCCGGCGTGGCCAAGGCGGCCGTCGTGCATTCGTCCACCACGTATGGCTTTGACAACAGCTATGTGGTGGAAGGCTGCAGCCAGTACCCGGGCCGGCTGGCGGCAGTCGGCTCCGTCGACGTGCTGCAGGAAGACGCGCCGCAGCGCATCCGCGAGTGGCAGGCGCGCGGCCTGGCCGGCCTGCGTTTGTTTACGGGCGGCAGCACCAAGGAATTCGACCCCAGCGAACTGGACGACCCGCGCTCGTTTCCCGCGTGGGAACTGTGCGCCGAACTGGGCCTGGCCATGTGCATCCAGACGGGGCCCGTCGGCCTGCCGCAGGTGACGGCCCTGGCCAAGCGCTTTCCCACGGTACCCATCGTCCTCGACCACCTGGGCCGCCCGGACGTGGCCGACGGTGCGCCATACGCCAGTGCGCACAGCCTGTTCGAGCTGGCCGCCTTGCCCAGCATTTACCTGAAGCTGACGCCGCGCATCTTCAACGACGTGAGCAAGGACAAGGCCAGCGCCGAGACCTTCTTCCCCCGCGTGGTGGACGCCTTTGGCGCGTCGCGCATGGCCTGGGGCTCGAACTACCCGACCTCGCCGGGCAGCCTGGCCGCCATCCTGGCCACGGCGCAGGCGGGCCTGGCCTGCCTCGGCGACGCTGACCGGGCCTGGATCTTCGGCAAGACGGCGCAGCAGCTGTATCCCGGCCTGGCCTGAAGCCAGGGCCACGCCTATGCAACACCGGACAAGCCGCCGCAGAGCGGCCCGGAAACAGCACCAATCAACGAAAGAAAAAGATGGAGACAAGTAAGGCAAAAGGCGCAGGCGCCGTCAACCCCTGGGGCATCTTGCTGCTGCTGGCGCTGGGGCTGCTGATTTCCTTCGTGGACCGCACCAGCCTGTCGTCGGCGCTGGCCGACAAGAGTTTTGTCGCGGAATTCGCCCTCACCAGCGTCGAGCGGGGCTGGCTCAATTCCTCGTTCTTCTGGTCCTATGGCCTGTGCCAGCTGGGCATGGGCTGGGTGGTCGACCGCTACGGCGTGAAATGGCCATACACCGTGTGTTTTACTTTATGGTGCCTGGCCTCGGCCGCCACCGGCATGGTGACGACTCTGGGCGCGCTGATCCTCATGCGCCTGCTGGTGGGCGCGGCCGAAGCCGTGGTGATCCCGGCCAGCTACCGCTGGATGGGCAACAATTTCCGCGAAAGCCAGAAAGGCCTGGCCGTCGGCATCTTCGCCATGGGCGGCAAGTTCGGCCCGGCCATCGGCGCGCCCATCGCCGCCTGGATCATCGTCCACCATTCCTGGCAACTGATGTTCATCGCCACGGGCCTGGTGGGCTTGCTGTGGCTGGGGCCGTGGCTGCTGATGGTGAAGAACGATTTTCCCTCGAAGGCGGAACTGGTTGCGCGCCGGCACACGGCCGCTTCCGTCACCTTCGGCAGCCTGCTGGCCAGTCCCGTGGTGTGGGGCGGCATGATCAACAACTTTTGCTACGGCTATTTCACCTTCTATTGCATGACCTGGATGCCGGCCTACCTGGTCGAGCAGCGCGGCCTGTCGCTGGAAAAGTCCGGCCTGTACACCTTCTTCAGCTTTGCCGGCATCGCCATCGTCGCCACCATCGCCGGCTGGGCGGCGGACCGCCTGATCGCGCGGGGCAGGGATGCGGTGCGGGTACGCAAGAGCTTTGTCGTGGCCGGCTTCATCGGCGGCACCACGGTGCTGCTGGGCGCGTATGCGCCGACCTTGCAGATGGCGCTGTTCTGGAACGTGCTGTCGCTGTCGCTGCTGGGCCTGGTCACGGCCAACAACACCACCCTGTGCAAGCTGACCCTGATCCCCAAGCCGGCCATCGGCCTGAACACGGGCTTGCAGCAGGTGGCCACCAGCCTGGCCGGCGGCATCTCGGCCAGCCTGTCGGGCTGGCTGCTGCATGTCAGCGGCAGCTACACGGCGCCGATGCTGGCGATCTTCGTCTTCCTGCTGATCGGCGCCGGCAGTTCCGTCATCTTGCTGCAGCGCAAATGGGCACCCAGGGTGGGCGAATCGGCGCCGCTGGAAGCGCAGGACCCGCAGGAAGCGCCTGCGCCGCTGCACGATGCGCTGGGCAAGGTCTGACGCGGCTGCCCCCTTCACACATCCCAACACCTATACGAGGAACACGATGGCAAAAATTGTATTCGGCATGGCGGTACCGCATAGCGGCATGCTGGGCCAGAAGCCGGAAGACTGGCTGACGAATGGCGAGCGCGACCGCAATAACCCGGAACTGTGGTTCCGCAACCGCACCTGGACCTATCCGGAACTGGAGACACACCGCGAGGCGGCGTTCGAGCCCTTCCTGACGCTGGAAGAGCGCACGGAGCGGGCGGCGCGCTGCCGCACGGCGCTCGACACCATGGCGGCGGCCTACCGCGAGGCGAAGATCGATGTGGCCATCATCCTGGGCAAGGACCAGAAGGAAATCTTTACGCAGTTCTCGCCCTCGATCGCCATCTACACGGGTGCCGAGGTGCACAACGGCCCGCCGCAGCGCGCCGTGTATGCGCCGGACCGCCACGTGACGCATCCCTGCCATCCGGAACTGGCCGCCCACCTGGTCGACGCCTTCCAGCAAGAGGGCTTCGACCTGACCGACCTGTTCGCCTGGCCGGACAACGTGTGGATGAAGCCCCTGCCCGAGTATCCGGTGGCGCCGCACGCCTACAGCTTCGTCTACCACCAGATCATGCAGGACGAGGTGCCGCCGCACGTGCCCATCATCATGAACTGCTTCTATCCGCCCACGCAGCCGTCAATGGCGCGCTGCATCGAATTTGGCCGCGTGCTGCGCGACGCCATCAACGCCTGGCCGGCGGATGTGCGGGTCGGCATCTTCGCCTCGGGCGGCCTGTCGCACTTCGTCAACGACGAGGAGTTCGACCACAAGGTGATGCGGATGCTGGGCGACTACGACTACGACGGCCTGGCCGCCATCCCCGACGGCTACTACCAGTCGGGCACTTCCGAAATCAAGCTGTATGTCAGCGTCATGAAAGCCATGCAGGACACGGGCGCCGCCATGACCCTGGTCGACTACGTGCCGTGCTGGCGCACGCCGGCCGGCACGGGCGAGGGCATGGGCTTCATGTACTGGGACAGCAAGCAGTAATCATCCACTTCAGACCACGAGGAACAACATGAGCAATAACCGCCTGAACGGCATCATCCGCGCCTGGGAACAGGGCAAGCCCGCTTTCACCGCCTTTGCCAAGATCGACCGCCAGTCGGCCATCGACATGAGCGAAGCGCCGTATGACGGCATCGTCTTTGAAATGGAGCACAACCCCTACGACGTGGCCGCGCTGGGCGATGCGCTGCAGTACATGCTCAACCGCAAGCAGATCGCGGCGGCCGGCTCCGTGGCGCCGGGCGTCACGCCGCTGGCGCGCATACCCGCCAACGGCGTCGAGATGAACCAGTCGTTTGCCAAGCAGGTACTGGACCGCGGCGTGTATGGCGTCATCACGCCGCACGTGGCCACCGTCGAACAAGCCTGGAACGCCGTCGCCTCGTGCCGCTATGCGCGGCCGAAGAACGCGCCGCTGTATGAACCGCGCGGCGTGCGCGGCGACGGCCCGGCCAATGCGGCCCGCTACTGGGGCTTGAGCCAGCAGGAATACTATGCCAAGGCCGACGTCTGGCCGCTGGCGCCGCACGGCGAACTGCTTGCCGGGCTGATGATCGAAAGCACGCAAGCCATCGGGAACCTGGACGACATCCTCGCCAACGTGCCGGGCGTGGGTTTCGTGCTGATCGGCGAGGGCGACCTGTCGCAGGAACTGGGCCTGGCGCGCCAGTACGAGCATCCGGAAGTGCTGGCGGCCATGGCGCAGATCGTCGCCACCTGCCACAAGCACCAGGTCAAGGTGGGCAATCCCCACGTCACGGGCAGCAATTACGAGCGCCTGCTGAAGGAAGGCTACGGCTTCCTCATGTCGGCGCCGCAGCGCAGCTACGGCGTGATCGGCAAGGCGCGCGAGATGGCGGGGTACTGACATGAACGGCGCTGAAAGCCTGGTGCAGACCCTCACCGAACAGGGGGTCGATATCTGTTTCGCCAATCCGGGCACTTCCGAGATGCATTTTTTGAAGGCGCTGGAAAACCCCCGCATGCGCAGCGTGCTGTGCCTGTTCGAGGGCGTCTGCACGGGCGCCGCCGACGGCTACTACCGCATGAAGGACACGCCCGCGTCGACCCTGCTGCACCTGGGGCCGGGCCTGGCGAACGGACTGGCCAACATCCACAACGCCAAGCGGGCCTCGTCGGGCATGCTCAACATCGTCGGCGAGCATTCGGCGGCCCACCTGCAATACGATCCGCCGCTGATGTCCGACATCGAGGGCCTGGCACGCCCCCTCAGCCACTGGGTGCGCCGCGTGGAATCGGCAGGCAGCGTGGCCTGGGACGTGGCCAGCGCCGTGGCGAAGGCAAGCGCGCAGCCGGGCCAGATCGCCACCCTGATCCTGCCCGGCGACGCCTCGTGGCAGCAGGCGGGCGCGCCGGGCGTGCCGGCGCAGGCGCTGCCGCGCGCCGACAGCCTGGCCAGGCTGCCGGACGCGGCGCGCATCGAGCACGTGGCCAGGGTGCTGCGCTCGGGCGAACCGGCCCTGGTGATCCTGGCGGGCCGCGCCACGCGCGGACGCGCGCTGGCGCTGGCGGGCAAGCTGAAGGCGGCCACGGGCTGCCGCCTGGCCACGCAGTTCTTCACCTCGCGCATCGAGCGCGGGGCGGGGCGGGTCACGCTGGAGCGCATTCCATATGCGGTCGGCCTGGCCGTCGACTACCTGAAGGGCTTCAAGCACATCATCACGGTGGACACGACGGAGCCGATCGCCTTCTTCAGCTATCCCGACAAGCCCAGCCTGCTCAAGGCGCCCGGCACCAGCGTGCATGCGCTGGTCGAGAGCGGCGAAAGCTGCGAGGCGGGGCTGGAAATGCTGGTCCACGCGCTGGGCGCCACGCACACGCCGGCCGCCATCCAGCCGCGCGCCGAGGCGGCGGCTCCCAGCGGCGCGCTGACGCCGGCCAGCATCGCCCAGGCGCTGGCGGCCGCCTTGCCGGAAAACTGCATCCTCGTCGATGAGTCGCTGACGACGGGGCGCGAAACCATGGGCCTGACCGTGGGGGCCGCGCCGCATGATTTGATCAACAACATGGGCGGTTCCATCGGCTACGGCACGCCGGTGGCGACGGGCGCCGCGCTGGCCTGTCCCGAACGCCGCGTGTTCTGCATGGTGGGCGACGGCAGCGCCATGTACACCATCCAGTCGCTGTGGACGCAGGCGCGCGAAGGCCTGGACATCACCACCATCATCTTCGCCAACAACAGCTACGCCATCCTGAAGGCCGAATACGCCAACATGGGCGCCGGCGCGCCGGGACCGCAGGCGCTGGCCATGATCGACATCGACCGTCCGCGCATCGACTGGCAAGCCATGGCGAAAAGCATGGGCGTGCCCAGCGTGGCCGTCGACACGGCCGAAGGCTTCCACCGGGCCATGCTGGACCTGGCGCGCGAGCCGGGCCCCTCGCTGATCGAAGTGCGTTTGTAACCATCTTGAAAGGAAACACCATGAGCCACGACTATAGCGGCGTGCCGACGCTGCGCATCAACCTGTCCGAGTATCCCGTCACGCGCGCGCTGCGCGACGGCCGCGTCACTTCCGCGCTGTTCCAGCTCGATTTCTGCGGCCCCACGCCCGCGCACAACGGCTTCAAGGCGATGGTGCGCGAAAACGCCTTCGACGCGGGCGAACTGGCCATCGTCACCTTCCTGCAGGCCAAGGCTTACGGCAAGCCCTACGTGATGCTGCCGGCGCCCATTTCGGGCCGCTTCCAGCACCATTGCGCCGGCTTCAACAGCGATTTCGGCCACCTGGAGCCGAAGGATATCGAAGGCAAGCGGGTCGGCGTGCGCACCTACACGCAGACGACGGCGCTGTGGATACGCGGCATCCTGCGCCACGAATACGGCGTCGACCTGGACAAGGTGACGTGGATGATCCTGGGCGACGGCCACCTGGCCGAATACAGCGACCCGGCCAATTGCGAGCGCCTGCCGAAGGGCGCATCGATTCCCGACATGATGATGCAAGGCGAGCTGGCGGCCGCGCTGCTGGGCGAGGACATGCCGAAGGACCCCCGCGTGCGCACCCTGGTGCCCGATGCCCAGGCGGCCGCAAAAGACTGGTTCGCGCGCGAAAATGTGGTGCCGATCAACCACATGTTCGTCGTGCATGAGGAACTGTCGCGCCAGCGGCCCGACATCGTGCGCGAACTGTACCGCATGCTGGCCGAGAGCCGGGCCCTGGCCGAAGGCGTGCCGGCCGTCTTCCCGCCGCTGGGACTGGAAGCGAACCGCAAGGGCCTGCAGCTGGCCATCGACTGGTCGCTCGACCAGAAGATCATCCCGCACCGCCTGGCAGTCGATGCGCTGTTCGACGACGTGACGCGCGCGCTGGGGTGATGCCTGTCCAAAAGTGCCAGTGAATCTGTCTTTTGTGCAGAGACGCCGGCCGGCGCGTCCCATATTCTATCCATGCAGGACCGGCCCACCCGCCCACAGAGGCGGCGGGCGCCGGTGCAGTACCCAAAACTATAAGAACGATCAAGGAGACACGATGAAACAGCACGCAGGAAGCAGCACCTCCGCAGCGCCGCGGCAGGCGCTCACGATACTCGCCGCCATGCTGGTGGCCATCGGCGCGCCGGCCGGCGCGGCCGACCTCAACCCCGGCGGCGAGTGGCAAATCCGCTGGGACAACACCATCAAGTACAGCGCCGGCTACCGCATCGATTCGCCCTCGGCCGCCCTGATCAGCGGCGCCGCCAAGGTGAACAACGACGATGGCGACCGCAATTTCAGCAAGGGCCTGATCTCGAACCGCGCCGACCTGCTGTCCGAATTCGACGTGCAGAAGGACGGCTTCGGCCTGCGCCTGAGCGCCGCCGCCTGGTATGACACGGTCTACAACAGCGGCACCTCGAACACCTCGAAGGCGACCAGCAACAACGTGTCCGCTCCCTACAACGCATTTTCCCCCGACACGCGGCGCATCGGCGGGCGCAATGCGGAAATGCTCGACTGGTTCGTCTTCGGCAGGAACCAGCTGGGCGACGCCACCTTGTCCTACCGCCTGGGCCAGCACTCGCTGATCTGGGGCACCACCCTGTTCTTCGGCATGAACGGCATCGCCAAGGGCATGGCGCCGATCGACCTGTACAAGCTGTCGATTCCCGGCGCGCAGGCGAAGGAAACCACCATCCCCGTGCCGCAACTGTCGAGCACCTTGCAACTGAGCAACGACACCAGCGTGGAAGCGTATGTGCAGTTCAAGTACCGGCCCACGCGTCTGCATCCGGCCGGCAGCTACCTGAGCGCGACCGACATGCTGGGCGACGGCGCCGAATCGATGTATGCGGGCCCCTTGAAACTCAAGTATGCGGGCCAGGTGAAGGGCGACCTGCCGAACAACTTCGGCCTCGCCTTGAATACGCGCAGCGAACTGCTCGACGCCGACATCGGCCTGTATGCGATCCGCTACAACGATACCTCGATGCAGATCGTCACGCAGGCGGCCAGCCAGCGCTACTTCCTGGCCGTGCCCAACAATGTGCGCGCCTTTGGCGCCAGCCTTTCGCGCCTGGTCGGCAGCGCCAACCTGGGCCTGGAAGCGTCGATGCGCTACGGCCAGCCGCTGGTGGCCCGCTCGGGCACGGTGACCTTGCCGGCGGGCGCGGGCAGCAGCTGGCTCGACGACAACACGCCTTACCCCACGGGCCGCACGGCGCACCTGAACCTGTCGGGCACCATGATAGGCGGCGCTTCCAGCCTGTGGGACGGCTCCAGCCTGGTGGGTGAACTGTCGGCCAACCACCTCAACAGCATCGAGCGCAACGCGGCCAAGGTGGACACCACGCTCAACAAGACCAGCTATGGCGGGCGCGTGGTGTTTACGCCCACCTGGTACCAGGTGGCGCCGGGCCTGGACCTGAGCGTGCCGCTGAACCTGGGCTGGTCGTTCAAGGGCCGCTCCGTGATCGACACGGCGTTTCCGTTTTCCGGCAGCCCCGACCACGGCGGCGAACTCATCGTCGGCGTGACGGGCGTGTACCTGACCAAGTGGACGGGCAACCTGTCGTTCATCAATTACCGGGGCAAGGCCACGTCGCAGGCGCTGCTGGACCGCGATTACTTCCGCTTCAGCCTGCAAACCAGCTTCTAAAAAAATACCAAGGAGACAAACAATCATGAAAGCATCCATCATGCATACCGCCAGCCTCGTGCTGGCCCTGGCCCTGGCCCTGGCCAGCGCCGGCGACGCCGCCGCGCAAGCGGGCGCCAGCCTGAAATCGGGCGCGCTCACGCCCTACGGCGCCGAACGGGGCGCCAGCAAGGATGGCAGCATTCCCGCCTGGGACGGCAAGCCCGTCGCCATGACGGTGGGGGCCGACAACAAGCGCGCCGACCCCTACGCGGCGGAAAAGCCGCTGCTGTCGATCACGGCCGCGAATGCCGCCCAGCATGCGGACAAGCTCACGGACGGCACGCGGGCGCTGCTGGCCAAGTGGCCGGCCATGCGCATCGATGTCTATCCCAGCCACCGCAGCGCCGTGTTCGCGCCGGCCGTCTACGACGCCGTGGCGCAGAACGCCGCGCGCGCCAAGCTGGCCAATGGCGGCCTGACAGTGGAGGGCGCGTACGGCGGCATCCCGTTCCCCGTGCCGAAGAATGGCCACGAAGCCTTGTGGAACCACATGCTCAGCTACCGTGGCCAGCTGACCAGCTTTACGGCCGACAAATACGTGATGACGGCCAATGGCGACCGCGTGCTGACCAACCGCCAGCGCACCAGCCTGGCCTATCCGTATTACGACCCGAAGGGCAAGCCGGAAGCGTTCAGCGGCGAGTGGGCGCGCGCGCGCCTGGACATCACGGAACCGCCCGCCAATTCGGGCCAGGCCATGATGACCATCGACTATGTCGACAATTACAGCAAGCCGAAGGATGGCTGGCAGTATGTGCCGGGCCAGCGCCGCGTGCGCAAGTCGCCTTCGCTGGTGTATGACACGCCGGACGCCTCGGCGGCCGGCCTGGCCAATTTCGACGACGTCAACCTGTTCATCGGCGCGCAGGACCGCTACCAGGTGCAGCTGCTGGGCAAGAAGGAAATCTATATCCCGTACAACAACAACGGCCTGTTCCGCAAGCCCGTCAACGCCGTCATCGGCAAGGGCACGCTGAATCCGGACGCCGTGCGCTGGGAACTGCACCGCGTGTGGGTGCTGGAAGCCACCCTGGCGTCCGGCAAGCGCAACGTGGCCGCCAAGCGCCGCCTGTACCTGGACGAGGACACGTGGCAAGCCGTGCTGGCCGACACCTGGGATGCGCAGGGCAAGCTGTGGAAGACGGGCCAGGCTTACACCCTGCTGGCCGGCGACGAGCCGTCCGCCAGCACCCTCAGCTATACCTGGCACGACCTGCTGTCGGGCGGCTGGGTGTATGCGGCGGCCATCAATGAAACGGGCGGCGTGTCCTATCAGGACTTCGACAGCAAGCAGCTGAGCCGCTTCACCTCGGGCGCGCTGGCCAGCGGAGGCGTGCGTTGAGCAGCAAGTCCTGCCTGTGCGCCGGCATGCTGGCGCTGCTGGCCGCTGCCGCCCCGCTGGCCCAGACCGCCAGCGCCTTGCCGGCGGCGCTGCAGCGGCCCGCCCTGGCGGTGGCCCGGCCGACGGCGGCCCATCTGCTGGCCATCGCGCGAGCCGGCGAGCGGCTGGTGGCGGTCGGCGAGCGGGGCCTGGTCATCTACACGGACGATGCGGGGCGCCACTGGACGCAATCGAAAGTGCCCGTCAGCGTCAGCCTGACGGCCGTGCGCTTCGCGAATGGCAAGGAAGGCTGGGCGGTGGGCAATATGGGCGCCGTGCTGCGCACGACGGATGGCGGCGCCAGCTGGACGCGCGTGTTCGACGGCCTGCGCGCCGCCGCCCTGGCCGGACAGGCGGCGCGGCAGGCGTGGGACGCCGTCAAGCCCGACCCGGCGCAAGCCGAACA
This sequence comes from Janthinobacterium foliorum, assembly GCF_978021625.1. Taxonomy (NCBI): domain Bacteria; kingdom Pseudomonadati; phylum Pseudomonadota; class Betaproteobacteria; order Burkholderiales; family Oxalobacteraceae; genus Janthinobacterium; species Janthinobacterium foliorum. The sequence goes on along the minus strand of NZ_CDXDQE010000005.1, from coordinate 59,616 downwards.
CCCCTTGAATCTGCTGCTGCAGGATGCGCAGCGCTTCGTCGACGAAGGCGCCGACAAGCCCTTCCTCGACATCGGCCTGCGCGCCGACGGCAGCGTGCTGGTGGTGGGCGCCTACGGCCTGGCCTTTTCCAGCAGCGACGGCGGGGCCAGCTGGCTGGCGCAGATGCGCCACCTGCCGAACCCGGAAGGCGGCACGTACTACGGCATCGCCGAACGCCAGCACGAGCAGTTCCTGTTCGGCGAGCAGGGCTTGCTGCTGCGCGCGGCGGGGCAGGGCATGCCGGACGCGGCGGCGTTTGCCGCGCAGGCCTCGCCCGCGAAAGGCAGCCTGTTCGGCGCACTCCCCCTGCAAGGCGGCGCCCTGGTGCTGTTCGGCCTGCGCGGCAAGGTGCTGCGCAGCGCCCAGCCCGGCGCGCCGTGGCAGGAAGTGGCCACGCCCGTCGACGCCTCGCTGCTGGCGGGCCTGCAATTGCCCGATGAAACCGTGCTGCTGCTGGGCGCCGCCGGGCAGGTGGTGGCCAGCCGCGACCAGGGCCAGACCTTCGCCGCGCTGCCCATGACGACCCGCTTTCCCTTCACGGGCGCGGCCCTGGCGCCCGATGGCGGCCTGCTGATCACCGGCACGCGCGGCCTGCTGCGTCTGTCCCCGGCCGAGCTGGCCCGCGCGCTGGCGCCACAGGGCGCCCGCGCCAGTCTCACGAAAACCGCACAACCATGAACGCCATGCATCCCGATACCGAAGCAACGCAAGCCGAACGCAAACTTCCCTTCGACCCGCAGTCCGGCAGCCGCCTGGAGCGCTTCGTCTTCGGCCACCGCCGCTGGCTGCTGGCGCTGTGCCTGCTGATCACCGTGCTGCTCGGCTGGCAGGCTGCCCGCATCGTGCCCAATGCCAGTTTCGACGGCATGCTGCCGATGAACCACCCGTACCTGCAGAATTACCAGGCCGAGCGGCAAAAACTCGTGTCGCAGGCCAACAGCCTGCGCATCGTCGTCGAGCAGCAGGGCAGCGGCAACATCCTCGACGCGGGCTACCTGGAAACCTTGCGCCACGTGAATGACGACGTCTTCCTGCTCGATGGCGTCGTGCGCGGCCAGCTCAAGTCGCTGTGGACGCCGTCCACGCGCTGGACGGCCGTCACGGAACGGGGCTACGAAGGCGGCACCGTGATCCCCGACGACTACGACGGCTCGCCCGCCGCCTTGCAGCGCGTGCGCCTGAATATCGAGCGCTCGGGCGAAGTGGGGCAGCTGGTGGCGCGCGATTTCCAGTCCAGCGCGCTGATCGTGCCGCTGGCCGAGCGCGACGAGGCGGGCCATGAACTCGATTACGCGGCCCTGTCGCGGCAGCTGGAAAGCCTGCGCGCGAAGTACGCGGGCCAGCACGTGGCGCTGCACATCACGGGCTTTGCCAAGGTGGCGGGCGACCTGCTGGACGGCCTGCGTCAGGTGGCGCTGTTCTTCGCCCTGGCCGCGCTGATCGTCACGGTGGTCGTGTTCTGGTACACGCGCTGCCTGCGCAGCACCTTGCTGGTCGTGGCCTGTTCGCTGGTGGCCGTCGTCTGGCAGCTGGGCATGCTGCCGCTGCTGGGTTTTACCCTGGACCCGTACGCGGTGCTGGTGCCGTTTCTCGTGTTTGCCATCGGCATGAGCCACGGCGCGCAAAAGATGAACGGCATCATGCAGGACATCGGCCGCGGCATGCCGCGCCTGGTGGCGGCGCGCTTTACCTTCCGCCGCCTGTTCATGGCCGGCTTCACGGCGCTGGCCTGCGACGCCGTGGGCTTCGCCGTGCTGATGATGCTCGACATCCATTCCATCCGCCGCCTGGCCATCACGGCCAGCCTGGGCGTGGCCATCCTGGTGCTGACCAACCTGATTTTGCTGCCGGTGCTGCTCAGCTACACGGGCGTCAGTCCCCGCGCCGCGCGCCGCGCCGCCCTGGCCGACAGCCAGGACGCTGGCGGCCGCACCCTGTGGACTTTCCTGTGCAAGTTCACGGGCCGGCGCTGGGCCATCGCCACCATCGGGGCGGCGGTCTTGCTGGGCGGCTATGGCTTGCATGCCAGCCGCGCACTGCAGGTGGGCGACCTGGACGCGGGCGCGCCCGAGCTGCGGCCGCAGTCGCGCTACAACCTCGACAACGTCTACCTGACGCGCCATTACAGCACCAGCAGCGATGTGCTGGTGGTGATGGTGCGCACGCCCGTGCAGGGCGCCATGCGGCATGCCGTGCTGGCGAAGGTGGACGAACTGGAATGGCGCTTGCGCCAGGTCGAGGGCGTGGAAACGACGCAATCGCTGGCTTCGCTGGCGCGCCAGACGGCCGTGGGCATGAACGAAGGCAATCCGCGCTGGTACGAGCTGCAGCCGAACCAGGCGGCGCTGAACACGGCCAGTTCGCGCGCGCCGCGCAGCCTGGTCGATGCCGGCTTTTCGCTGCTGCAACTGCAGGTGTACCTGAGCGACCACAAGGCGGCCACCCTGCGCCGCGTCAGCGCTGAGGTGGCGGCCTTCGCCAGGGATAACGACAGCGCCGATGCGCAATTCCTGCTGGCGGCCGGCAATGCGGGCTTCGAGGCGGCGACCAATGCCGTGGTAGAAAAGGCCAACCATGAAATGCTGCTGCTGGTGTATGCGGCCGTGGTGGCGCTGGCGTATTTCACCTTCCGTTCCTGGCGCGCCGTGGCCTGCGCCATCATCCCCCTGGCGCTCACCTCGGTGCTGGCCGAGGCCTTGATGGTGTGGCTGGGCATCGGCCTGAAAGTGGCCACCTTGCCCGTCACGGCGCTGGGCGTGGGCATCGGCGTCGACTACGCGCTGTATGTGCTGAGCATCATGCTGGCGCAGATGCGCCTGGGCCTGCCACTGGCGCAGGCGTATCACCGCGCGCTGCTGTTGACGGGCAAGGTCGTGATGCTGACGGGCGTGACCCTGGCGCTGGGCGTGGCCACCTGGGCCTTCTCGCCCATCAAGTTCCAGGCCGACATGGGCATTTTGCTGGCCTTCATGTTCATCGTCAACATGATCGGCGCCCTGGTACTGCTGCCGGCGCTGGCCAGTTTCCTGCTCAAACCGCAGGCTGCCGCGCAGGCACGCAATGATGCAGTGCACGATGTTTATCACAAACGAAATACGTATAGTGGGGCACGAAAATAGTGCGCCTAAGCAATACCGTGAATTTAACAACTACAATAAAGGAGCACTTCATGGATCGTCGAAAAGTCCTACGCCTGTTCGGTTCGGCAGCACTGGCAAGCCAGTTGCCGTTCGCCACCCTGGCCAAGGCGCAGGGTATCGCCAGCGCGGCGGTAAAAAAGAAGGGTGTAATGCTGATGAACCGCATCGCCCCCTCCGTTTCCCAACTGTTCATCGCCAACCTCGATGGCACGAACGAGCGCAAGCTGCTGGGCGATACGGCCTTCGAATACAACGCCAGCCTGTCGCCGAATGGCGAGTGGCTGCTGTTCACCTCGGAGCGGCGCGGCGACGGCCAGTCTGACGTCTACCGCGCGCGCCCGGACGGCAGTGCCATCACCTCCGTGGTGGCCAGCGATTCCGTCGATGACGCGGCCGTGCTGTCGCCGGACGGCCGCACGCTGGCCTTCGTGTCGACGCGCAATGGCTACCGCGCGAATATCTGGTTGCAAGACATGGCGACCGGCCAGCTGCGCCAGTTGACGGGCCTCGGCGCCGTGCAGGGCAAGGCGGGCAAGCCCGACTGCTATTTCCGCCCGGCCTGGTCGGCGGACGGCCAGTGGCTGGCTTTTTCCAGCGACCGCAACACGGAATGGACGGGGCATGACCAGGGCCATGGCTGGGAACATACGCAGGAATTGAGTATTTACATCATCCGCCCCGACGGGAGCGGCTTCCGCCAGGTGGCCACGCGCCCCGGCTATTGCCTCGGTTCGCCGAAATGGTCGCCGGACGGCAAGCGCATCGTCTTCTATGAAATGACGGTGGAAGCGACCTGGGGCGCGCGGCGGCCGAATTACATCGGCAAGGCGTATTCGCAGATCGTGTCCGTCGACGTGGCCAGCGGCGCGCGCCAGGAACACACGATGGGCACCGACCTGAAGCTGCAGCCGCAGTACCTGGGCGATGGCGAGATCGCCTACCTGATCAAGTACGGGCCGAACGAAGGGCTGGCGTACACCTCGCAGCGCGCGCCCGTGAAGCAGGCCTTCATCCGTTCGCCGAGCTGGACGGCCGACGGCCAGTCCGTCATCTATGAAAAAGTGGCCTTCAAGCCCGTGCGCCCGCTGCTCAAACCCCTGTTCAGCTGGGACAAGGACTGGGATTACCGCCATGTCGACGTGTATCCGCTCATGTCGCGCGACGGCTGGGTGGTGTTTACGGATAAGCAGCTGGGCAACAGTTCCATTTACGTCATGCGCCCCGACGGCAGCGAAAAGCGCAAGGTCTTCGAATCGCAGGGCAACGGCTTGAACGAGGCGAAGGTACGCATGGGCCTGGCAGGCGCATTCCAGCCGTGCTGGTCGCCCGATGGCGAGTGGATCGCCTTCGGCCTCGGCTACTGGTTCGCCGAGCGCAGCACCATGACGGCGGCCCTGTGGCGCGTGCGCCGCGACGGCACGGGCGCCGAACAATTGACGGACGGCAGCCTGCACTCGGGCTTCCCCAGCTATTCGGCCGATGGCAAGGAACTGGCCTACCGCGTCTTCAGCGCGCAGGAAAAGGGCATCCGCGTGCTGGACCTGGCCACGCGCAAGTCGCGCGTGCTGACGACTTCGCTCGATAACATGCCGGGCTGGTCGCCGGATGGCCAGCGCATCGTGTTTACGCGCCGCGACGACACGGGCAACTACGACGTCTACACCATCCGCCCGGACGGCACGGGCCTGTACCGCTGCACCGACCACGAGTCGAGCGATGGCCATGCCGTGTGGAGCGCCGACGGCCGCATTTTGTGGAGCGGCTCGCAGCACGGCTTCCGCGACGAGGCGGCCTTGTACGAGCAGACATTCCAGCAGTACGGCCAGATCTACGTGATGAACGCGGACGGCAGCGACAAGCGCATCGTGACGGACAGCAAGTGGGAAGATTCCATGCCGCTGTACCTGCCGCAGGGCTAAGCCGTGCCATCGGAGAAGCGGGCGGGCGCGGCGCACGGCCAGGCGGCGCGGGCGGCGGAAAACCCCTGGGCCATCCTGGCATTGCTGGCGCTGGGGCTGATGATCGCCTTTGTCGACCGCACCAGCCTGTCGTCGGCGCTGGCGGACCCCGGCTTCGTGCGGGAGTTTGCCTTGACGAACGTGGAGCGGGGCTGGCTCGCCTCGGCCTTCTTCTGGTCCTACGGCCTGGTGCAGCTGCCCATGGGCTGGATGGTGGACCGCTATGGCGTCAAGCGGCCCTACGCCATCTGCTTCGTGCTGTGGTGCCTGGCCGCGGCGGCCACGGGACTGGTAACGACCCTGTCGGCGCTGATCCTCATGCGCCTGCTGATCGGCGTGACGGAAGCGGTGGTGGTGCCCGCCACCTACCGCTATCTGGCCAACAACTTCGATGAAACGCACAAGGGCACGGCGCTGGGCATCTTTTCCATCGGTGGCAAGATGGGCCCGGCGCTGGGCGCGCCGCTGGCGGCGTGGATGATCGTCACGTATTCCTGGCAATGGATGTTCATCTTCACGGGGCTGGCTGGATTATTGTGGCTGGCGCCCTGGCTGCGCCTGGTGCGCGACGATTTCCCCACGCAGGGGCAGCTGGCCGCGGCGGGCCGGCGCGCCGCCTCCGTACCGCTGTCGAACCTGCTGGCCAGCCCCGTCGTGTGGGGCGGCCTGATCAATAACTTTTGCTATGGCTATTTCACCTTCTATTGCATGAGCTGGATGCCTGCCTACCTGGTGGAACAGCGGGGGCTGTCCCTGAAACAGTCGGGCCTGTACACCTTCTTCAGCTTTGCCGGTATCGCCCTCATCGCCGCCGTCGCCGGCTGGGCGGCCGACCGCATCATTGCGCGCGGGCACGATGCCGTGCTGGTGCGCAAGTGCTTCGTCGTCGCCGGCTTCATCGGCGGCACCACCGTGCTGCTGGGGGCGTATGCGCCCAGCCTGCCGCTGGCGCTGTTCTGGAACGTGCTGTCGCTGTCCCTGCTGGGGCTGGCCACGGCGAACAACCTGGCGCTGTGCAAGCTGACCCTGATCCCCACGCAGGCCGTGGGCTTGAACACGGGCTTGCAGCAGGTGGCGACCAGCCTGGCGGGCGGCGTCTCGGCCAGCCTGTCTGGCTGGCTGCTGCACGTGGGCGGCAGCTACGAGTTGCCCATGCTGGCCATCTTCGGCTTCCTGCTGGCGGGGGCGACCAGCACCGTGGTGCTGATGCGGCGCAAATGGGCGCCCCGCGCCAACGACCTGGCGCCCGACACCGTGGCGCCAGCCATGCCTTTACCCGGAACCCACTGACATGACACTCTTTAATTCGCCGGGCATCGCCCGACGCCTGCACCTGGTGGCCGGCGCCCTGTCGCTGGCCTTCGCCGGCGTGGCCCTGTTTGCCTGGATGACCCTGAACCACGTGACGGCCGTGGCGCAGCGCACGGCCAGCGTGCGCGTGCCGCAATTGCAGCGCGTCTCGGCCACGGAGCTGGAAGTGACGCGCGTGCTGCTGCTGTTGCGCCACGCCATGCTGGCGCGCAATGCCCCGGAATTGCAGCGGGCGCTGGCGGGCATCGCCGAAAAGCGCGGCCAGGTGACGCAGACCATGGCCGACTACCAGCGCGAACTGTTGACGGACGACGACCGCGCGCGCTACGCCACGGTGCCGCCACTGCTCGACACCTTCTGGGCCGTGGCCGCGCAGGACGTGGCGCTGATCGAACAGGGGCAGGCGGCCGAGGCGTTTGCCTTTTTGGTCGACAAGACGGTGCCGGCCCGCACGCAATTGCTGGCGGCCCTGCGCGACACGGTCAAGGCGCAGGAGGCCGCGCTGCGGGGCGAACTGGGCGAGGTGGTAGACGAAGCGCGCCGCACCCTGCTCGTGCTGCTGGCGCTGGCCGCCGCTGCCATCGGCGGGCTGGGCTTGTTGTCCTGGCACGTGGCCAGCGTGCTGGGACGCCGCGTGGCCGTCTCGCGCGCCGTGGCCGAGCGCGTGCGCGACGGCGACCTGACGGTGGCCGTGCACGACGACGCGCGCGATGAATTTTCTCCCCTGCTGGCAGCCCTGCGCGACATGCAGCAGGCGCTGGGGCGCGTGGTGGGCGAGGTGCGCGGCAATTCGCAGGCCGTGGCCAGCGCCAGTGCGCGCATCGCGCAGGGCAGCCTGGCCCTCAGCGAGCGCACGGAACAGCAGGCCAGCGCGCTGCAGCAGACGGCCGCGAGCATGGAACAGCTGGGCGCCACCGTGCGCCACAACGCGGACCACGCCCAGCAAGCGCGGCAGATGGCGCAGGGCGCGTCCAGCGTGGCCGAGCGCGGCGGCGCGCTGGTGGGGCAGGTGGTGCAGACCATGCGCGGCATCCAGGGCAGTTCGGCCAAGATCGCCGAAGCCATTGCCGTGATCGACGGCATCGCCTTCCAGACCTACATCCTGGCCCTGAATGCGGCCGTGGAAGCGGCGCGCGCGGGTGAACAGGGACGGGGCTTTGCCGTCGTCGCGGGCGAAGTGCGCAGCCTGGCGCAGCGCAGCGCGGCGGCCGCCAGCGACATCAAGACCCTCATCAGCGGCAGCGTGGCGCAGGCGGGCCAGGGCGCGGCCCTGGTGGGCGAGGCGGGCGCCACCATGCAGGAAATCGTGCAATCGATCCGCCGCGTGACGGACATCGTCGCCGAGATCAGCACGGCCAGCGCGCAGCAAGCCGGCAGCGTGGGCGAAGTGGGGCAGGCGGTGGCGCAGATGGACCGCGCGACCCAGCAAAACGCCGTGCTGGTGGAAGAAAGCGCGTCCGCCGCGGCGGGATTGAAGCGGCAGGCGGCGCAGCTGGTGCAGGCCGTGGCCGTCTTCCGCCAGGCTGACCCCGCAAGACGCTCGTCCGGGCATGCCCTGTTGACACTGGAGACTTCATGATCTTGATTGACTACCAACAAATGCTGGCCCGCTGCGCGCGTGCACTGGCGGTGCAGCTGCTGTTGCTTCTGCTGCTGATGCCCGCCGCGCGTGCCGAACTCGTGTACGTCGGCTCGCAGGGGCGGCAGATCCAGGCGCTGCGCTTCGACCCCGCCAGCGGCCAGCTGGACCTGATCGGCCCCGTGGCCGGGGGCTTGCGTCCCACCTGGACGCTGGCGCACCCGCAACTGCCCATTCTCTACGCCGTCGATGACGACAGCGGCAAGGCAGGCACGGTCAGCGCCTTTGCCGTGGAGCGCGCCAGCGGCGCCTTGCGCAAGCTGAACGAGGCGCCCACGGGCGGCAACGGCGCCACCCATCTGTGGCTGGACGTGCCGTCGCAGACCCTGTTCGCCGCCAATTTCGCCGGCGGCTCCAGTGCCAGCATCGCCGTGCTGCCGGACGGCAGCCTGGGGCCGCTGGTGTCGACCTTGCAAGCCCACGGTTCCGGCCCGCACCGGCGCCAGGCCAGCGCGCATGCGCACGCCAGCGCCATCGCCCCCGGCGGCGGCTACCTGCTGGTGCCGGACCTGGGAGCCGACCGCGTCTTCGTGTATGGCTACGATGCCGCCACGCGGATGTTGTCGCCCGGGCAGGCGTTCAGCGCGCCGCCCGGCAGCGGCCCGCGCCACCTGGTGGCTGGCGCGGACGGGCGCTTCGTCTACCTGCTCAATGAACTGAGCGCCGAAGTCATGGTGCTGCGCTGGGAGGCGGGTCCGGGCAGCTTGTCGCTGCTGCAGACGGTGGCCATCAGCAGCGACGGGTTCGCCGGCACGAAGAGCGGCGCGGAAATCGCGCGCTCGGCCGACGGCCGCTTCCTGTATGTCGCCAACCGGGGTGAACACGCGCTGCTCGTGTACGGCGTCGACCCGGCGTCGGGCAAGCTGGCCTCGCTGCAGCGCATCGGCTCTGGCGGCGAGACGCCGTGGAGCTTTGCCCTGCATGCTTCCGGCAAATGGCTGCTGGTGGCCAACCAGCGCAGCGGCGGCGTGCACGTCTTCGGCGTCGATATGGCCAGCGGCAGGCTGTCGGACACGGGCATCTCGGTGGCGGTGCCGGCGCCCGTCAATCTCAGTTTCATGCCCTGAGTGGTGCACGATTTGGCGCACGATTTTATTTCACTGAAAGAAAATATGTCTGTTTCGACTGATTTACTCATCGGCGCCCGCCATGTTGCGGGGACCAACGGCAGCATTTACGCCACCAATCCCGCCACGGGCGCCATCCTGGACCCCGCTTTTGGCGGCGCCGCCCTGGAGCACCTGGAGCAGGCATGCGCGCTGGCGTGGCAAGGCTTCGATGCCTACCGTGAAACCACGCTGGACGAGCGGGCCGCCTTCCTGGAGCAGATCGCCGTCAATATCCTGGCCATCGGCGATGCGCTGATCGAGCGCTGCATGGCGGAAAGCGGCCTGCCGCGCGCCCGCCTGGAAGGCGAACGGGGCCGCACGGTGGGCCAGCTGCGCCTGTTTGCGGCCGTCGTGCGCGCCGGCGATTTTCTCGACTTGCGCATCGATCCGGCCCAGCCCGCGCGCCAGCCGCTGCCGCGCGTGGACTTGCGCATGCGCCAGATCCCGCTCGGTCCCGTGGCCGTGTTTGGCGCAAGCAATTTTCCGCTGGCGTTTTCCGTCGCCGGCGGCGATACGGCGTCGGCGCTGGCGGCCGGTTGCCCCGTCATCGTCAAGGCCCATTCAGCGCATCCGGGCACGTCGGCGCTGGTGGGCAGGGCGGTCCAGCAAGCCGTGTTCGACTGCGGCTTGCCGGAAGGCACGTTCTCGCTGCTGTTCGACAGCGGCCGCCAGATAGGCCAAAGTCTCGTCAGCGATCATCGCATCAAGGCCGTGGGATTCACGGGCTCGCGCAGCGGCGGCACGGCCCTGATGCGGCTGGCGGCGGCGCGGCATGAGCCAATTCCCGTGTATGCGGAAATGAGCAGCATCAACCCGGTGCTGCTGTTCCCGCATGCGCTGGCGGCCCGTGCCGAGGCCATCGGCAAGGCTTTCGCCGCGGCGCTGACCATGGGCGCGGGACAGTTCTGCACCAACCCCGGCCTGCTCCTGGCCGTCGACGGGCCGGACCTGGAGCGCTTCCTCGGCGCCGCAGCAACGGCCCTGTCCGATGTGCCGGCCGCAACCATGCTTACGCCCGGCATCCACGGCAGCTATGCCGCGTCGGTGGCGGCCCTGGCGGGGCATGCGGACGTGCGCGTCGAGGCGCGCGGTCAGCATGGCAGTGGCTGCCAATGCCAACCTGCCCTGTTTTCCACCACGGCCGAGGCGTTTCAACGGGATCCGGCCCTGCAGGACGAAGTTTTTGGCGCGGCGGCGCTGCTCGTGCGCTGTCCCGACCTGGCTACCATGCACGCCATCGTCGAGGCGCTGGAAGGGCAGCTGACGGCGGCCCTGCATATCGACACGGCCGATCATGCCGCTGCAGCGCAGATGATGCCGGCCCTGGAGCGGCGTGTCGGACGTCTCCTCGTCAATGGCTTTGGCACGGGGGTGGAAGTAGGCCATGCCATGGTGCATGGCGGTCCCTATCCGTCGACCTCGGACAGCCGCACCACTTCGGTCGGGAGCCAGGCCATCGCGCGCTTCCTGCGTCCCATCAGCTATCAGGACATGCCGGATGCGCTGCTGCCTGCTGCCTTGCAAGCGGACAATCCGCTGGGATTGAGCTATCGTCTGGATGGCACATTGCGGCTTGCCACTCAAGGCCGGTTCCGGTCGCCACGCTAGGGAGTACACGGTGTGTCATTTTGATTGCCCAAGTCGATAGTACCTGAGGCTTATCGTCGCCTCAGGTGTGATGTTTCAGTAGCCGATGGCGTTCTGCTCCAATCGCATCGTCCGGTTCCGCCCCCATTGCGGACGTTGGCCACGATTGCGGGTCATCGGCTATACGCCACGATTCGGCCTGGGATACATACGTTAGTAATGGGTTGTAATCGCAATTTTCAGGGGGGATGTCCGCAGGAAGTTTTAGCGTCCCTGGCGTATCTGGAAAATATGCTATAAATACAACTTATTGCGTTGCAGCCCTCGTTCAGGAACATCTTTTGCGCAGGCCTCCAAACGTGGCAGCGGGCGGTCAACACCAAGGCAAAGACCGCCTTGCCGACAGGCTGTGCCAGTGATGCCGGGGCAAGGCCACCGCATCGCTGCCAGCGCCGCCAAATACGGCACAGCTCGAACAGAGGCCCGGCCGACAGAGCGCGAGGCGTCGAGCGCTCGCTGCAAGTGGCAGCGCGGCAGGCCGCCGTCATTGAATCGGGGCTGGTCGGCACACGGCCTTTGGTGACCAGCACGATGTGGTTTATTTCACGGCAAGCACCGGCGCCGGGATCTGCCTCAGCATCAAGTTGCGGATAAGGATGGACACGAATGTCAGCGCCAGGAAGACCAGGCCACCAAAGATGATCGACCGGATACCCATCCCAGCAATGAACATGCCGCCGATAGTGGTACCCAGAGTGATCCCGATATTGCCGAAGGACAGAAACAGCCCCGTTGCCAGTTCGGGGCTGTCGGGTAGAGCCGAGGCGATCCAGTATTGCTGGAAATTATTGCCGGCGCCGTACACCACGCCCCAGAGACAGGCTAACACGAGCATCGTCAAGGTGGAGGCAGCAACGAAATACAGGGCGATATAGATGAGGCCCAGCACGAACGGGAAGAGAAACACGGCCCGCAGCGGGTTCGTGCTCAGTAGCCGGCCCGCCACAGGATTGCCGCAGATGCTGGCCAGGCCGAACAGCAGCAGGGTGAGGCTCAGCGTGTGTGGCGCCAGCTGCGCGACGTTTTTCAGATAGCCGGCCACGTAGCTGTACACGCTGGCCATCGAGGCGGCGATCAAGGCCACGGTAGCCAGGGAAATCCACGTCAGGCCGCTACGCAGCCGGCTCAGCTGCGTGCCGTAGGCAACCCTGGAGTCCACCGGCATCGACGGCATGGTCAGCAGGGTGAGCATGAAAGCGAGCGCATTGACGGCGGCGAAGAATAGCATTACGGCGGAAAACGAGGTCGCGCCTGCAATCAAGCTGCTAACCGGCACCCCGAATACCATGCCGGCCGAGACACCCATCATGATCCTGGCCACCGCCTTGGAAGCGTCGCGCGGGCCTGCCGTTTCTGCAGCGATGGTGAAGGCCAGGGTGCAATAGACGGGATGGCATAGCGCGGGAATCAGGCGCGCCAGCAGCAGCACGGTGAAATTGTCCGTCACCATGCAGACCAGATTGCTGAGTACGAAAATACCTTGCACGCCTAACATGGCTGTTTTCCGGTTGACGCCGGAGAACAGCAACGGCATGACCGGTCCTGCCAGCGCCACGCCCAGCGCGAAGATGCTCACCAGCCATCCCGCCTGCGTCACGCTGACGTGAAAGGTGTCGGCGATCAGCGGCAGGATGCCGACCACGCCCAGTTCCGTGGTAAGGATGCCAAAAATACCAAAGCTGAGTTTCCAGACCAGCGCCTTGTTTTGATATTCCATAGTTTACATATCGTGTAAGAATGAATGCCGGCCTGCCGGAGGCGTGCTGGCGCCGTACTCTGCGTCGCTGACCTGCTCCATCCAGGCGACGTTGTTGCCATCGACAGTGCCGGTCAGCGCCAGATGGGTCATGGGCGCCGATGGCGTCGCGCCGTGCCAGTGCTTGACGCCGGGAGCGCACCACAGCACGTCCCCGGGCTGGAGCTCGATCACCGGTCCGCCCCACGCTTGGGTCCGGGCGGTGCCGGCCACGATCACCAGGCGCTGGCCGGTGGGGTGGGTATGCCAGGCCGACCGCGCGCCCGGCTCGAACGTGACGACGCCGCCCGTGAGCGGTGCCTCTGGTGTCGGCTCAAACAGGGGCGTGATGCGCACCCGGCCCGTAAAAAAGCGCGCCGGCGCGTCGATGGCCGGACGCGTTGCTGCAGGTGAGATCTCCTGCTGCAGCGCTTGCGCGTTGGCGGCGTGAGGCGCGTACAGCAAGGCGGAGACGAGCAGGGCGACACTGCCGGTGAGGTGAAACGGCATGGGCTTTCCTTTCGGTTAATGGGGATGCTGCGCGAACACTTGCTTGACGGCGGGCAGTGCCGAAAAGACGCTGGGCCAGCCAGCGTAGAACGCCATCTGGGTCATCGCCTCTGACGCCTGCTCTTGCGTCAAGCCATTGTCCAACGCGCGGATCAGGTGATAGTTCAGTTGCGCCACCTGGCCGTTGGCGACCAGCGCGCTGACCGTCACCAGGCTGCGGTCGCGCGGTGCCAGGCCAGGACGCAGCCACAGGTCGTGGAACAACACGTCGGTGGTGTATTCCACCACGCCCGGCGCCGTGGCGCCGACGCTCTGCATCACGGCGGCCTGGCGCCGCGCCTCGCTTTCCAGGTCGAGCGGCAGCAGTACGGGCCGGGCCGGCGGCAGTTGCGCCGGCCCGACGCCGCGCTGTGCGAACACGATTTTGGCCGCCGTCACGGCGGCTGTGGCATTGCCCCAGCCGCAGTAAAACGCCAGATGGGTGATGATTTCGGAGATTTCGCCTGGCGTCACGCCATTGTCGAGCGCCAGGTCCAGCTGATAGGGCAAGTCGATGGACTGGTTGCGGGCAATCAGCACCGCCAGCGTGACGACGCTGCGGTCCCGTGGCGACAACTGCGGGCGCGCCCATAGCCCACCATGCACGGTGTCCGTGGTGTAGCGGGCCAGGCCCGGCGAGACCGCCTGCATGTCCTCCAGCGTGGACGCGTGCCGGGCGCCAAGCGCCGTTGAGTGCTGCGGCAAGGTGGCACAGGCACCCAGGCTCAGGCAGGCCGCGATGGCAGGTGCTGCGCAGGATTTCATCACGGGCTTAGCAGGCATGGTCGGCGCACTGGGCAGGCAGGCCGACGGCATATTCCGCGTCCGTGACTTTCTCCAGCCACACCACCGCTACGCCGTCGAGTGCTTCCTGCACCGCGATATGCGTCATGGGCGTGGTCGGCGTTGCGCCATGCCAGTGCTTGTGACCAGGCGGACACCAGACCACGTCGCCCGCCTGGATCTGCACTATCGGCCCGCCTTCGCACTGGGTCCAGCCGCAACCGGCCGTAACGATCAGCGTCTGGCCCAGCGGATGGGTGTGCCATGCAGAGCGGGCGCCAGGCTCGAATGTCACATTGGCGCACGAGGTGCGGGCTGGCGCCGCCGGGTTACTCAGCATTTGTACACGTACCTGGCCAGTAAAACAGGCTTCGGGACCCGCGGCCGTGATGAGCGTTGCTGCACGTTTCAGTTCCATGGAATGTCCTTTATGAATGAGTCGGCGAAACCGCCGCCATGTCTTATTTACTATAGGGCCAAGGCGTTGATGCGACTAGTGGCTATAATCTGCAAATACTTATGAAAATGAATCATAAATGGCACGCACAAACAATTTCAACGATCTGCTGTTCTTTATCGCGGTGGCGCGCGAGCACAGCTTTACGCGCGCTGCGGCGCAGCTGGGCGTCTCGCAGTCTGCCCTGAGCCACAGCGTGCGCGCCCTTGAGGCGCGGCTCGGCGTGCGCCTGCTGACGCGCACCACGCGCAGCGTTTCGGCCACCGAGGCAGGCGAGCGCCTGCTGCAAACCGTGCCGTCGCACTTCGACGACATCGAGGCAGAACTGGCTGCTGTGGCCGAGTTTCGCGACAAGGCGGCCGGCAGCATCCGCATCACCTCGACCGATTACGCCACCCGCACCATCCTGCTGCCGCGCCTGGCACCCGTCCTGCGCGACTATCCGCAAATCCGGGTAGAGATCATTAACGACTACGGCCTGGCTGACATTGTTGCCGAACGCTATGACATCGGCGTGCGCCATGGCGACCAGGTGGCCAAGGACATGATCGCGGCACGCATCGGTCCTGACCTGCAGATGGCGATCGTCGGCGCGCCCGCTTATCTGGACGGACGGCAAGCGCCGATGACGCCACAGGACCTGATGATGCACAACTGCATCAATCTGCGCCTGCCGACGCACGATGCGTTTTATGTCTGGGAACTGGAAAAAGACGGGCGCGCCATCCAGGTCCGGGTCGAAGGCCAGTATGCATTCAACGGCGCCTATGAGATCCTCGATGCGGCCCTGGCCGGCATGGGCCTTGCCTACGTGCCGACGGACCTCGCCGAGCCGCACGTGGCGACGGGCCGCCTGCGCCGCGTCATGGAGGACTGGTATCCGCGCGTGCCGGGCCTGCACGTGTATTACGCCAGCCGCCGGCAATCGTCGCGGGCGATGCAGCTGGTGGTCGAGGCCTTGCGCTACCGTCCTGCGCAAACGTAAGGGCCTGGATCCGCCTGGCAGCTCGTTTCATGAGTCATTTTCATAAGTGCATGCGTTTTACCTGAATTGATCAATGTTCAGGACCTGGCTAACATCGTCCGCTGATGACTGTCTGGGGAAATGACATGGAGGGAGCAACACCACACTGGATGGAAGCGAGCGGCCCGCAGTCGCTGCGCACGGTAGCGATACTCGGCGCCCTGATGGCGTTTGCGTCTATCTCGACGGACCTGTATCTGCCGGCGATGCCGTCCATGGCCGAAGCGCTGGACACTGACGCCTGCTTCGCCTGCGTGGCAGGTTCGCCGTTCCTCTACATTGCCTATTTGCATGTATCGCCACAATGGCACGCCATGCTCTTCGCTGCAGGCGTGTCGGGGATCATGCTGACCAACCGGATCAACATGCAGCTCCAGAAACGCTTTTCCGCCGACGCGCTGATACGTTTCGGGGCCGGCATGGCGGCGCTGGCAGGCGCCGTTGCCGCGCTCGACGCACTGGAAGGCTGGGGCGGCCTGGGCGGCGTCGCCGTTCCCCTGTTTTTCGTGGTGGCGGCGAACGGTTTCATGAGCGCCCATGCCATTGCCGGCGCCTCGAGCCATTTCGACGAGGGCGCCGGTGCCGTCTCGGCGCTGCTTGGCAGCGTGCAGTACGGCACCGGCATGGTTGGCTTCGCACCGGTGGGCATGTTCGCGGGCGCCCGGTCGACCTTGAACGGCATCGCCTGGATGGGCGTCGCCAGCATGCTGTGCGCATGGCTCTTTCTGCCTGGCCGGGCAGGGCGGCGGCACCCGATGACATCGCCAGTGTGGCAGCGGTGAAGTGGCGCGGCCCATGCGGGCGGCCAGGAAACAATCCCATCAATGAAGCGGAGAATATGCATGTCGACTGAAAAAACCATGAAAGCAGCCGTGCCAGCTTTGATCTTGCTGGGCCTGGTGATCCTGCTGTACGGGCTTGCCATGCTGGCCGGCGGGGCGTATCTCATAGCGGTCGGCGGTTCCTGGTTTTTCGCCCCGGCGGGACTGGCACTGGCGTCGGCCGGCTGGCTCATCGTTCGGCGCAGCCCGCTGGGAGCTGCGCTGTACCTTGCCGTGTTCGCCGTAACGGTCGCCTGGTCGCTGTGGGAAGCAGGCCTCACTTTCTGGCCCCTGTTTTCGCGCCTGTTCGCCATGGCGGTGCTGGCCCTGCTGCTATTGCTGCTAATGCCAGCCTTTCAGCGGGGCGGTGACGCGTTCCGGCGCCGCCCGGCCCAGCTGTTGGCCTCAGCCCTGGCGATTGCGCTGGGCCTGACTTTTTATGCCAGCTTGCAGCCGCGTCCTCTTGCCACGGCACAGTTGACACCGGCACCGGTGGCGGGCCTGGCTGTCGGCACGGTCGCGGCGGCCGGCTGGCCGCATTTCGGACGCACCGCATCCGGCACCCGGCACGCGCCGCTCGAGCAGATCACCCCCGCCAACGTCGCCAGCTTGAGAGTCGCCTGGACCTATCGCACGGGCGAGATTCCCAGCGGCAGCGCGGCGCACGTGGTGACGCCCCTGCACATCGACGGCACCTTGTATGGCTGCACGCAGTCGAGCAAAATCTTCGCCCTGGATGCCGAGACGGGCAAGGAGCGCTGGCGCTTCGATTCCCATGCCGCGCCGAACAAGGTCTATCCGCGCTGCCGCGGCGTGGCGTATCACGATGCCGGCGCCGATGGCACGGCACCTGCGGCCGCTGCGGCGCCGGCATGCACGCGCCGCATCATTGCCACCACGGTCGATGCGCGCATTGTCGCGGTCGACGCCGCGAGCGGCAAACCTTGCGAGGATTTCGGCGAGCATGGCGTGGTCAGCCTGCGTCCGGGCATGCAGAATCCGAATCCCGAGCTGTATTTCCCCACTGCCGCGCCAACCGTGGTGCGTGATCTGATCGTCGTCGGCGGGCTGGTGTGGGACAACCAGAAGGTGGGCGAACCGTCCGGCGTGGTACGCGCCTTCGACGTACGCAGCGGCGCCCTGGCCTGGGCCTGGGACCTGGGCAACCCGGCCATCACCCGACTACCGCCGGAAGGCGGCTCGTACACGCCGGGCACGCCGAATGTCTGGTCGATCCCGTCGTTTGACGAAAAGCTGGGTCTGATCTATCTGCCGACCGGCAATTCGACGCCCGATTTCTGGGGCGGCCATCGCAGCGCGGCCAGCGACCGCTATTCGTCCTCGGTCGTCGCGCTGGACATCGAGACGGGCCGGGAGCGCTGGAGATATCAGACCGTGCACCATGATTTGTGGGACTATGACGTGCCATCACAGCCGGCGCTGTACGATGTCGCCGACGGCCACGGCGGCGTCATTCCGGCCCTGATCCAGACCACCAAGCGCGGTGAAATTTTCATGCTCGACCGCCGCAACGGCAAGCCGGTCGCAGCGGTCGAGGAGCGCCCCGTGCCGCAGGGCGGCATGGCCGACGACCGGCTTGCGCCCACCCAGCCATTTTCGGTGGGCATGCCGTCCATCGGCACCGAGCCGCTCAGCGAAGCGCGCATGTGGGGACTGACCTTGGTCGACCAGCTGGCGTGCCGCGTGGCGTTTCGCCAGTCGCGCTACGAAGGCATCTTCACGCCGCCTAGCGAACGCCAGACCATCCAGTATCCAAGCTGGCTGGGCGGCATGAACTGGGGCTCCGTCAGCATTGCCGAAAACCTGGGCTACCTGATCGTCAACGATACCCGCGTGGCCGTGACCAACAAGCTGGTGCCGCGTGAAGACTATGACCGCAAGGTGCAGGCCAACGGCGGGCACGAGGGCAGTGCGCCGCAGGCGGGTACGCCGTGGGGCGTCGAGCAGCGCCGGTTCCTGTCGCCGCTGGGCATTCCCTGTCAGCAGCCGCCATACGGCACGCTCACGGCGATCGACCTGACTACGCGCCAGATCGTCTGGTCGGTCCCGCTGGGCACCACGCAGGAAACCGGCCCCTTGGGCATTGCCACCCGCATGCCGATCCCGATCGGCATGCCCACCCGCGGCGGACCATTGACGACTTCGTCAGGCCTGGTATTCATCGGTGCCAGCCAGGATTTCCAGTTGCGTGCTTTCGACGTGCGCACCGGGGCGCAGCGCTGGAGCGCCCAATTACCGGTAGGCGCGGAGGCGACGCCGATGAGCTACCTGTCACCGCGTAGCGGTCGCCAGTTCGTCGCCATCAGTGCAGGTGGAAACTCCGCGACTACGCAGAAGGGCGACTATATCGTCGCCTATGCGCTGCCGCGCTAGCTCCGTCTGGCGCCTAGCATCGACATGATCGTACGGCAGGCCAGTGTGCGTTCAATCACCTAGCGCCATTTACCCGGACGCTCGCGTGATTCGATGCCGTAGCGGGCTAGGCGTGGGCCGACCAGGCCCGATGGGCGCGCGAAGCAGAGGCCTTCTCGGCATGCAGTTTGGCAGGACGTTTGCGTGGCCGGCCGGCAAGCCCAGCTACTGAAGGGCCGGCCTCAAGCAGGGGAACCAGCATGCGGGAATCATGTACCTGAGCCCCTGATATGCTCGCCACCAGAGGCAGACCGCGTTGATCGACGAGCAGATGGTGCTTGCAACCGAGATTGCCGCGGTCGGTGGGATTGGGGCAGGTTAGCAACTCATGCCGCTGCCGCAGCCCAGTTCACGGGGAAGATATTCCCAAGGCAAGCCTGTCTTGAGGACGAACAGGATGCCGGTCAAAGCGGCGCGGTCGTCCATGCGAGGGCGCCCGCCTTTGGGGGAAGGACGATATGCTGGTAGCAAAGGCTGGATCAGCGCCCACAGGTCGTCAGGAAGAAGTGCTTCGGCCATGGTGGCCCCCCGAAAACGATGTCAGGTGAGTTTGACCAGCATCGCGGCCGTTGTTTCTCTGGATGTCAGGCGCTCTTACTCGCTGATCGGCACAGCCAAGCTGAACGGGATCGAGCCCGAAGCTTGGTTGCGCCATGTGCTGGTACACATCGGTGATCACCCCGTCTACCGCGCGGACGAGTTCCTGCCATGGCATTTCCTTCGGCATTCAAACCCTGCCTGACCAACACCCGCCTCCCAGTGCTTGGACGTCATCGGTCACATTGAATGACCGTTCAAGACGATTGTGGTCCGACGCTTATACGACGGAAAGGACCGCCGGATCCCCAGAACGCCAGACGTTGTCGACGGTGGTCCGCGTGATGACCCAGACGTCGTCGCTTCTTTTTAGCTCAACATCGTAGCGGTTCTTCATCAGATAGTGGCGAGTCGGATCTTGCCGTGGGACATGCTGGGCCTCTACGAGCACATCCAGCCGCGCGGTGTCGCCGTCGATGGTGACACGTGGGTTGGTCACGGAGTGAGTCGTATCCAACGTCGCGAGAGACGCGGTGAGGGCAGCAACGATATAGTCTCTACCTTCAATCACCGGATATTCAAACCCGGCCTTGGCGGCAGCTGGGCGAAAGTCCGAAATGGCATTTTCTGCCAGTGCGGACGATAGCAGGTTCTTGTCTCGAAGGTCGATGCCGGCGGCGAACCGGTACAGGGTATCGACTACCGCAAGCCGGTCGGCGGCCTCGTTGGCAAGTGATGGTGACATGGTCATAAGTAATTCCTTTGCTGAACCGGCGGCTTGCGAAATGCAGCCAGTCCCGGCATCGGCACCCTTGAAGGCGCCAATCATTGTTTTCTCTAATGGTTACTCAAGAGCGGCGTCGATGCGTTCGATCAGTCCTGCCGTGTTGGCCTGGATCCGGAGCGACCCAATCTCGTGGCCAAAGGTGCCGGTGAAGTCAAGGCGAGCAAGCGCCACCAGCTTGTGTGGTTGCTCTAGCGACAACAACTTGCTCGCGGTGCTATAACCGACGAAGAATTGTTCGAGGTAGCGACGAATACCTTCGATGCCGGCGAAAACATTGCCCACCGAAACGTCTTCGATGACCGCATCGGATGTGAAGAGAGCCAACGTTCCCTCGACGTCAAAGGCATTGGCGAGTCGTATAAATTGATCAACCAGCTTTTCCATGACATGCTCCTCAAGCGTCGACGATCGTGGTGTCGGCAATGGTCTCGGCAAAACCATTGCCGAAAAGCATGGCAGGGGTCTGAAAACCAGAACGGTGCTCGCCGGCAAGAACGCGCCGTCCTGCCTCGGCGGCGGCAGTAGCGGTGAACGTGTAGCCGTTGACCGTGTCGAGCACCGAGCGGACAACACTGCCATCTGAACTGGTGACCTCGGCGACGGCCTGATAACGATGGGCCAGCCGTTCCTGCTCACTCGGCCCATCCGGCAGTGCCGAGAGATCACCTTGAGGGAATCCGTCACCGGTAACGTGGACGAACGTCTCAATGTCAGGAATGCCAGTTGATTTCCAGATCGTAATCAGATCGGGAAGGGTGACCTGAAAGCAATCCACTGCCCCCTTGCCAAAGTCGAGTTTTCGGACCGTTCCGTGCGGCCGCACAACCAGCCCTCCGCCGTGGCGCGCAAGGGTCTCGGCGGTGACGCTGCCCATGGCGCTGACGGCGGAGCCTCGCGACAAACCACCGGATACATGCATGGCCACTTGAATGCTTGATGGATGATTTGCCTTTGCGACGGCGTGTCCGGCAAGGCAGCCGAGCATTGCCACGCTGCCGCCACTGCCTGGCAGTAGCATCACACCTGCGGCTTTCGCCTCGCCGTCGAGCACTTCGGCCAGACGGTAGCTGTCAAGTTCTGCGGCGACGTCAAGATAGTGCACGCCTTGGCGAATACAGGCTTTCATCAGGACATTGGACGTCCTTGCGAACGGACCTGCGCAATTGAGGAGGACACCGACATCGCCGAGTGATGAATCAAGCACTGCGGTGTCTTCGAGTGCGAAGACGCGGTACTCCAGGTCGAGCATCGCGGACATGGATGCGAGCGTCGCTTCATTGCGTCCAGCAAGGATAAGCGGCGTTTCTGCCCCTGCGGCGTACTGCGCCGCCATGCGGCCGGTGTAGCCGGTCGCGCCATAAATCATTAATTTCTTCATATCAGTGCTGCCATTCCTTGTAGACGAATTCCAGGCTATAGCCATCCGGGTCGCGCACCTGCGCGGCGTAATAGCGTGGGTCATAGTGCAACTGCGGTCCGGGCGGATGGATGTCGGTGGCGCCGGCGGCCATCGCCGCGGCAAAGGCCGCGTCGACCATGCGCTGGCTATCGGCGACGAAGCCCACATGGGCAGCGCGGCCGTCCACCGTCCCTTCGCGCAGCCAGAAGAACACGCGGCCGTTGGCGCCGAAACCTTTCAGGTCCGGGTGACCTGCCGGGCCTTGGCGGCCGTCGTAGTCAAGCGCATGGGCAATGCCCAGCGGCGCCAGTGCTTTTTCGTAAAAGGCAATCGAGCGAGCGATATCGCTGACGCAGATAAAAACGTGATCGAGCATGATGCGTTCTCCTTGATTCAGATGATGTAGCCGCCCGCGACTTCGATGTTCTGAGCATTGATCCAGCGGTTCTCATTGGACAGCAAGCTGGCGATAACGCCGCCGACTTCTTCCGGCTCGCCGACCCGGCCGAGCGCCGTCTGGTCCGCCAGCATAGCCTCGAATTCCGGTGTCAGTCCGCCGCCCAGCCCAGTGCGGATCGCACCCGGCGCGATCGAGTTGGCCCGAATGCGGCGCGCGCCGAATTCCTTGGCCATGTAGCGCGTAAGTACCTCCAGACCACCCTTGAAAGCGGCATACGGCGCCACGCCAGCCGTCGCTACCCGGCTCGTTGCGCTGGTGACGTTGACCACGTGGCCGCCGTCCTCGATGAGCGGCAGCAGCGCCTGAGTCAGGAAAAACGGCCCCTTGAGGTGGATGTTGAACAGACCGTCGAACTGCGCCTCGGTGACCTCAGCGATCGGCGCATACAGCCCGTGGCCGGCGTTGTTGACAAGGAAGTCGAAGCTGTTTCGGCCCCAGACGGCGGCCAGCTGGCCATCCAACGCCTGGCGGAAATCGGCGAACGATTGGCTGTTGCCAACGTCCAGCTTCAGCGCAACCGCCTTTCCGCCCGTCCCCGTGATGGCTTGTACGACCGCTTCCGCTTTTTCCGGATTGCTGTTGTAAGTGACGACCACGCCCATGCCGCGCTTGGCGCATTCCAGTGCAGTGCTGGCGCCGATGCCACGGCTGCTGCCCGTCACGATGACAATCTTCATTCGATTCCTCCAGTAGATTAGTGAGATCCATGGTAAGACTGCCGCCAGCAACGGACTCACCCGATCCTCCTCAAAACTTGCCTATTTCTGCTTTCCCATTGCATCCGGGGGTGGCCCCTGTTAGGGTTTCAACATGGAACAGCAAATGCAAGAATTGAGAGCACTGGCCGCAGGGGCCGAGAATCGCCGCACCGAAACCGGCATCCCACGTGTCGCCATGGTGCAGGGCGAGATCCCGGAGCATCTGCTTGCTGCCGTCTACGATCCAATGGTCAACTTGATACTGACGGGATCGAAAACGATGACGATTGGCGACCGCACTTTGCATTATGATCCGGCCACCTACTTTGTGATGTCAGTGGATCTCCCTGCCGTTGGGGCTGTACATCCTGCCGCGACAGGCGAAGCGTATCTGGCTGTGAGCTTGACGCTTGATCCCGCCATCGTCGCTGCGCTTATCCGTGACTTGCCGGTTCGGGTATGTAGTACGCTGTTTGGTTCAGGATTCTCGGTTGCGCCGGTCAATGGTGAGCTGCTCGACGCGTGGATCCGTATGCTGCGACTAATGGAACGGCCGGACGAGATAGCAGTGCTCGCTCCTGCTTATGAGCGTGAGATACTGTTTCGTGTGCTTCAGGGGCCTCTCGGTTGGATGCTACGAGACATTGCATCGCCTGACACGGCACTTTCACGTATTAGTGTGGCAATCAACTGGATACGTCGTAACTTTACCGAACAGATAAAGGTGGAGGCACTCGCTGAGATGGCGGCGTTCAGCGTTTCGGCATTCCATCGCCATTTTAAAGCGGTGACGGCATTGAGCCCCTTACAATATCAAAAACGTCTACGTTTGTTACATGCGCGCTCACAACTCATCTCCGGCCAGGGCAGCGCGACTTCGATTGCGTTCAGTGTCGGCTACGAGAGCCCTAATCAGTTCAGCCGGGAATATGCCCGCTTGTTCGGCCTGCCACCTTCTAGAGACCTTGTGAAAGCCACCCGAGAGCTGCGGGGGGGAATAGTAAACTGGAAACTCATAAGGCCTTTTGAAAATAAATATCAGTAATGCGAAGGATATCTACTTGCTGCGGAAACCATCGATCAACGCAACACTTTAACTTAAATGCATCGCTGCAGAGTAGAAATGATGCGAAAGAGAACCCGAATCAATTGCGCCGCGCCCCGCGGAAGCCAAGATTAACGTTGCAAGAGGTTTAGCCAGGGAAGAGGTCATGATGGACTCCACCGAAGCTGAAGCAGTTCGTGCTCGAGCGCGGCAGAATTCTCTGCAGGGCAGGGGAGATAGACCCGGACCGGATCTCGTCGTTGGATAAGGGATGAGATCGCGTACCAGGAGTCTGGCAGGACACCTGGCCCCCCAATACGATCCAAAGGTTTTTCATTTTGCAAGAACCATGGATCAGGAGAGCCTAAGCTACTGATGGCGATTCAGTCCTAAAATGCCCCGTTCGCTCCGTAGTGAGGCGTCTCGCGGCCGGAGACGCCATGCGGTGTCTACATTGGCACAGTCTTTCAGAGGCGGTACAGACTGCCGGAGCCAACGCTGTTCACCGGCGTGCCGTCCGTGCAGCCGGCCATCGGCAAACCCTGCGCCCATCCGGCTGCCAAGGCATGCACGTCACGCAAGGGATCGGACGCCTTGGCGCGTTCATTGCGAATGCGGCAGGTTTCAGGATCAGTGGCAAACAGGCCGCGCGCGAAAACGCGACCCTGCTCGGCCAGCTTCGCGGTCTTCGGCCCGCGGATCTGCGCGAAGCGCAGCAAGGCTGCATCGAGGCAGCCGTCCGTCCCAACCAGACACCGCGCCAGATGCCAGGCGTCTTCCAGCGCCTGACAGGCGCCCTGGCCGGAGGTCGGCAACGGCGCGTGCGCCGCATCTCCCACGAGCAGTACATTGGCGCGGCTCCATGTGTGCAGCGGCTCCAGGTCGTGCACGGCAATCAGTCGGATGGCATGCGCCGGTGTCGCCTGGATGACGCGGGTGACAGGCTCCGGCCATCGCGCGAACAGATCCTCGATCTCCTTCCGCATATCCGCTGCGGGCGCCGCTCCCGGCAATGGCCGTGCCTGCGCCGCCGCCCAGTAGACCAAATCCGGTCGGACCGCCACGCAACCGAAGCGATCACCCGCACCCTAGTAATCCTGAATCGCGATATCGTCCACCAGTGCACTTTCCGCCTGCGCCACACCCACCCAGTTCACGAAGCCCTGATAGACTGGCGTGTTGTCCCCCGCGACGAACTGGCGTGCCACCGAGTCCATGCGGCCATCGGCGCCGATCAGCAGATCCGGACGAATGCTTGCCCCGTTTTCGAAGCGCGCCACGGCTTTGCCGCCAGCATCGAGGTCGATCGCCACCGCCCGATGCCCGAATGCTACCGGGATCCCGGCCTGTGCCGCATGGTCCAGCAGTACCGCCTGCAAGTCCCGGCGCAAAATCGTATGCGTCGGATGTCCCATAATCTGGTCTAGCAGCGCAATATCGATGCCCCCCAAAGAATTGCCCGCGGCATCCTGGCGGTGCATGGACACTGGCCGGCCTCCCGCTGCAGCGATGTCTTGCAGCAGCCCCAGTTCCTCTAGCACAAAGCCGGCGTTGGGCCAGAGCGTAACGCCAGCCCCCATCGTCGCAGGCCCCGCCCGGCGCTCATATACGCGGGGACTGTACCCCCGCTTGCTCAAGGCAAGCGCCACGCTCAACCCTGCAATGCCGCCGCCAAGTATTCCGATTTCCATGCCGAAGCTCTCCTATTCAATCCGTCCCGACGCGCCGCCGGCGGCGATTCATCGGACGAGACGGCATCTTAAATTCCGCCACTGTGGAGCACTAGTATGTAAAAATGGGTAGCTTTCATACCTTAATCGGGATAATCATGCGCAATGCCCTCGACCTGAATACCGTCCGTGTCTACGTGGCGGTCGTCGATGAACAAAGCTTTGCCGGCGCGGCACGCCTGCTGAGCCTGCCATCTTCCAACGTCAGCCGCCACGTCGCCTCGCTGGAACGCATGCTGGGCGTCCGCCTGCTGGAACGCAGCACCCGCCATCTGCGCATGACGGAAGCTGGCAGGCTACTCTACGAACGCGCAAAACCCTTGCTCGACGCCTTACTCTCCACCGAGGAAGAGCTGGGCGCAGTGCAGCGTGAACTGCGCGGCACCCTCAGGATGTGCATGCCAGGCGAGGCGCCAAGGCTGCTAGCTCCCATCCTGGCCGAATTCTGCAGCCTCCATCCCGGCGTCGAACTGGAATGCGACACCCGCCTGACCGGTCTCGAAGCTCTCCGGGAAGACATGGACCTGTCCATCGTCTTCCATCGTGGGCGCCAGGACGACAGTACCTTCATCACCCGCGAACTCGCTACGCTGCCCAGCATCGTGGTTGCGGCGCCCGCCCTGCTGGCCAAGACTGGGATACCGCGCCACGTGCGCGAACTTAGGTCATTGCCTTGCATTACCACCTTGAGTGCGTTAAAGGGCCAGCCCTGGCAGTTTCTCGACGCCACAGGCGACATCGTGAAGGTATCCGTGCGGAGCCGCTATCGTGTTAACAGCGGAGAACTGGCATTGGCGGGCGCGCGGCAAGGCATCGGCTTTGCGATCGTGGCGGCCTATCCATGCCAGGAAGATCTTGCCGCAGGCCGATTGCAGGAAGTGCCGCTGGACCTGTGCCCTGCGCCGCTGCAATTGCTTGGCGTGTACAGCCATCGTCATTCCGTGACTGCGCGGGTACGGGCGTTACTGGAATTGATACAGCTGCGGTTGGAAGGAGTCGGGAGCGGCTCAAGAGGAAAATCGAATTGAGGAACGCCCCCGAATAGCCGAATGTCTGCTCCACAACGGCGGATGCTATCGTTCAACGCAACCCTTTAATTTAAATGCATCATTGCAGAATGAGAATGATGCGGAAGATAACTCGATCCGATTGCGCCGCGACACACGAAACCCGCGATTAACGTCGTAAAGCGTTTAGCCATGGAGAATTCACACAGAAATCTCTGCAGGGCAGGGGATAGGCAGAGCAAACCCGATTCCATCATTGGATCAGGCAACGACGAGACCGCACATCAGGCGCTTGGCAGCAGAGCCGGACTCCTCACACGATCCATCGGTTTTTCAGCTTTCAAGAGCCATGCATCAGAGAGCCTGAGCTACTGCTGGCGATTCAGTTCTGCCCCATCCTGGAATAAGTGCCTGGCCCGGTAGGGAAGGGCTTCTGCCGGCAGCACATCAGGAGCGCGGACAAGGCGTGAGGAGGACGCGTGGCGCGCCACGCGACGACGATCAGCGCCATCCCCGCTTCCGAGGCGCTCCTGCGAGGGAGGTATTCATCTACAGCGATAGGCTCTAAGTTGGCACTGTGTCGTGCGGAGAAGGCGTGTGCGATGGTGCGAGGGGTGCGTCGCGGGCGCCATACCGGGCATGCCGGTTTTTCTTGCCGGCCCGGCTCAGGAGGGGATCAGGAAGCCCGCCTTGATGGCCTTGAGGACGGCTTGCTGGCGTGTCTGTACATTGAATTTCTTCTTCGCATTGGAGACATGGAAATTGATGGTGCCTTCGGAACGCAGCAGGATGCGCGAAATTTCCCACGAGGACTTGCCCGCCATGATCCACTGCAGGCATTCCATTTCGCGCGTGGTCAGCGGATTGGCGCCAGGCGCGGGCGGCGCGTCGTGCTTGATGAAGCGGGCGGACGATTCGATCACATAGTCGCGGATCAGGGCCAGCTGCGCAATCGTGGCGAAGCTGTCGCGTTCGGCATCCATTGGCGGCGCGTTGCGGATAAAACTCAACATGCCCGTTTCGCCGCTGGCGCCGTGCACCGGGAAGCAAAAACCGGAGCGCATGCCGTGCAGGCACGCCTGTTCATAGAAGGCGCGCTGCGCCGGACCGGGGAAGCTTTCCGGCCGCCATAGCAGGGGCATGGTGTTGGCCAGGCAATGGGCGATGCTGGGATCGCTTTCATGCAGGCGTTCCGAGACATACAGTGCGCGCCAGGATGGTGGATAGTTGCTCACGACAAAGGACGCCTCCGGCGCCGGCCAGTGAAAAGCCACCGTCTTGTCCGGCGCGACGCCGTAATACACATGCTCGTAGCCGCACTGCGCGCCGATGCTGAACAGGAGGCGGCTCCAGTCCGCTTCGGTTTGGCATCTCACCAGGCTAAACAGATCATCCAGCAGCACCATGGCACACTCCTCGGGTTGATGATGGTGGTTCGTCGCGCCAGCATGCAAGACGCGTCCCGGCAATCACGGTGTCGTCGCAATAGCCGCCTGTCATCAGGCGCGGTGGTAGGAGCGGGCGCAGCATCACAATACGAAGGTTAAACGAAGGGCAGATTTGTATGTTGCAGGATTTGAGCATGAGCGACACCTAGTAAAAATAATAGTTTTCTAGCAATCGTTACATTGTCACAAGCAGGGGCCGGCGAAGGTTTCTGCTGATGCAACAAATGCGGGGGAAACCTCTTTTTTCTCCCATTTTTCGGTGGGAATGCGTGAGTATCTGGCTGCCGCGCGTCGCGGATACACCAAAGCCATGCCAGCGCAAACTGGCACATTTGTTAGGTGACTGGCGCCGCGCCAGCGTGGCCTAATGTCGTTGCTGACCAATGCATTGTCAGTCGACTTGAAAAAATGGACGCGTGTAGTTCAACGATTTTTCACTCCTAGAGGAATGCATCATGACATCTGAGTACAAGTACGCCACGGCGGAAATCAGTGTGCAAAACGCCCAGCCTGGCCAGCGCATCTCGGTCACACTGGACATCGAAACGAAGTCGGACACCTTGTGCTGGAGCACCGGCGATCCATCGGAAGACAGCAATTCGGGTATCACCCTCACCGCGACGGGCGGCGTGGCCCTGCCGTTGAGCAGCTTGAGCGTCAATGGCGTGTTGATCGACCTGCAGATCAGCACCGGCGGTTCGGATTCGGTAACCTTCAACATTTCGCCTTGCCTGACGGCCAATGGCAGCTTGTCGCTGCTGAAGATCAAGTCGACCAGCGATAGCGGCCCCGTGCTGACCTTCAATTTCGATGGCAAGAAGCCGATCACGCTGAGCCAGAACTTTGTCATCCTGGAGTGGCCGAATTAAGCCTTGCTGAAGCTGGCGCATCGGCACCCGTGTGAATGCCCGCCCACGGCAGGGCATTCATCCTTTTTTGGCTCTTCGAGGAATTACCGTGCAAGAATATTCGATCGCATTCATCTTTGAAGTCAGGTCCGACAACACGGTCCCGCTGAACGCCGTCCTGTCGATCACCGATGCCAACAAGATTTCGCTGACCGGAACCCCGGCGCAGATCCAGCCCTGGGGCGGCGCATCGGCCACGCCTCCGCTGGCCTACCTGAACGTGAAGGAAAATGGCATCAACCTGCAGGCAGGCGCCAATCCATCGGGCGACCAGCAAGCGCTGGAAGTGGTGGTCGGCGTGGTCCCGGCCGGCGCGAGCATGATCGTCAACTTCACCTATGTCGATGTGACCGTGCTGGGCTATTATAAATTTCTCGGCGGCAGCGGCCAGGTCCCCCTGAAAGTGGGCAAGAACACCATCACCTTCCCGGAATAAGCACGCGATGAGCAAGCGGACAACGGGCGGTACCGACCAGGCTGAGGCGACGGCGCCGGCGGAGCATGCGCCGGCCGCCGCGCCGCGCAAGCGCTCCGTGTCCGTCAGCAAGCCGGCCGGCCAGGCCCTGGCGCAGGCCGAGGCAAAACTGATCATGGCGCGTATCCAGATCGATGCCCTGGCCTTGAACCCGCATGAACTGAAGCACCTGCAATCGCACCTGCTGAGCAATCCTTTGCACGCGCTCAACGAGCAGTGCTACCACGAGGTGACGACGTTCCGCCAGTTGAGCATCCGGTTTTTCCAGTTGCGCGCCAACAGCAAGGCCTTTCTGACCATCCGCGCCGACCAGAAGGCGATCTGGAGCGAAGGCGGCGCGGACAGCCGCATGGTCGGACTGTGCATGTCCAGCAGCGCGCCAGCCATGTATCTGAGCAGCTTGCTCATCAACGCACGCGAAATCATCCTTGAAACCTACCAGGATTGCGACGAGGTCAGCATCGAACTGTACGTGCAGACCACTCAGCCGCAGTTGCAGGGCCGGGTCGACCTGCCGCCCGGCGCCAGCGTCTGCCTGCAGTCGCGTGGCGACCGCAGCACGGTCATCGGCCTGAGTTCATTTGCGATCGATCTTGCCTGATGAATACTCCAATACTCCAGCCCGATGCTGCGGACGGCCAGCGCATGCCAGGCGATCCCGTGCCGGTCGTGTTGATATTCAAGAATGTCGCAGCCGATTCGAACATCAATTTCACGTTCACCACGGCCGGCACCGAATGGTCGCTGGGCGCGCGCTCGGGCGACAGCATGGGCTTCACGGTGGTGGCCGAGCAGAGCGGCGGCCAGCGCCAGTCGTGCATCCGCTCGGTGGAGTTTTGCGGCGGCTTGCTGGCCATCCGCACTGCCAGCAGCGGCGCCGCGCTCAACGGCTTCACCATGACCCTGTTCCTGCGCGTGGCCCCCGGCGTCGATTATCTGCAAGGCTATTGCACGCTGAATAACGAAGCGAGCGTGATGGCGTTTTTCGGTTCGCAGCGCGCGATGGAGTGGCGCAACGGCCGCATCAGCGCGGCCCTGCGTGAGCCCGACGCCAATTCGCGCAGCGTGATCGTGTCGGTGCAGAATGCCTATCCTGGCGACCGCATCGCCCTCGAACTGTCGAGCAAGAAGGGCCTGGGACTGGCCATCTGGTGCCTGGGGCCGGCAGGCGACGAGTCGGGCGGCATCCGCCTGGCCGGCGCGCAGCCCAGCCTGCCGCTCAAGTTCCTGTCGTACGGCAGCCGCGTGCTGGAGTTCGAGACGAGCCGGAGCGCCGATGCCGGCGCCACGCTGGACTTTTTCATGCAGGCCTACCTGAGCTGGCAGCCGCACGATCTGCCGTATATCTACCTCAAGGCCACCTGCGACCCCAACGTGAGCCTGTACGCCCACATCGGCAACCGCCAGCCGCAACTGGTCAGCCAGACCTTCACCGTGTTTACGCTCTAGCCATGGGACCGTCGACCATCGATTCCGGGCAGGTGCTGCGCTGCGTGAGCGAGTCGCTGCGCTCGCTGATCCGCGCGCACATCCCGGAACTGGCGAACGAATCGGCGGTCGTCTTCGACTCGCCCGCCGAGATCGACAGCCAGGGCGCAACCATGCTGTCGCTCTACCTCTACAATATCGAGATCAATCCCTACCTGCGCAACCTGCCGCCCACGCTCACCCGCACCCAGGGCACGGGTGGGCCGAACTCGCTGGCCGTGACGCCGCCGCCGCTGGTTTCGGACCTGCTCTACATGATGGTGCCGTATGCGCGCTCGGCCGAACTTGAACTGGTACTGGTGGACAAGCTGGTGCGCCTGTTCCACGACGTACCGGCGCTCGCGGGCGCCTGGCTTCATCCCCAGCTCAAGGCCAGCGGCAACGATTCGATCGCCATTGTGCCCGACGCCAGCCCGATCCTGACCCTGCACAATATCTGGAGCGGTTTTCCGAACAAGCCCTACAAGCTTACCAAGCTGTACACGCTGTCGCCCGTGCGCATCGCCTCGGTCCTGCAGCCGAGCGCCGAGCTGGTTGCCGAAAGCGCACTGGAGGCGACGCGGCGCGCCATCGCCGGGGCGGGAGCGGCATGAAGCTGAGCGCTGTCATCCAGCTGATCGACGGTTTCAGCATGGCGCCGGCGGTGGGCGCGCGCGCGCATTTCCTGCTGAACGACAAGCCCATTGCGCCCCAGGACAAGGCCCAGGCCTTTTACGCCTTTGCCGGCCTCGACGACGGCAGCTACCGGCTCGACGTGCTCAGTGCCGACCACCGCTATTTCGACCAGCAACTGACGTTCGAGGTGCCGCTCAAGGAGCCGCTGGCCGACGCCATCGTTGCCTGCGTGCTGGCGCCCAGTCCCCTGTACCCGTATCCCGAGGGGACCACGCTGATCCGCGGCAAGATCGTCGACGCCGCCGCGCAACCGCTGGCGCGGGTCGCCATCAGCGCCGATTACCAGGGCGCGCGCGCCAAGGCGCTGGCGGTGGCGGGCGCCTCGTCCGGCTATGGTCGCTATGCGGGCCGCTACGCGCTGGCGCTGCGCGGTAAACTGGACGAGCCGACCACGGTCGAGCTGGGCTTTAGCAAGGCCGGCCACGCAAAGGTCAGCAGGCAGGTCAGCGTGCAACCAGGTTCCATGCTGTTCCTTGACATCGAGATGCCGTAATCCACACGAGAGACTTATTTTGGCCACTTATAACCATCCCGGTATTTATATTCAGGAAGTACCCAGCGCCCGCAGCATCCAGGGGGCTTCGACATCGACCCCGGCCTTCGTCGGCGTGACGGAAACGGGGCCGTACATGCAGCCCGTCCTGCTCACCAGCTGGGCCGCCTACCAGCGCACGTTCGGCCAGCTGGCCTGGTATGCAATGGTGTCGTGGTCGGTCTACGAGTTTTTCAACGAAGGGGGGGCCGCCTGCTACGTGGTGCGCGCCAGCGACAAGGCGAGCGCCAAGTGCGCCAGCGCCAAGTCGCCGCTGGCCGTCACGGCCGTCACGCCCGGTCCCTGGGGCAACGCCATCAGCATCATGATCAGCAACGCCAGCGCGACCGACCCGAGCATCACGCCGGCGCCCACCACGCCGGTCTTCAATGTCACCGTGCTGGTGGCGGCGACGCTGATCGGCACGCCCGCCGCGCCGCTGGTGGCGACCATGCCGAACTTGCTGCTGCAGCAATACGTCCTGCAAAACAGCCTCAGCCCGCAAACAATCGGCACGGCTTCCTATTACGTGCTGGAGCAGTTCAACGGCTTTACGGCCAACAGCACGATCAACGAGGCCAACAAGCCGAGCGCGCTGGCCTCCCAGATCAACAACAATTCGATGTTCATACGCGTGCCCATCAGCAGCACCGCCTCGCCCGCGACGCCGGTGCGCCCACCGAATGGCGGGCCGACGGCGCTGAGCAACGGCGGCAACCCGAACTACGACCTGACCGATGCCACCAAGCTGCTCGACAAGGTGCAGGGCCTCAGCCTGCTGTCCGTGCCCGACACCGTTACCGCCACCGATACCAGTGGCAAGCAGTCGCTGGCGCTGCAGGGCACCCTGATCAATGCCGGCCTGATGTTCTGCATCGACAAGCGCAGCCTGTTCTATGTGATCGACCCGCCGTTCGGCCTGAGCGTGCAGGACATGCTGTCATTCAAGTCCGGCCAGGGGCAGGCGCCGAAAGGCAATCCGAACGCGCTCAACTCCGACTTCGGCGCGCTGTATTACCCATGGGTCTACATCTATAACCCGATTGCCGGCGCCAACGTGCCGATCCCGCCATCCGGTCCGGTGCTTGGCCGCTATGCGTATACCGACATCAATGTGGGGGTGTTCAAGTCGCCCGCGGGGGTGAATGACGGTGCCCTGATGAGTGCCGTGCTGCTCGACCAGTCCCTGACCGATGCCGACCAGGACTTGCTGAACCCCGAAGGCATCAATGCGGTGCGCAATTTCATCAACTACGGCAACGTGATCTGGGGCGCGCGCACGCTCGCGCTGAACACGGAGTGGACTTATGTGAGCGTGCGGCGCCTGTTCATCTATGTCGAGCAAAGCCTGCGCCAAAGCCTGATGTGGGTGGTGTTCGAACCCAACGACCAGCAGCTCTGGTCCTCGATCATGCGCGACGTCAGCGCTTTTCTGACCACCCTGTGGCAGCAGGGCGGGCTGTTCGGCGCAACGGCCGCCGAAGCGTTTTTCGTCACCTGCGACGCATCGAACAATCCGATCGAGACGCGCATGCTGGGGCAGTTGTATATCGACATCGGCCTGGCGGCCGTCTATCCGGCCGAGTTCGTCATCCTGCGCCTGACCCAAAAAACCAGCGCGCCCGATTCCGGCAGCTGAGCCCATCCACACCGATTGATTGCGGAGAACGCGCATGGCTACACAATTAACCGATCCCTACCGGGGATTCCGCTTCCGGGTCGAAATTGCCGGCATCCAGATCGCCGCGTTTTCCGAGGCAAGCGTACCCGACAGTACGATCGAGGCGGTCGAATACCGCGAAGGCACCGATCCGGTCTACAAGCGCTCGCTGTCGGGGCTTACCAGCTACGGCAAGCTGAGCCTGAAGAAGGGCCTGACCGATTCGATGGACCTGTACAACTGGTACCAGCTGGTGTCGACCCAGGGTTCGGGCGCCAAGGGGGCGCAAAAGAACGTTTCGCTGATCCTGATGGATGCCGGCGGCGCCGACAAGGCGCGCTGGAACGTGATCAGCGCCTGGGCCAGCAAATACGAGAGCTCGGGCCTCAACGCGGCCAGCAGCGACGTGATGATCGAGACGTTTGAACTGACGATGCAATACATGACGCGCGTGTCGTAACGCGCACAAGGGGAAGCGGCAATGAGCGTGATCTGTACCGAAATCGAATTTATTCTACCCCTGGGTTACCGCGACGGCGATGGCAACCTGCACCGCAACGGCGTGATGCGCCTGGCCACCGCCGGCGACGAAATCCTGCCGCTCAAGGACCACCGGGTGCAGAGCAACCCCGCCTACCTGATCATCATCGTGCTGTCGCGCGTGATCGTGCGCCTGGGCAGCCTTGAAATGGTCAGCACCAAGGTGGTCGAGGAGCTGTTCGCGGCCGATTTCTTTCACCTGCAACAGCTGTACAACAAGATCAATCAGGTCGACAGCGACGACGCCGGCTTGCCGGGGGAGGCGCAGGGTCCCCTGGGAAAGCCGGGCTTGCTCCAGTTTCCGACCAGCTTTACGCAGAGATAGCCTTCCTCGCCTATCACTTTCACTGGTCCCATGAGGATCTGATGGCAATGGAGCACGCGGAGCGGCGCCGCTGGTGCGGCGAAATCAGCAAGATCAACCAGACGATGAATGCCGAGGAGCGGCACAAGTCGGCGCACAACCTGGGAGCATGAGATGGTGGTGGGTGTGAATGCAGTCATGGGGGCCGCGCAGCGCCAGCTGGGCCTGCGCATCGACCCCTTCAAGGCCTACAATTTCTTCGTCGAAGTCGAAGGCATCCTGGTGGGCGGCTTCATGTCCGTCGATGGGCTCGAATCGAAGACGGAGGTGCGCACCGTGCGCCAGGGCGGCGTCAACGACATCGAGTACAAGCTGCCCGGCCAGGTGACCTGTTCCGACCTGGTGCTCAAGGCCGGCATCACGGCGCTCGACCCGATGTGGCTGTGGTACCAGTCGACGCTGAGCGGCGCCATCCGGCGCCGGAACGGCTCCATCTATCTGCTGGACGACCGCGGCTTGCCCAGCGTCTGGTGGGATTTCTACAATGCCTGGCCGGTGCAGTGGCAGGGGCCAAGCCTGGATGCGGGCGGCAGCCTGGTGGCATGCCAGTCGTTTACGCTGGCGCACGAAGGCATCCGCAAGAGCCTTGCGAGCAGCGTGTATTCGGCAGCGGCGGGGATACTCTGATGCGCGCCATGCGCCTTGGCTGCGCCGGCCTGGCACAGCGCTTCCATGCGGCGCGCGGCGCGCCGCTGTGGCGTTTCTCCCATTCCGGTGCGCCGCTGCAGCTGCGCCTGGCGCATGGCGGCGCGGCCGGCCGGCACACGACCTCGGTGTCGCACTATTGGCAGCAATTCCGCTCGGCCATGGGGCTGGTGGTGCGCGTGCAGGGCATGGTGCGCAAGGCAGGCATGGTCGAACGCATCGAAGGGCGCCTGCGGGGCTTGCGGACCCAGCTGATGCAGGCGCATGCGCGGCAGGAAACCTTCGTGCGCCTGGTGCTGCCGCGCCTCGAGCGCGGCGTGTCGCAGGCGCGGCGTGCCGGGGCCGCGAGCATCGCCTGGCTGGCGCGCGGCGCACAGCAGCCGGCCCCGGCGACGGCCGTGCACCGTTTCGCCGCGCAGCCGCCGGCGGGGCGGCACGGCGCCGCGGCGTTGGCGCGTGCCGTCGCGCGTTGCGCCAGCCTGCGCGCGGTCGCCGCGGCGCCGTCGCCGTCGCTGGGCCTGGCGGCCATCCGGCCCGCGCAGCCGGCGGCGCACAGGGCGGCTTCCCAGCCGGCCGCTGGCGGCACGGCCCATCCCACGCAACGCCAGGCGGCGCTGCGCGGCGGCACGGCCAGACGGGGGCCGGTCCGCAACGGCGTTGCCGCGCCCGCCGCGCCGTTTTTGCGTCCCGCATCGCATCCGGCAGCGTCTCTGTACATAACGTACGCGGTCGCGCCAGGCGCGCAGGCCGGCGCCTGGCGCACCCCGGCGCCGGCCGCGCCGGCGCCATGGCCAGCGCCGGCCGCGCGCGCCGGCATCGTCCTCGGACGCTACCAGGGACGCCAGCCGGTGCGGCGCGACATGCGCCAGGCGGCGCCAGCTGCCCTGGCCGAGCTGCAAAGCCGCGTCGAGCACATTGTCGATACGCGCATGCTCGGCGTGGAACGCGCGGTCCAGACCAGGGTGGTGCATGAAATCGTGCACGGCGGGCAGTCGCAGGAGCAGTTGCGCAAGGTGCTGGCCGAGACGCTGTTTTCCGCGCCGGTGCTGGCCTCGCTGACCGACCGCATGGCCGGCGCCATCGCGCGCCGCAGCGCCACCGAACGCTATCGCCGGGGAGGCGCCTGATGCTGGAAATGGCCAAGATCGTCGTGCATGCGACGCGCGAGGAAATCCCCGTGATGTACAACCCGACCGAACTGTCGCTGAACAAGACGGTGCTGGTGCAGGGTGAAGGATCGAACATCCAGTTTCAACGGGTCAATAATGACGATTTGACCGTGTCGCTGTTTTTTGATACCTACGAGCAGCAGATCGACGTGCGCAGCAAGACCAGCAAGATCGTCGCGCTCACCGTGCCCAGCGTGGGCACGAATGTGCGCAAGGAACCGCCGGTGCTGGTGTTTACGTGGGCCGGCCCGCTGTTTACCGGCATCATCGTCAAGCTCGACCAGAAATTCACGATGTTCCTCAGTTCCGGCATTCCCGTGCGCGCCGAGCTGAACGTGACGTTCAAGTCGGTGCTGACGGAAGAGGAGGACTTGCAGTCGCGCGGCTATTTCAATTGCCGCCAGCTATGGCAGGTCAAGCAGGGCGACCGCCTGTACCTGATCGCGCAAGCCACGCTGGGCGATCCGAACCAGTGGCGCCTGATCGCTGCTCAGAACGGCATCGAGGATGCCTTGAATTTTCCGCAGCGCAAAGATATCGGCCGCAATCTGGTCATTCCCGACGTGCATGCCGGCAGCGCGGGAGCCGTGTATGCTTAGCGTCCAGACCGGTGCGTTCAAGATCCTGAAGAACCGCAGTCCCTTGCCGTCCTCGATCGTGGCCGCCATCCACAATGTGCGCGTGCACGATGAAATCAATGTTCCGGCCATGTTCAGCTTCACGCTCGACATGGTGAAGGCGGACGGCGCCTGGCAGGACGTCGACCTCGACGTGTTCAAGCCGGGCGACCAGATCACGATCTTCCTGGGCCTGAACCAGTTGCATCAACTGATCAGCGGCGATATCACGGCCATCGAGCCGAGTTTCAGCACGGCGTCCTCGGCCGCCACGATACGCGGTTTCGACCGCATGTACCGGCTCAAGTTCGGCACCCGCAGCAAGACCTACAGCTTGCTCAACGATAATGAGATCGTCAGCGACGTGGCGCGCGCGGCACGCCTGCCCGTCACACTGGAAGGCCAGCCGGACACCGTCAACCAGTACGTCATCCAGAACAATGTCTCCAACTACGCCTTCTTGATGGAACGCTGCAAGCAGCTCGACTACGAACTGTTGATGGCCGACACGACGCTCGTGTTCCGCCCCTCGGCCGAAGGCAAGGGCGCCATCAAGACGCTCAGTTACCCGCGCGACCTGAATGCGGTAAACCTGAACCTGAAGGTGCCGACCATGGGCCAGAAGGTGACCGCCATCGGCTACGACGTCGAAACGGATGCCGTCATCACGGCCGTGGCGCAGTCCGGCACCAGCCAGGACAAGATGGGCGGCAGCGAAACGGGCTACGAGGTGGCGGAAGATTTTCCCAGTTCGGCAATAACGCTGCAATGCCCCGGCATCAGCGACCCGGCCGCACTGCAGGCGGTGGCCGACGCGCAATTCCAGAGCCAGCTGCAAAGCTTTATCGAAGGCCAGGCCAGCCTGGTGGGCGACAGCGACCTGGTGGCTGGCGTCAATATCAAGATCACAGGGCTGAGCGAACGCTTTGACGGCACCTATTACGTCACGTCGAGCACCCACGACTATGACGACAGCAGCGGCTACAAGACCGACATCAACGTGCGCAGGACGGGTATATGAACGGCAAAGCATCGGGCGTCGCGCTCGGCAAGGTGAGCAATACCGTGGACCCCAAGGGCCTGGGACGCATCCGCGTGTTTCTGACGCTGAGTGGCGCCACCATCGAGTCGGACTGGCTCCAGGTGATGAGCTTTTTCGCCGGCCCCGGCTGTGGCGCCTTTTTCCTGCCAAGGAAAGACGACTCGGTCCTGCTGGCCTTCGCCGACGGCGATCCGAACCAGCCGTATGTGCTGGGCTTCCTGTGGAACGGTGTGCAAAAGCCGCCTGTCGAGAAGGACCGGCAGCAGGAGGTGCGGATGCTCAGGACGCAGCTGGGCAAGACCATCGTGCTCGATGATGGCGCCCAGGGCAAGATCACCATCATCGACGAAAAGAACAACCGGATCGAGCTCGATACCGCCAACAACAAGGTCAGCGTCAGCAGCGAAGGCGACCTGGCGATCAGCGCCAAGGGCACGCTGACCATCAGTGCCGCCCATGTCGTGCTGCAGACCACGGACGGCAGCGTCCAGGCCGATCTGTCGTCCAAGGGCATGCAGCTGGATGGCGCAAAGGCGCTCAAGCTGCAGGCCGCCATGATCGATCTGAACTGATGGGCATGGGCGCCGCCAAGGCGGGCGATAGCATCGTCAACGCCGCCGACATCCACATCGTGCTGGTGCCGAGCCCGGGCGGCCCCGTGCCGACCCCGCAGCCGTTCCCATTTTCCGGCAAGATCGCCAGCAAGACCAGTCTGAACGTGCGCATCAACGGCAGGCCTGCGGCGACGGTCGGCTCGATGGCCAGCAATGTGCCGCCGCATATCGCCGCCAGCGGCCAGTTCCAGGAGCCGCCCACCAATCTTGGGCGGGTGATGCTTGGCAGCCTGACGGTGCGCATCAACGGCAAGGGCGCCGCGCGCGCGGGCGACCTGTGCGAGACTTGCCACGACCTGCCGCCGGCAGGTCCGCAGGTGCCGCCGCCGGCCGTGCAGGTGGCGGGCATGAGCACCGTGAGGATGGGCTAGCGATGGCCGCCGGCGCCGATTTCCTGGGCCAGGGCTGGGCGTTCCCCGTGCAGGCCAGCGGCGGGCGCGTGCTGTTCGCGGCCGGCGCCGGCGACATCGCCGAGGCCATCCTGATCATCTTGCAGACGGCGCCCGGCGAACGGGTGATGCTGCCGGCCTTCGGCTGCCGCATCAACGAGCTGGTGTTCTCGGCCGGCAATGCCAGCGCCAGCAGCCTGGCGCAGCTGTACGTCAAGCAGGCGCTGGACCGCTGGGAGCCGCGCATCCAGGTCACCGGCGTGGCCGCCCTCATCGATGCGCAGCAGCCCAATTGCCTGCGGGTGTCGGTCGATTACCTGATCCGCTCGCACAACCAGCCGGCCAATCTGGTCTATCCATTCTTTCTCAAATAAGCCAGGACATACGCATGGACATGCAATTGCTCGACGACCGCCTTGCCGAATTGAAAAGCAACGAAAGTGCGGGACAGGCGCAGCTGCAG
The DNA here is from genome assembly GCF_978021625.1 of Janthinobacterium foliorum. NCBI lineage: Bacteria > Pseudomonadati > Pseudomonadota > Betaproteobacteria > Burkholderiales > Oxalobacteraceae > Janthinobacterium > Janthinobacterium foliorum. Next base: position 20,278 of record NZ_CDXDQE010000005.1, on the reverse strand, counting down.
GCGCTGCAGGACGAGTACCATGAGCGCAGACGCCAGCTCCAGGCAACCTTGCTGCGTATCAGCGGTGCCATCCAGGTGCTGGAAGAGCTGCGCGCGGAAGTGGCAGGCGAGCCGCGTCCATGACTTCCCCGATGCTCGACTTTCGCGATGCAGAGCAGTTTTATGCGCAGACGCTGGCGCTGGCCAAGGCCTACGTTCCCGAATGGAGCGACTTCTGGAATACGCTGCCGCCAAGCGCGTCGGACGTCGACCAGGATCCGGGACTGGTGCTGCTGAAGCTGTTTTCGCAGCTGGCCGCCTACACGGCCGATATCGAAAACGCCATGCCGGAGCAGCGCCGCCTGGGTTTTTTCCAGTTCATGAACATGCAGTTGCGCGCGCCGCTGGCGGCGCAGGCGCCGTTGCGCTTCCTGCTCAAGGCCGGCCAGCCGGCGGCGACGGTGCCGGCACAGTGCGCGGTGCTCGATGGGCAAGACCAGACGATCCGCTTCCAGACCAACGAGACGCTGCTGGTGCTGCCCGCCACGCTGTCGGCGGCGATGACGGTCATCCCGGCGCAGGATCAGTTCATCGATGCCTTGCCCGGCCTGCTCGGGGACCAGGCCGGGGTGCCGATCTTCGTGGCCAGCCAGCAGGCCGATCCGGCCGAACAGCCGCTCGGGCACTGGTTCATGATGGGCGATCCGGTCCTGTTCAAGCCTGACGATACGTTGCAAAGCATCACCGTCAGCCTGACCGGCAAGCAGCTGTACCCGGAATATTTCGGACAATGGTTCGATGGCGCGCTGACGCCGCTGACGACGCAATTGACGAGTTCATCATCGTCGCGCCAGCTCGACATTGTGCTTGGCATGACGCCGCGCGCGGCCGCGGTGCCGCTGGCGCAGCTGCAGCGGCAGTTGTACCGGGCGGGCGAGCCGGGCGCCGGTTTCGATGCCGCACCGTTGAACGGCCAGGATGGAGAAGCGCAATACTGGCTGCTGGTCAAGCCCGCGCCGCAGGTCAAGGTGCTTGCCTCGCTGGCCCCGCAATTGCCCGTCATTACGGGGGTGAACTGCACCTTCAAGGGCAAGGCCATCGTGCCGCAGCAGGCCGCCTGCAATGGCGTGCTGCTCGATATCGCGAATGGCGCCTATCCGTTCGGCGAAACGCCGAAAACGAACGATGCGTTCTACCTGCGCTCGGACAGCGTGTTCGCCAGGACCGGCGCCCTGGTGACGATTCATTTCACGCTCGCGACCTTGCAGCACACCTTTGCGGTGCGGCTGGTCTGGCAATTCTGGGACGGTTTGCAATGGCGCGCCTTCAACGCCACCACCACGGACGCCGCCACCTACCAGTTCGTCGACAGGATCAATAATTTTCAGTATGACAACCCGGACGGCGCGACCTGCATCCAGTTCGCCTGCCCGCAATTCGGGCCGGGCACCGTGGCGGGCTCCGAGGGGCTGTGGCTGCGCTGCGTGATCGCCGAAGGCGGCTACGGGCAGCAGGGCGGCATTGCCAGCACCAGCGTCAGCGCCACCATCGACGCCATTCCCGCGGATGTCATCGACCAGGCGCAAAAACTGGGGGTGAGCAAATACCTCAACGACGTGGCCGGCGTCAACTTCAGCTATACGATTTCCCAGCCCAGCTACTACCCGCCATTCGTGCTGTCGGCGCGGATCGAGTACAGTTTCGCGGCCAAGCCGCAGAGCTTCTGGAGCTACAACGCCTTCACCCTGAGCCGTTTCCTGTTCAGCCCGTTCAAGCCGGTCGACGCACTGCTGACCGGCTTCTATTTTGCCTTCGACGACGCGGGATTCGCTGCCGCCTGCGTGGGCAACAAGCTGGTGCTGTATTTCTATCTGCAGCAGGAACAGGCCGCCCGCGGGCGCACCCTGCAGTGGGAATACCACGACGGCCAGCAGTGGCGGGCGCTGGCGGTGGACGATGCCACCTATGGCTTGAGCCGCTCCGGCCTGGTCGGCTTCGTGGTCCCGGCCGCAATGCAGGCGGCCTACCTGTTTTCGCAGACGGCGTTCTGGTTCCGCATCAACAACGCCCATGTCGACCGTACCATCCGTCTGTATGGCATGTATCCGAACACGGTCATGGCGTCGAACCTGACCACGCTGGTCGATGAAGTGCTCGGATCGAGCAACGAGCAGATGTTCCAGCAGTTCACGCTCGACTTTCCCCCGGTGCTGGCCGACGTGCTGGTGTGCGTGATCGAACCTGCCGGGCTCATGGCGGGGCGGGAGCCAGGGGCCGCCGAGTTTGCCGACGCGGAGCTGGCGGAGGTGCGCGTGGGCGCCGGCGAGGTGGCGCGGCGCTGGACCCAGGTGGAGAACTTCGCCTTCAGCGGTCCGACCGACCGCGTGTATATGCTCGACTATGCAAACGGGCTGCTGACGTTCGGCGATGGCTACAACGGCATGATCCCGCCGCCCGGTCACAACAATATCGTGGCCATCCGCTACCACCACACGCAAGGGCTGGCGGGCAACGTGGGCGCTGGCGCGCTGACGGTGCTGCGTCCCGGCATCGCCAACATCGCCGCGGTGGACAATCCCGCCCCGGCGGGCGGCGGGGTCGGCTGCGCTACGCGGGCCGAGCTGGCAGCCACCAGTCCCGCGCTGGTGCGTGCGGGGGGCTGGGCCGTGCAACTGCAGGATTTCACGGCCCTGGCCGGCGCCGCCAGCGCCCAGGTGGCTCAGGCGCGCGCCGTGGAGGCGGAAGGCAATCTCATCCGCATCGCGGTGCTGCCCCTGTCCACCGATCCGCTCCCGTACGCCAGCCCGGCGCTGCTGGACCAGGTGGGCATTTATGTCAGGCAATACTGCCTGGCGGCGCTGGCCGAGCGCATCGGCATCGAGGCGGCGCGCTATGTCCCGGTGTCCGTCACGGCACAACTGGCCATGCGCATCGCGCCCGACCAGATACAGGCCGAACAGGCGCGCATCGCGGCGCTGCTGCGCGCCTATTTCCAGCCGGTGTATGGCGGCCCGCCCGGCCAGGGCTGGCGTTTCGGCCAGACCGTGCAGGCGTCCGCCATCCCTGTGCTGTTGCGCAGCCTGCCCGGCGTGACCGCCGTGCTGGGCCTGAACGTGAATGGGCGCCAGGATGGCAACGTCGCGCTGGCGCCCACCGAGCTGCCCGTCGCCGGCAGCATGCTCGTGTATATTTCGGCGGTGTAGCCCATGGCCTTCGAACTGCCCGACCTCGACCGCAAGAGCTACCAGGAACTGGCAGCCGACCTGGTGCGCCGGATTCCGCAGTATACGCGCCAGTGGACGGACTACAACGATAGCGATCCGGGCATCACCCTGCTGCAATTGCTGGCCTGGCTGGACGAGTCGCTGCTGTTCCAGGCCAACGCGATTCCCGTGCAGACGGACGAGAATTACCTGCGCTGGGTGCTGGGCCTGGCCTTTTCCGGCAACCAGACCCCCTACAGCCTGGCCGCCGCCGCCAACCACGACGCCGCCTTCCTGGCCTTGCAGCAGGTGCTGGCGCAGCTCGAGCAGGGCATCGTGTTGAACAAGCCGACGCTGCAGCGCTATGTGCTGGCCTATGTCGGCCATCCCTACATGGCGCTGACCCTGTCGAATATCGAGGCGCTGGCGCTGGAAACGAATCAGGTCATTGCTCAGCAGGCGGCGGGCGCCGCCGCGGGCAGCGCCGCCCCCACGCCACTGCTGGTGCGGCGCGCGTACGCGCAGAGCGCGGGGCAGGGCAGCGTCGCCTGGATACTCAGCGATGCGCAATGGCGCTACCAGTATCCGCCATATCCGAACCAGGCTGGCAGCGGCAGCAGCGGCACGCGGCGCAAGGTGCTGATGATCGAGGCGTCCGATGACGCGGCGGCCGAGCGTGCCTTGCTCACGGCCGTGAACACCTACCTGGCGCCGCGCGTGATCGCCGGCAACCGTGTCCAGGCGCGCGCGGCCCAGTTCACCGATATCAACGTGACGCTCGTCGCCGGCTGCGCGCCGACGGTGCGCCTGGATGTCACGCTGGGCCTGCTGTTCGCGCGCCTCTTCGCCTACTTCCTGCCCGGCGCAGGGGGGGCGGCCGGCCAGGGCTGGCCATATGGCGAGGCTCCCACCGAAGCGGCGCTGCGCCAGCTGATCCTGGCCATGCCGGGCATCGAGTCCATCGACGGGCTGCTCTTCGATTTCATCCCGACCCTGGTGCTCGACCGCATGGCCGTGCTGGACGTCAACGCCCAGCTTGCCGATCTGCCGCCCGGCACGCCCGCAATGTTTTACCGGGGCTTGCCGCGCCTGCGCTGCCTCGATGTCAGCGTCAGGAGCAATGCCGCATGAGCGCGCCATCGAGCTACCTGCGCTACCTGCCTGCCGTGTACAGCACCACGCAGCCGGCTTTTCTCGCGCAGTACCTGAAGATTTTTGAAAAGATACTGACAGGCATCAATGACGCCGAGCTGGGCGGGCGCAAGGGCATCCATGAACTGCTGCAGGCGGACGTCATCGGCAACCTGTTCTATCCGCGCCTGAGTTTCCTGTTTCCTCCCTCGGACACGGCTTTCATTCCGCCCATTTCAGGCGCGACGGCAAAGCAGGAAACGGCCATCCTGGCCGACCTCGACACCTACATCCAGGTGCCCGCGCCCGGCGATCCGCTGGCCGGCTACGTGGCCGCCGCGCCGGGCGCATCCGACCCGAGCGCCCCCATCGAGGCCTGGCTCGACGATTTCCTCGCCTGGCTCGGCGGCTGGGTCGCGCTGGCGGTCGACAATGACTGGGATATCGACCAGAAGCGCACCGTGATCGCGGAGATCATGGCCCTGTACCGCCTGCGCGGGACCTTGCAGGGGCTGAGCATGCTGGCCAATCTGCTGCTCCAGCTGCCGCTGGCCATGCGCGGCCAGCAGCAGGACCCTGGCGGCAAGTGGATCGCCATCGACGGCACCTTGTCGGTGACGATCAGCGCGCCGTCCGCGCCCGACATCATGGCAAGCGACCTGGCCAGCAGCGCCTTCATCGTGCGCGACACCTACGCGAGCGGCGCGCCCGTCGTGGCGGGCTACCTGCCGTGGCTGTTCAACGTGCAGCTGGTGCTGCCGAACGCGCACAACCCGCTGTTCATCCTGACGAGCGCCAACGTGGCGCAGATCGAAGCGCTGTGCGGCCGGCTCGAACAGTTCCTGCGCGTCATGAAGCCGGCCGCCAGCAACTACCTCATCACGATCGTGCCCAGCATGCAGCTGCAGGCGGAAGGTTATGCCACCGCGCTGGGCGTCAATACCTTACTGGGCCAACAAGGAATCAAGACATGAGCAGCATCATCAAGGCGGATGTCGCCACCCACCTGAACTACCAGACCGGCATGTTCCTCACGTCGGACTACATGACGCTCGAACAGAATTACTTCAGCAACTGGTTCTGGCTGCAAAACCAGTTCCTGTTCTCGCCCGGCGTGCTGAACGGCATGCTGGTGAGCCAGGCCGGCAATACGCTGGCCGTCAGCCAGGGCGTGGCCTTCGACGCCGCCGGGCATTTGCTGATCCTGCCGTCCGGCGGGACGCCGCTCACGCTGCCATCGGACGCCAGCAATCCCATGCTGGTGTACGCCTGCTATCCCGACACCAGCGCCTCGACGGCCAACGTGGTCAACGAGGCAGCCCAGTTGCTTGCCGCGAAGAGGGTGCCCGACAATGGCGTGCTGCTGGCGACCGTCACGCTCGACGCCCACAAGGCCATCGTCAGCGTGACGGACAGCCGCGTCCCGGTGACGAGCCTGTTGCCGGCCCCGCTGGGGACGGTGAAGGCGAATGCCGCGCCCGACACCTTTCTGCAGGGCACGCTGGCAGTGCCGGCGGCCCAGTTGCAAGGCGCGGGCGCCAGCACCAGCGTCACCGTCCCTTTCTACGCTACGCAGCAAGATGCCTTCAGCACCCCGCCTACCGTAATGGTGACGGTGGGCGGCAGCGTTCCGTACGCCACCGCCGTCGCCTCCGGCACGGCGCAGTTCGTCGTCACGCTGCTGGCGCTGCAGGCCGCTGGCGGCAGCGGCGATATCGCATTGTCGTGGATCGCCATCCCCGGCACCAGTTCCGTTTCCAGCGCCAGCATCCGGGAAAAACCATGAAACAGCCACGTGTCGAACGGCCCAATTATTTTTCGGGCGAAGCCTTGCTGACGGACGATTTTCGCTGCGAGCAGCAGTACCAGATGGACATGCTGGCGGCGCGCAATGTCAGCCTGTATCTGTATGGCATCGCGCACGGTCTCGAGGTTGCTGCCTCGGCGGATGGTGAGCCAAGCCAGCTCGAAGTGTCGCGCGGCATGGCGATCGATGCCCTGGGCCGGCAGATCATCCTGCTCGAGCCGGCCGTGCTGACGTTCGATCAGCTGGCCCCTGGTGCAAGCTATTTCATCACCATCAACTATTTCGACGTGTTCGCCGACCTTAGCGACGAGAGCGGCACGGCCGGCTACAAGCGCATCGTGCAGCAACCGCAGATCCAGTATCTGCGCAATCTTGACCAGCCCGGAGTGAACATTTTGCTGGCGGTCATTTCCCTGACCACCGAGGGCAGCATCAACAGCCTGACCTACAAGTCCGGGCGCAATGAGCGCCGCTATGTGGGCACCAGCGTCGGCTCCGTCAATTTCGTCACGGAAGGGGCGGGCGTGAACCAGGCCGTTTCCACCCCATCCAACATGGGCGGCGCCACGCTGCGGACGGACTACGCCAGCATCAGTGCGCGCCGCGAAGGCAGCCGCGCCGACGACTATTACCTGGAGTTCGACGCCCCGCGGGGGCAGTTCATGGGTTTGCTCACGGCACGCAACAACCTTGGCGTGGGGACCGACCATCCGGTGGCCAACCTGCAAATCGACGCCGTGACCTTCAAGGGCAAGGGCACAATCAGCTGGGATAACCAGCTGGTCACCTTCTCGGATGCGCCCTTGCCGTTCCTGCAGGTAGGCGACCAGCTCATCGCGGACCCTTCGGTGCGCATGGGGACGGCCCAGCGCCGCACCGTCAGCAAGATTGTCCAGGATGGTTTGCAGGTGCAGATCGATGCTGCCTTTTCGCCCACGACGATGCCGGCACCCGGATCGGGCTACACCTACATGCGCTCGGCCCTGGCGCGTTTTGCGCGCAGCGACAGCACCTTGCTGCAGGTAAGCCTGGACGGATCGATCGGCCTGGGCGTGCAGGCGCTGGCCAAGGGGGGATCCGCCAGTTCCGGGCCGAATGCCCTGGTCATCGGGCCGGACCGCAGCGTCGGCATCGGCCTGAGCGAAGGCGCGCCGCGCGCCGCCCTCGACGTGCAGGGGCAGATCCTGGCCGACAGCCTGACTGCCAGCGGCGCCATCAAGGCACAGAGTTTCGAGGGCAACGGCTCGAAGCTGCAGGGCATGGCCATGCTCAGCTACTGGACCAAGGAGTCGCCGGGGCAGGCGGCGAGCCGGCTGTTCTACGCTGGTGGCAACGTCGGCATCTTCGATCGCAGCCCGGCTGCCTCGCTGAGCGTGGGCGGCGGCAGCGCCTTCATCGGCAATGGCGTCATCAGTTCGATCAGCGCCAATGTCGTGCAGGGCTACAACACCACGTTCCAGGACCAGGTCAAGGCCGGCGACCTGATCGCCATCGGCACCCTGAACCAGCAACAGGCGGTGCTGGCCAAGACGCCTGTCAGCGATACGGAACTGGTCCTGACGACACAGTTCGAAATTCCCGTCATCAATTCTCCCTATAGTTACCTGCTGTCGGGCACGTTTGCGCCCGTCGCCGGCACCGGCAAGGTCAGCAGCAATGGCACGACCATCACGGGCACGGAGGGCACCACCTTTACCGCCTTGTCGGCCGGCGACACCCTGCTGATTCCCCGCTTCAACCCGGTCGCAGTGCAGGTGCAGAGCGTCGCGCAGGTTGCCAGCGATACGCAATTGACCTTGTCCGCCCCGTATGTCGGAAAGGTCGACAGCCTGCCTTACCAGCTGCAGGGGGCCGACGGCGTGAAGAAGGACGGGGCAGGGACCATCAGCATCGATGCGGCCACGCCGACCATGGTCACGGGCACTGGCACCGCTTTCCTGAGCGCGGCGAAGGCGGGCGACCAGCTGTTCGCCGCGGCCGATCCGCAGACACTGCCGCGAATGCTGCGCGTCGGCTCGGTCGATAGCCAGACCCAGCTGACCTTGCTGGCGTCGGGCGACGCCGGCGCGCCCCCGCTTGCGGCCGCCAATTCGGCTTACATGGTCAGCGCGGGCCTGCTGGCCCAGTTCAAGGCCAACGACGACAATGCCATCCTGGCGCCCGACGACGAGGCGGCGCTGGCGCCGGCCATGCTCATCGTCAGCAATAGCAATGCAAGCAACGCCAATACGGTCGGCATCAATGTGCCCCTCGCCAATGTCGATGCGCGCTACGCCCTGCAGGTGAACGGTCCCGTCAGTTTTGCCAGCGGCTCGGCGACCTTCGACGATCTGACGGCCAACACCATCTGGGCCCGGGAGTCGGTGGCCATCGGCGGTACCGGCTTTGCCGCCGGCGCCAGTCTGTTCAGCGTGGCGGCGGTGGGCGGCGCGGCGCCGACGCTGGCCGTCGTTTCCGCCGAGGTGGCGGTGACGGGCGGCTTGAATGTCACCGGCGACGTCAAGATCGCCGGCAACGTCACGGCGACGGGCACGCTGCAGGCGGGCACGCTGGCGGGCGATGTGCTCGGCGAGCGGGCGCAATATCACAATCCGTCGTTTCCTTTCAAGCAGCTGGCGGCGAGCGACGGCATCCTGATGGCTTTCATGGGGACACTGACGCTCGATTCGCCGCCACCGGCATTTTTTGGCGTCTTGCAGGGAGCGACGGTCGACGCCGGCGGCCAATCGACCAGCGCCACGTATGTCACGGCCTTCACCAAGCCCGTGACCGTGAAAACAGGGAAGAAGAGCGCCACGACGTACAACGTGCCCGTTCCTGGCGTGTTTACGCTGCCGGTGAGGCAGGGCGAGACGTGGGAGGTCAAGCTGATCACCAATCAAGATGCAGGCGAGACGCCGCCCGATGTGGTGCTGACCTGGATACCCGCCGCTGCCGGCGCAGCGGCGTTGGGCGCGGTCACGGTGAGGCCGGACATCAACCCCAACCGGCTCATGGCGGACTCGTTCCTGAAGCTGCAGGAGCGTCTGGCCAGCGGCCAGGTGCCAGGCACGGTCACCGCCACTGCCCAGGAAGTGATCGATGGCCGCGTCAACGACCTGACCCAGATCTTTGGCGATGTTACCCACATGAGTTCCGACGAGGAAGAGCGGGCGCAGTTCGTGCGCGACCTGCAAAAGATCGTCTGCTCGCCAGCCCTGCCTGGCGAAGCCGAGGTCGTCAAGCCGCTCGATCCGCAGGCGGTCCAGGATTTGATCGACACCTTCGGCAAGGCCAGCGGCCACAGCTTTACCGATGAGCAACGCGGCCTGCTCCAGGCCGGCGTCGAGGCGCTGGTGCAGATCAACGACAGCGAGGGCAGCCGCGCCGATCTGAATTTGATCAAGAAAAATATCGGCTTGTTCATCGGCAACGTCCAACAGGCGCTGGGCATCGAATTCAGCAACACCGACACGCGGTTGCTGACGCGGGCGCTGGTGCGGCTGGTCGGCGACGGCAGGCAGAACGATATGTGAAGCATTTTCGCACTTGCCGGACACGGCAGGACATTTGATGTTGCATCTCACCATGGAGTTGTCATGAAACGTAACCATAAACATTGCAATGACTTCGGCGCACGCACCACTTATTCGCAGGCAGACCTGGTCGAGGGCGTCTTCAGTACGGTGGCCGCCAGTGACGGCTTCGTGATGGCCAGCATCGGACAGCCGACCATCACCGCCGCTTACCTGGGCATGCTCGAGGGGAGCACCATCGACGCCGGCGGTAGCATGACCAGCCACGCCTATGCCACCGGTTGCACCCAGGCGGTCACGGCGTCATCCGGCAAGAAAGGCGCGCACACGTATTTCATCCCCTTGCCAGGGAATTTCACGATGACGGTGCGGGCCGGTGAAACCTGGAAGATCCAGTTGACGGCCGAGCCGGCGATCGGCCCGGCGCCCCTGGTGGAGTTTGTCTGGACGCCGGAGAACGCCAGCTCGATCGCGCTGGAAACCCGTCCCAGTCCCACGGCGGCGGCCATGGCGCAGTTGCGCGAAGAGGTCGCGTCGGGCCGATTGCAGGAAAACCTGCTGGCCTCGGCCCAGCGCACGATCGATGAACGGGTGGGCGACTTTGCCCATGTGTTCGGCGATGCCACTAAGATGAGCAATGACGCGGGCGACCGGACGCGCTTCGTGCAGGGCCTGCAAAAAATCGTCTGCAGCGCCAGGCCCGCGGGCCAGCCCGTCGACAACCGTGTCGACGAGGCCGACCTGGCCAGCCTCGTCGCCACCTTCGGGCAGGCTACCGGGCGCAACTTCGGCGTGGAACAGACGGATTTGCTCAAGGACGGCATCCGCGCGCTGGTGAAAATCAATGAAAATGCGGCCAACCGGGGCGACTTGGGCCTGATCGATGCCAATGTGCGCCTGTTCCTCGACAATGTGCAGCGCGCCACGGACATCAGCCTCGACAGCGGAGACCGGCGCCTGCTCACGCGTGCCCTGGTGCGCCTGGTGGGCGACGGACGCCACGGCTGATGCCCGTTCCGGTCTTCCCCTTGTTGGACGAGGCCGCCTGCGACGATTGGGTCTTGCGGGTGTCGCTGCTGGCACGCCACTGGCGGCGGCGCCATGCCGCGGTGCCCTTTTATTCACTGGGGCTGGCGGCCTACCTCGACGCAGGGGCGGGCCGGGCCGGCCCGTACTGGGACCGGCCGGAGCGCGAACGCAGCAACCGCCTGATCGCGGCCCATTTCGGCGCGCTGCTGCAACTGGTGCTCGCCTGCCTGGAGCGCCATTGTGCGTTGCCGGCCCGGCTGGCGCCCGAGGCCGCCTGGCCCGGGTTTCATATTTACTTGCCGCATCCGGCTTTCACCGGGCCGGTGGCGAGCGTGCACCGCGACCTGCAGTATCGCGATGTGTTTGCTGGCCGGCATTTCGGCGCGCATGACCTGCTGAGTTTTACCTTGCCGCTGAGCGTGCCGGCGGGCAGCGGCCTGCATCTGTGGCGGCGCGAGGACGCGGAACCCGACTTCATCGCCTACCGCCACGGCCAGATGGTCGTGCACGACGGGCTGGCGACGCACCAGGCGGTGCTGGCCTGCGGCACGGGCGGCCTCGAGCGCATCACCATGCAGGGCCATGCGGTCCGCCTGGACGGACAACTCCTTTTGTATTGGTAAAAGCATGAATCCCGACCACTGCGCTGAAGAGATCGCATCCTTCCACCTGCCCGTGCTGACGCCGCTGCAATGCGCGGACGTCGTCGAGCGCCTGCTGGACCTGGAACCGTTCTGGCTCAGGCGCACCCGGCATTTCCCGATCCATACCCTGGGCGCGACGTATTACTACGATATCGTGGGCATGCCGGCGCGTCCGTACGAACGGCTGGCGCGTCAATACAATCCTTTCCTGCTGGACAATTTCGGCGAAGTCTACGACGCCTTGCTGGCAGCCCTGGGCGCCGCGCTGGGCCAGCCTGTCGCTTACCACCCGGCGCTTGCCTTGCCCGGCTTTCACCTGTTCGGCGGCCATCCCGCCCTGCGTGCTTCGGAAGACCTCGACCTGGTGCACGAGCAATGGCAGGGCGGACGCGAGACGGCCGACTTCCCGGGTAATCCCATCCACCTCGACCGCGGCCACCTGGCCGTCGGCCTGGGCGCGGCGCCGACGCTCTCGGTGACCTTGCTGATCGCCGCTGCGGGGCGGGGTGCCGGCATGAAGATGTGGCCGTTCGGACTCGAACGCACGGCCCATCTGGGCGAAAGCGACATCCTGGCCCTGCTGCAGCGCGAACCGTTCGAGCAGATCCATTACCAGACCGGAGCCGCCTTCATCCATTCCGGCCGTCGCTATCACCAGGCGCGCGGCTTCGATGGCGAGCCCGGAGACTATCGCATCACCTTGCAGGGGCATGCCGTTTGGCAGGCCGGGCAATGGCAACTGTTCTGGTGACACCATGTTCTTTCACAATGACCAGTTCCCCTTTGCAGCGCGCCTCGAGCAAGGCTGGGAAAGTGTGCTCGACGAATGTCTGGCGCTGCCACGCGCCGAATTCGACGCCTGGCCCGAAACGGGCCTGTACAACTGCGGCTGGGATGTCTATGGCCTGGTGCTCGCAGGCCGTCCGATGCTCGAGAACGCCATCTTCTGTCCCCGCACCGTGGCCCTGCTCGGCTGCATCCCTGGCCTGGTGACGGCCGGCTTTTCGCGCCTGGCACCGGGCACCGAGATTGCGCCGCACGTCGGTTATACGGACCGGGTGCTGCGCCTGCACCTGGGCTTGCGCAGTTCGCCCGAGTGCGCGTTGCGGGTGGGCGCGGCCGTGCGCCAGTGGCAGCCCGGGCGCTGCCTGGTCTTCGACGATACGCAGGAACATGCGGCGTGGAACCGGGGCGACACGGACCGCCTGGTGCTGCTGGCCGATTTCATGAAACCGGACGGGGTGTGAGGCGATGAGCGCGCTACCAGCCAATGCCGCGGCCGATAACGGTCCCTATGCGGATAATGCGGCCCTGCTGCAGGCGATGCGCGCGCTGGCGGAGAGCATCATCGAGTTCGCCCTGCTGGCGCGCCAGGCGCAGGCATCCGGGCCGGCCGAGCCGGCGTCCGGCGCCACTCTCGAGCGCCTGTACCGGCAAGCCAGTGCGCCCGGCGCGGGGAGCGCGGGCGGCGCCGATGCGGCGGCGCGGCTGGGCGCGCGCATCGAGCAGCAGTGGCAATTGCTGGGCCAGCGCGCGGCGGCCACCGTCGAAGCGCAGATTTTCATACCCTGGATCCATATTTGCGCCTTGTTCAACCTGGACCGGCCGCAACAGGAAGTCTTGCTGTTCGGTTTGTTGAGCGAAATCGAATGGCGCTATGGCGCCATCGTGCGCGCTTTCGGCAGCGACGACAGCGCCGCAGGCCGCGAAGGATGGATCGACCTGGCGGGCCTGGATGTCATGCTCGCGGCCGGCCGCAGCTCGCGTTCTGGCTTGCAACCGTGCCTGATGGCCGATGCCGCCTTGCTGTACTGGGAGCTGATCGTGCTGGCGCCGAACACCAACGCCGCCGGGCTCGATGGCGGCTATCGCCTGAGCGAGCCGATTGCCGCGTATCTGCTGGCTCAGGCCGCGCCGCGCCTGTGTCTCGAGCGCCCGCTGACCAGTCTGGAAAGCACGCTGGCGCTTGACGAGCACCTGGCCGACGCCCGGGTCCTGGCGCAACTGGCGCGCTTCGTCGAGCACTGCGGCCCCGAGCGCGCGCGGGCCGCCAGCCATGTGTTGCAACTGCAGGGGCCGGACCTGTGGCTGGCCCGCAGCCTGTGCGCGGCGACGTTCGCACCGATGGGCATGGCGTGCGTCGAACTCGACGGCAAGGAAATCTGGCAAGCCTATCTGAACGGGCAAAAGAACCGCCGCGCCTTGCTGGCGCGCCTGCGCTTGCTGTGCCGCGATGCGCTGTTGTGCAACCGCATTTTCGTGCTCTTGCATTGCCACTGGCTCGGCACGCAGGAAGGTGCCGACGACGATCTGCTCGACGAAGTCATGCATGTGCTGTTCGAGAGCCAGCCCTACCTGGTGGTCTTGAACGGCCCGGCGCGGCGGCTGTCCGACCTGGCCTTCCGCTACGGCCGGCACGCGGTGGCGGCCGTCCTGGTGCGCGTGCCCGCACCGGACAGCCGCTTGCGGCGTGCCGGCTGGCAGCGCCATGCGGGTGCGTTCGGCGTGGAGATCGACGATGCCTTGCTTGCCAAGCTGGTCAATCAATACCTGTTTACGCAGGAGCAGATCGTGCTGGCGCTGAAGGAGACGGCGAGCCGGCGCATGCTGCAGGCCGAAGGGGAGGAGGGCAGCGCCGGCGATCTGCTGCTCGACGCCTGCCGCGCGCAGAGCAACCGTGAACAGATGAGCGTCGCGCATGAAGTCAAGACCACCTACCGCTTCGGCGATATCGTCCTGCCGGACACCACCCGGCAATGGCTGCAGGAAGTGCTGCAGTATGCGCAGCAGCGCCATCAGGTCATCGAGGAGTGGGGTTTCAACCGCAAGAACGACCATGGCAGCAATCTGTGCATTCTGTTTTACGGCCCCTCCGGCACGGGCAAGACCATGGCCGCGTCGATCATCGCCAATGAACTGGGGCTGGGGCTGTACCGGATCGACCTGGCCAGCATCGTCAGCAAATACATCGGCGAGACGGAAAAACACCTGGCGCAATTGTTCGACCAGGCCGAGGCGATGAATATCGTGCTGTTCTTTGACGAGGCGGAGAGCCTGTTTTCCAAACGCACGGAGACGAAGGACGCGCACGACCGCTATGCCAATCTGCAAACGGGCTATCTGCTGCAGCGCATCGAAAGCTACACGGGAATCGTCATCCTGTCGACCAACCTGATGGCCAATATGGACAAGGCTTTCACGCGGCGCTTCAAGTTCATGATCGAGTATCCGTTTCCCGGAGGCGCGCAGCGCCTGCAATTGTGGCGCAGCGCCTTTCCGCCCGCCGTGCCGCTGGCCGGCGACATCGACTTCGAGCTGCTGGCCGAACGCGCGCCGCTGAGCGGCGCGAACATCAACAGCATCGCCGTGAGCGCCGCCTTCCTCGCGGCGGCCGAACGGCAGGCGGTGGGGCAGCGGCACTTGCTCAAGGCGATAGAACGCGAGTACCACAAGCTGGGCAAGGTGTTTTCCCCGGACGATTTCCGCTGGAACGACGATGCGTAGCGCCAGGACGGCGCGGTGCAGGCGGGCGCCAGGAGGGGCGGCAGATGGAACATGAGCGCCTGCGGCGCAAACCTCCCGCGACAGCACACACGGCAGCGCCCAGCGGGCCGGATAGCTTGCCGCGGCGTCGCGCCGATGGCGGCACGGCCATGCAGCCGTACCGCTATGCGCGCAGCCCGGCCAGCCTGCCACGGCAGCCAGAGCCGGCGGTTACCATGGGCGCGCAAGGCTCGCCCGCCTTCCGCGCCATCGCGGCGGCGATGGGCGAGCAGCATGGCATCGATACGTCGTCGCTGCGCGCCACGCACAATTCGCCGTTTCCCGCCACCGTGGATGCCGAGGCAACCTTGCAAGGCAATAAGGTCCATTTTGCGCCCGGCAAGGATAGCGAGCCGAACATCAAGCACGAGGTCGGGCATCACATCATCAATGTCTTGCGGGGGACGCCGCCCCGGGCCGACGGCCGCGTCAACGGGCAAGCCGTCAACACGAGCGACGAGGCGGGTGCTGAACGCCTGATGCGCCAGCCGCTGCAACGCCGGACAGGGCCGTCCCAGCCGCTCGCCGCAAGCGCGGACATCCAGGCCAATGCGCCCGTGCAGCGCACGATAGGCGATGCGAAACGCTATATCACACGCAATGAGTTATGGCGGCAGGGCCGCAACGACGTGTTTTCCCTGCTGGCAGAGCTGTACTGGGAAGACTCTGCCGAGTATGTGGAGATCTATCGGGAACTGATGAAGAATCTCCCTGACTTTCCTGGTCCGGCCACGGATGGCTGGGATCCCGTGACCTCCGTTGACGCGGAAATGTTTCTGGAGGAAGAGATCGCGAAATTGGGCGCCCTGTATGGCGACATGCCGGAAGGCGTGCGCGACAGAGTCATTGATTGGAGCGGCAAGGTGTCGCGGCAGGGACTGGCGCGCAGGAAAGAGAAGAGCTCGGATGGCGCCAGGAAGCGCTCCAAGATGATGCATGCCGCAGGCGACAGCCTGAAGCTGTACCACGCCAAGACGGCCCCGACCACCACGAAGCAGCCGCCTGGAGGCCAGGGGACGAGTACGTACTTCAACCTGAATCAGTCCGACTATTTCCGCTCCAGTGCCGCCAATGTGCAAAAAAGCATACTTGATCTGTCAGCAGGCAACAAGCGTGGTGATGCCGGGTTCGTTAATGGCTTGTCCAAGATCTATAAACCCGTCAAGCAGAAGACGCGGCGCAAGAAGAAGGGATCATCGGCTTTGCTGAACAAGCCTGTCGCGCGCGACGAGGGAAGTCCGTTCGGCATCATCGATTATCTGAACAAGGGGGGGCAGGGGCATCCCGGTCCCAAGCTGGGGACGGAGATCAACAGCTTTAGCTACAATCTGTTGATGGAAAACTCGGGCGTCAGTACCTACTTACCTGCGATCGATAGTGGCACTCCCAAGCAATATCTTGATCGGGATGACTACCTTGCCGAGGCAACTCTCCTGGTCGATCATGATTTTGATACGCCGCAAGACTACGAGTCGGAATTGTTGGGGCATTATCGGCAAATCGTGGATGGGGCAAAGCGGATTTACGGGGAGCAGGATTGCCAGTTCGAGCAATACAAGCTGAAACTTGTGTACGCTGGCATGGAGGGCGAAACGAGTTTCTTCTCTTATCCGGCCGTTATCTTTGAAATTCAGGAGAAGGTAAATCTGCGGGAAACTGTTCCGACGATCAAGCAGGGAATTATTGATAAATGGAACGCGATAAGCACGGTAAAAATGACCGAGCGGCAAAGTTTT
This sequence comes from Janthinobacterium foliorum, assembly GCF_978021625.1. Classification (NCBI taxonomy): domain Bacteria; kingdom Pseudomonadati; phylum Pseudomonadota; class Betaproteobacteria; order Burkholderiales; family Oxalobacteraceae; genus Janthinobacterium; species Janthinobacterium foliorum. The sequence goes on along the minus strand of NZ_CDXDQE010000005.1, from coordinate 3,691 downwards.
GGTTTTTTGTACCCCACCATCAGCGATCTTGAAAAATCGATCCGGATATGGCCAGGGCAGTATCAGATCAAGGGATTTCTTGACACGCTTCAGCAAGTGATACACCCGCACGCTCAAGCGGCGCGCAGCGGACGCAGGCGGGGCGGTGGCTTGTCGCAGCTGCAACACACGCTCCAGCGCACCATGAACCTTGCCAAGGGCGCGGTGGGCCGGGTGGTGACCAGCAACGACAAGGTTGAGGTTTTGCTCAATCGGATAGCGAGCAACTATGGCAAAGGGCTGCGCTTACTGGACCGCTGGCACAGCTGGCCGATCGACGTGTTGTTTGCAGAGGCGACGCAGGTCATTGAAAACATCAATGAGGCGGTACTCCACTTGTCGACGGAGTATGAGCAGAGCGAGGCCAGGGGGAAAATGGAAGCGGCTGTTTTGCGCCATTACACGGGTCCCGTCCAGCGTGCCGGCTATACCATTGCGTCGTTCTATCTCACCCATAGCGGGCAGCAAGGTTCGAGCAGCTCGATGATGTTTCATGGAGCGGATGCAGCCTTCCTGACGACGACAATCGAGAAAAGAGGGCCGGTGTATTTTGAAACCTTGACTCCCAAGGTGGGAGACCAGGCGCTCAGCCTGGTTGATCCTGCCTATAACTTTACCACCCAAAAAGAGGTGAAAGATTTTAGAAAGAAAAAGATTGGCGACGCGCAGATCTACGATATGACGAATATGGACCCAGCGGCGCTGCCTGGCCTGTTGGGGGGGAATACGCATGCCAAGGTGACGCTGTATGCAAGCTTTTCGAAACACTTCCAGTTCGGAACCGACAGCACCAATCTGGGCTTCGTCATGCATTTGCAAAAGACCGGGGATGAAGCGCCAGTCGATAGTTACGTGCCGAAGGGCGCGGTGTGGGATATCGGCTCAAAAAGGGTGTTGAAAAAACCAGCCTATGTGCCAGCCGTGCCATCTGCGCTCTACCATCACGCATCCTTGCTGCTCGATGCACAAACCGGCACGGGTAAAGTTGCCGGCAAGCGCAGGCGCAAGGAGGAAACGTGACAATCCCCGCCAGCAGAGCTGATCATGACGCGTGAACTTTTGCGGCGCAGGCCGCCCATGCCGCCCGCCACGGACACGCGCCGCACCCCTGCTGTCGTTCAGCGGCAGGGCGCGCACGGCGGCACCGCCATGGCGAACTTTCGCTATGCGCGCAGCCCGGCCGGCGGGCCTGCGCCCGATGCCAGGCGCGCGCCGCTGCCATCGCCGCTCAGGACCGGCATCGAGCAACTGTCGGGCATGGCGATGGACCGGATAACCGTCCATTACAATTCGCACAAGCCTGGCCTGGTGCAGGCGCATGCCTATGCGCAAGGCGGCGATATTCATCTGGGACCTGGCCAGGAGCGACACTTGCCGCATGAAGCCTGGCATGTGCTGCAGCAAAGGCAGGGCAGGGTGAAGCCCACGATGGCGGCGCACGGCATGGCCATCAACGATGACCGCGCGCTCGAGCAGGAGGCCGACCGGATGGGAAACCGGGCCATGAATGCCATGCCTGCGCAGACGGCAAGCCTGCCGGTTCCCGCGCCAGCTGCTTCCGGGCCGGCGGCCATGGTGGCGCAACGGGTCGTATTCAATGGCGTCGATTACAAGGACGATCCTAAGCACAACAACAGAACGATCATCAGCGATGCGCTCGATGCCATCATCGAGGCACAAAATGGCACGGTGCTCGATCCGGACAGCTGGATCAGTTGGGTCGATGCGATCAATGTCAAGTTGCAGGCCAGCGGCCCGACGAAGGCGGTACTGGCGGAAATTTCGCAGTTTTATCAGCAAGTGGCGGAGCTCAGTTTCAAGGTCAATCCCGTGCTGGCCGAGGCGTGGCGGCGTTGCCGCGACGCTACCTCGGACTGGAATAATTACAGCCAGGTGGGCGGAAAATTCAAGGACAGATTTACTGAGTTGCTGGACGAAATCAGCACGGATTTTCCTGCGCTGGCGGCCAAGGCGGGCACCGTCACGACCTTCAAGGTCAACAAGGAGCACATGGTCAACAAGGGCGCGAAATTCAGTGGCGCGCAAACCGATTTCGATAACCTGATGTATGCGGCCGCCCCACCAACAGGCTCGGCCGCTACCTTGTCGGAATTTCACAAGTCCCTCCATGCGATGAAACCAGGCACCGGGACGGTGGACTACAATGCGCTGCATCCGGATATCCGCAAGGTGATCGAAGCTGCGCAAAAGAAATACAATGAACACTTGATGGGTAAATTTGTTTAAGATCGATTGGAAAGCGAGCATGCCATGAAAACCATCCCTTCTGACGTGGCGCGGGCGCGCCTGGATCGCTCGGTCCGGCATCTGACATCATTGGGCCTGCCGCTTCCCCCAGCCCAATTGCCGTTGCCCCTGACATTGAGCGGGGCCGTGCGCAGCGCGCGCGAGACGGCGGGGCGCGCCATTTGCCTGTGCATGTGCGCCTCGCGCGCCGAAGGACTCGCGCCGGAGCTTGCCTCCGACCTGATCGCGGAGCTCGGGGCGGCGTTCGCATTGCGCCCCCTCGAAGCCGCATTTCTCGACCCGCAGACCGATCCGGCACAGCGGGGACCCGTGTTCCAGTGGGGCTTCGAGGCGTGCTGGACGCTGCTATGGGCCCTGGGCAAGGCCGGCAGTCTGGCGGCGCCGACGGCCACTTGCGATCCGCAGCACATCGCCGGCATGATCACTGGCGCCGGCTCGATCGATGCGCTGGCCGGGCCATTGCGCGGCGATGCGGAACTCCTCGATGCGCTTGACCTGAACACGCGCCTGCTGGCCGTTTGCCAGCAGGCGCGCTTCGTCAACGTTCCAGGTGGATTGATCGGGCAGGTCATCGCGCAGCGCCAGTTCGCCTTGCTGTGGCTGCTGGACCCGGCGGCTGTGCCATGGGAAGAGATCGAAGTGGCCGTTTGACCAGGCGCACAGGCGCTTGCTTCGCGCGTCCCGTGAAAAACTCGCTTCATGGCGTCGCGCCCCGCGCCGCCGTTTCGAAGCCAGGCTCCTGCTATCACATGGCCTTTTTTATGACATCCATTCCGGCGGTCGGGAGCGTGCCAATTCTCATGCGCCAAGTCAAATATCTCAACAATATCGAGGACAGGACCACCGAGCTATCAAGGGAGTGGGCAAGCCGATGCTTACCTTCAAATCAAGGTAATTCCTGCGGACAACGTCCTGTTCGGCTCGGAAATGAACGGTACCGTGCGCGGCACGCCCTGTATCACGAATGGGGACATCCCAGGGGACTGGCGCTTCATTGCGTCAGGGGCAGGAACGGTGGCAACGGTTCGGGGAGTCCCAAAGGATTCGAGGTAGAACCAGATGCGCATACGCCGGGATTGAATGATTCCAGCGCCAAGTTCTGGCCGCTGATTGGCCTGTTCATAGGGGATGTTGGCAGAACATGATAGCGCGGAAACCGGGCGCTGCGATCAGCGGCCTGTCTGTCAACGAACTGCGATTGCTGATTGGAGAAGGCCACCTATCATCGATAAGCGTTTTTTTAGGCTCTGTCCTCGAAAAATAGGGGAAATGCAGGAATCTTTCCTTGGCGCTGCTGTCTGACTCTGCATACCCGCCACACAGGGAGCAGACCATGCAGCCAGCCGAATGGATCAGCTTTATCGCGCAGTTTGCGCAGTTGAAC
>NZ_CDXDQE010000004.1:0-446600 GCF_978021625.1 Janthinobacterium foliorum | reverse complement strand
CGCCGAATTTCTTCGACAGAACCGTTGCGATTGCAGCGGTCAGCGTGGTTTTACCGTGGTCGACGTGGCCGATGGTGCCGACGTTGACGTGCGGCTTGGTCCGTTCGAATTTACCTTTTGCCATTTTGAACTCCTAATGATTTGATTAGATTGCTCAGGCACACGCCCGACGGTCTGGTTTGAATTGCTTCTGTGCTGCCTGCTGCGAATTCTGGTGCCCTTGACGTGGATCGAACACGTGGCCTCTCCCTTACCAAGGGAGTGCTCTACCACTGAGCTACAAGGGCTGTAATTTGTTGCATGCGATGCATCAAGCATCTGAACGGAAACTGGAGCGGGTGAAGGGAATCGAACCCTCGTCGTAAGCTTGGAAGGCTTCTGCTCTACCATTGAGCTACACCCGCGAGGTATCGTTCACTTTATCTTCACTTACTTTTGCTACTACCCAGTTTTCCTTGCAAAAACTTGGTGGAGGGGGCTGGATTCGAACCAGCGTACTCATAGAGAACAGATTTACAGTCTGTCGCCTTTAACCACTCGGCCACCCCTCCGCGGGAACCGCAGAGTATGAAGCATCTACTCACAACTGTCAACCTTATTTACTGATGCCTGACTGCTGCACTTGCTTATAAAGAAGAAGTTGGCTGCTTCGGGGCGTGATTATAAGCTCCCGATTTGAGAATGTGCAAGGGTTGGCGCAAAAAAGTCGTCTTTTTTCGCATTTTTTTTCTCCCCCTCGCCGGCAGCCCGCATTTTCCCGTCATTTGCCCCACATTGCCCTGCCTTACCGGGCGTCAGGCGGATGCATCCAGGTGTTGCCGTGCGGCTTATATTTACGCAACAGCTGCTGATGCAGGCCGGACAGCACGGGCAATTTCGGGTTGCGCGGGTCCAGGCGGCGCACGCCGGCAATAAACGTCAGCGCCTGCTGCCCCATGCGCTCATCCCAGCCTTCGTGCTCCAGGCATTTCAGCACGGCCACGGCAGCATTGAACACCACTTGCGGATTGTCGGGCAGGCGCGTGACAGCTTCGCCCATCAGCTCGACGGCACCGCGGAAGTCGCCCGCGCCCGCCCTGGCGGCACCGGCTGCCACCATGTCGGCCACTTCCTGGCGGCTTTGCCGCGCCAGGGCCTTGGCCAGCTCCTCGCGCCCCGCCTTTTCAAACACGGCCATGGCGCGCGTCATGGCGGCGCTGTCGGGTGCATTGCGCATGACTTCGCGCATCACCTCGGCGGCGCCATCTTCGCGCCCGTGCGCCAGGCACTGGCGCGCCAGCTCCGTCTTGAGCATGTTCGAGCCGCCCACGCTGTGGCGGTTGGCCGCCAGCGCCGCGTCGAGCGACTGCTGCAGCCGCTCCTGGTTGCCCGTATGCGCATGCAGCATGACGCCGCACAGGGCGCTGCACAGTTCCGCGTTCTTTTGTCCGCCCATCGACTTGTCCAGGTCGCGGATGACGGCGCCCACCTGCAGCGGGTCGCCCTTGCGCACCAGGGTCTGCACCAGGCGCACATGGTCTTCCGGATCGCGGAATTCGGAATACTTGGCCTTGCTGACCACCAGCTTCAGGGCCTTTTCCGCCGTCTCGATATCGTCGGCCGCCAGCGCCGCCTCGCCCAGGCGGCGCAAACGGCGCACGGCGTGCGGCGACAGCGCCACCGCCTCGCTCAGGGCCGCCTGCGCCAGTTCCGGCTTGCCTTGCGCCAAATGCGTGCGGGCCAGCCAGTCATAGGCGTCGAGAAAGCGCTTATTGTTCTCCAACAAGCCTTCCAGCGTGCCCTGCGCGGCGTCGTACTCGCCCAGCAGGAATTGCGTCTTGGCCTGTCCCAGGCGCGCCCAGCCGATGGCCTTGCTGTCGTACAGGGCCGCGTAGATCGGCTCCGCGTCGGCCGCCTCGCCCAGCAGCAGATGCAGCTCGGCGCGCAGGCGCAGGAAGTCGGTGGCATAGCGGGGATACAGGCTGGCGCCCTCGGCGCAGGCGGCAATCGCCGCGCGCTCGTTGCCCACGTCGATCAGGGCATACACGGGCACGAAGGCGTTGCGCTTGTCGAGCGCGCGGCCGATGCGTTCGAGCATGTTGTCGGCGGTGAACGGCTTGAGGATGTAATCGGTGGGCAACAGCTCGACGGCGCTGACCACCTTGGCGAAACTGCCTTCGCCCGTGACCATGAAGAACATGGTCGAGGCGTGCATCAATTTATGGTGGCGCAAGTCTTCCAGCATCTGCTGGCCATCCTGTCCGCCTTCCAGGTCGTACTCGCACAGGATCAGGTCATACGCTTTGCTGCCCAGCATGCGGATCGCCTGGCCCGAGCTGGCCGCGTCATCGATCTTCGCCAGGCCGCACAGGTTGAGCATATTGTGCAGGCTCGAGCGCATGCCCGGATGCGGCTCGATGATCAGTGCGCTGAGGCCCTTGAGTTCTTTCATGTCGTGATGTCCGAAAACTCAGCGGCGCGCCACACTGGTGCGTGGCGCCAGCCAGCATGAGGCTGCCGAGTATATGCCGGTGCCGCGCGCAAGGGAATGGCGCGGCAGCGAAAATTGGCAACAACGCTGCCAGACAATGCCCGCCAGTCAGGCGCCGGCGCGCTCCGGATGCCACAGCTGCGGCTCGTGGTCGATCAGGTCGAGCAGCGCGGCCACCACTTCCGGGTCGAACTGGCTGCCGCTGCGCTGCTCGATATATTCGCGCACCTGCGGATACGGCCATGGCTCCTTGTAGGGACGTTCGTGCAGCAAGGCATCGAAGACATCGACCACGGCGACGATGCGCGCAGCCACGGGTATGTCGCGCCCTTTCAGGCCATGCGGATAGCCGGCGCCATCGAAATGCTCGTGGTGGCCGCCGGCGATCTGCGCGCCATACGTCAGGTAGCTGACGCCATCGACCATGTTGGCGGCCCGCTCGAGGATGGTGCGCCCGACGCTGGCGTGCAGCTGCATCTGCGCCCGCTCCTCGTCCGTGTGCTTGCCGGGCTTGAGCAGCACGGCGTCCGGCGTGGCCACCTTGCCCACGTCGTGCAGGATGCTGGCCAGGCCGATCATGTCGAGCAGCTGCGGCGTGAGTTCGTCCGCATACGCGCCGCGCTGCTGCATGCGGCGGGCGATGGCATCGGACAGTTGCTGCACGCGCCGCACATGGCCGCCCGTGTCGCTGTCGCGGAATTCGGCCAGATCGGCCAGCGCCACCACGGTGGCCTCCTGCGCCTTGCGCAGCTGGCCGAACATGTACAGGTTGTCGAAGGCGGCGGCGATGCGCTGGCAAAACACTTCCAGCAAATCGCGCTGGATCTGCGCCAGCGGCCACGGCGGCGTGACGGAAATGGCCAGTTCGCGGTTGCCTTCCGTGTGGATGAACAGCACGTTGGCCGGATGCTCGAACTGGCTGCGCTTTTCCGCGAAGGCCTTGTCGATGGTGGGCGTGAGCGCATGGTCGGCCGGCATGGCTTCCGCCTCGGCCAGCACGGCATAGGTACCCGTGGCGGCCACCACCTCGGGGCGGCCGGCGCCGCCCTGCATCAGGCACAGCACGCCATCGGCGCCCACGTCGAGGATGGCGCTGACCTGGTTCAGCACGCCGGAAGCGAATTCGCGCAGGGAATGGATCTGGTACAGATTGGTGGCGCCCGCGAGGATCTTGCCCAGACCGATGCGGCTGCGCTCGAGCATCATCAGGCTTTCATACGCGCGCAGGGCCGAGATGACGGTGGTAAACAGCTTCTGCGTCGTCAGCTCCGTCTTGGCCTTGTAATCGTTGATGTCGTACTCGATGATGACGCGCTGCTCGGGCGCCTGGCCCGGCTGGCCCGTGCGCAGCACCACGCGCACGATGGAATTGTTCAGTTCGGCGCGGATGCGCTTGGCGAGGATCAGGCCCGCGTCATCCGTTTCCATCACCACGTCGAGCAGCACCAGCGCGATATCGGGCGTGTCGCGCAGGATCTCGAACGCCTCGCGGCCGCTGTAGGCGGAAAACAGCTCCAGTTCCCGCCCCTTGAAACTGACGTTGCGCAGCGCCAGCCGCGTGACCGCATGCACGTCGACGTCGTCATCGACGATCAGGACGCGCCACAGGCGCTGGTCGGGTGCCGCCAGTCCCGCGGGACTGGCCACCGGCTCATCCTCGTCGAGCAGCCAGTTATCATCTGCATCGGCTTTGAGGTCGGTCATGAATACTCCTAATGGATAAGGTCGATGTGGACGCTGCGTTGACGCCTATCAAGCATAATCAGATTAGATGCTGCTTACAACAGGATTCTGCGTGCCGATCTCGCCGCTGGCGGGGCCGGACACGGGCGCCGGCACGGCACCCTGCGCCTTGCCGCCACACGGGTCCTGCCCCGGCCCGACGGCCTGGTAGCGCACCTCATATTTGCCAGCGCCGAGCTGCTCCACCGTCAGCTTGTCATGCGCCAGGATGTACAGGTAGCGCACGTTCGAACGGCGCTCCTGGTCATACAGCTTGACGAACACGGGCGCCGCATTGGCGCTGTTATCGATCGTCAAGCTCAGTTCATCGCCCTTGTTACCGATCGGAAAACCATCCACATAGCCGGACTGCGCCGGCCAGGATTCGCCATTCGGCGCCACCAGCGCTGCCGATTCGGCCGTGCTCGCGCCATCGCAGGCGGGGCGGGTCGGCCTCAGGCTCAGCTGGGAAACGGCCAGTACGCGGATCTCGGGCGCCTTGGCTTGCGCGGGCTCGGCCGCATACGGCTTGCCCACCGCCCAGCTGTCGATGGCGATCACGTCGTTTTTTGCCGGCGGCGCGGCGACACTGTCAGGTGCGGCCGGCTCCGCACGCGCCCTGGCGCCATCGCGGGCCAGGCCGCTCCAGGCGGACGCCAGCGCGGCAGGGACGGGCTGGGAGGTATCGAGCATCAGCAAGGCGCCCAGCCAGCCCAGCAGCACACAGACCAGCAGGCTCAGCCACCAGCGCCAGTTGCGCCAGATGGGTGGCGCCGCGCGCCGCGCCTTGCCCCTGGGCGGCGGCACGTCCTGCGCCCAGCCGTGATCCTGCTGCGGGGCATGGCCTTTCGCGCGGCCATCCTTGCCCTTGCCGTCTTCGTGATGGGTGCTTTCCAGCCATTCGATTTCCCATTCCTCGGCGGCGATCCACTCGTCGTGCTCGCGGCGGCGCTGCGGATCGGACAGGGTGCCATAGGCGCTGTTGAGAATGGCCATGATGCGCGCGGCCTTCTCGTCGCCGGGATTCTTGTCGGGATGGTATTTCTGGCTGAGGGCCTTGTACGCGGCACGTATGACTTCCTGCGGCGCCAGGCGCGCCACTTTCAGGTTGTCATAGTGTGTATGTATCTTTCCCATCGTTCTATCTTGAAATCGGTGCGCGGCGACGGGTTCTTGCAGGATGGAACCGTGCTGTATCGGTCATCATATACGATATGACAAGACAATAACCACTGGCGGACAGGAAATTGCAGGGCGTTAACGCCCCGCCTTGACATCAGAGTCGGTGGCTGCGGTCGCCTGACAACAGGGCTTCCGGCAATTCGACCCGATGCCCCACCACCAGCACCTTGAACAGCTCGCCCATCTCGGCCGGCGACAGCAGTTTCTGCACGGCGCTGGCCTGCGGCAGGTATGTCTTGACCTCTTGCGGGTCGGTGCGCAGCAGCAAGTCGCCGATGCCGGCGCCCAGCAGGAAGGCGGCCTGGTTCATATAGGCCAGCACGTCGAGGCCCGCATCCTGCGCCGCCACCGCCATGGCCGTGAAGTCCACGTGGGCCGTGATGTCCTGCAAGCCGGGCAAATAAAACGGTTCCGCGTGGGCGTGGTGGCGGTAATGGCACATCAGGGTGCCCGTGGCGCGCAAGTCCAGATAATACTCATGTGCGGGGAAGCCATAGTCGAACAGCACGGCCGCGCCGCCCTTGCCGGCGGTCAGCATGCGCGCCAGCGAGCGCATGAAGCCGCTGGCCACGCCGTGGATCTCCGTGACATAGCCGACGGGCAAGGCATCCGCCTCGGGCACCTGGGCAGCGATCTGCGCCGCGACGTCGTCGCCAGCGGGACGCTCCACAAAGATGAACTGGCCATCGGCAATGCTGACGTCGAGCTCGCACCAGCCGGCGGGCGTCTTGCTGATGAGGTTGACGGGCATGGCGTCGAGTACTTCATTGCCGAAGACGGCGCCTTCAAACGTGTCGGGGAAACCATCGAACCACACCACTTGCGGGAAGGCTGCCAGCGCCAGTTCCTGGCGCGCGCGCAATTCACCGGACAATTCGACGATCGCATACTGTTCCACATGGATGCCGGCATGCGCCGCTTCCGTCAGGATATCGAAGGCCAGCTTGCCCGTGCCGGCGCCGAATTCGAGGATGCGCGGGGCCGTTTGCGCCATAATAGCGGCTGCCACATGGGCCAGGGTGGCGCCGAACAGGGACGATATTTCCGGAGCGGTTGTAAAATCGCCATCTTTGCCCAGCTTGGCGGCGCCGCCGCTGTAATAGCCGAGGTCAGGCGCATACAGCGCCAGCTCCATGAAGCGGACAAAGGGAATGGCGCCGTCATTGCGCGCGATTTCGGCGGCAATCTGGTGCTGCAAGGCATGGGACGCGGCCAGCGCGTCGCTATCGGGTACGGGAAGAGACATACCGTATTGTAGCGAATCGGCGGCGCGGGCCGCCAGTACCGGCCCTGGCAGCCACGCTCACCTCACATATCAATACAGTAAACACATGACATCAGCATCGACACTGCCACACAGCACACCCCGCGTCGCCCTCGTCACGGGCGCCGCGCGCCGCATCGGCCGCGCCATCGCGCTGGGCCTGGCGCGCGACGGCTGGGACATTGCCGTGCATTACCGCGCATCGCACGACGAAGCGCTCAGCCTCGTCGCGGAAATCACCGCGCTGGGCCGCCGCGCCCACGCCTTCCCCTGCGACCTGGCGCAGGAAGCGGCCGTGCGCCAGCTGCTGCCGCAGGTGCAGGCGGAACTGGGCGCCGTGACGTGCGTCGTCAACAACGCATCGTTGTTTGAATACGACAATGCCGGCAATTTCTCCGTCGGCGCGCTGGACGCCCACATGCACGCCAACCTGGCCGCGCCCATCCTGCTGGCGCAAGCCCTGTACCAGGCGACCCCAAGCGGCGGCCAAAGCGTTGTCATCAACTTGCTGGACCAAAAACTGTACAATCTCAATCCTGATTTTTTGTCGTACACCTTGTCCAAGGCGGCGCTGCTGTCGGCGACCACCATGCTGGCCCAGGCGCTGGCGCCGACAGTGCGCGTCGTCGGCATCGCCCCTGGCATCACCATGGTCTCCGGCGAGCAAACGGAAGCGAACTTTGCCAAAGCGCACGAAAATACGCCGCTGGGCCGTTCCAGCACGCCAGACGATGTGGCCGATTGCGTCTGCTATGTGGCCGGCGCGCGCGCGCTGACGGGCACGACCTTGCTCGTGGACGGCGGCCAGCATCTGATCGGCTTGCCCCGCGACGTCATGTTTTTGACCAAATAATCAGCAGCCATACCAGACAAACCAGCATTCCAGCATCCCCTAAAAGGTAAACTATGTCGTCCGCCCTGTTCCACCCCCGCCTGGCCGATTGCCGCCGCCTGTTCCTGCGCAATTACGAAGTCCTCATCAACATCGGTGTCTATGACTTCGAGAAAAAGGGCGAGCAGCGCGTCCTCATCAACGTCGACCTGTACATTCCCCTGGCCCTGTCGACGCCAAAGGATGACCAGCTGGAAGAAGTGGTCGACTACGACTTCATGCGCGAAACCATCGCCAAACGCATGGCGCAAGGCCACGTGCAGCTGCAGGAAAGCCTGGTCGACGACGTGCTGGCGGCCATGCTGTCGCACCCGCGCGTGCGCGCGGCGCGCGTGTCGAGCATGAAACCGGACGTGTATCCCGACTGCGAAGGCGTGGGCGTGGAAGTATTCAAGATCAAGGATGAAGTATGAACGAAGCAGTGATAGAAACAATGACAACGGCCGTGGAGATTCCGGCCAACGTGGACGCGCAGAAACTGGCGCGCAAGAAGGCGGAAAAAATCGCCCTGGAAAACAACAAGCTGCACAAGCGCTTGTGCCGCCTGGTGGGCCAGGCCATCGGCGACTTCAATATGATCGAGGATGGCGACAAGGTGATGGTCTGCCTGTCCGGCGGCAAGGATAGCTACGCGCTGCTGGACATCCTGATGACCTTGCGCGAGCGCGCGCCGATTCATTTTGATATCGTCGCCGTCAACCTGGACCAGAAGCAGCCGAACTTCCCGCCGGAAATCCTGCCCGCCTACCTGACGGAACTGGGCGTGGCATTCCACATCGAAAACCAGGATACCTACAGCATCGTCAAGCGGCTGATCCCGGAAGGCAAGACCACCTGTTCGCTGTGCTCGCGCCTGCGCCGCGGCATCCTGTACCGCGTGGCCGACGAGCTGGGCGCCAACAAGATCGCCCTGGGCCACCACCGCGATGACATCCTGGAAACATTCTTCCTGAATATGTTCTTCGGTGGCAAACTGAAAGGCATGCCGGCCAAGCTGCAGTCCGATGACGGCAAGCACATCGTCATCCGTCCGATGGCCTACGTGAAGGAAGAGGACACGCAGCGCTATGCGGAAGTGAAGGGCTTCCCCATCATCCCATGCGACCTGTGCGGTTCGCAGGAAAACCTGCAGCGCAAGCAGATCAAGGGCCTGATGCGCGAATGGGACAAGAAATTCCCTGGCCGCGTGGAAAGCATCTTCTCGGCCCTGTCGAACGTGGCGCCATCGCACCTGATGGACCCGAAACTGTTCGGCTTCAAGGACTTGAAGGCGGACGGCGTGGCCAACCCGCTGGGCGACATCGCCTTTGATGAAGAACCGTGCTCGACGCCGACCACCTTCGGCACGATCCCGCTGCAGCCCCTGTAAGCCTTCTGTTGTTTCGCCGCCACCATTCCGGTGGCGGCGGCCTGCCCCTTTCCCCCTGCGTCCATTTGAGGTACCGTAGTCAGCTCTGCCGGTACGCGATGTGTCACGCGCGCATCCCTGCCCGGCGGTCAGCACGCATTCTTCCGACAACCTCACTGGAATGAACCATGACGCCATCCGCGCTCAAGCGCCCCCTGCTGTTCTCCCTGCTTGCCCTCAGCCTCGCCACCGCCTCTGCCGCTCCTGCGCCAGCCCCCGCCCAGACCGACCGCCAGGCCGACCGCTGGGATTTGACGGCGCTGTATGCCAGCGACGCCGCCTTCGATGCCGACGCCAAAAAACTCTCGGCCCAGCTGCAGCAGCTGGGCGCCTGCAAAGGGCAGTTGAAAGCGTCGCCGGCGCGCCTGAAAAGCTGCCTGGACCTGTACGCGGATGCGCGCAAGCGCGTCAACATGCTGTACACGTATGCGGCGCAGTATTACGACCAGGACACGGGCGACAGCAAGGGCAACCAGCTGAACCAGCGCGCCGCGCTGCTGGGCAATGAGTTCAACCAGGCCACCACGTTCCTGCAGCCGGAAATCCTCGCCCTGGGCGCCAAGCGCATCGACGCCATGCTGGCGAAAGACAAGGGCTTGCAGCTGTACCGCTTCCAGCTGAGCAACATGCTGCGCAGCGCGCCGCACACGCTCGACGCCGCCGGCGAACAGCTGGTGGCGCAATTCGGCCTGGCGACGGGCTCGGCCGCCAGCGTTTACCGCACCCTGGCCAATGCGGAAATCCCGTGGCCCACCGTGAAACTGGCGGATGGCAAGGAAGTGCGCCTGGACCAGGCGGCCTACACGAAATACCGGGGCGACGACAACCGCGCCGACCGCAAGCTGGTATTCGACGCCTTCTTCGGCAAGTGGAAGGATTACGAGCGCACCTTTGGCGAAACCCTGTACGGCCAGCTGAAGACGGATGCCGCGTATGCGAAAGTGCGCCACTATGCCGATTCGCAAAGCGCCGCGCTGGATGCCGACAACCTGCCGCCGGCCGTCTACCAGACCCTGATCGCGCAGACGAATGCCAACCTGCCCACCCTGCACCGCTACTTCAAGCTGCGCGCGCGCATGCTGGGCGTCAAGGACCTGGCGTATTACGACGTGTATGCGCCGCTGCTGAAAAGCGACCGCACTTTCCCGCTGGCCGACGGCAAGCAGATGATGCTCGATTCCGTCGCGCCGCTGGGTCCCGACTATGTGAGCGCGCTGACGTCCGCCGTCAACGCGCGCTGGATGGATGTGTATCCGCGGCCGCGCAAGGTGGCGGGCGCCTACATGAATGGCGACGCATATGACGTGCACCCGTTCGTGCTGCTCAACTACACGGACAACTACGAAGCCGTCAGCACCCTGACGCACGAATGGGGCCACGCCATGCATTCGGTGCTGGCCAACAAGGCGCAGCCGTCGATCTATGCGCCGTACAGCATCTTTGTCGCGGAGATTGCCTCGACCACCAACGAAGCGCTGCTGCTCGACGCGCGCCTGAAACAGGCCAAGGATGACGACGAGCGCCTGCTGTACCTGGGCGCGGCGCTGGAAAACCTGCGCGGCACCTTCTTCCGCCAGTCCATGTTCGCCGAATTCGAGGCCGCCATCCACGGCAAGGTGGACAAGGGCGAGTCGCTGACGGGCGAGGAGATCACGGCCATCTACGCCGGCATCCTCAAGCGCTACCACGGCGAAGCGCAGGGCGTCATGACCATCGACCCCGCCTACGCGCTGGAATGGGCCTACGTGCCGCACTTCTACCACGGCTTCTATGTGTTCCAGTACGCCACCTCGATCGCCGCGGCGCAGGATTTCTCGCAGCGCATCCTCGACAAGGAACCGGGCGCCCTGGCCGCCTACCTGAAGATGCTCGGCTCCGGCGGCTCCGCGTATCCGTATGAGCTGGTGAAGGCGGCCGGCGTCGATCTGGCCACGCCGAAACCGTACCAGGCGCTGGTGGCGCGCATGAACGGCATCATGGACCAGATCGAGGCGATCGAAGCGAAGCAGGGGAAATAATGCCGGGGCAGGCGTAGGTCGGCTTGGCGCACAGCGCGCAAGCCGACGCTTCCACCAACGCCAACAATGTGTCGGATTACGCGGCCTTGCTGCTAATCCGACCTACCGTTTTCCACTTCCGCCGCCGCAAACGCGGCCGCGTCGCTCTCGAACATGTCTTCCAGTTCCTCGCGCGCCTGGCGCGTGAGGGACATGACTTTTTGCTGGTCCTGGAAGTGCGGCGCCACTTCCAGCAAAGTCTTGAGGTTATGCCGGCCAAAGATGCCGGCCGCGCGCTGCGCCCGCTCCTCGCTGAACCCCACCTGGCGCAAGGTCTGCTCGCCCAGCAGCAGGGCCGCCGCAAACGTCTCGCGCTCGATCAAGGTCACCCCCCGCTTCATCAATTCATAGTAATGCGTGACGTTGCGCGCGCGCGCCAGGATCGTCAGCTGCGGCAGGCGCAGGCGCACGGCGTCGACCAGGGCCAGGCTGTCGTCCACATTGTCGATGGCGATCACCAGGGCCCTGGCCTTTTCGATGCCGGCCGCCACCAGCAGATCCACGCGCGTGGCATCGCCATAAAACACTTTAAAACCGAACTTGCGCAGCAGGTCGATCTGGTCCGGGTCGTGGTCCAGCACCGTCACGCCGATCTTGTTGGCGGCCAGCAGGCGGCCGATGATCTGGCCGAAACGGCCAAAGCCGGCGATGACGATGGGATTGTCCTGCGCCTCGATCTGGTCGTCCGGGCGGCGCTTCTTGTCGCTTTGCAGGCGCGGCGCGACGAATTTGTCGTGCAACAGCAGCAGCAAGGGCGTGGCCACCATCGACACCGTCACCACCACCACCAGCAAGGCCCCCGTTTCAGGCGCAAAGACGTGCGCGGCCACGGCGGCGGCAAACACGACGAAGGCGAATTCGCCGCCCTGCGACAGCAGCAGCGCGAAGAACAGCTGCTGGCCGCGGGGAATGTCGAAGAACTTCGACAGCACGTACAGCAAGGCGATCTTCACCGCCAGCAGCCCCGCCACGAGGGCCAGGATCAGCATCGGCTGGGCGCGCAGCACGCCGAAATCGACGGACATGCCGACGGCCATGAAGAACAGGCCCAGCAGCAGGCCCTTGAAGGGCTCCAGGTCGGAAATAAGCTCATGGCGGTATTCGGAATCGGCCAGCAGCACGCCGGCGACAAACGTCCCCAGCGCCATCGACAAGCCCACCGATTCCATCAGCACGCAGATGGCGATCACCAGCAGCAGGGCAAAGGCCGTGAAGATTTCACGCAAGTCCGTCTTGGCGATGAAGCGCAGGATGGGATTGACGAGGAAGCGCCCGCCGATCACCAGGGCGGCCAGCACGGCGGCCAGCTTGGCCACGCGCAGCCAGCCCGGCTCGCCCCCATGCGTGACCAGTCCTCCCAGCAGCGGCACCAGCGCGATCATGGGAATGGCGGCGATATCCTGGAACAGCAGGATGGAAAAGCCGGCGGAACCGGCCGGCGTGCTCATCAGCTTGCGTTCGCCCAGGGTGGCCAGCACGATGGCCGTCGACGACAGCGACAGGCCCAGGCCGCCCACCAGCGCCGTGCGCCAGTCCACGCCGAAAGCCATGGCCACGGCGCACAGTCCCGCGCTGACGACGGCCACCTGCGCCCCGCCCCAGCCAAAGATGGGCCGGCGCAACAGCCACAAGCGCTTCGGTTCCAGCTCCAGGCCGATCAGGAACAGCAGCAGCACGACGCCGAATTCCGAGAAGCTGAGGATCACTTCGACATTCTTGATCAGGCCCATGCCCCACGGCCCGATGACGACGCCCGCCACCAGATAACCCAGCACGGCGCCCATGCCCAGGCGCTTGGCCAGCGGCACCATGATGATGGCAGCCACCAGGTAAAACAGTATGTTGATGAGAAAGCTGTGGTGTTCCATGCGGTTTCCGGGCAAAGATGTGGATGAAACGTCATCATGCCTGAAATGCGCGGCCCGGGTTTGCCCCGGGCCGCGAAGTGTCGCTTATCGGGCGGACTGCGCGGTGGCGCCGGGCGCCACGTCCGTGCGCCATACCGGATACAGGTTCAGGCGCTCGTCCCACGAACTGTGGCGGCGGGCAAAGAATTCCAGGCGCGCCTGCGGGCTTTTGGCAAAGGCGGGATCGCTGGCCAGGCGGGCGTGGAACTGCGCCGCCAGCGCCGGATCGGCCGCCAGCTGGGCGCGCGCCACGTCTTCGGCCACATAGTCTTCCATGTATTCCTTGCGCTCGAAGGCCGTGTTGAAACTGCCCCAAGCCAGCAGCGAATCGGGCGCGCGCGGCTCGAGCAGGGCCACCACCAGGCGCGCCTTGGCCTGGCCGACGGGCACGTACAGGTCGCCGGCGCCGATCACGCGCGCCTCGTCCCGCCATTCGCCCTGCACGGCCGCCGTCTGGCGGCCCTCGAACGACTGCGCGCCGAATGTCACCTGCGTGGCGCGGAAGGCCTGCACCGGCTGCCGGCCCCAGGCCGTGGCCAGCACCTGGTAAGCGACGCCATGCTGGCGCAGCTTGGCCGCCACCATCGGCGCCTGCGCGGCCGGCACCAGGTAGCCGGCCTTCGGCGCGGCCTGCTGCAGGTCGGGCACGATCTCGTCGCGCAGGGGCACCGTCCACAGCTGCGGCGTGTTTTCATCGTAGCGCGTCATCAGCGCGCCGGAAATGTCGGACGGGGTGCGCGTGTAGGCGTAGCCGCGAAACGCGATCAGGTGGCTCTTCTGCGTCGTCTTGTAGGTGAGCGGCAAGGTGCTGCCGGCCAGCTGCGCCGCGCGACTGTCCGCTTCCAGCGCCGCTTGCCGCCACTGCGCGCCATGCTGGGCCACTTGCGACAGCAGGGAAACGATGGTGTTGCGCGTGATGCGCACGCGGGTCGGATAATCCTTCCACGAGTGGGTTTCCACCAGCATGCCGAAGCGGTTGCGCAGCAGGAAATAGCCGTGCGAAAAACGCGGATTCGGCGCCGAGTCGACAAACCCCGATTGCGGATTGTCTTCCTCGGCGAACGAGATATAGAACGGTTTCGGGTCGGAGCCCTGCCTGGCCAGGTCGGCCAGCACGTTGTCGCGCAGGGCCGTGCCGGCCGCGCGCAAGGCAGGATCGCCCGCATGCACGGGTTCGACCTGGATCGAGATGTCCGGCTCGAACTGCGCGCCATCGGTGACGTGCAGGTCGACATACGCCAGCGGGTCCCAGGCATTGACCAGCGCCAGCATGTGCTGCATCTCGGGCGCATCGGCCTTCACGTAGTCGCGGTTCAGATTGTAGTTTTGCGCCGTGCTGCGCCAGCCCATTTCCACGGGGCCGCGCTGGTTCGGCCGGTTCCACTGGCCGAAGCGCTCGTGGCCGTCGACGTTAAACACGGGCACGAACAAGAGTACCTGCTGGTCCAGCGCGCCGGGCGCCGCCTTGCCTTCCAGGACTTCGCGCAGCGCCAGGAACCCGGCATCCTTGCCATCGATTTCACCGGCATGGATGCCGCCCTGCACCAGCAGCACGGGCAGCTTGCGGCGCGCCGCCTCGGCCGGCGTCAGCGCGCCCGTGTTCGTCACGGCCAGCGCCAGCATGGGACGGTTTTCCGGCGTGCGGCCAAATTCCACGCAGCGCACCTGCTTCGGATAGCGGGCCTGGAACTGCCGGCACAGGGTTTCCACTTCCGCGTAGCGCCCCGTCTGCAAAAAGCCCGAGCGCTCGGCCACCGTGGTCAGCGGCGAAGCGGCGTAGGCAGGCAAGGCAAAGGCGGACAACAAGGCGGCGGACAGCAGGGCGTGGCGTAGCATGGGACAGGCTCCATCGAGAGAGGACAAGCGGGCAATTATAGGGGGAGTATCGAGCGGGAGGACAAATAAAAAGCCGGGAAAGCAGCGTGTGCGATCCCGGCTTGGGAGGCTATGCCCCAGCATCTTCAATGCCGGGGTCAGACGGGGACGCCGAGTCCCGGCGGGTCCGACCCCAGGTTTCAGGTTGGCTCCTGGGTGAGATCAGCTGCCGAAATGGTAGTTGAATTCGACCCAGCCCTGACGGCCTTGCGGGCTGTAGTTACCCACCGGGTAGTACGGCCAGCCGCCGCTGTTGTCGCGCTTGACCGTATCGAGGACGTTGTTGATGATCAGCGACAGGGTGGCGCGGTCATTGATGCGGTACACGGTGCTGATGTTGGCCAGCGCCGTTGGCGTCAAATACGCCGTGCCGGCAGCGTTCGGGATCTTGCCGTAGCGGGTCACCAGCAAGGTGTTCGACCAGTCGCCTGCGCTCCAGTTGACGCTCAGGTTCAGTTTGTCCGGCCAGTCCGTGCTGCTCAGGTCCTTCAGCTCGTCGATCTCCTCATCGCCCGCGAACTGCTGCGATTTCTTGCTCAGCACCTTGGCGTAGTTGGCCTTGAAGGCGAAGCGGCCGTAGTCCGTCGTGCGCAGCAGGTACTTCAGGCTGATATCGACGCCGCTGGTGCTTTGCTTTGCCGCGTTGATCGGGTTGACGGTGATGGTCTTGATCTCTCCGGCGCGGTTCAGCGCATTGGCGGCGAAGCGCTCGACGCGGTTCAGGGTATCGACGCAGGTCGGCGAATTGATGTCGGTCTTGCCCAGGCGGCAATCGGCTTCGTCGCGCAGGATCTTGTCGGCGCTCAGGTTGGTCACCAGGTCGTCGATCTTGATGTTCCAGTAGTCGACCGAGACGTCGAAGCTGGCACTTGGCGACCAGACGGCACCCACGCCAAACGACTTGCCCTTCTCCGACTGCAGATCCTTGCTGCCGTTCTGCACATAGTCGGCGCCCGGCGATTTGTTCGCGTAGTCGCAATCCTCGATGGCCTGTCCGGCGGCGCCGCAACGGTAGTAGTCGGTGGTGCTCGAATAATAGCCCGTGCCGCGCGCCTTGTAGATGTAGTTCATGTCCGGCGCGCGGAAGCTGGTGGCGTAATTGGCGCGGAACAGCAGTTCGCGCGTCGGACGCAGTTCCAGGCCGCCGTTGTAGGTGAATTTGCCGTCGCTGCGGCCGGCAAAATTGTAGCGGTCATAGCGTCCGGCCAGGGTGCCCGTCAGCTTGTCGTGCAGCGGCAGGTTGACTTCGGCGCCCAGCGCGTAGCGGGTGCGCGTGCCGGCCGTGATGTCGGACTTGGTGGCGACGTTGAAGTAGCCCTCGTTGAGGCGCGCATCGGGCACGTTGCTGAAACCCTGCTTGCCCACTTCGGCGATGGTGGCGATCTTCGCCACGCCGGCCGGCAGCTGGAACAGGTCGCCGTTGGTGGCCAGGCTCAGGGTATTCGTCCAGGCCTTGTCGTCGCTGTCGGAATTGCCCGTGATGCTGTCGAACTCGGCGGCGGTCAGGCGGCGCGACAGGCGCGCGGGATCGGGGGCATAGATGGCGACGCCGCTTGCGTCCGTGCCCAGTTTCGGTCCCAGGAAGAAGCTGTCGATATTGGCCAGCGCGCGCGGCGTGTGGCTTTCGCTCTTGTACAGCGAGGCATTGTAGTTGGCTTCATACTGCCACGATGCCGTGCCGGGAATACGGCCCTTGGCGCCCAGCGAGATGGCCGTGGCCAGGTCGTCCCACTTGCGGTTGTAGCGCGATACGCCGCCCATTTCCTCGGGCGAGATGTAGCGCGTCCATGCCTCGTAATTGCCCGTGTTCTGGTTCTTGAAATAGCTGTTGCCCGTCGACGCAGAGGTCCAGGTGGGGCCGCGCGTATTGTTTTCCGTGGCGTTCTTGCCGATCAGGAAATCGGCGAACAGCGTCGTTTCCGGCGACAGCTCGTAGTTGGCGCTGCCGAACACGTTCTGGCTGCGGTTCTTGGTCTGCGTGGTCCAGTAGGTCGGCCCCACCTTCGGGCTGGCGCAATAGCTGCCGTTCTTCGCCTGGTACTTCACGACGCTGCCGCCAAACAGGTCGCCGAACTGGCTGCAGGTGTCGCCCAGGTCCTGGTAGGTGCCGGACGTGCCCGCCTGCACCACGCGGCGCGAGGCAATGTTCGTCGGCGTGCCCGAGCGCGTGGACATGAAGTCACGCTCCAGGCTCGACAGCGGATCGCGCTGGCTCAGCTCCACGCTGAACAGGGTATGCAGCTTGTCGAAATTGCCGCCGCCCGTCAGCTGCACGCGCTGGTTGCCGCCGCCGCCGCGCGTGGTGGTGCCTGCCTTGACGTTGATGTCAAAGCCTTCCGTCTGCTTTTTCAGGATCACGTTGATCACGCCGGCGATCGCGTCCGAGCCATAGATGGCCGAGGCGCCGCCGTTGAGAATTTCGATGCGGTCGACAATGCTCGACGGGATATTCGCCAGGTTGGTGAAGTTCACCGTGCCTTCATAGGCGACGGGGAAATCGGCCAGGCGGCGGCCATTGAGCAGGATCAGGGTGTGGTTCGGACCCAGGCCGCGCAGGCTGATGGTGTTGGCCGATGGCGTGAAGGTATTGCCGAAGTCTTCGCCCTGCGTAAAACCGCTGTTCTGCACCTGGTTGCTCAGCGCGTCATACACGTTCTTATAGCCCTGCTTGGTGATTTCATCGCCGGTCAGGATGGTGACGGGCGACGGGCCTTCCAGGCTGGCGCGGGGAATCCGCGAACCGGTCACGACGACGGCGTGCGCACTGGCTTCCGGCTGGGTATCGGCGGCGGGCGCGGCATTTTGTGCCTGTGCCTGGCTGGCGGCGCCACCCAGGATGGTCAGGATGGCGACGCTGAGCGGGGTTAACTTGAATTGTCTAGGCATCTTTGCGCTTCTCAAGGTGGGAGAAAATCCAAAAGATATCAAAATGAAAGCAATTACAGAACGAATGGATTCGTCTTTCCATATATCAAAATTGTTATATGGAAATATTTCAGGGAGGAAAATCGCGCCGCTCCCGGCGCGATCAAGGGAAGAAAGCCCCCGGTTACGGTTTCCTTATGGAAATTTCCTTGTATTGCGGGCGCAGCACGCGCAGGGCCGTGTCTTCCACGCTTTCCACCCGGCTCAACAGCCTGGACGCGCCCGTCGCCGGGGCACAGCTGGCCGTGCTGCGGTAGCGCAGGGCCGCCGCCAGCATGCCCTCGGCTGCATCGCCCAGCTGATGCTCATAATCATCCGCCACGCCGCACGTCGGCGCCATGCCATCGGCGTAGTCGCCGAAGCCCTTGGCGTTGACGCCCTGGAATTGCACGGCAAAATACGTGGTGCCGCAGTTCGGCTGGGGATAGAAGCCATAGGGCTTGCCGCACGTCGTGCCGCCGATCAGGTTGACCTCGATATCCACGCCGCGCAGGCCGTTGATAATCGATTCGCTGGCCGAGCAGGTATTGCCCGTGGTAAGCAAGGTGACGCGTTTCAGACCCAGGGAAGGCAAGGCCGTGCCCTTGGCGATGGGATTCGGCCCGGCAAAGCCCTGGCTCTGCGCATGGAACGGCAATGGCGCTTCGCGCCTGGTCTTGTCATTGGCCAGCACCTGTTCGAAGACCTTGCCCGCCGTCGCCTGCGGGCCGGCAATCATGTAGGCCAGCTCGCTGGCGACATCCAGATAGCCGCCGCCGTTGTAGCGCACATCAAGCACCAGGTCGCTGATGCCGGCCGCCTGAAAGCGGCGCATGGTCTCGATCAGCTGGCGTTCGGCCACGTTGTTGTGCGTGTTGAAGGTCAGGTAGCCGACTTTGCCCGTGGGCGTATTGATGATGCGCTCGTTTTGCACGGCGCTCGTGCTGACCTCGATGGCCTGCAGCGTGGCATTGAGCACCGTCCCGCCGCGGCTGAAGGCCAGCGTGTGCGAGGCTTGCGCTTTCGGGGACAGGCCCGCGTTGAGGATGGCCACGCTGGCGGCGTCCGGCGCATTGACGAAATCGACGCCGTCGACCGTTTGCAGCACGTCGCCACGCTGCAGGCCCGCCAGCGCCGCCGGCGAACCTGGCTCGACGATCGTGATCACGGCCTTGCGCGGCGGCGTGGCCTGCGCCACGGCCAGCAGCAGGCCATAGCCCAGTTCGACGCCGTTCTGCGACGCCTCCCACTCCGCCGTCGTATACGTGAAATGGAACTGGTCCTTGGGCTTGCCGGACGCCGTGGTGGCCGTTGTTTTCAGCACATCGAAATAGGCGACGGGCGTGGCAAAGCTCTGCGCCTGGTAGGTCGTCGGCACTTCGCGGTACCACAGATAGCTTTCATCGATCCAGCTGCGCACCCACGTCAGTTCATCGAGCAGGCTGCCCTGCCGGTCCGCGCTGCTGCCAGTGCGCGGCTTCTCGCAGCGGTTCGCCACCGTGGACGACGCCACCAGGGCGCTTGGCCCTGTCGAGGTCACGGGCGGGACGACTGCGGCGCTATCGCCGCCTCCGCCGCCACCGCAGGCACTCAGCAACAGGACTAGTGGCGCAACGGCCAGGGATGAGAGGCGCAGGGCATGCATGAAAAACTTTCCAAAAAGAAATTATCGAAAAATTATAATGCGTTTTACAAATGGGCGTTGTTTTATTTGATACAAAAAAATGGCGCCCGCAGGCGCCATTGGTTTAACTCATGCCACTACCGCGCCCATCAGGCCACGGTCGCCGCCACCGGCGCAGCCACGACTGGCGGCAACGGCGTCGGCGCGTTGAAAGCCGTCAGCAGACTGGCTTCCTTCTCCTTCGCCGCCTTCCAGTGACGCTCCTTCACGTGGCCGTAGCCGCGGATATCTTCCGGGATGCTGGCAATGGCCACGGCTTGCGCCAGCTTGGCCGTCGTCAGTTTCGGCAGCAGGCCGCCCACCGTCGCGCGGTATTCCAGTATCAGCGCGCGCTCCATCTTGCGCTCGGCCGTACGGCCGAACACATCGAAGGCCGTGCCGCGCAAGCCTTTCATTTTGGCCAGCACGCCGAATGCCTTCATCATCCACGGGCCGAATTCCTTTTTGACCAGGTGGCCCTGGGCGTCGGTTTTCGCCATGATCGGCGGCGCCAGGTGGAACTTGAGCTTGATGTCGCCCTCGAACATGGATGCGATCTTCGCCTGGAAGGCGCCGTCCGTGTACAAGCGCGCCACTTCGTACTCGTCCTTGTAGGCCATGAGCTTGTAGAAGTAGCGGGCCACGGCTTCCGTCAGGCGCAGGTGCGGGCCATTCAGGGCGCTTTCGGCGGCGCGTACCTGGCCGACGAAGTCCAGGTATTGCTGCGCATAGGCGCGGTCCTGGTAGGCCGTCAGCAGGGCCACGCGCTTTTCGATCAGGTCGTCCAGCGTTTCGATGCGCTTGAATTCCACCACTTTCGCCGGTGTCGTCATGCGCACCAGGCTGGCCGCGTCATGGGCGCCGGCGCGGCCCCAGTTGAAGGCGGCCTTGTTGAACGCCACCGAGACGTTGTTCAAGTCGATGGCCTTCATGATGGCCGCTTCGCTCAGGGGCACCTTGCCCTTTTGCCAGGCGTAGCCCAGCATGAACATGTTCGTCGCGATCGAGTCGCCCATCAGCGCCGTGGCGATCTGCCCCGCGTCGATGAAGTCCACGTGGTCCGCGCCGCAGGCCTTTTCGATTTCCAGGCGCGCGCCGACGCCGGGGAATTGCCAGTCCGGGTTTTTGACGAACGCCGCCGTCGACGAACTGGTCGAGTTGATCATGGCCCAGCTACGGCCTTCTCCCATGCGCGACAGGGCGTCGCGGCTGGCCGTGACGATCAGATCGCAGCCGATCACCAGATCAGCAGCACCGGTGCCGACACGCGTCGAGTGGATGTCTTCCTGGCGGTCCGCCAGGCGCACGTGCGACATCACGGGGCCGCCCTTCTGTGCCAGGCCGCTCATGTCCAGCACGGAACAGCCCTTGCCTTCCACGTGGGCCGCCATGGCCAGGATCTGGCCGACCGTGACGACGCCCGTGCCGCCGATGCCCGTGACCAGGATGCCGAACGGCTCGGCCGTCGAAGGAATCTGCGGTGTCGGCAAGGCCGGCACTGCCGGCGCGTCCTTGTCGGCGCTGGCCGCCTTCTTCGGCTTCTTCAGGCCGCCGCCTTCCACCGTGACGAAGCTGGGGCAGAAACCCGTGGTGCACGAGAAATCCTTGTTGCAGGACGACTGGTTGATCTGGCGCTTGCGCCCCAGTTCCGTTTCCAGCGGTTCCACCGACAGGCAGTTCGATTGCACGGAGCAGTCGCCGCAGCCTTCGCAGACGGCTTCGTTGATGACGGCGCGCTTGGCCGGGTCCGGGTATTCATTGCGTTTCCGGCGGCGGCGTTTTTCCGAGGCACAGGTCTGGTCATAGATCATGGCCGACACGCCCGGCATGTCGCGCAGTTCGCGCTGCACGTCCATCAGTTCCGAACGGTGGCGCACGGTGACGCCTTCCGCCCAGGCGTAATCGGACGGATATTTTTCCGGTTCGTCGGTGACGACGATGATGGGGCCGACGCCTTCGGCGGCGATCTGGCGCGAAATGATGGCCGGCGATAGCGGGCCGTCGAATTCCTGGCCGCCCGTCATGGCCACCGCATCGTTGAACAGGATCTTGTAGGTGATGTTCACCTTGGCCGAGACGGCGGCGCGGATGGCCAGGATGCCCGAGTGGAAATACGTGCCGTCGCCGAGATTGGTAAACACGTGCTTTTCATTCGTGAACGGCGCCTGCCCTACCCAGGTGACGCCTTCGGCGCCCATATGGGTAAACGTCGACGTTTCGCGGTCCATCCACAGCACCATGTAGTGGCAGCCGATGCCGGCCAGCGCGCGCGAGCCTTCCGGCACCTTCGTCGAGCTGTTGTGCGGGCAGCCGGAACAGAAGAACGGCGTGCGGTCCTTTTGCGGATCCGGCTTCACGCTGATCGCCTTGAGGACGTTTTCCTTCGCTTCCAGGTAGGCGATGCGTTCCTTCACGCGCTGCTCGACGGGGTGGCCCGCGTAGTAGCGCGAAATGCGGCTGGCAATCGCCCGCGCGATCATGGCCGGATTGAGTTCATAGGTGGCCGGCAGCAGCCAGTCGCCATGGCCCGTGCCCTTCTGGTTGCTCCACTCGCCCGTGTCGTCGAACTTGCCGACCACGCGCGGACGCTCGCCGTCCTTCAGGTTGTACAGTTCTTCCTTCAGCGCGTATTCGAGGATTTGCCGCTTTTCTTCCACCACGAGGATTTCGTCGAGGCCCTTGGCGAATTCGTGCACGCCGTCCGCTTCCAGCGGCCAGGTCATGCCGATCTTGTACAGGCGGATGCCGATGTCGGACGCCGTCTGCTCGTCGATGCCCAGGTCGGCCAGCGCCTGGCGCGTGTCGAGATAGGACTTGCCGGCCGTGATGATGCCGATGCGCGCCTTCGGGCTGTCCCAGATGATTTTATTGAGCTTGTTGGCACGCGCATACGCCAGCGCCGCATACCACTTGTAGCTGTTCATGCGCACTTCCTGCTCCAGCACCGTGTCGGGCCAGCGGATGTTCAGGCCGCCGGCCGGCATCTCGAAGTCGGTGGGCAGGGTGATCTGCACGCGGTCAGGATCGAAGTCGACGGCGGCGCCCGACTCGATGATGTCGGTCACGCATTTCATCGATACCCACAGGCCCGTGTAGCGGCTCATGGCCCAGGCATGCAGGCCGTAGTCGATGTATTCCTGCACCGACGACGGATACAGCACGGGGATGCCGCAGGCGTTCAGGATATGGTCGGACTGGTGCGCCGTGGACGAGGATTTCGCCGCATGGTCGTCGCCGGCCAGCACCAGCACGCCGCCATGCTTGGCGGAGCCGGCGTTATTCGCGTGTTTAAAAACGTCGCCGCAGCGGTCGACGCCGGGGCCCTTGCCGTACCACATGCCGAACACGCCGTCATATTTGGCGTCTTCGAACAGATTGGTTTGCTGCGTGCCCCAGACGGCCGTGGCGGCCAGGTCTTCATTCAGGCCAGGGTGGAATTTGACGTGGTGTTCATCGAGGTATTTTTTCGCCTTGATCGCCGTCATGTCGACGGAGGTCACGGGCGAACCGCGGTAGCCGGTGATGTAGCCGGCCGTGTTCAGGCCCGCTTTCAAGTCGCGCTCGCGCTGCAGCATGGGCAGGCGAATCAGCGCCTGGGTGCCCGTCATGAAGGCGCGGCCACGCTCCAGGGTGTATTTGTCGTTCAGGGAAATTTCAGACGCGTGCGCGCCCGGCTCAAGACTCGAGCCCTTGATTGGTGCATTCATTACTTGTCTCCATTATTCTCGGTGCTACGCGTGCAAAGTCGGTTGAACTCACACGTACCGGCCGCGCCTTGTGGGCAATGCCGGTGCGGAAAAATGACTTGTTTGTCGTAGACTACCACAGGAATGCGCGCAGTTCTTTGCTGCACTGCACTCCCGTGTTCTTGCCTTTTTGCGGCTTTTTAGTGCTTCTTTTTGCGGGCATGTCGGGTTACGCCATTCTGGCTAACCCGACCTACATTACTGGCCCCAGCTGTAGGTCGGATTAGCGCCGCGTAATCCGACATCCCCGGGCATGAGTCGTCTTACGCCGCGTTCGTATCTTTCAGCACGCCGCGCTTGATCTGGTCCAGCTCGATCGATTCAAACAGGGCGCGGAAGTTGCCTTCGCCGAAGCCCTGGTCGCCCTTGCGCTGGATGATCTCGAAGAAGATCGGGCCGATCACCGTCTGCGTGAAGATTTGCAGCAGCAGTTCGCGTTCGTTTTCCGTGCTGTGGCCATCGATCAGGATGCGCAGGCGGCGCAGTTCTTCCAGCTGCTCGCCGTGGTTCGGCAGGCGGCGGTTGACCAGCTCATAGTACGTTTCAATCGTGTCCTGGAAATCGATACCCGTATCGCGCATGCCTTGCACGGAAGCGTAGATATTGTCCGTGCCCAGGGCGATGTGCTGGATGCCTTCGCCATGGTACTGGTCCAGGTATTCGGCGATCTGCGACTTGTCGTCCGACGATTCGTTGATGGGGATGCGGATCTTGCCGCAAGGCGAAGTCATGGCCTTGGATTTGAGGCCCGTCAGCTTGCCTTCGATGTCGAAATAGCGCACTTCGCGGAAGTTGAACAGGCTTTCATAGAACGTCGCCCATTCCTTCATGCGGCCACGGTGCACATTGTGCGTCAGGTGGTCGATGTAGGTCAGGCCATGGCCGACCGGGTTGGCGACGGCGCCGGGAATGGCGACGAAATCGACGTCATAGATGCTGATGTCGCCGATGCCGCCCGGTGCGGCCGCGTCCGGCTTGTCCGCGCCCTTGCCGCGCCAGCGGTCGACGAAGTACAGCAGGGAATCGCCCACGCCCTTGATGGCGGGGATATTCAGTTCCATCGGACCCGTTTTATTGTCGAAGCCCCAGGCGCCCAGTTCCAGCGCGCGGCGGTAGACGAAGGCCGCGTCGTCGACGCGGATGGCGATGGCGCACACGGACGGGCCATGATGGCGGGCAAAACGCTGCGCGAACGAATCCTGTTCGGCGTTGATGATGAAATTGATGTCGCCCTGGCGGTACAGGGTCACATCCTTGTGGCGGTGGCGCGCGATGGCCGTGAATCCCATGTTCTCGAACAGCTTGCCCAATGCTTTTGGGTCTGGTGCTGCATACTCGACGAACTCGAAACCATCGGTACCCATCGGGTTATCCCAAGGCTGAAATTGCATGATGTCTCCTCCAAGAAGTAGCGCACAGTATAGGCGCGGGTCACGGGCATTAAATGCCAAAGATCTCCCGAACAATCATGATTTGCGCAATAATATTGCGTGAAACAAGACCCTCCGGAGGAAGCATGAGCAAAATTACGCTGGATAAAACGGACCGCAAGATCCTGGCCGTCCTGCAGGCCGATGGCCGCCTGTCAAATCAGGACGTGGCCGAGCAAGTCAGCCTGTCGCCGTCGCCATGCTTGCGCCGCGTCAAACGGCTGGAAGAAGCGGGCGTGATCCGCCAGTACGTGGCCCTGCTGGACCCGGAAAAGATCGGCCTGGGCTTGCTGGCCTACGTCAACGTGCGCCTGGAAAAGCACAGCGACGCCACGGCCCACAGCACGGCGCGGGTGCTGGCGCCCAACCTGGTGACGAATACCTCGCCGCGCGCCGACTTCGCCGTGGCCGTGGCGCAATGGCCGGAAGTGGTGGCCTGCTATGCGATGACGGGCGAAATGGATTATCTGCTGCGCGTGCATGTGGAAGACATGGAGCACTTTTCGCGCTTCATGATGGCCACCCTGCTGCGCCACCCCGCCGTGCTGGACGTGAAATCGAGCTTTGCGCTGCAGCGCATCAAGGATACGACGGCCCTGCCGCTGGTGTAGCCAGCCTACTCGGCCCCTGGCTTCTTGCGCCCTGGCAAGCGCTGCAACAGCTTGCTGGCGGCGCGCGCGTTCGCCTTGAAGGTATAGTCGAACATGGCGAACTGCTCCTGCACGGCTTCCTGCAGCATGCTGGATGGATTCGGCGGCAATAATTTCAAATAGGCATCGGCTTCGCCGTAGTCGCGCTGGATTTCCATGCCCGCCTTCTTGGCGATATGCATCATCGTCTTGTTGGACGACAGGCAATGCATGTACAGGGTATCGACATCATTGTTGCGGCAGTGAATCGCCGCCCGCTCGAACAGTTTCGAGCCCACGCCCATGCCGCGCATGGATTTCGATACCGACACGCCAAACTCCGCCACCTGCTCCTTGTCCGTCACCACGTGCTTCGCCGGCGCCTTGTCCTTCGGCGCGAATGCCAGGTGCCCCACGCCCACCAGCTTGAAGGTGCTGCTGTAGACGCCGTAGACCATGTCGCGCGAAAAATCCATCTTCTGCACGTACTGCGCCACCAGTTCATCGGGCAAGGCGCTGCCAAAGCGCAGCAGCCGGTCGCTCTTTTCCAGGGTCAGGAAATGCTTCATCATGCGGCGCCGGTCGCGCTCATGCAGCTGCTTGACCAGCACGGTCGGCCGCCCGCCACCGCTACGGCTGAGCCAGCGGCGGAACGGGTTCTGGAACAATTTGGGCAAGGTCATGGCAGTTCCATGCCGCTGATCGCGTTCGTGACGGCCTCGACCCGCGCCTCATGGATAACGGCTGGAATGCGCTTCGGTTCCTGTGCGCAAGCTTGCGCCAGCGCGCCCGCATCCACGCCGCGCACGGCCGCCAGCATGGCTTGCAGCCAGGCGGACTGGGGAAATGCACGCTTTTCCCGCACGTGCGCATCGCATTCGATGGCCTGCAGCATCTGCACGAAGCGCTGCGGCTTGCGCAGGCCGTCGCAGCGTTCGCACAAGCCCACCAGTTCTTCGGCGCTCAGCGCCAGCGCGCCGGCGACCGCCGCCTGCTCGCGCGCCGCCATCACGGCCAGCTCGCGGCAATCGTTGGGCACGCGCAGGCGCTCGCTGAGCGCAGCGATCTGCGCCGGCGGCACGGCCAGCATCAGCACGGCAAAGCGCACGCACAGGTCGTGGCCGGCGCTGGCGGCATGGTCGACCGCCCGCAGCAAATGTGCATTGACGATCAATTCGGGCACAATGCGCGCCAGGGCGCCGCACTCCTGCAGCACCGCCAGCATGCGCGACGGACGCGCCTCCAGCAAGCCTTTCGCCACTTCCTGCCACACGCGCTCGGCCACCAGGGCGTCGACTTCGCCGTCCGACACCATCCGGCGCATGAGTGCCATGGTAGCGGGCGCCACCGTGAAGCCAGGGAAGCGGGCGGCAAAGCGGGCCAGGCGCAGGATGCGCACGGGGTCTTCGCCAAACGCGTCGGAAACGTGGCGGAACACTTTATTGCGGATATCCGCGATGCCGCCGAACGGGTCCGTCAGCGTCCCGTCCTCGGCCCGGGCGATGGCGTTGATGGTGAGATCGCGGCGTACCAGGTCTTCTTCCAGGGTGACGTCAGGCGCCGTGTGGAAGACAAAGCCCCGATAGCCGGGAGCCGTCTTGCGCTCCGTGCGGGCCAAGGCATATTCTTCCTGCGTCTTCGGGTGCAAAAACACGGGGAAATCCTTGCCGACGGGGCAGAAGCCCTGGCGCAGCATGTCGTCCGGCGTGGCGCCGACGACCACGTGGTCGTGGTCTTTCACGGGCAAGCCCAGCAGTTGGTCGCGCACCGCGCCACCGACCGTGTAAATCTTCATGTTGCTCTTTTCTTAATCAGGTAATTCCGCATCGTGCTTGGCAGCCACTTCCGTCTCCGCCAGCGCTTCCGTGATCCAGCGGGCCACGGCCGGGTGCGCCTGCACGCGCTGGCAGTACGCATTCAGGGCCGGCGCCAGGCTCACGCCATAGGTGCGGAAACGCATGACGACAGGGGCAAAATACGCATCGGCGATGGAAAAGTCGCCAAACAGGAACTGGTGGTGGCCAAAGCGCGACAGGCACTCTTCCCAGATTTCGCTGATGCGGCCGATGTCGGCCTGGGCGGCGGCCGTGCGGCCCCGGCCCGGCAGCTGCGCCTTGATATTCATCGACATGGCCGTGCGCAAGCCGGCGAAGCCGGAATGCATTTCCGCGCAGACACTGCGGGCCATGGCGCGCGCGGCCACGTCCTGCGGCCACAGGTGCTTGTCCGGAAACTGTTCGGCCAGGTATTCGCAGATGGCCAGGCTGTCCCAGATCGTCATCTCGCCGGCCAGCAGCACCGGCACCCGGCCGCAGGCCGAGTATTCGGCGATCTTGCTCGACGTATCTTTCTGGTCGAGCAAGACGCGCACTTCCTGGAACGGGATGCCGAAGGCCGTCATGGCCACCCACGGGCGCATGGACCAGGACGAGTAGTTCTTGTTGCCGATGATGAGGGTCAGGCCGGGCTCGCGCGCGGCGGCCAGGGCTTGCGTCAGGCTGGGATCAAGGATGGTCGTTTGCATGGTAGCGATCAAGTCTAGGGAATTACGGCAGGTCCGCCGCGATGGCGCTGTTTTTCGGTCCCACGGTGCCCAGGCGCGCCTTCAGCGACTGCGGGCTTTTCTCGAACAGGGCGGCGTAATACGTGGCATTGGCCATCACGTTTTTCACGTAGCCGCGCGTTTCCGTGTACGGGATCGTTTCGGCGAAGACGGCGCCTTCCAGCGGACGCGTCATGGTGGCGCGCCAGATGCGCAGGCGTCCCGGCCCGGCGTTGTAGGCGGCGCTGGCCAGCACCTGCGAACCATCGAGGCCGCCCAGCACCATGTTCAGGTAATTGGTACCCAGCAAGACATTGGTGCGCACATCGCTCAGCGTTTCCGTGACGAAATCGGTGAGGCCGATCTTCTTGGCCACGTAGCGGGCCGTCGACGGCATCACCTGCATCAGGCCGGAGGCGCCCACGTGCGACTGCGCATCCATGATGAAGCGCGATTCCTGGCGGATCAGGCCATACACCCAGGCCTTGTCCAGGCCCAGGGTTTGCGTGGCAGGATGCATGACGTCGTCGTGCGGCGTCGGATAGCGTTGCGTGTAGTCCACTTCCAGGCGCGTGCGGTCCGAGGTGTTGACCATGCGGTCGAGCACATTGTTCTGGCGCGCAAATTCCGCGGCAGCCAGATGTTGCCTGTCCGTCATCGAACGCAATTCCCAGTTCCACTCGCGCGTGCCTTCGAAGCGCAAGCGCATGTTGAAAAATTTCAGCGCCCGCTGCAAGCCCGGATTGGCGGCCATGGCGGCGATTTCCGTCGGCGTGACGGGCTGGCCCGGCGGCGGCAAGACCAGGTGATTGCCCAGCTCTTCATTGGCCAGCAAGCCATAGAAGTTCGATTGATCGCTGATCGTGCGGTACAGGGCATCGGCCTGCGCGTTCGGGCGGCCCGGCGTTTCCGCCTGCTGCGCCCGTGCCAGCCAATAGACCCAGGTGGGGTCCGCGCGCAGCGAGGCCGGCATGGCCTGGATGCTGGACTTCACCACCGGCCAGTTGCCTTCACGCAAGGCGATGCGTGCCTTCCATTGCATCTGCTCCAGGGTCAGCGGCGCGCCATTCGATTTTTGCCAATATTCAAACGCTTCCGGCGCCAGCGAATACGAGGCCTGCAAGGCCAGGTTGGCCCAGCCGATGGCCTGTTCCTGCGGCGTCAGCTGCGCGCTGGCTTTTTGCAAGGCCACCACGCCCAGTTTCAGGGTACTTTTCGCCATGCGGCCGACGGCCACCAGGTACATCTCGTGGTCGGCGCGGCTGGCGCCCGCGCCCTTGGCCAGCACCAGGGCCGGCAAGTCGATGGCCTGCGCCATCTTCGCGTCGGACGCGCTCAGCAGCAGCGCGATGCGGCGCGCCGGGCCCGTGGCATTCGTCTGGCCCGCCAGGCGGATCTGCGCCCACAGGTCGTTCGCGTCGAACTGGCCATTTTGCGCCAGCACGGCGATCAGGCTGCCGCACGCTTCGCCATAGCCGGGCGGCGAGACGAGCAGGCTGCGCGCCTCCGGCGCCACGTTCTGGCCCTTGGCGGCGCGCGACATCAGCGCATAGCACTTGAGCTGGGTATCGTCGTCCAAGGCGAATTGCGGATATTGCTCGTCAAAGATGACCCAGTCGCGCTTGCGGCCCAGCTCCAGCAGCCAGTCGTTGCGGAAGCGGTCGGCGATGGCGCTGCCCTTGTAGCGGTTCAGGTAATCGCGAAATTGCGCTTCGGTCAACTGCTTGATGCGCGGTTTCAGCCGATAATAGTCAACATACGATGGAATCTGGTAATTCGTCAGGCGTGCAGCATAAAAGTCGGCCTTGTCGACGTCATCCTTGCGCGCGGCGTCGCGCAGCAGCAGGAAGGCATCGTCCTCGCTGCGCGTATCGGGCGCAGGCGGTACGGCGGAAGATGCGGTGGCGGACACCTGGGCCAGGGCGGCCAGGGGAGAGATGGCCGATGCAACACACAGCATCGTGCCGGCAATCCATTTCAGTGGGGAAATCAATGTACGACTCTCAATCTTAACTTGATGGTGATATGAATAGCGACCCTAGAATAACATGCGATCCGGCTACACGGCCACCCATTGCGCCAGAGGAAAAAGCCGGCTTGCGCAAAGCCCTGCTGGCGGCCCGGCGCGCCCTGCCCGAAGCCACGCGCGCGGCATGGGATGCGGCCATCGCGCAGCGCCTGCTGGACTGGTGCGCGCAGGAAAAAACCGGGGAACTGGGCGTGTACTGGCCCCTGCATGGCGAGCCGGACTTGCACGGCGCGTATGCGCAGCTGGCCGCGCGCGGCGTGCAGTTAAGCTTGCCGGTGGTGCTGGAAAAGCACGCGCCCCTGGCGTTTTCTGCCTGGACGCCGGGCGAAGCGATGGTGAAAGATGGCATGGGCGTGGCCGTGCCGGCGCAATTGCGCCTGTGCCCGGCGCCCGCCGCCCTGCTGGTGCCCTGCCTGGGGTTTAATGAACAGCGTTTCCGGCTCGGCTATGGCGGCGGCTATTACGACCGCACCCTGGCGGCCACGCCCCGTCCGCGCACGGTGGGCATCGCCTATGCGTGCCTGGCGGCACCCTTTGCCAGCGGCGAATACGACATCGCCCTCGATCACATCATGACCGAGGGCGATCTTTACGGTCAGGCGCGATAAGCCTGAGGGATTTTATTTGACCAGGCGCTGCCACAGTGCGGTCGTGGGCGCCGCCTGGTTCATGCTATAGAAATGCAAGCCAGGCGCGCCGCCTTCCAGCAGACGTTCGCACAAGCCCGTCACCACGTCCAGGCCAAAGGCCTTGATCGAGGCGCTGTCGTCGCCGAAGCTGGCCAGTTTCAGGCGTACCCAGCGTGGAATTTCCGCGCCGCACATGTCCGAAAACCGCATCAGCTGCGTGTAGTTCGTGATCGGCATGATGCCGGCCACGATCGGCACGTTGATGCCCATCTTCTGCGTCTGCTCGACAAACTGGAAATATGCGTCGGCATTGTAGAAGTACTGGGTGATGGCGGCATCGGCGCCGGCCTGCACCTTGCGCGCGAACGCATTCAGGTCGTCCTGCGGCGAACGGGCTTGCGGGTGCACTTCCGGATAGGCAGCCACTTCGATGTGGAAATGGTCGCCCGTCTCGGCGCGGATGAATTCCACCAGCTCGTTAGCGTAACGGAACTCGCCCGAGGCGCCATAGCCGCTGGGCAAGTCACCGCGCAAGGCCACGATACGCTTCACGCCGGCCGCCTTGAAGTCGGCCAGCACGGCGCGGATCGAGTCGCGCGAGCCGCCCACGCAAGACAGATGGGGCGCGGCTTCTTCGCCGGCCGCCAGGATTTCACGCACGGTGTCGAGCGTGCCCTGCTGCGTCGTGCCACCGGCGCCAAAGGTCACCGAAAAATACTTGGGATGCAACTCAGACAACTTGACACGCGTGGCGCGCAGTTTTTCCGCCCCTTCCGGGGTTTTTGGCGGGAAAAACTCGATACTGAAGTTATGGGTTGCCATTGTCATTACTCAAAAGTAAGGTCGACAAGGCCCAGGAAATGATGCTGTACAGAATGGCACCACCCACGGCAGACCAGAAACTGGCGACATGGAAACCAGCTATCATCTGCGCCACGAGCCAGAACATGAAGCCATTGATGATCAGGATGAACAGGCCCAGCGACAAAAACGTCACGGGCAGGGTCAGCAGGATCAGCAGGGGACGGATCAGGGCATTGATCAGCCCCAGCACGGCGGCGGCCAGCAGCGCGGTCCAGCCGCTGCTCATCGTCACCGAGTGCATCAGGTAAGGGACGGCAAACAGGGCTGCCGCATTGATGAACCAAATCAGTAGCAAGCGCATTTCTCTAGCCTGTCAAAAATGATAATAGACCGGCGACGGCCGGACTGTTCAGATTACACAAGTGCGTCTCCTTGCCTCACGAACCGTAGCGAGCGGATGCGCGGCGTGGCCGAGAAGCGCAGCTGTACGAAGGTACAGCGAGCATCGCCGGCCGCGCCCCGCGCCGCGCAGCAGGTTCCCGAGGCAAGCAACCGATTAGTAGCGGTAGTGGTCGGGCTTGTATGGACCTTCCGTGCGCACGCCGATGTAGTCGGCTTGCTCTTGCGTCAGTTCCGTCAGCTGCGCATTCAACTTTTTGAGTTGCAGGCGGGCGACTTTTTCATCCAGGTGCTTCGGCAGGGTGTACACGCCGACCGGGTAGTTGGCCGTGTTCGCGTACAGCTCGATCTGCGCGATCGTCTGGTTGGCGAACGACGAGCTCATCACGTACGACGGGTGGCCCGTGCCGCAACCGAGGTTGACCAGACGGCCTTCGGCCAGCAGGATGATGCGGCGGCCCGACGGGAAGATGATGTGGTCGACTTGCGGCTTGATGTTTTCCCACTCGTATTGCTTCAGCGAAGCAACGTCGATTTCATTGTCGAAGTGACCAATGTTGCAGACGATGGCCTGGTCTTTCATGCGCGTCAGGTGGTCGTGCGTGAGGATATGGTAGTTGCCGGTGCAGGTCACGAAGATGTCGCCGTGTTCGCAGGCGTAATCCATGGTCACCACGCGGTAGCCTTCCATCGCCGCCTGCAGTGCGCAGATCGGATCGACTTCCGTCACCCACACTTGCGCCGACAGGGCGCGCATGGCTTGCGCCGAACCTTTACCTACATCACCGTAACCGGCGATGACGGCGACCTTACCGGCGATCATCACGTCGGTGGCGCGCTTGATGCCGTCGACCAGCGACTCGCGGCAGCCATACAGGTTGTCGAACTTCGATTTGGTGACGGAATCGTTCACGTTGATCGCAGGGAAAGCCAGCTTGCCTTCTTTATGCATCTGGTACAGGCGGTGCACGCCGGTGGTGGTTTCTTCCGTCACGCCGAGGATTTCCGGCAGGCGCTTCGAGTACCAGGTCGGATCGGCCAGCAAGTGCTTCTTGATCGAGTTGAACAGGCAGATTTCTTCTTCCGAGCCGGGGTTGGCCAGCACGGACAGGTCGGTTTCCGCGCGCACGCCCAGGTGCAGCAGCAGGGTAGCGTCGCCGCCATCGTCGAGGATCATGTTCGAATAGACGGCCTTGCCGTCCACGTTCGGCCATTCGAAGATGCGGTGCGTGTATTCCCAGTAGTCGTCCAGCGACTCGCCCTTGACGGCGAAGACCGGCGTGCCGGCGGCGGCGATGGCGGCGGCGGCATGATCTTGCGTCGAATAAATGTTGCACGATGCCCAACGCACTTGCGCGCCCAGTGCTTCCAGGGTCTGGATCAGCACGGCGGTCTGGATGGTCATGTGGATGGAACCGGTGATGCGCGCGCCTTTCAAAGGCTGCGCTGCCGCGAATTCCTCGCGGATGGCCATCAGGCCTGGCATTTCCGTTTCAGCAATCTTGATTTCTTTGTCGCCCCATGCGGCCAGAGTGATATCGGCGATGGTGTAGTCGTGTTGCGATTTGAGTACGGCGTTCATCACGCCCTCCTTTCAGTTGTTGAAAAAGGTACGTGAGCGCGGTTGCAGGATATTCCGAGCCTGGCGAATTTCTTCGTCGCAACGCTCCTCGGACGCCGGATTTTAACATTGTCAAGGCCGGCGCGCCAGCCTGTTCGCCATGCAGGGCCGCGCAACAACACATAAAAAAAACGCCCGCGGCCTTCCGGCCGGGGCGCTCGTCAGCAAGCGAACTTGATTACTTCAGGCCGGCGGCATCGCGCAGCAGGGCAACCTTGTCCGTGCGTTCCCACGTGAATTCCGGCTCTTCGCGGCCGAAATGGCCGTAGGCGGCGCTCTTCTGGTAGATCGGACGCAGCAGGTCGAGCATTTGCACGATGCCCTTCGGACGCAGGTCGAAGTGCGCCAGCACCAGCTTGGCGATTTCCGTATCCGGAATCACGCCCGTGCCTTCCGTGTAGACGGTGATGTTGATCGGCTTGGCCACGCCGATGGCGTAGCTGACCTGCACCTGGCATTGGCGCGCCAGGCCGGCGGCGACGATGTTTTTCGCCACGTAGCGGGCCGCGTAGGCTGCCGAACGGTCGACTTTCGACGGGTCCTTGCCCGAGAACGCGCCGCCGCCGTGCGGCGCTGCGCCACCGTAGGTATCGACAATGATCTTGCGGCCGGTCAAGCCGCAATCGCCTTGCGGACCGCCGATGACGAAACGGCCCGTCGGGTTGACGAGGAATTTCGTGTCGGTCAGCCATTCGCGCGGCAGGATGGGCTTGATGATTTCTTCGATGACGGCTTCTTCGATCTGCGAGTGCGAGATCTCCGGCGCATGCTGGGTCGACAGCACGACCGTGTGCACGCCGACCGGGCGGCCATCGACGTAGCGCAGCGTGACTTGCGATTTCGCGTCCGGACGCAGCCATGGCAGGCGGCCATCCTTGCGCAGCTGCGACTGGCGTTCGACCAGGCGGTGCGCGTAGTGGATGGCGGCGGGCATCAGCTCGGCCGTTTCATCGCAGGCGTAGCCGAACATCAGGCCCTGGTCGCCAGCGCCTTGATCCAGGTCAATCCCCGCACCTTCATCGACGCCTTGCGCGATGTCCGGCGACTGCTTGTCGTAGGCCACCAGCACGGCGCAACCCTTGTAGTCGATGCCGTATTCCGTATTGTCGTAACCGATGCGTTTGATGGTTTCGCGCGCAACTTGAATATAATCCACATTGGCGTGGGTGGTAATCTCGCCAGCCAGCACCACCAGGCCGGTGTTGCAAAGGGTTTCGGCAGCCACGCGGGCCGCTGGGTCCTGGGTCAGGATGGCGTCGAGAATGGCGTCGGAAATTTGATCGGCAACCTTGTCGGGATGGCCTTCGGAGACGGATTCGGAAGTGAAGAGATAGTCATTTGACATTGCAAGCTCCTGTTTACTATGTGAATGTTCTGTCGCAGTAAAGAGGATTTTGCCTGCGACGCTTTAGCGATATTTATATTCCGCTTCGCAAGTTGTCTATTAACTCAGCGGTTACTGCATACGTGGTATTTTACGCTTCTTAAAAAATTTTGGCACGGCAACACGCCATTCCTGGAAACAGCTCATTCATGTTAGTCCCTATTTTCCGCTTTTTATCCCGCTTTCCCCTGCCCGTCCTGCATGGCCTCGGCGCCGCGCTCGGCTGGGTAATCTATGCCATTTCCCCTTCCTACCGCCGCCGCATGCGCGAGAACATGCAGGGTGCGGGGTTTTCGCAACACTTGCATGCGGCCGTGGCCGAAGCGGGCAAGAGCGTGCTGGAACTGCCCTTCATCTGGTGCGCGCCGGCCGGGCGCGTGGCGCGCCATGCCACGGTGGAAAACTGGGAACTGGTGGAACAGGCCCTGCAGCACGGCCGCGGCATCGTCTTCCTGACGCCGCACCTGGGCTGCTTTGAAATCGTCGCGCAGCAGATCGCCCTGCGCACCCCGCTCACCGTGATGTACCGCCCGCCCAAGCGCGCCGCCTTAAAGCCGCTGATCGAAGGGGCGCGCGCGCGCGAAAACCTGATGCTGGCGCCGGCCAACATGTCGGGCGTGCGCATCTTTGCCAAGTGCCTGAAAAAAGGCCAGCCCATCGGCCTGCTGCCCGACCAGG
Organism: Janthinobacterium foliorum; assembly: GCF_978021625.1. Taxonomy (NCBI): domain Bacteria; kingdom Pseudomonadati; phylum Pseudomonadota; class Betaproteobacteria; order Burkholderiales; family Oxalobacteraceae; genus Janthinobacterium; species Janthinobacterium foliorum. Next base: position 411,365 of record NZ_CDXDQE010000004.1, on the reverse strand, counting down.
TGCCGCAGGAAGGCGAAGGCGTGTGGGCCGACTTCTTCGGCCGTCCCGCCTACACCATGACCCTGCCTGCCAAGCTGGCGCAAATGGGCGGCGCCGAAGTCATCATCACCTACGCGGAGCGCCTGCCGGGCGGCCGCGGCTACGTCGTGCATTTCGTGCCATTCACGGAGTCGCTCGACAGCACCTCGGCCGAGCAGGCGCGCACCATCAACGCGGCCATGGAGCAACTGATCGCCCGCAGTCCCGCGCAATACCTGTGGAGCTACAACCGCTACAAGGTGCCGCGCGGCGCACCGCCGCCCACGCCCGCCACGCCCGAGGCAGGCAAGGAGCCGGCATGAGACTGCTGATCGCCTTCATGTGGCTGCTGCACTGGCTGCCCTTGCCCATCCTCGGCCGCTTCGGCGTGGTCGTTGGCAGCCTGCTGTTCATCGCCATGCCCAAGCGGCGCGACATTGCGCTGACGAATCTGCGCCTGTGCATGCCGGAACTGACGGAACAGCAGCGCCGGACCCTGGCGCGCCAGCATTTCCAGGCCTATTCGCGCAGCGTATGGGAACGCAGCATCCTGTGGTGGGCGTCGGAAGAACGCCTGAACCGCCTGATCAAAAAGGTACCGGCCTTCCCTGGCCAGCAGATCGCGGCCAAGCCCACCATCTTGCTGTGCCCGCATTTTGTCTGCCTCGACGTGGCGGGCGCTGCCACGGCCATGGAAATTTCCGCCTCGTCGATGTACGTGCAGCAAAAGAACGCCGCCTTCGACCAAGCCCTGCGCAATGGCCGTTCGCGCTTCAAGCCGCCCAAGCTGTTTACGCGCCAGGACGGCATCAAGACGATTTTGCGCGCGCTGCGCGACGGCTTGCCCTACTTCATGCTGCCGGACATGGATTTCGGTGAAAAGGACGCGGAATTCGTGCCCTTCTTCGGCGTGCCGGCCGCCACCCTGACGGCCACGGCGCGCCTGGCGCTGGCGGCCAAGGCGCAAGTCATTCCCGTCATCGCCACTTTCCTGCCGAATTACCAGGGCTGGAAAGTGACGTATTACCCGGCCTGGGACGATTATCCGGGCGACGACATCACGGCCGCCACGCGCCGCATGAACGAATTCATCGAAGAGCGCGTGCGCGAAGCGCCGGCCGAGTATTTCTGGACGCATAAACGCTTCAAGACGCGTCCCGAAGGCGAAGCGTCGTTCTATTCCAACCAGCACAAGTGATACGCCAGAACATGAAACTCCAATTTACCAAGATGCATGGCGCCGGCAATGATTTCATCGTCATCGATGCCATCCATCAAGAGATCGACTTCACGCCGGCCCAGTGGCAGCGCCTGGCCGACCGCCGGTTCGGCATCGGCGCCGACCAGATCCTCGTGGTGGAAAAGCCGCGCCTGCCCGGCTGCGACTTCCGCTACCGCATCTATAACAACGATGGCGGCGAAGTCGAGCAGTGCGGCAATGGCGCGCGCGCCTTCGTCAAGTTCGTCAGCGAAAAAGGCTTGTCGGACAAAACCAGCATCCGCGTGGAAACCATGGCCGGCATCATCGCGCCGCGCCTGGAAACCGACGGCAGCATCACCGTCGACATGGGTGCGCCCGTGCTGGAGCCGCAGCTGGTGCCGTTCGACGCCAAGGGCCTGGACGGCGCGGCGCAAGGCACGGATCTGCTGTGGCCGCTGGACCTGGCCTTGCCGGGACAGGCCGCCACGGTGCTGGTGTCCGTCGTGTCGATGGGCAATCCGCACGCCGTGCAAGTGGTCGACGATGTCGATGCGCAAGACCTGGAAGTGTCGGGACCGCTGATCGAGCACCACCCGCGCTTTCCACGCCGCGTCAATGCCGGCTACATGCAGGTCGTCGACCGCCACCATGTGAAACTGCGCGTGTACGAGCGGGGCGCGGGTGAAACGCTGGCCTGCGGCACGGGCGCCTGCGCCGCCGCCGTGGCCGGTATCCGCCGCGGCGTGCTCGACTCGCCCGTGCGCATCAGCGCGCGCGGCGGAGAGTTGTCGATCGCCTGGCAGGGTCCGGGCCACCCCGTCCTGATGACGGGCCCGGCCGTGACAGTCTTCGAAGGCACGATCGAGCTGTAGGCGAGTACCTCAGGCCGCCAGGAACTGCTGTTCCTGCGGCAGGTCGAGTTCTGCCAGGTAGCACTTCAGGCGGTACAGGCGCTGCCGGTAGTTGCCTTCCGGACCATTCACACCGCAATCGACGCGCTCGAACAGGCGCACCACCTGGTCGAGCACCTGGCGTTCCTGCGCCGTGCGGATCAGCACCAGGCGCCGCTTGCCCCGTCCGTGCGTGGCGCTGATATCGATCAGCAAGCAATGTCCCTGGTCGGCCGCGTGGATATCGAGCAGCAGGGCTTCGGCGCGCGACAGGTGGAACCAGCGCGCCAGCTCCAGCCGCGCCGTCAGCAAGGGGTGGTTCTGTCCCAGCTGGCGCAAGTGCGCACTGGCATGCGCGGCGCCGCACTGGCCCCAGTCTCCCGTTTCGCCGCGCGGCGCGATGCGCGCCAGCGCCGCCTCCGCCTCGCTGCTGCCTTGCGCCTGTGCCTGCAGCAGCCAGTATGCGGCGCGCACATCGCTGTTGACGCTTTCGCGCCGGTTGCGCCAGGCATGCATGCCGCATTCGAGCTGCGCCGGGCCGTGGCCCAGGTCGGCGGCGCGCTCCAGGCAGGAATGGGCTTCGACCACATTGCGCTGGGAAAATTCCGGTTTCGTGTAGATGCGCGACAGCACGAACCAGGCTTCGGCCAGGCCCTGCTCGCCAGCCTGCGTCAGCCAGCGCACGGCCCGCTTGAAATTGGCGGCGCCATTGCGCGTGGCCAGCCGCTGGCCATGCGCATCCATGCGCGCATAGCCGAGACCCAGTTCCAGCTGCGCCGTGCGGTCGCCGCCATGCGCGGCCAGTTCGCAACACTGCCAGCCTTCGGCATCACCGCCGGGCGCCAGCGCCTGCGCGCAGCGCGACAGCAGCAACACCTGCTGGGCATCGAGCGCGATGGTGCGCGCGCCCGCCGCTGCCTGGCGCTGCAGCAATTCGCGCGCCAGCGGCAAGCCCAGCGCCAGGAACCGGCCATGCTCGCCGCTGTGCCAGGCCCGCTCCAGCCCCGCATACAGGGGCGTGTCGCGCTCGCGGGCTGCTTCCTGCATGGGCGCGGCGACTGGCGCGGACGGCATGCCCGCGCCAGTCTGCATGGACAGCAGCCATTGCGCATCGGGCAAACCGGCCCGCGCCGCCGCTTCCAGCGCCAGGCGCGCCTTGGCGCGCAAGGTTTCGCAACTGGTGCTGGCCGCATTGCCCAGCACCAATTGCGCCAGCACCAGTCCAGCCTGCACCAGCCCCGCGTCAAAGGCCTGCGCATAATAGGGAATCAGCGCCTTGGCCGCTGGCTGCGCCACTTCGAAGGGCACATGCATGCCGATCAGCATGCATGCCTCCTGACTATCTTCCTGGGCCGCGCGCGACAGCCAGTGCAGGGCGGTCGGCAAACTCTGCGGCACGCCTTGCCCGAACAGATACACCCGTCCCAATGCCAGCTGGCAAGCCACATCGCCCGCCCGCGCGCCCTTGATCAATCCTAGTGTTTCGCGATTTGCCATCGATTCTCGATATTGAGTCAATGATTCTAATAATGGTGAGAGGTCTCCAGGCCCGTCGAAGCAGGCCGTCCCCTAGTGTAACGTCCCCGGAGCCGAAATCCGCCAAAGACGGTGCAAGAACTTGATTCAACGCAACAATATCCTGGCGTCAACACGTCAATATGGCGGTGCCGCCAACCCGGTGGCAAGGGAGGCGTGTTGCCGCTGGCGTCTTGAGCACGGCAAGCGCGCGTTACAAAAATACAACAGGGCCAAGGATTTGTGCCGCTTTCCACCAATCTTTTCACGCATATTTGACCAATCCCGCACGTCTTGCGTGCCGACGAATTAAGGTTCATTCATCGAAACGCGACAATTAGCGCATTTCAATCTGCTCGGATCTCGGACGGAACTCACTTTAAATAGGGAATAAGACATGAAAAAATCACTCGTTGCCCTCGCTCTCTTCGGCGCCTTCGCCGCCACCGCACAAGCGCAGTCGTCCGTTCAAATCTACGGCACGATCGATGCCGGCGTGGCCAAAGCGACGGGTACTTCCACCGCCGTCACCAAACGCGACAACAACAAACTGGGCTTCAAGGGCACGGAAGATCTGGGCAATGGCTTGAAAGCCATTTTCCAACTGGAAATTCGCTATGAATCCGATACGGGCACCATTGAGAACACCTCGGGCGCCAATTCGCGTCCACTGTTCCAGGGTCAAAGCCGCGTCGGCCTGCAAGGCGATTTCGGTACCGTGCGCCTGGGCCGTGGCCTGACCGCCTTCCAGGAAACGAGCACCTCGTTCGAACCATGGTCGGGCATGCCGACGCCGGCCGGTTTCCAGACCGACCTGACGGTGGCCGGCTACACCAGCGATCCGCTGAGCCCCCCAGGCAACTCGCGTAACCGCTTCTCGAATGCCGTGTTCTACAACTCGCCAGTCATCAGCGGCTTCCAGTTCAATGCCACCGTGGCCGCCAAGGAAGCGAACAACAACGTCGCCGTCGCCGCTACCGTGCGCAACCTGACGACGAATGCCACCGGCAACTACGCGCTGCCAGCCAACGTGGTGCCAGCATCGAATCCGTACTCGGTTTCGGCCACCTACAACTACGCGCAATTTGCCGCCATGGCCGCCTACGAACGCAATGGCGTGCAAGCCAAGCTGTGGTCGGTCGGCGCCTCGTTCAATCCGATCGCGGAATTGAAACTGATGGCTTCGTACCAGCATCAGGATGACGGCAACTTCAAAATCGTCAATACCGATACCAAATCGTGGGTGCTGGGCGCCAACTACGACGTCGGCCCAGGCAAGATCCGCGCAGGCTACGGTCAAAAAACGCCCGATGGCGTCGCCAAGACCAAGCAAGCATCGCTGGGCTACGATTACAACCTGTCGAAGCGTACCTACCTGTACGCAGATATCTCGAACAAGAAAGCGGCCAGCGTCACCAACTACAACAACACCACTTCGGTCAACTACATCGGCGTGGGCGTACACCACAACTTCTAATGGCGCCGCAGGCCACCCGCAAGGGCTGGCCTGACGACCAGGAAGGCGAGGCGGCATGGGCAACCATGCCGCTTTTTTCATGGGCGCGTGGAAAATGCATGCGCGGCGCGCCCTTTGCGCCTAAGCGGCCGCACTCTCGGTTAGAATTAAGCGTTCACCTCTCACCTTCAGAAGCCATCAATGACCGCCACACTCGATTCCAGCACCGTCGCCCATTATCTGAGCGAGCATCCGAATTTCTTCGAAGAGCATACCGCTCTGCTCGGCGAGGTCAAACTGAGCAGTCCGCTGACGGGACGCACCATCTCGCTGCAGGAACGGCAGATGGAAGTGATGCGCGACAAGTACAAGGCGCTGGAACTGCGCATGTCCAAGCTGAGCCGCCTGGCCGAGGAAAATGGCGACATCGCCAGCAAATTCCACGGCTGGAACCAGGCCATGCTGCAGGTGCGCAACGATGCCAACATGCCGCGCGTGCTGGTCGATGCGCTGCAAAGCAATTTCGACGTGCCCTACGTCAGCCTGCGCCTGTGGCAAGTGCTGCCGGAACACGCCAACGGCTGGTTCACGGAAGACGTCACGGCCGACGTGCGCATGTTTGCCAACAGCCTGCAAGCGCCGTACTGCGGCAGCAACCGCGATTTCGAAGCCGTGCACTGGCTGCAGGCGGACAAGATCGAATCGACCGTCATGATCGCCCTGCGCGCGCCCGGCACCACCGGCACCTTCGGCTTGCTGGTGCTCGGTTCGCCCGACAGCGAGCGCTTTACCTCCAGCATGGGTACCGACTTCCTCGTGCACATCGGCGCCACGGCCAGCGCCGCACTGGCCGCCCTGCGCGCCGGCTCGCCGGCCTGAAGTCGCCATGAGCGAGACGCGCGGCAAGGCTGACTGGCTGGACGCCTACCTGGCCCAGCTGGCCACGCAGCGCAAGCTGTCGCCGCATACGCTGGACGCTTATGGACGCGACTTGCGCGCCTTGCTGCAACTGAGCGGCGATACGCCCTGGACAGCCCTGGCGCACAATGAAGTGCGGCGCTACACGGCCAAGCTGCACGCCGGCGGACTCGACCCGCGTTCGATCGCCCGCAAGCTGTCGTCGTGGCGCGGCTTCTTCAACTGGCTCAGCGGCGAGACGGCACTCGATGCCAATCCCGTCGACGGCATCCGCGCCCCCAAGCGGGCCAAGACCTTGCCGAAAGCCCTGTCGGTGGACGACGCCGTGCGCCTCGTCGCGCCCGCGCCGCACCAGCAGGGCGGCGCCGAAGCGGAGCAGCTGTGCAACCGCGCCATGTTCGAGCTGCTGTATTCGAGCGGCTTGCGCGTGTCCGAGCTGACCAGCCTGGACACGCATTACTGCAAGGCGGAAAACGGCCAGGCCGCTTCGCTGGGCTGGCTCGACATGGGCAGCTTCGAAGTCATCGTCACGGGCAAGGGCAGCAAGATGCGCAAGGTGCCCGTCGGCAAGGCGGCACTCGTGGCCCTGAGCACCTGGCTGGCCGTGCGTCCGCCGGCCCGGGATGGCAGCGCCGCCCTGTTTCTCAGCACGCGCGGCACGCGCATCTCGCCCCGCGTGCTGCAGCTGCGCCTGAAGGCGCACGCGCTGGCGACGGAAATTCCCGCCAACGTGCATCCGCACGTGCTGCGCCACTCGTTTGCCTCGCACGTGCTGCAATCGTCGGGCGACTTGCGCGCCGTGCAGGAAATGCTGGGCCATTCCAGCATCACCTCGACCCAGGTCTACACGGCCCTCGATTTCCAGCACCTGGCGCACGTGTACGACCAGGCGCACCCGCGCGCCAAGGCCAAGTAGGCTAAACGACCTGATCCATATCAAGCGTCTCGGGGCCCATTTGCAAGCTTTTGCAAAATTCCGGCATAATCGTCCGGATTCGCCCGCTTGCACGGCGGCACCACCGACTACAGCATAGGCATTCTCATGGCACTGATTCCCACCACCATCCTCACCGGTTTCCTCGGCGCCGGCAAAACCACCCTGCTCAACCGCATACTGCAGGAAGAGCATGGCATGCGCATCGCCGTGATCGAAAACGAGTTTGGCCAGGAAAACATCGACAATGAAATCCTGGTGCAGGACAGCAACGAACACATCATCGAGATGAACAACGGCTGCATCTGCTGCACCGTGCGCGGCGACCTGATCGTGGGCTTGACGGAACTGGCGCGCAAGCGCGATGCCGGCTTGCTGGCATTCGACCGCGTCGTCATCGAAACGACGGGCCTGGCCAATCCCGGCCCCGTGGCGCAAACCTTCTTTGTCGACGAAGAAGTGGGCAGCCACTACATGCTCGATGCCATCCTCACGGTGGTCGATGCCCGCCATGCAATGAAGCAACTCGACGAATACGAGGAAGCCCAGCGGCAAGTGGGCTTTGCCGACAAGCTGCTGCTGTCGAAAACCGACCTCGTCAGTGAAGACGACGTGGCCATCCTGATGCGCCGCCTGAAACGCATCAACCCGCGCGCGCCCATCGGCAAGGTCGATTTCGGCCGCGCGCCGCTGGCCGAGGTACTCGACATCCGCGGTTTCAATCTGAACGAGAAGCTGGAACTGGACCCGGATTTCCTGGCCACGGAGCCGGCGCACGTGCACGACCACGCCCATGCGCACGACCACGAGCACAAGCATGAACACAGCGACGCCTGCGCCGCCGATTGCGGCCATGCCGACCATCACCATGCGCAGCACAGCGACGATATCGCCGCCTTTGTATTCAAGAGCACCCAACCGTTCGACAGCGCCAAGCTCGATGAATTCCTCGGCGGCCTGGTGCAAGTGTATGGCCCGCGCATGCTGCGCTACAAGGGCGTGCTGCTGATGCAGGGCGCCGAGCGCAAGGTCGTGTTCCAGGGCGTGCACCAGCTGATGGGCAGCGACTTGGGCGCCAAATGGGGCGAAAACGAAGTGCGTGGCAGCAAAATGGTATTTATTGGCAAGAATCTACCAAAAGACATTTTTATTCGCGGACTCGAACAATGTTTGGTATAAACTAGCCGGGTTTTGCAAAGTACCCGTTGCAAAGCAGAAACAAAAGGGAAAGTTAAGCATGCTTTCCCATTGCCCGATGACAATCTTGCTGACATAAACCAACAAGCGGCCGTCTCTGATCGGCTAGTCAACAAATCGGGATGGCAATATACGGCAAAGCGTGCCAAAATCAGCGACGAAAACGGCCCATGTCGTTAGCCTGTCATGAAATGCTGGCAAACTGCCGCTGGCCGCATGCCAGGCATGCAACCGATCCACCCAACACGCAGGTCGACGCGGAGCGCGCGACCGGCATATAGCGGTAAAAAGTTATCAACATGGCAAATATAGCCGGCCGGTAGTCCTGGCCGCCGCCGGCAAGCCAAGGTCGCAAGCAGTACATCCGGACAGCAATGCCTAGCGGAACCTGTACAGTTGCTCGGCATCGCCGAATCAACTGATCAATTTGAAAACTCTGTCGTATCGAAGGTAAGCGAAGTTATGACCAAAACTAATAAATCGACCCCGGCCGCCAACCAAGACATCCCTCTCATCAGCGAAGAGCAAATTCGCGCCATGAGCGACGATGACTACATGAATCCGGCACAACTGGCATTCTTCAAGGCACGTTTGCAGCAGCTGGAAAAAGAGCTGCTGAAAAACGCCGGCGAAACCACGGAACACTTGCGTGAAACCGTGCTGGTACCGGATCCTGCCGACCGCGCCACCATCGAGGAAGAGCATGCGCTGGAACTGCGCACGCGCGATCGCGAACGTAAATTGCTGAAAAAAGTACAGCAATCGATCGCCAGCATCGACGCCGGCGACTATGGCTGGTGCGAAGAAACGGGCGAGCCTATCGGCATCCCGCGCCTGATCGCCCGCCCCACCGCCACCTTGTCGCTGGAAGCCCAGCAACGCCGTGAACTGAAGCAGAAACTCTACGGCGACTGATCGCCCGCCCCCTGGCGCCACCGCCCCGGCGGGCGCGCCCTGGCAGCAAAAAAAGCACACACCCCCGGGTTGCGTGCTTTTTTTTCGTCCCGCGCCGACTACACTGAAGCAGACGCGGCAGCGGCAAGTGACGCTTGCAATTGCCTTTTCCATCCCCACGTTTGGGCCATGGGCGCGCAAACGCATGACCTTGCACGCATCGGCACGAATCTTTTGAGGTCACTATGGAACAATTTCACGGCACCACCATCCTCTGCGTCCGGCGCGGCAAGCAAGTCGCGCTGGGCGGCGACGGCCAGGTAACGCTCGGCAATATCGTCATGAAGGGCACGGCCCGCAAAGTGCGTAAGTTGTATCAGGGCAAGGTCCTGGTCGGCTTTGCCGGCGGCACCGCCGATGCCTTCACCCTGCTCGACCGTTTTGAAGGCAAGCTGGAAAAACACCAGGGCAACCTGCTGCGCGCCTCCGTCGAACTGGCCAAGGACTGGCGCACCGACCGCGTGCTGCGCCGCCTGGAAGCCATGCTGCTGGTGGCCGACAGCGAATCGACCCTGGTCATCACGGGCAATGGCGACGTGCTGGAGCCGGAAGACGGCATCGGCGCCATCGGCTCGGGCGGCACCTATGCCCAGTCCGCCGCCAAGGCGCTGCAGGAAAACACGGACTTGTCGCCGGCCGAGGTGGTCAGGAAATCGCTGACCATCGCCGCGGAACTGTGTATTTATACCAACATGTCGCACATCATCGAGACGCTCGACTAAGCGTTCCCGGGAAAACGCCCATGGCTGCGCTGCATGGCCTGGGCGTACAAAAACGTACTGCCTGCGGCCACGCGCCCTGCCCTGAACGTTTTTCGGGCACTCTTTATAAAGAATACAGAAAGCCAATATGATCATGAACATGACCCCGTCGGAAATCGTCACCGAACTCGACAAACACGTGGTGGGCCAGGCCAAGGCCAAGCGCGCCGTCGCCATCGCCCTGCGCAACCGCTGGCGCCGCCAGCAGGTGGCCGAGCCCCTGCGCCATGAAATCACCCCCAAGAACATCCTCATGATCGGCCCCACGGGCGTCGGCAAGACGGAAATCGCGCGCCGCCTGGCCAAGCTGGCCGAGGCGCCCTTCATCAAGATCGAAGCGACCAAGTTCACGGAAGTGGGCTATGTGGGGCGCGACGTCGACACGATCATCCGCGACCTGATCGACATCGGCATCAAGCAGACGCGCGCCTCGGAAATGAAGAAGGTGCGCGCGCGCGCCGAGGACGCGGCGGAAGACCGCATCATCGACATCCTCGTGCCGCCGGCGCGCGATTTCGGCTTCACCCCGAACACGGCAGCGGCCGTGGACAGCGGCAGCGGCGACAGCACGCGCCAGACCTTCCGCAAGCGCCTGCGCCAGGGCGAACTCGATGACAAGGAAATCGAGATCGAGCTGGCCGACGCCGGTCCGCAGATGGAAATCATGGCGCCGCCCGGCATGGAAGAAATGACGGAGCAGATCAAATCGATGTTCTCGGGCGTGGGCGCGCAGCGCAAGAAGGCGCGCAAGGTCAAGATCCGCGAAGCGCTGAAACTGCTGGTCGAGGAAGAAGCGGCCAAGCTGGTGAACGACGACGAGCTGAAACAGAAGGCCATCCAGAACGTCGAGCAGAACGGCATCGTCTTCCTCGACGAGATCGACAAGATCGCGTCGCGCTCGGAATCGGGCGGCGCCGACGTCTCGCGCGCCGGCGTGCAGCGCGACCTGCTGCCGCTGGTCGAGGGCACGACCGTCAACACCAAGTACGGCATGATCCGCACGGACCACATCCTGTTCATCGCTTCGGGCGCCTTCCACCTGTCGAAGCCATCGGACCTGATCCCGGAACTGCAGGGCCGCTTCCCCATCCGCGTGGAACTGGAATCGCTGTCGATCGCCGATTTCGAGCGCATCCTGACGAGTACCGACGCCTGCCTGACGATGCAGTATGAAGCCTTGCTGGCGACGGAAAACCTCACATTGCAATTCGCCCCGGAAGGCATCACGCGCCTGGCGGAAATCGCCTACTCGGTGAACGAGCGCACGGAAAACATCGGCGCGCGGCGCCTGCACACGGTGATGGAAAAACTGCTGGAAGAAGTGTCGTTTACGGCCAGCGAAGGCAGCAGCAGCGCGGAAAACGTGCTGGTGATCGACGCCGCGTACGTCAACGAGCGCCTGGAAGCGCTGTCGGTCAACGAAGACCTGTCGCGCTACGTGCTGTAATCAGGGAGGGGGAAACCGATGGCAAACAAGGCATTGGCGACGCGGCAGAAAATGCAGTTCCGCGTCGAGCCCTCGCAAAAACCGCGCAACCCCGTCGCCACGGCGGCCCTGCAGCGCAGCGCCGGGGCGCACGTGAAAACCGTGTCCGGCCAGCGCCAGCAGGAAAAGCGCCTGCTGGCGAAACTGCTGCTGAAGGCTGACGTCAAAGACTGATCTGGAACTGTCCCTGGCAAGGCGCATGGACGAAGACGGCATGCGCAAGACGGCGAGGCCGTGCAACGCCGCCATGGATAATGTCAGGCCGCCCGCGGACACCCCGGGTCAGGGGCGTCCGCCATCAGGCCATCATTGCCGGCCGCCTGCCGTTAGAAACGGTAGGACGCGCCCAGCGAAAACATGTCGACCTTGGTCTGCTGGCTGCCGTTGTACTTCACCGGCACGCGGTCCCAGTCGAGGTGCAGCGCCCAGTTACGGTTCAGTGCGTACGCCGCACCGAGACCGTAGGTCAGGCCGATCTTGTCCTTCTTGTCCGAGCCGCCCCCCAGATAATCGACCTTGCCCTGCGTGTAGGCCGCGCCCATGCGGCCGCTCAGGGTAAATGCGTCGAACTGGTAGCCAAGCACGCCTTGCATGCCAAGGCCCGTGAACTTGCCGCGGCCGGCGCGCTTGCCGGCACCGGTATCGAAGCCGGACTTGACCTCGCCCCCCAGATACCCCACCAGCTCAATCGAAGGCACGGCCACGCCGCCCTGAAACGACAGCGCGTCGAAACTGTAACCCACGTACGCCTTGCCGCTGCGCTTGCTGCTTTTGTCGCACTCGCCTTGCCCCGGCACGCAGTCAAGGTCGCTGCTGGCGCGAAAGCCATAGCTGGCGCCCATATAGATGGGGCTCGATGCCGCCTCGGCGGCCGAGGCATGCACGGGAGCGAAGGCGGCAAGCGCCAGCATCGCCACTGGGAAATGGAATTTGAAAGACATGGATAAACCTCTACAAGTGGATGGATTGCCTGGTTGTAGCGCGCTGCGTGAACCACGCTCTGGCGCCACCAGCAGGAGTGTCATCGCTTTTACCCTAAAGTACTATCTCCTTGTGCAAAGTGCCATTACCGGCTACATTCGGTACCGTCAACCGCTACCAAACTTGCAAAAAGGGATATATCGTGAGTTCGCCTGAACTGGTCCTCCGCGTGCTGCGCACGCAATTGCGCGCCGCCGGCATCACTTACAAGGTGCTGGCCGAACGCATCGGCATGAGCGAGTCGAGCGTCAAGCGCATGTTTGGCCAGCACGACATGTCGCTGTCGCGCCTGGCCCTGATCTGCAAGGCCTCCGGCATCGCCATGGAAGACGTGCTGCGCGGCGCGGCCGACATCACGCCGCACGCCGACACCCTGACCCTGATCCAGGAAAAATCGCTGATCGCCCATCCGCGCCTGCTGCTCGTGGCGATCTGCTGCCTCGGTCACTGGAGCCTGGAACAGGTGGTGGAAACGTATGCGCTGACGCAAGCCGAGTGCATCGGCTACCTGGCCGAACTGGACCGGCTGGGCTTGATCGAACTCAAGCCGCTGAACCGCTACAGCCTGCGCGTCTCGAACGCCTTCCACTGGCTGGCCGACGGTCCCGTGCAGCAGTACTTCCGCGAATACGTGGTGGCCGATTATTTCAGCGGGCATTTTGACGGCGCCGGCGAAACCCTGATGTGCATCCCGGCGCGCCTGTCGCTGTCGAGCGCCCAGGAGCTGGTGCAGAAGATCCGCCAGCTGGCCGAGGAGCTGGCGCGCCTGCACCAGAGCGACCGCCGCCTGGCGCCGCAGGAACGCGATGGCTTTACCCTGCTGCTGGGTTTCCGTTCATGGGAATTTGCCGCCTTCACGGCGCTGCGCCGCAACCCTGCCTCTGCCCTGCCGGCCACGCCGCCCGCCAGTTACCAGACGGGGCCCAGGAACAGATAAAAGGTGCTCTCGCCCCCCTTGGACGCGCCCGAGGCCACGTACACGGGGCCGAAGCGCGTATCGACGGAAATGAAGGCGCTGCTGGCCTGCGTGAACTTGCTGGCCCTCCAGCGTTCGCTCGGATCGAAGCCGCCGCCCATCTCCAGCGAGAAGCCGGCCCGCACGGCGCCGCCCAGGGTGCTTGGCAGGGAACCGATGCGGCGCGCCATCACGACGCGCGCCAGGGCGATGCTGCGCCCGCTCACGGATTCGAACTCCGTGCCGGACAGGCGCAGGAAACCGCCCAGGCTGAGCGGCGCCTCGCCGCGCTGCGCGCGCGCCCATTCGCCATATACGTGGCCGGCCCAGTTGCCGCGGCCGAACGCCTTCAATGCCGACAGCGAGGAACGGCCCAGGGCCGCTTCGCCCGAGCCCGTGGTCGAGGCCCGCGTCCAGGTGGCGTCGAGCAGCATGCCGCGCGTGGGGAAGCCGGGCGAATCGAGCGTATCGACGCGGAACTGCACGAACTGCGTCGTGCCCAGCGCGCGCGACTCCGGCAGCGCGGGATCGGCGGGGATCGCCAGCTTGCCCTTGACTTCCGTGCGCGTGACGCCAAACTGCAGATCGCCCCAGGTGCCGAACTCGCGCCCCAGCACCAGCGCCGCCGTCTGGCCGTTGTACGCCAGGCGCGCGCTGCGCCGGCCCTTGTCGAAGACATCCATCGCCGACGAGGTGTACTGCAGCTGCGGCGCGATATACCACGGGTTGCCCGCGCCCAGCGGCTGCCAGAACTGCACGCCATAGCCGCGCGCATTGCCGATCTGCGCCGTGCTGCGCAACTCGCCGCCCCAGCTGTTCAAGTTCGAGCGCACGTGCAGCAGCTTCAGGGCGAAGCTGTTGCTGTCCCTGAAATCGCTGGACAGCTCCAGGCCCACGCGCAGGCGGTTGCTGGCCCAGGGCGCTTCGACCGCCTTGATGTTGACCGTGCGCTGGTCGCCCGCGTCGACCACTTCCGTCTCCACGCGCGCCACGTCGCCGCGGCCATACAGCCTGGCGGCCGCCTTGAGCACATCTTCCTGGCTCACCGGCTGGCCTTCCACCAGCCCCGACTGGGCTTGCAGGATGCGCGGGTTGATCTCGCCCTCGCTCTCCACGGCCAGGCGCGTCAGCGGCAAGGCCACGTCCAGCAGGGCCGGCGCGGCCAGGCGCAGCTGCTCGCGCGCCGCATACTGTTCCGGCGGCAGGGCCAGCGGCGCCAGGCGCGCGGCCAGCGCCTGCGCCGCCTGTTCGCCGGCACGCATGGCGCGCGCATAGTTTTCAAAGTCGAGGAAACTCACGCCCGTCAGGTCCGGCGCCACCAGAATGTCCTGTGGCCGCATTTCCTTGAGCGAGCGCTGCACGTTCTGTTCCGTGAGGATCTGCAGCATCTGCTGCGCCACGCCGATGGCGCTGCCCAGGTCTTTTTCCGGCGCCAGCGGCGTGCCCACGTTGACGGCGATGACGATGTCGGCGCCCATGGCGCGCGCCATATCGACGGGCAGGTTGCGCACCAGGCCGCCGTCGACCACCAGGCGGTTATTCACGCGCACGGGAGCAAACACGCCGGGCACGGCCAGCGAAGCGCGCATCGACAGGAACAGCGGCGTGTCGACCAGTTCCACCAGTTCGCCGCTGACCAGGTCCGACGCCACCGAACGGAACGGCAATGGCAGCTGGCTGGCCGGGCGGTCGCGCATGCCGGCTGGCAGCAGGCGGTTCAGGGCCATCTCCAGCGCCGCATTGCTGGCGGCGGCGGGCGGCGTGGAAATGCCGTTGCGGCTCAGGCCAAACTCGATGCGCGAAGGCAGCAGCAAGTCTTCCTCGCGGCGGCGGAATGCCAGTTCATCGCGCGGCGGACGGTCGGCCACCACGCGCGCCCAGTTGGTTTCACGCGCCATCTTTTCCAGGTCCGCCACGGACGCGCCAGCCGCATATGCGCCGCCCACCACGCCGCCCATGCTGGTGCCGACCACCATGTCGATCGGTACATGCAGCTCCTGCAGCACCTTGAGCACGCCGATATGCGCCAGGCCGCGCGCGCCGCCGCCCGACAGCACCAGGGCGATGCGCGGACGCGCCGGCGCGGGCGCTATCGCAGTGGTGGCGGGCACGGGTGCGGCGGCGGGAATATCGGCGGCAACGCCAGCTTGCGGCAGGGCGCACAGCGCCGCCACGCAGCCTGCTGCCAGGACGGCACGGATCGAAAACATGAAGACTCCTGTTGCGGCGGCTGGGCGCCACCGGCATGGTGCGATTGAAACGGTGTGGCGTAACTTAATTCGACGGCGGCGGCGGCACGGCCGACACCTGCGGCGCGGCCGGCATCTGCACCGCCGGGCGCTGCGCTTCCATCGGCATCGGCGGCGGCACCAGGTTCGCTGCCGGCGCGGGGGCCGGCGCGGGCGCGGGTGACGGCAGCATCGCGGGCATGGCCAGCGCCTTGTCATCGGCCACCAGGTCGATGCGCTTGCTCACGCCGCCGTCCAGCAGCAGCACGTGGCGCGCATGCACTTCCTGCACCGTCACGCCCGGCACCACCTCGGTGCCTTCCGGCACGGCGACGGACGGCTTGCCGTCCGTCGAGATGATGGCCACGCTGCGGCGGCCATTCCCGGCCGCCACCACGCCCTTGAGCTGGTAGTTGCTGGCCGTGGCGACGCTGACCTGGCCGCCAAACAGCGAGGCGCCCGCCTCCACGCTGGCGTCCTGCACCACCGGCACGGCAGGTGGATTGATGGGGCGCTGCGGTGCCTTGAACAGCTGCATGGCCCAATAGGCCAGCGACACGGACAACGCCACGACGGCGAGCAGACTTGTGAGTTGGGGCAAACGCTTCATGGCTTCCTTGAATTCTTATCTTACGAGCTGATTGATTTCGATAATCGGCATCAGCACGGCCAGCACGATCAGCAGCACCACCACGCCCATGGCCAGGATCAGGGCCGGCTCCAGCAGGCCGGCGATGGTCAGGGTGCGGCGCTCCAGGTCCTGCTCCTGGGCGCTGGCGGCGCGTTCCAGCATGGCCGGCAGCTCGCCCGTGATCTCGCCGGCGCGTATCATGTGGATCAGCATGGGTGGAAAATGCTTTTGCGCCGACAGTGCGCGCGCCAGGCTGACGCCCTCGCGCACGGCGCTGCTGGCGTCCGCCACCAGCTCCTGCATCGCCACGTTGGTGAGCGTGTCGCGGCTGGTGTCGAGCGCGCGCAGGATCGGCACGCCGGAACCGGTGGTGATGGCCAGGGTACTGGCGAAACGCGCCGTGTTCAGGCTGCGCTCGAACTTGCCGTACAACGGCGCCGTCAGCAGCCAGGTATGCCAGCGCCGTTTCAGGGCCGGCTGCTGCAGCGCGCGCCGCCAGGCGAACCAGGCGCCGACGAGGATCACGGCAACGATGATGCCGTAATTGCGCACGAAGTCCGACAGCGCCAGCATGATCACGGTGAGCATGGGCAGCTTTTGCTTGGTATTGGCGAACACCGAGACGATCTGCGGCACCACGTAGGTGAGCAGGAAAATGACGATGGAAAACGCCACCACCGTGACGATGGCGGGATAGGTAAACGCCAGCTTGACCTTCTGCACCAGCGCATTGCGCCGCTCGATGTAGTCGGCCAGGCGCGACAGCACGCGCGACAAGTGGCCGATCTGCTCGCCCGACGCCACCAGGGCGCGGTAGATCTCGGCGAAGTCGCGCGGATGACGCGCCAGCACGTCGGAAAACGCGGCGCCGCCGATCACTTCCGAACGGATCGAGGCGATCAGGTCGCGCAGGTACGGCCGCTCGGCCTGCTCCAGCAGGGCGGAAAACGCCTGCTCCAGCGGCAGGCCCGCCTCCAGCAAGCTGGCCAGCTGGCGCGTAAACAGGGCCAGCTCGGTACTCGACAGGCGCTCGCCGAAGCCGCGCCGCCTGGTCACGCCGGCGGCATCGACCTGCGCGGCGATCTGCTCGACGGCCAGCGGCACCAGGCCTTGCACGCGCAGCTCGGCGCGCGCGGAACGGGGACTGTCGGCATTGAGCACGCCCTTGCGGGTGGCGCCTTGCGCGTCGACGGCTTCATAACGGAATGCGGGCATGGTGGCGGGCCTAGTCTTTGGTCACGCGCAGCAATTCTGCCTGCGTGGTGGTGCCGTCGCGCAGCCAGCGTTCGCCGTCTTCGCGCATGCCCGTCATGCCGTCCTGCAGGGCCACGGCGCGCACTTCCGCTTCCGAGGCGCGGTTGTGGATCTGCGCGCGGATCTGCTCCGTCGTGCGCAGCAGCTCGTACACGCCGACGCGGCCCTGATAGCCCGTCTGGCCGCAATGCTCGCAGCCCACCGCCTGCCAGTATTCGCCATCGAAGGTCTTGCAGGAGCCGCAAAGCTTGCGCACCAGGCGCTGCGCCAGCACGCCCAGCAGCGACGACGACAGCAGGAAGGGCTCGATGCCCATGTCCAGCAGGCGCGTCACGGCGGCCGAGGCGTCGTTGGTGTGCAGGGTCGCCAGCACCAGGTGGCCCGTCAGCGAAGCCTGCACGGCGATCTGCGCCGTTTCCAGGTCGCGGATCTCGCCGATCATGATCACGTCCGGATCCTGCCGCAGGATCGCCCGCAGCGCTTTCGCAAACGTCATGTCGATGCGCGGGTTGACCTGCGTCTGGCCCACGCCCGCCAGGTCGTACTCGATCGGGTCTTCCACCGTCAGGATGTTCGTCGTCGTCGCGTTGAGCATCGACAGCGCCGCGTACAGGGTGGTGGTCTTGCCCGAACCGGTCGGGCCCGTGACCAGCACGATGCCGTGCGGCTGCGTGATCAGGCCATCGAACTGCGCCAGCATGGGCGCGCTCATGCCCAGGTGCTGCAGGTCGAGGCGGCCGGCTTCCTTGTCCAGCAAGCGCAGCACGGCCCGTTCGCCATGCCCCGTCGGCAGGGTCGAGACGCGCACGTCGACGGGCTTGCCGCCCACGCGCAGGGTGATGCGGCCGTCCTGCGGCAAGCGTTTTTCAGCGATGTCGAGCTGCGCCATGATCTTGATGCGCGAGATCAGCGAGCCGTGGATGGCCTTCCTCGGGCGCACGACGTCGCGCAGGCTGCCGTCGATGCGGAAGCGCACGACGGAGGTCTGCTCGAACGGCTCGATGTGGATATCGGACGCGCCTTCGCGCAGCGCCTGCGTCAGCAAGGCGTTGATCATGCGGATGACGGGCGCGTCGTCGGACGATTCGAGCAAGTCCTCGATGGCCGGCACGTCCTGCAGCAGCTTGGTCAGATCGAGGTCGGCGTCGAATTCATCGGCCATCTGCGAGGCGTCGCCGCCACCGCCCGCATACGCGCCGGCGATGGCCGCATCGAGGTCGGCGCGCGGCAAGACCGTCAGCTGGATCTGGCCGAAACGGCGCGACACTTCGGCAATCGCCGCCGGCGCCGTCGATGCCGCCACCAGCACCTCGACGGGGGCGCCATCGGCGGCGCCGGGACGGGCCAGCAAGCTGAAATCGCGCGCGTAGGCGTAGGGAAGCAAATTACTCATGGCGACCCGATCACTTCTGCGGCTGTGGTTGTGCCTGTTGCTGCTGGTACTGCTGCAGCATCGACTGCGGCGGCGTGGCCGCATTGGCCGGCGCGCCTGGCGGCGGCGTCGGCGCGGGCGGCACGGGACGCGTCACCATGTTGCCACCCACGGGCTGGCCATCCTGCAGGGCTGGCAGCACCGGCGTGCCCAGGTCTTTCAGCATCAGGTTGCCCGTGGCCGGCACGGCGGCCGTCTCGGCCGAACGCATGTAGTCGTAGCGGTCGGCCGCCAGGCTGCCGCTCTGCTCCTTGTTGCGCACGATGACGGGGCGCAGGAAGATCATCAGGTTGGTTTTCTTGCGCTCGCGCGTCTGGTACTTGAACAGGTTGCCCAGCACGGGGATATCCCCCAGGCCGCGCACCTTTTCCGCGTTGTCGCCCGTGCTGTCCTCGATCAGGCCGCCGAGCACGATGATCTGGCCATCGTCGGCCAGCACATTGTTCTCGATCACGCGGTTGTTGATGGTGATGCCGCTGACGGCCGACGCCGTGGATTTGTCCACGCTCGACGTCTCGTGATAGATGCCCAGCTTGATGGTGCCGCCTTCGGAAATCTGCGGGCGCACCTTCAGGGTCAGGCCCACTTCCTTGCGGTCGATGGTCTGGAACGGATTCGTGTTGGTGCCGGCCGTGCTGGTGTACTGGCCCGTCAGGATCGGCACGTTCTGGCCCACCTTGATGGTCGCCAGTTCGTTGTCCAGGGTGATCAGGTTCGGCGTCGACAGGATGTTGGCGTTGCCGTCCGATTCCAGCGCATGCGCCAGCGCGCCCAGGCCCAGCGCGCCGTTGATCTGCTTGAAGATGCCCAGGGTCAGGCCGCCCGTCGGCAAGGTCTTGCCGCCGCCCGTGGCGAGGGCGCCGATATTGTTGTTGGTGCCGGAGGCGAACGACTGCAGCGCGCCCACGCGGTAGTTGCTGGTGCTGTCGCCGGAAAGCCCCAGCCACTGCACGCCGAATTCCGAGGCCTTGGCCGACGTCACTTCGACGATCAGCGCCTCGATGTAGACCTGGGCGCGGCGCACGTCGAGCTGGTCGATCACGGCGCGCAGGTTGCGGTAGACGGCTTCGTTGCAGGTCAGGATCAGGGTATTCGTCGAGGCATCGGCCTGGATGAAACCGGCCGCGCCGCCCGAGGACAGCTGCTGCGGCCCGTTGCTCAGCGAAGCGCCGCCCGTGGTGCCGCTTTGCGTATTGCCGCCCAGGCCAGTGCTGTTCATGCCGCTGCTGCTGTTCTGGCTGTTCTGGTTGTTATTCAGGCTGTTGCTGCCCGGCTGCTGCGCCGAGGCGGCCGTGCCGTCCGACGTCACCACCGAGCGCAGGGTCTGCGCCAGCTTGGTGGCGTCCGCGTTCTTCAGGTACACCACGTGCACATTGCCCAGCTGCGTGGTGGGCTGGTCCAGCTTCGAGATCAGCGACTTGGCCAGGTTGGCGCGCGCCGCCGATGGCGCGCGCAGCACCAGCGAATTGGTGCGCGGGTCGGCCAGCACGGAGACCTTGCCCGTGTCGCCGACCGCGCCGGCACCGGCGCCGCCGCCTTCCATCAGCTTGTTCACCATCGACGCCAGGTCGGAGGCGATGGCATAGCGCACGGGGATCACGTCCAGGTCCGTCGAGGCGGGCACGTCGAGCGCGGCGATGATCTTCGCCAGGCGCTTGAGGTTATCCGCGTAGTCGGTGATCACCAGCGAGTTGTTGCCCGGATTGGCGTTGATGGTGTTATTCGGCGAAATCAGGGGCCGCAGCACGGCCAGCAGGTTGGCCGACGATTCGTAGTTCAGGTAAAACACCTGGGTGGCGATCTGGTCGCCCTTCACCTGGCTGCTGCCATTGCCCACCTGGGTCGGCACGGACTGCAGCTTGGCGTCCGCTTCCGGCACCACTTTCGCGTAGCCGTCGCCGGACACCACCGCGTAGCCCTGCAGGCGCAAGGCCGAGGCCAGCAGCCCGAAGGCCTGCGTCTTGCTGATGGATTTTTCCGACACCAGCGTGATCGTACCCTTGACGCGGGGATCGATGACGAAGTTGATGTTGGTGTAATGGCCCACCGCCTTGATCACCGATTCGATGTCGGCGCCGACGAAGTTGAGCGCCGCTTCATCGCCGGGCGCGGCCCAGACGGGCGCCGGCATGCCGGCCACGGAACAGCACAGCAAGGCGGCAGCCGACAGGCGGCGCAGCGAGAAGGAGGAGGTATTTGGGCTCACGGATGGTTTTTTCATTGTCTAAACTCTAAGGCGATGATGTTTTTTTCGCTATTGCTACGGCGCTGTCCCAGCAAATTCAACAAACTCGCCAAGGTCTCTTCATATCCTGCTGCGGCCTGGGCCTGGCCGGAAAACTGCATGCGCCCCTGATTCAGGCTGCCGCTGCCGTCGAGCAGCAGCGGTCCCTTGATGGAGCGCAGTGTCAATGTCGCCTGCTGCCCCTGCCAATCGAAATCGAGTTCATAACTGCCCAGCGGACGCAAGGACGACAGGCGCGACGCCATGTCCGTCATCTGCAAGGTGGTGCGGCCGATGGCGGAAAACTGCTGCTTCTCCAGGGCCAGCTCCAGGGTGCTCCACGACAGGCGCATGCTGCCCGTCGGCGCCACGGTATTCAAGGGCGCGCCCAGGCCGCCCAGGCCATCGGCCGGCAGCAGCAGGGCCGCCGGACTGACCTGCCAGTGCGACCAGCCGCCGCGCAAGTTCACGGCCTGCGACAGCGCCTGCGGATTCTGCAATTCCACGTCCACCGATCCCCACAGCACCGAGGGCGAAATGCGCCAGCTGAAGCGCCCCGGCAGCAGCGGCGTCACGGCGCCATTTGCGCTGGCCGCCCCGCCAATAAAGGCCGAGCCGCGCCACAGGGTACCTTGCGCGTCGCCCAAGGTCAAACGCCCGCCCGTCTGCTTTTCCACGATGCCCGCGACCCAGCCGGCCGGGAAAAATACCAGCAGGGTCAGGCAGACGCTGACGACGATGGCCAGCAGCCATCCGAGCAGGCGCATCATCGCGTCGCGCCCGGACTCTGGTGCAGGCTGAAGGTGGCGTTCACCTGGCCTGCCTTGTCCTGCGCCGTGATGGTGGCTTCCTGCACGGCGATGCGGCCGTCACGGCGCAAGCCGTCCAGCCACAGCATGACGCTGGCAAACGGCACGCCGTTCAGCTGCACGCGCGCGTATTCTCCCGTCATCGACAGCGATTGCGGCGTCAATCCACGCGCCTTCAGCGACGCTTCCAGGCTGGCACGGCTCATCGGCGCCACCTGCACGGGCGCCTGGCGCGCCAGTTCGCCCGCTTCGCGCGCCAGGGCCTGCAGCTGGGCCGCATTCTGGCGCAGCTCGGGCAAGCTCTTTTGCAATTCCATGCGCCCCGTCCATGCCGGCTCGAAAAACACCGCGTAGACGAGGGCCAGGCCCGCCACCACGCCGCCGATGGCCAGCAGCTTGCGCTCCTGCTGCGTGCGCTCCGCCCAGAAAGCCTGTACGGCCTGCTGCTGCCCCGCCCACGCGGCGCGCGCCTTGCTCACTGCTGTACTCATGCTTTTGCTCCCGTGGCCAGGCTGATTTTCCACACTCCCGGCGCCGTTTCATTCAAGGCCAGCTTGCGCGCGGCCAGGCCGTCGCGCACCTGCGCCTGGGCGCTGGCGTCGACCATGTCCGGCTTGAGCTTGACGATCAGGCTGCGATCGCGGTACTCCAGCGACGCCACCACGCCGCGTCCGGCCAGGCCGCCCAGCGCCTCGCCCAGCGCCGCGCTCATGCTGGTGAAGTCATCCATGCTGGCCTGGCCGCCCTGCAGCTTGGCCGCTGCGATATTGCGCCGCATCTGCTCCGCTTCCAGGCCATACACGGGCGCTTCGTTCGGATACGCGGCCTTGAAGGTTTGCTGCATCGAGGTGCGCACGGTGGCCGCCTCGCGCTTCAAGCGCATCCATTCGATATTCATGCCGGCCAGGTTGACGACCACCGTCAGCAGCGCCAGGCGGATGGGCCAGCGCCAGCGCCGCCAGTCGGCCGCCGCACCTGACGCCGTGCCCAGCGCGCTGGCCAGGTCCAGCGGCGCGCTGCGGGCGCCGGCGATCCAGTGCGCCCAATGATCGGGCTCGACCGTCACGCCGTCCATGCCGGCGGCCAGCTGCTGGTACTGCGCCAGCTCGGCCTGCGGCACGTACAAGGTCAGGGGCACATCGCCGGCAAACGCGCGCGTCGTCAGCAGCGCCTGCTGCGGCTGCGCCGGCAGCACCAGGCCCAGGCCCTCCTGCGGTGCCTGGCGCAAGGCCAGTTCCAGGCTGGCGCCGGCCGGCTGCAGGGACGCCGCCACGCCGCCCGGCTGCAACGGCAGGCACAGCTGCGATGGCAGCAGCGCCACCTTGCGCGCGCCCTGCGCCAGCAAGGCTTGCACCAGGACCTCGGCCCAGGCGCGCTGCGCCACGGCTACCGTGCGCATGCCGCCCGCATCGGGCGCGCCGGCGGCCAGCAGGCAATCGTGCGCGTCGCCCAGGATGTGTTCTTCCACCAGGCCCGGCAAGGCCGCGCGCAGGCGGGCGCCGGCCAGCGGCGGGGTTTTCAGGCGCAGCAGGGTCACGTCGGCGGCGGCCAGCAGCAGTACCACCTGCTTCGCGCCGGCGATCAGCTGGCCCAGGCTGCCCAGCGCCGCGCTACCCTGCTGCAGCAAGGCGCCGCCGTCGCCTGCCAGCACGAAGGAGCAGGCAGGTGCGCTGTCGGTGGACGCCTTGGCCGGGTGCCGGATATACAAAGTTGTCAAAGTGACTCGCTTTCAGGGTTAATTTTCCCGCAACCAGACCAGGCTGGTGGTGCGCTGCGGATCCGTTTTTCGATTGACGAGCGCCACGGCATCGAGGGCGGCACGGTCCAGCCGCACGCGGATGACGGTGAGGAAGTAGCGGCTCTTCACGTCGAGCTCGACACCTTCGATCACTTGCTTCGCATCAATATTATTCTTGAAGTTTGCCAAATCAACAAACTTTTTACGCGGATTGCTCAAAGTCAGGGCACTGGCCTCGGACAGGGACATCATCGTCACGGCCGCCAGCACTTCGGCCGGCGCCGTATTCACGTTCACTGGCGTCAATTCCGGCAGCACGATGACGAAGTCGCGCAGTTTTTCGATCATCTGCGGCGTATAGCCGGGCACGGCCAGCAAATCCTCCACTTGCGTAAACGCCACCGGCTCGCTGCTGCCGCCCGCTGCCGGGCTAGCCGTCTTGCCATCGCTGTCGCTGCTGGCGGTGCGCGGTTTCGGCCGCGCGCGCAGCACGGCATCGGCCGTCGCCTGCGCCAGGCCGCTATCGAGCTGCACGTTCGACAGCAGGCGCTGATAGGCCTGCACATTGCCCGTATTGACACCGCCCGTGGCATTGATCAGGTTGACAATATTGAAGCGCGCCTGCGCGTCGAGCGCGCGGCCCGAGACGGTGGCGTCGAATTTTTCCGTGTCGACCTTTTCGCGGTCCACGTAATCGTCGAGCCGGGCTTCCTCGATGGGCGTGGCCCACACGCCATCGAGCGCCGTCAGCGAGGGATTGTCCTGGCGCAGCCAGAAGCGGGCGAAATCGACCATGCCGCGCATGGCCCATTGCGTCTGCAGGCGCAGGCGCTGGTTTTCCATCGAGCGCACCTGCACCTGCTGCTGCCAGAACAGGCTGGCGACGACGGTGATGGCCAGCGCCGTCAGCAGCAATGCCGTGATGACGGCCACGCCGCGCTGGCGCGCAGGAAGTGAAAAGCGCTTCATCCCGGCCCCAGCAAAAAGACTTTGGACAGGCCCGCATCCTGGCCCGGCATCTGCAAGGTCACTTCCAGGCCCGGCACCTGCGTCGAGATGGTGGCGCCGGCCGTCAGCACGTTCCAGGCGCCATTGCTCCAGCCGCGCATGACCATGCTCTCGACGCCCCGCATCAGGGGCACGTCGGCGCTGGAGGTGTCCGTGTCGTCGCGCGCCGCCTGCCACAGGGTGTCGAGCACGGCCAGGTCGCGCGTGCCGTTCGACTCGCGCCGCGTCAGCACGCCGCCGTTCAGGCGGTAAGTGACCACTTGCAACTGTTGCGGCTCCTGTTCCGAGGCGGCCAGGCGCACCAGGGTCAGGCGGTCGTTCTCGGCCGACAGGTTGGTGCGGCCATTCAGCAGATTGTTGTTCAGGCCGGCGCCAGCCAGGTGGTCGCAATCGCTTTGCATCTGGGCAAACGCCAGCTGCATGCCGCGCGCCTGTTCCAGCTGGCTCGTCAGCACTTCGCGCGAACGCACGATGCTGTCCAGGCCGCGCCAGCCCAGCACGGCGACCATGGCCAGGATGCCGATCGCCACGAGCAGCTCGATCAGCGTGAAGCCGGCGGCGGAAAGCGGGCGGCGCGCCATCAGTCGTTAAACGAAAGCAGGACCAGGCGCACGATGCGCCGGGCCGGATATTGCGCGTCATACACGTTGACGCGCACTTGCCGGATGCGGGGATTCGGCGTGGCCACCACTTCCTCTTCACAAATGAGTTTCAGGTCGCCTTGCGGGCAGTCGACCGTGCGCTTGCCCGTCTGCGGGAAGGTCTTTGCCAGGCGCAGGCGCACCAGGTGGTTTTCCGCCGACCAGGTGGCCATCATGGCGCTGCGCAAGCCATCGCTGTTCTGCGTCAGGCTGCCGACGGCGCGCAGGGACGCCCCCAGGGCCGTGCCGACGATGACGAGGGCGACCAATACTTCGAGCAAGGTAAAGCCGCACTGCGCGTGGCGCTGGCGGCGGTGAGCCGGGAAGCGCATCATTGCTCGACCGTGAAATGGCCGATGCCGTCGGCGCGGATGGCCACGCTGCGCTCGCCGCTGGCCAGGGTCAGGACAAACGGCTTGTCCACCGGTTCGCGGCCGAAGATGATGCGCAGCGGCTGCGCCACGCTGTTCGACGGCTGCACGCTGAGCAGCATGGGGGTATTGCTGAAGGCGCGCTCGCGCAGCAAGTCGTCCTGCGTCACGGGTTGCCACAGCTTTTCATTGAGCACCAGGAAACGGTATTGATTTTCATCGGCCTCGAAGGCCACTTGCCGGCTGCGCACGATGGCTTCATCGCGCGCCAGCTGCAGCAGCAGGGCGATGCGTTCGGCTTCCTTTTGCAAGGCTTGCTGGCCATTCGGCATGGCGTTCAGCGACACCAGGCCCAGGGTGACGCCGATGATGACCATCACCACCAGCAATTCGATCAGCGTAAAACCGCCGCGGCGTTGCCGGGACGCCATGCGCTGCTTGCCGAGGGTGGTCATGGAAAGAAAAACTTACAGTTCCCACGAGCCGATATCGGCATCGTCGCCGCTCCCGCCGGGCTGGCCATCGGCGCCCAGCGAAATGATGTCGACTTCGCCCTTCACGCCCGGCGACAGGTACTGGTAAGGATTACCCCATGGATCTTTCGGCATCTTTTCCAGGTAGCCGCCCGCTTTCCAGCCATTCGCGGCCGGGCCGGTCGTCGGCTTTTCAATCAGCGCCTGCAAGCCCTGCTCGGTGGTCGGGTAGCGCTGGTTATCCAGGCGGTACAGTTTCAAGGCCTGCATCACGGTGGAAATGTCGACTTTCGCCGCCGCCACTTTCGATTCGCCCGTGCGGGCGATCAGCTTGGGCACCACCAGCGACGCCAGGATGCCCATGATCACCACCACGACCATGATTTCGATCAGGGTGAAGCCACGCGCGCGGCGCTGGCGTGTCGGATGGTTTGCTGCGTTTTGCATAAGAAAGAGAGAAGAAGGTGAGTAATGAGTGCAGAGTATAAAGCGGAAATATGACAAAGCCTGTCATATGGGGAAAAAATTCTGCGGCGGGTTTTCAGAGCGACAAGACCACTTCGCCGCAGACGGCGCAGCCAGGGTCGCGCGCGACCTGCATGCTGCTCCATTCCATGTGCAAGCCGTCGAGCAGCAGCAGGCGCCCGGCCAGCGACTGTCCCGCGCCCATCACCAGTTTCAGCGCCTCGGCCGCCTGCATGGCGCCGACCACGCCGACCAGCGGCGCGAACACGCCCATGGTCGAGCATGCCTCGTCCGTGAACTGCTGCTCCTGCGGGAACAGGCAGCAATAGCAGGGCTGGGTGCCCGTGCGCGGGTCGAAGACGCTCACTTGCCCGTCGAAGCGGATCACGGCGCCCGATACCAGCGGCACCCTGGCCGCCACGCAGGCACGGTTGACGGCGTGGCGCGTGGCGAAGTTGTCCGTGCAGTCGAGCACCACCGTGGACGACAAGACCAGTTCGGCCAGGCGCGCGTCGTCGACGCGCTCCTGCAAGGCGATGATATCGATCTCGGGGTTGATGCCAAGCAATGTTTCACGCGCCGATGTGACTTTCGGCTGGCCCACGCGGGCCGTCGTGTGGGCGATCTGGCGCTGCAGATTGGTGAGATCGACCGTATCGTCATCGACCAGGGTCAGCTTGCCGACCCCGGCCGAAGCCAGGTACATGGCCGCGGGCGAGCCGAGCCCGCCCGCGCCGATCACCAGCACGTGGGCGTCAAGCAGGGCTTGCTGGCCTTCGATGCCGATCTCGTCCAACAGGATGTGGCGCGAATAGCGCAGCAGTTGCTGATCGTTCATGGGATCAGACCCGCCGGGACTCGGCGTCCCCGTCTAACCGCGGCATTGGCATTGAATCAAGCATCACGGCTTCTGCACGGGAATCTTTTTATCGTCGGCCTTGATGTCGGAGGCGATTTCCGGCTTGGCGCTGATCTTCTCGCCCTTGGCCTCGGCCTTGGCCAGCTGCACCGGCAGGCCCTGGAAGTGGTTCAAGGCTTGCTGCAGCTGGAAATCATCCTTGGCGCCGTATTCGAGCGGCTTGCGCTTTTTCGCCGTGGCGATCAGGCGCTGCTCTTCTTCCAGCTGCTCGTGCATACCTTCCATCGTCGGCTTGGCCGCTTCCGGCTTGCCGTCGTCGCTGCTCAAGTGCTTTTCCAGGTCCGCCTCGCGGATGCGCAGGCTGTTCCAGCCATCGCCCTCGGCCGTTTCATCGACCAGCAGGTCGGGCACGATGCCGCGCGCCTGGATGGCGCGGCCTTTCGGCGTGTAGTAGCGGGCCGTCGTCAGCTTGACGGCCGTATCGGCGGTGATCTGGCGCAAGGTCTGCACGGAACCCTTGCCGAAGGTTTGCGTGCCGATGACGGTGGCGCGCTGGTAATCCTGCAAGGCGCCGGCGACGATTTCCGAGGCGGAAGCGGAACCGGCATTGACCAGCACCACCAGCGGCACGGTTTTCAGCGCGGCCGGCAGCTTGGCCAGCGGGTCCGCCTTGGCGCCCGGCGGCGCATAGAATTCGCGGCGGCCATAGAACACCTGCTTCGATTCGGGCAACTGGCCCTTGGTCGAGACGATGACGGAGTTGCCCGGCAAGAAAGCCGTGGCCACGCCGATGGCGCCCGGCACAACGCCGCCCGGATCGTTGCGCAAGTCCAGCACCAGGCCCTTGAGCTTGGGGTCTTGCGCATACAGCGCGTTGATCTTCTTGACCATGTCATCGACAGTCGGTTCCTGGAACTGGGCGATGCGCAGCCAGGCATAGCCGGGCGCGACCATCTTGGCCTTCACGCTCTGCACGCGGATTTCCTCGCGCACGATGGGGAATACCAGCGGCTTGCTTTCGCCCTTGCGCGACATGGTCAGCACCAGCTTGCTGCCGGGCTGGCCGCGCATCTTCTTGATCACTTCTTCCAGCTGCAAGCCTTTCAGCGGAATATTGTCGAGGCGGGTGATCAGGTCGCCCGCCTGGATGCCGGCCTTGGCGGCGGGGCTGTCCTCGATGGGCGAGACGACTTTCACGTAGCCGTCTTCCATGCTCACTTCGATGCCGATGCCGACAAACTTGCCTTGCACGCTTTCGCGCATTTCCTTGAAGGCATTTTTATCCAGATACACGGAATGCGGGTCCAGCGAGGACACCATGCCGGAAATGGCTTCCGTCAGCAGCTTCTTGTCTTCCACCTTCTCGACGTAATCCGTCTTGATCAGGCCGAAGACGTCCGACAGCTGGCGCAGCTCGTCGAGCGGCAGCGGGGTATTCGTGATTTTCTGCGCCACGGCCGGGAACTGCAGCGACATGCCGATGCCGGCCAGCACGCCCAGACCGATCAGGCCGATATTTTTGACTTTGATGCCCATGTATTCTTCGCAATTTACAAATTCGCTGCCGCAGCAATGGTGGGAACTTAAAACTTGACCCAGCTGGCTGGATCGAAGGCGCGGCCCTGATGACGCAGTTCAAAGTATAGCCCTGATTCCTCGTTGCCGCCGCTGTTGCCGGCGCTGGCAATGGCGTCCCCGCCCTTGACGGCGTCGCCCACACGTTTCAGCAGGGACTGGTTATTGCCATAAATACTCATGTACTGGCCGCCGTGGTCGACGATGATCAGGTTGCCGAAGCCGCGCAGCCAGTCCGAAAACACGACCCTGCCGGCGGCGATGGCATGGATCTCGCTGCCTTCGCCCGTGCGGATGAACACGCCCTTCCAGCTGGGACCGTCACCGCGCTTGCTGCCGAAGCGGGCGGCGATCTTGCCCGCCACGGGCGCGCGCAGCTGGCCTTTCAGGCTGGCAAAGGCGCCGGCCGGCGCGGCCGGGCCCAGGCTTGGACGCTCGGGCTCGGGCGGCGCCGCCGGTTCCGGTTTCGGCGCCACCTTGGCCACTTGCGGCGGTTCGTCGTCATCGATCGGATCGAGTTTCACGGGAGGCGGCGGCGGCGTCTGCGGCTTGATCTTGCCCGATTTGTTCTGTTGCTCTTTAGCAATGCGCTCACGCTCGGCCTGCGCCTGGGCCGCCTTGGCGCGCGCGGCCAGCAGGCGTTCGCGTTTTTCCGCCGCGATCTTGGCGTCGGCGGCCGCTTTCGCGGCGGCGCGCTGCTCGGCCAGCAATTGCTGGCGTTTCTTTTCCGCGGCGGCGGCGGCGGCCTGCTCTTCGATGAGCTTTGCCAGCTTGTCGACCAGGTTGCCCATGCGCTGTTCATCGCGTTCGACATTGCCCGCTTCCTTGCGCTGTGCCACCAGGCGCTGCGACAAGCTCGTCAGCAAGGCGGCGCGGCGCGCCTTTTCCTGCACCAGCAGGGCTTTCTGGTCGCGCTCTTCCTGCGCGATCTCTTCCAGCTCATCCTTGGCGTTCTGCACTTCCGCCTGGTTTTTTTCCACCGCCAGCAAGTTGGCCCGCAAGGCGTCGAGCAGGCGCGCCTGCGCCTGCGACACATACGCCATGAATTGCAGGTCGCGGTTGATGCGGTTCGGGTTATCGCCGGACAAGAGCAGCTTGATGCGGTCTTCATTGCCGGCGACATATTGTTCGCGCAGCAATTTGGACAGCTGCGTCTTCTGTTTCTCGACGGTGGCCGTCAGCTGCTGGTGCTCCTGCCCCAGCGCGCCCAGTTTGACGCCCGTCTGCGTCTGTTCCTGCGCCAGGTCGCGCAAGGCGCGGTTGGCATTGGAAATGGCCTCTTCCGACTCGGCCAGGGTATCGGCCGCATCGTCCTTGGCGCTTTCCGTGCGGCTGATGTCGCGCTTGAGCGCCGTCAGCTTTTGTTGCAATCCAGCACGTTGTGCTTCCGCAGCCGCCTTCTGCTTGCTGCGTTCGGTGGGTTTGGCGGCCTGCGCAGCGCCGCTGGACAACAGCAGGGCCGCGCACAGCAGGGCAGCGGCGCGCCACGCCGGCAGGGGTCGTTCAGCAGAGGGGGCGATGGCTGTGCCGCGGAAGAGAGACGACAAAGTTACTTGGCCTTCCCTTGGTTCGCCACGGCAGCCTGGGCCGCCGCGATCGCTGCCGGGTCGCCCAGGTAGTAGTGGCGGATCGGTTTCAGGTCGGCGTCCAGTTCATACACGAGCGGCTGGCCATTCGGGATATTCAGGCCGACGATGTCGCTGTCGCTGATGCCATCGAGCATCTTGATCAGGGCGCGCAGGCTGTTGCCGTGGGCCGAGATGATGATCTTCTTGCCGGCGCGGATGGCCGGGGCGATTTCCTCGTCCCAGGCCGGCATCACGCGCGCCACGGTGTCCTTCAGGCATTCCGTCAGCGGAATCGACGCTTTCGGCAGGCCGGCGTAGCGCGGATCGTTGAACGAGGCGCGGTCGTCGTCTTCGGCCAGCGGCGGCGGCGGCGTGTCGTAGCTGCGGCGCCAGACCAGCACTTGCTCGTCGCCATACTTGGCCGCCGTCTCGCCCTTGTCCAGGCCTTGCAGGGCGCCGTAGTGGCGCTCGTTCAAGCGCCAGTCATTCTTGATCGGCAGATACATCATGTCCATCTCGTCGAGCGCCAGCCACAGGGTGCGGATGGCGCGCTTCAGGACGGAAGTGTAGGCCACGTCGAACGTAAAACCTTCCTGCTTGAGGATCTGGCCGGCGGCCTTGGCTTCGTTGACGCCCTTTTCCGTCAGATCGACGTCGGTCCAGCCGGTGAAGCGGTTATCGAGGTTCCAGGTGGACTCGCCGTGACGCATGAAAACGATTTTGTACATAGTTCTATCTTCTCAAGGGGTTCAAATCAAAAAAGCAAAACGTAAAAAGACCTCGTCCAGCTTCTATTTTATAATGCGCGGATTGACTTAAACCATTGGACCCTACGTGAAATTCATTATCGACCACATTTTTCTGTTTGCCATCGTCATTATTTCCGGCGGCGCCCTCCTCTGGCCACTGCTGTCGATGCGCGGCAAGCGCGCGACCGTGCTGGAAGTCACGCAACTGATCAACCGTGGCAAGACCATCATCGTCGACGTGCGCAGCGCGGAAGAATTCGCCACGGGCCATCTGCCTGACGCGAAAAACATTCCGCTGCCGGAACTGGCAAAACGCCTGGGCGAGCTGGAAAAATTCAAAACGCGCCCCATTGTAGTGGTTTGCCAGAAAGGTTCGCGCTCGGCTACGGCCGTCGGCCTGCTGGGCAAAGCCGGTTTCGCTGAGGCAACGAGCCTGGAAGGCGGCCTCGACGAGTGGAAGAAACAAGGTTTGCCATTGAAAACCTTGTCGCTGGCCAAGTAAGCCTGCGCCAGCACTAACCTAAGGAATCATCATGACTGTCCCAGTAATTGTGTATAGCACCGCCGTGTGCCCGTATTGCGTGCGCGCCGAGCGCCTGTTGGAAGCCAAGGGCGTGACCGTGCAAAAGATCCGCGTCGACCTCGACCCGGAAGAGCGCATCAAGATGATGGAACGCACGGGCCGCCGCACGGTGCCGCAGATCTATGTGGGCGATACCCACGTGGGCGGTTTCGACGATTTGTATGCGCTTGATCAAGCCGGCAAGCTGGACCCCTTGTTAAACGGCACAGCAGCCTGATATAAAGCGGGTTCGAGAAATTGCTTGGTTTTTTGTCGTATTGTTTTGATACAATTGCCCTCGCACCTGCTCTGGCCGTGCCTATCCGGCACGGTTTGAATACCGCAAGCACCATATTTGAACGGTGTGCCGTTCTTGTCCTTTACAACGAAAGCGTTCCATGTCTGACGAAAATCTGCAACCAGTCTTCCAAATCCAACGCGTCTACCTGAAAGACATGTCGCTGGAACAACCAAATTCCCCAGCTATTTTCCTGGAACAAGAAGCGCCAGCGATCGAAGTTGCCCTGGACGTGGGCGCCGCGCCTCTGGCCGACGGCATCTTTGAAGCCACCGTGACCATCACCGTGACGGCCAAGGTCGGCGAAAAAGTCGCTTTCCTGGTTGAAGGCAAACAAGCTGGTATCTTCGAAGCACGCAACATTCCTGCTGATCAACTCGATCCACTGCTGGGAATCGGCTGCCCGAACATCATCTACCCTTACCTGCGCGCCAACATCGCCGACGTGATCACCCGTGCCGGCTTCCCGCCAGTGCACCTGGCCGAGATCAACTTCGAAGTGTTCTACCAACAACGTCTGCAAGCTATTGCTGACGCCGCTGCCGCAGCTCCAGCAGCCAGCGAAACGCACTAAGAACAGCTCACCTGACCTGCTGCGCGGCGCGCCTGGCAAGTCGTGATGCGCGCTGTGCCCTGGCACAGCCGCGCTTCTCGGCCACCATGCACTGCCGCTCGCGGCGGTTGTGTGACTGTTCTATACTGCGGGTAAGAAACGGCGGCCTGGCCGCCGTGTTTCGTTAAGGTCCAAAAATATCATGTTGAAAAGTGCGCTCTTGAGCAAGTTCCGCTGGATGGCCGGTGCCGTGCTGCTGCTGGCGACCGCCGCCAGTCACGCCGTCGATTTCAAAACGGTGGGCGTGGCCCCCGTGATCCTGTACGACGCGCCGTCCGCCAAGGGTGGCAAGCTGTACGTGGCGCCACGCGGCATGCCGCTGGAAGTGGTGCTCAGCTATGGCGACTGGGTCAAGGTGCGCGACGCCAGCGGCGAAATGGCCTGGACCGAAGCCAAGGGCCTGTCCGCCAAGCGCAACGTCGTGGCGCGCGCCGCCAACCTCAAGGTTCGCGCCAGCCCCGACGACACCGCCTCCGCCATCCTCCTCGTCGACAAGGGCGTGCTGCTGGAAATGAGCGAACAGCCGGGTTCCGGCTGGGTCAAGGTGCGCCACAAGGATGGCCTGAGCGGCTACGTCAAGACCAGCGAAGTGTGGGGCCTGTAAGCACGCGCCCGCCGCACCCGTTTCCCCTGCCCGTTTGAGGTTGCATGCAAGTTTCTCCTGAAGTCACCCCCGATGCCGTCCCTGCCGCCAAGGCGGCTCCCCGCCCGATCACCGTGCTGGGCGCCGGCGCCTGGGGCACGGCCGTGGCCATGGCCCTGGCCGGC
The DNA here is from genome assembly GCF_978021625.1 of Janthinobacterium foliorum. Classification (NCBI taxonomy): domain Bacteria; kingdom Pseudomonadati; phylum Pseudomonadota; class Betaproteobacteria; order Burkholderiales; family Oxalobacteraceae; genus Janthinobacterium; species Janthinobacterium foliorum. The sequence continues at coordinate 377,833 of NZ_CDXDQE010000004.1, read as the reverse complement.
CGCCACGACGTGCTGCTGTGGGGCCGCAACGGCGACGCCATGGCCGCCATGGCCGCCAGCGGCGAAAACAGCTATTTGCCGGGTTTCGCGTTACCGCCGCAATTGCGCATCGGCGCCGATTTCGACGCCGCCGTGGCGCATGCCGGCGGCGCGCATGGCCTGTTGATCGCCGCCTGTCCCGTGGCGGGCTTGCGGCCCATGCTGCATCAGTTGCAAGACAAGGCCATCGCCAACCTGGTGTGGCTCTGTAAAGGTTTTGAAGGCGGCACGGGCATGCTGCCGCACCAGATCGTGCAGGAAGTGCTGGGCGACAAGATCGCCGGCGGCGCCCTGTCCGGCCCCTCGTTCGCGCAGGAAGTGGCGCGCGGCCTGCCGTGCGCGCTGACCATCGCCTCGCACAGCCCGGCCTTGCGCGCCAGCGTCGTCTCGGCCTTGCATGGCGGCACCATCCGCGTGTATGCCAGCGACGACCTGGTGGGCGTGGAAGTGGGCGGCGCCGTCAAGAACGTCCTGGCGATTGCCACCGGCGTGGCCGACGGCCTGGGCCTGGGCCTGAATGCGCGCGCCGCCCTGATCACGCGGGGCCTGGCGGAAATCACGCGCCTGGGCACGGCCCTGGGCGGCCAGACGGAAACGTTCATGGGCCTGACGGGCATGGGCGATTTGATTCTGACGTGCACGGGCGACCTGTCGCGCAACCGCCGCGTCGGCCTGGGCCTGGCGCAAGGCAAGGCGCTGGACACCATCGTGGCCGAACTGGGCCATGTGGCCGAAGGCGTGCCCTGCGCCAAGGCCGTGCGCGAACTGGCGCGCCGCATGGGCGTCGAGATGCCGATCACGAATGCCGTGGCCGGCGTGCTGTTCGATGGAGATTTGCCGCACGTGATGGTGCAGCAGCTGCTGTCGCGCGATCCGCGCGCCGAGGCGGCCTGAGTAAATATACGGGTATGCACCAGGCCTGACAAAACCGGCGCGGGCGGATATGGGGCGCGGCGCCCCCGTCGGGCTGAGAAGCGCAGCGCGACGAATGCACGGCGACGCCGGGCCGGTGAGCATCGGCGGCCGCGACCCGCGTTGCGCCGCAGGTTGGCTGAGGCCTTAGCGCCCCGCCTTGTGCATGAGTATAGTCAGCAGCAACAGACTGTCGTCGCGCGCTTCCAGCGCATGCGCCTGGCCGCCGTGCAAATACAGCATCTGCCCCGGCCCCAGCACGTGCACGCCGCCATGCGCATCCACCGCCACCTGGCCCTGCAGGCACAATAAAGTGATCTCGCCGAGCACATGATGCTCGGGCATGGTCTTGCCCTTGGGCATGCACATGCGGATCAATTCCAGTTCATCCGTCTTGGCCAGGGCGATGGCGGAAAATTGCGACAGGTCTTCCCCTGCCGCCCCCTGCACGTCGATCACCTGGCCCGATGCCGCATGTGCCAATGCCATATCCGCTCTCCCCTTAAGATCAGGCGGCTTCTTCCGCCGCTTCCTGCGCGCCGCGCATCCACTCGACCAGCGGCCACGCATCCTTCAAGCCTTCCGTCAATGCCGGCAGCAATTGTTCCGGCGCATTCACGGGCAGCGGCACCTCGGTCCAGACGAAAAAGCTTTTCAGCTTGATGAATTCGATATGTTCGGCATCCGCATCGAAGCCCTTGGGCGGACGCTGCAGCTTGCCCTCGTTCTGGATGGTGCCGTAGCGGGCCTTCAGGCGCTTATTTTTCAGCACTTTGGAAAACCCTGGCGCATCGTTGACCATGTGCTCGCGCAGCGCCTTCAGGCGGCCTGGCGGCGGCATGTATTCGCCGGCGCCGAACAGCAAATGACCCTGGCCATCGATCTGCAGATAATACGTGGGGCCGCCCGCCTTGCTGGGACGGCGCATGTCATTCGGCGCGATGGCGGCGGAAAAGCGCGTCTTGTACGGGCTCTTGTCGTGCGCAAAGCGCACGTCGCGGTTGATGCGGAACAAGGCCTTCTTCGGATTGCAGTATTTGACGGCGGGGTCGAATTTGCCCAGCTCGCCTATCAGCGATGTCACCAGCGCGAGAAATTCCTCGCGCAGGATGTCGTAGCGGGGCTTGTTCATCACAAACCAGGGACGGTTATTGTTTTCGCTCAGTTCACGTAAAAATTGGGTCAAGTCACGCACATGCATGGGTCAGCTTCCGATCAGCAACTATTTGGAAAGCTCTTTCGGGATGGGGCGCTTGCCCACCACCACGTCGAGCGCCGCTTCGCGATTCTTGCGCAGCACCGTCATTTTAGCTTTTCCGCCGGGCGGCAGTTGGGCGATCAGGTTGAGCATTTCCGTCGTGTCGCCGACGGGCTTGCCTTCGACGGCCAGCAGGATGTCGCCGGGCACGATGCCCGCCTTGTCTGCCGGGCCGTTGCGCACCACGCCGGCGATGATGGCGCCGCTGCTGCGCTGCAGGCCGAAGCTTTGCGCCAGCTCGGGCGTAATGTCCTGCGTTTCCACGCCGATCCAGCCGCGCACCACGTGGCCATCCTTGATGATGGCTTCCATCACCGTCTTGGCCGTCGAGACGGGAATGGCGAAGCCGATGCCGACGGAGCCGCCGCTTTGCGAATAGATGGCCGTGTTGATGCCGATCAGGTTGCCGCGCGTATCGACCAGGGCGCCGCCCGAGTTGCCGAAGTTAATCGCCGCATCCGTCTGGATGAAATTCTCGAAACTGTTGATGTGCAGATTGTTGCGCCCCAGCGCGGAGATGATGCCCATGGTCACCGTCTGGCCCACGCCGAACGGGTTACCGATGGCCAGCACCACGTCGCCCACGCGCGCCAGTTCCGACTGGCCCAGGACGATGACGGGCAGCTTGTCGAGGTCGATCTTGATGACGGCCAGGTCCGTCTCCGGGTCCAGGCCGACGATCTTCGCGGGCGCCTTGCGGCCGTCCGTCAGCACCACTTCGATTTCGTCGGCGCCTTCGACCACGTGGTTGTTGGTCAGCACATAGCCTTCATGGCTGACGATGACGCCGGAACCGAGGCTGTTGCGCAGGTCGTCGTCGTCATCGAGGCCGGGATCGCGGTCGCCGAAGAAGCGCTTGAAGAAGGGGTCGCGCGCCAGCGGATGGGCGCCGCGCTTGGGCACCTGCATGGTGAGGATGTTGACCACGGCGGGCATGGCGCGCGCCGCGGCGTCGCGGTAGGAACCGGGCGCCAGGCTGCTGGACGCCGTTTCCACCACGGGCACCGGTTTCGCCGGCGAACCCAGTTGCTGTACCCGGCTGGCCGGGCGCAGCGCGCCATACACAAAGTACAGCGCCAACGCGATGGTCACGGTTTGCGCAAACAACAACCAAAATCGTCGCATAAGGCTCTCTGTCCAGGTCAGCCGGCCCGGTGCCGGTCCGGCTTATTTTGCCAGATCGTTGCTTTTCTGTCCGTTCTTCTGCAGAGAGTCGCGGATTTCACGCAGCAGCACGATGTCTTCCGGTGTCGCCGGCGGGGCCGCCGGTGCGGCAGGCTGGGCGCGGCGGGCCTTGTTCATCAGGCGCACCATCTGGAAGATGATGAAGGCGAGAATGATGAAATTCAGCAAGATGGTGAGGAAATTACCGTAGGCCAGCACGGCGCCCGCTTTTTTCGCCTCCACCAGCGTCATGGTCGTGGCCTGGCCATTCAGGGGCAGGTAGTAATTGGCGAAATCGAGGCCGCCGAAAATGCGCCCGATGGGCGGCATGATCACATCTTGCACCAAGGAATCGACAATCTTGCCGAAGGCGCCACCGATAATGACACCGACCGCCAGATCGACGACGTTGCCCTTCATTGCAAATTCTTTAAATTCTTGCATCATTGCCATGAATTATTCTCCTTCGGATGTATATAAAAACATGCCGATCATACTATTGATTCCCATCGTCACCAACTTGCGGTTGCGTGCGCGAGCCATTCTGGTACAGCCGCGCGCATCTAGTTCGAAAGAACTAGCCACCTCCTGCAAAAGTATATAAATTATGGTACAAGCAACGTTTTTGTTTTATTCGTTGTTTGCTTCACTTATAATTTGCGGTTGCCAGAAGCGGCTTTTTCGCTTCCGGATAATCAACAAGAAACTGGCACGGGCTGCGCCATTGGCCGAAGTTCCGCAGGGATGTTGTCACTTTACCGCACAAAGATGCGGGTTGCGGCAAACAGTGGGATAGAGCTTCGGCGACGGGTTTTTCGCGGCTGCCACTCATAATAAAGATTCGCATTTTGACTGATTGGGGTTTGCATGAGTAACGAAAAGCAGGTCGATTCAGGCCGTCGCGGCTTGCTCGTCGCCACGTGCGCGGCGGGCAGTGTAGTTGGATTGGCAACCGCGGGAGCCTTGGTAAGCACCTTCCAGCCGTCGGAGCGCGCGAAAGCGGCTGGCGCGCCGGTCGAAGTAGACATCACCACCTTGCAACCCGGCGAAATGCGCACCGTCGAATGGCGCGGCAAGCCGGTCTGGATCATCAAGCGCACGCCCGACATGGTCGCGTCGCTGAAGAAAACCGACGACAAAGTCGCCGACGCCGATTCGAAACGCAACCCCGCCGAATTCACTCCCGAATACTGCATGAATGAATGGCGCTCCATCAAGCCTGAAATTCTCGTCGCCGTCGGCATCTGCACCCACCTGGGCTGCTCCCCTTCCTCGAAATTTACCCCTGGCCCGCAACCGTCCCTGCCCGATGACTGGGAAGGCGGCTTCCTGTGCCCTTGCCACGGCTCCACCTTCGACATGGCTGGCCGCGTGTTCAAGAACAAGCCTGCGCCGGACAACCTGCAAGTGCCGCGCCATATGTATCTGAGCGACACCAAACTGCTGATAGGTAAAGACGAGAAAGGCGAGGCTTGATCATGGCTGCTTTCAAAGAAACGAAATTTCCTGCCGATGCACCTGTCGCCGAAAAAGCCCTGGGCTGGGTGGATGACCGCTTTCCCCTGACCAAGCTGTGGAATGACCAGTGGGGCAAGTACTACGCCCCGAAAAACTTCAACTTCTGGTACATCTTCGGCTCGCTGGCCATGCTGGTGCTGGTGCTGCAGATCGTCACCGGCATCTTCCTGACCATGCACTACAAACCGGATGCGGCCCTGGCCTTCAATTCCGTCGAGTACATCATGCGCGAAGTACCGTGGGGCTGGCTGGTGCGCTACATGCACTCGACGGGCGCCTCGGCCTTCTTCATCATCGTCTACCTGCACATGACGCGCGGCCTGCTGTACGGCTCGTACCGCAAGCCACGCGAGCTGATCTGGCTGTTCGGTTTCGCCATCTTCCTGTGCCTGATGGCCGAAGCGTTCTTCGGCTACCTGCTGCCATGGGGCCAGATGTCGTACTGGGGCGCCCAAGTGATCGTCAACCTGTTTGGCGCCATCCCTTTCATCGGCCCCGACCTCTCGCTGTGGATCCGCGGCGACTATGTCGTCTCCGACGCAACCCTGAACCGCTTCTTCGCCTTCCACGTGATCGCCATCCCGCTGGTGTTGCTGGGCCTGGTAGCCGCCCACTTGATCGCCCTGCATGAAGTGGGTTCGAGCAATCCGGACGGCATCGAAGTGAAGGAAAACCTGGGCGCCGACGGCCACCCCGTCGATTCCATCCCGTCGCACCCGTATTACACGGTGCACGACCTGTTCGGCGTGTCGATCTTCCTCGTCATTTTCAGCGCCGTCGTCTTCTTTGCGCCGGAAATGGGCGGTTACTTCCTGGAATACAACAACTTCCTCCCGGGCGACTCGCTGAAGACCCCGCTGCACATCGCGCCGACCTGGTACTTCACGCCGTTCTACTCGGTGCTGCGCGCCACCACGGCCGACTTCATGTACGTGCTAATGGCTGCCGTGGCCGCCTACGTGGTGTTCATCTGGCTCAAGTCGCGCCTGTCGACGACGGTCAAGTCCATCATCGCCGTCATCGCCCTGCTCGCCATCGTCGGCATGCTGCCGCAGGTGCTGGACGCGAAATTCTGGGGCGTCGTGTTCTTTGGCGGTTCCGTGGTGATCCTGGCCTTCCTGCCATGGTTAGACCATTCGCCCGTGAAATCGATCCGCTACCGTCCGACCTGGCATAAATACATCTATGCCATCTTCGGCCTGTCGTTCCTGGTGCTGGGCTACCTCGGCACCCAGGCGCCGACGGATGCGAAGACCATCGTGTCGCAAGTGTGCACCCTGATTTACTTCAGCTTTTTCCTGCTGATGCCATGGTGGAGTGCAATGGGCAAGTTCAAGACCGTGCCGTCGCGTGTGACGTTTCACCCGCACTAAGCCGATCCCACGCCACGCTCAAAGGACATACATCATATGAAGATTGCAAAAAAACTGCTCGCCATCCTGGCCCTCGTGCCCGCCATGGCTCTCGCCAGCGAAGGCGGCTTTCCGCTGGACAAGGCGCCTGACCGCCAGACCAACATGGCAGCGCTGCAGCACGGCGCCAAATTGTTCGTCAACTATTGCCTGAATTGCCACTCTGCCGTGTCGATGCGCTACAACCGCCTGCGCGACCTGGGTTTGACGGAAGACCAGATCAAGCAGAATTTGTTGTTCACCAGTGATAAAGTGGGCGACCTGATGACAACAGCGCTGGCACCGCAGGACGCCAAGGCCTTCTTTGGCGTCGTGCCGCCGGATTTGTCGGTAATTTCGCGCGCGAAATCATCTTCCGCTGGCACAGGCGGCGACTACCTGTATACTTACCTGCGTACGTTCTATAAAGACGACACGCGTCCGACCGGCTGGAACAACATGGTCGTGCCGAATGTTGCCATGCCGCATGTGTTATGGGAATTGCAAGGCATCCAGACCGCCAAGTTCGTGGAAGAGACTGACCCGCACGACGCGGGCAAGAAAATCCACAAATTTGTCGGCTTCGAGCAAGTCAAGCCAGGCACGTTGAACAAGATCGAGTATGACACTGCGGTAGCCGACCTGGTCGGCTACATGGAGTGGATGGCCGAACCGGCACAGCAGACACGCAAGCGCCTGGGCGTTTGGGTACTGCTGTTCCTGTCGGTATTTGCTCTGCTGGCATGGCGCCTGAATGCGTCGTTCTGGAAAGAAGTCAAATAAGTGAGGCGCCGGCCGAAGGCCGGCTGGTGCCTGTTTCTGCGTTGTCCGCAAGAGTGGACAAGCGACCTGGGGTGAGCCGTTCGCGGCTTCACCCCCTTTGTTTCTAAGGAACTATAAAAAATGATGGTTCTCTATTCGGGTACAACCTGCCCATTTTCGCAACGCTGCCGCCTGGTCCTGTTTGAAAAAGGCATGGACTTCGAAGTGCGCGACGTCGACCTGTTCAACAAACCGGAAGACATTTCGACCATGAACCCGTACGGCCAGGTGCCGATCCTGGTCGAGCGCGAACTGATCCTGTATGAATCGAACATCATCAACGAGTACATCGATGAGCGCTTCCCGCATCCGCAGCTGATGCCGGCCGATCCGCTGATGCGTGCCCGCGCGCGCCTGATGCTGTTCAACTTCGAGAAAGAACTGTTCGTGCACGTGCACGTGCTGGAAAGCGAACGCGCCAAGAGCAACGACAAGGCCCACGACAAGGCACGCGCGGAAATCCGCGACCGCCTGACGACCCTGGCACCGCTGTTCCTGAAAAACAAGTACATGCTGGGCGACGAATTCTCGATGCTCGACGTGGCTGTCGCGCCGCTGCTGTGGCGCCTGGACCACTACGGCATCGAACTGTCGAAGACGGCTGCACCGCTGATGAAATACGCCGAACGCATCTTCTCGCGTCCGGCCTACATCGAAGCGCTGACGCCATCCGAGAAAGTCATGCGCCGCTAGAAGATATCCCCGGAAAGCTGCTGCGCAGCCCGCTCTCGACCTGGCGTGACTCGCCGTACGCAAGTACGTGCGTTACTCAAGCCGATAGCGGGCTTGCTCGCTACGCTTTCCGGGGCATCTTGGGCCATGTGTTAAAGTTGTTTTTTGCGCTGCCCCCGTCTTTTGAACTACCGGTGCGCCCGCCTCATGCTGACGGGGGCGCTCCCGCCTCACCGTGCCTACCATGTCTGAAATCTCAACCAAACCTTATATGCTGCGCGCCATCTACGAGTGGTGCACCGACAGCGGCTACACGCCTTACCTCGCGGTCAAAGTCGATTCGCGCACCACGGTACCGATGGAATACGTGAAAAAGGGCGAAATCGTGCTCAACATCAGCTTCGGCGCCACCAGCGGCCTGAAGATGGACAACGACGCCATCCGCTTCCACGCCCGCTTTGGCGGCGTCTCGCGCGAAATCTACGTGCCGGTCGACAATGTGATGGCCATCTACGCCAACGAAAACGGCCAGGGCATGGCTTTCGAGCCCGTGCTGGGCAACGATGACCCGGACGCGCAACCGACGGACAGCCCCGCCTCCGCCGACGTGCCAGCGCCCGCGCCCGCGCCCGCCCCGGCCGCCAGCGCCCCGACCCTGTCGTCCGTACCCACCGGTTCCCCCGAACAACGCGACGCCGCCACGCCAGGCGACGACGAACCGCCAAAAAAAGGCGGCCGCCCGACCCTGACGCGCATTAAATAGCGTATAATTCGCAACGCGCAGTTTTTGCCGACTTAGCTCATTTGGTAGAGCAGTTGATTTGTAATCATCAGGTGGCCAGTTCGAAACCGGCAGTCGGCACCAGAATTTAGTAGGAAAATCAAAGGGTTACATGCTTCGGCTTGTAACCCTTTTTTGTTTTTTAGCTTGCCTACATGAGCCATGTAGGCACTGTGTAGGTTTTTCAACCTCAAATAAATATTTCATTAGAGGGGTTGAATTTCAAATAACATGCCGTTAACTTTGTCTTGGCACTTTTGCCATTTCTAGGGACAAATAAAATGACAGACTTTTGCATTTCCGCAGTCAGTTATGATGCTACGAAACAGCATATTGATTGGGTGAGGGTACATCAAGACTTGGGCACCAAAATAGGGCCAGCGCGAACTGTGGCCCGTGCGTTCGTCGCCGACCTCATTCGCTTGAATAAGGCGACCTTCCAGACCATCATAATGGATAGCAAAGGTACGTGGCAGAATGGTGCTCATGTGCACGTGACAGACGGCGAATATCTGACTACAGACCGCAATAGCACGAAGCGGGACAACCTGGGCAACTTACCTACGTTTTAAAAATGAAAGCCCGGCTAGTTAGCTGGGCTTTTTTCCGTGACAAGCATCTATGGCTTCACCACTCCCAAGATGTTGGCCCGCGATACCTCATATATCCGGGCCAACGCGCTGATGCTCTCGCCAGCGGCGTATTTTGCGATGATGTCGGCGCGCTGGTCGGCCGTGGTCTTCGACGGACGGCCCAGCGTCTTGCCTTCGCTCTTGGCGCGGGCCAGGCCGGCTTGTGTACGCTCCACCAGCAAATCGCGCTCCATCTCGGCCACGGCCGCCAGCATGGTCATCATCATCTTGCCAGCCGGCGAGGTCAGGTCCAGCTTGCCCAGCTGCAGGACGATGACGGCAATCTTGCGGGCCGCCAGCAACTTGACCGTGGTGCCGACGTCCTGCGCATCGCGGCCCAGGCGGTCGAGCTTCGCCACCACCAGCGTTTCGCCGTTGCGAATCTGTGCCAACAGCGCAGCGAACTCCGGACGTTCGCTGGCGCTGGTCTTGCCGCTAATAGTGTCCGCATACCAGTAATCGACCTGGTGGCCGGCCGCTTCGATTTCCATCTTCTGATTGTCTGCGGTTTGCTCTTTGGTGCTGACGCGGCCGTATGCGAAGGTTGCCATGGTATTGCTCCGGTTAAGACTGTTAGAAAACACTGTTAGAATATATCTACCTGTTAGAAATAGCAAGCCCTATATTTCCAACATAGATTTATGTTGATGTTTGTAGATGTTAGAAATCGTTCGTTTTCTAACAGTATGTTTTTCCCCACTCTGCGATAGAATTTCACATATAACAACTAAAGGTAATGTATGAAACTTTCTCGCAATTCTTTCAGTTCTGGCCTCGCCGTGCTCTGTCTTCTGACCTTGGCCGGCTGCGCAACAGTGAAGGAGAGTTATGGACCAGATGGAAGAAAAGCGTATGCGTTGAACTGCAGCGGCACTGCACGGGGATGGGATAAATGCCTGGCCGCAGCAGGTGATATTTGTGGCAGCGCTGGTTACGATGTACTCGATAAGTCAAGTGAAGCCATGTCGATTGCGAGCGCTGCAGCAAGCAACGGCTCGTTTGGCGCATCAGCTGTAAAAACTTCAGAACGCACTATGCTGGTTGCATGTAAGGCGAGATAAGACATTTTCAAATGGCCGTCAGCGACTCCGACCTGCCGCCAATGTCTACTGGTCGCCAGGTCAACTGCAGCGGCATCAAGCCGGTCCGAAGGGAGCGCGAAGGGAGCGAAGGGAGCACTGTTTTTTCTGCGCTCCCTTCGCTCCCTTCGCGCTCCCTTCACGCTGTAGTTTCCGGAAGGCACCATACCCAGGCGCCGCCCATACTGAGTTTCTTGGCCTCAACGCCGAGTGATTTCTTGAGTCGCTTGGCCGCGTCCCATGAGTGTCCAGCGTCGCGCACCTCAGCCTGCAGTGCTTTCGCAGTCATCTTGCCGCCAGCCTCGCGCAGCGTATCAACCAGCATGCGCTCCAAGTCTTGCCGGGCACCATCGTCCTCGCTGCTTTCGTCGTGCTCAACGTCCCCTAAGATTTCCCGAGCCGTGCCCTCGATGGCGCCGGCCCATACCGCATGGGTCGCCTCAATGCCGCCGGCGATGGTAGCCAGCTCCAGCGAGTAGGCGACACCGCCATCATCCGGCGCAATGTTCGATTTCGCCCTGGCCATAACGCGCCGATTGCTGCCCTCTTCCTTCGCAGTCACCAGCACCATACGCGCCAGGGCGCCGAATGCCTGCGAGCCGATAACCCGGTCCTGTGGCGCCTTGCCGGCGCCGCCCTTGGCAAAGTGGGTGATGCCGATGACCGCGCAGCCGTGAGCGTCCGCGAAGTCCACCACCGCCTGCAGGCTGCGGCGCACGTCGTTGGCCCGGTGCATGTCGCCGGCAACAGCCGACACAATCGGGTCTATCAGCAGCAGACTCACGCCGCCAATGGCATCGACCGCGCGGCGCAGGTCTGGTATATCCTGCGACGGGTCGAAAGGCACGCTTTCGCCATCCTGGGCGATACCCTCAATGAAGTGGCAGCGCGCCAGGTCGGCGCCGGAAGCAATCAGGCGCGGCACCAGTGTATCGTCGGCCACGTCCTCGCTTGACCATATCAGGACATTGCCGCCACCCTTGCATTCGCTACCATCTGGCCACCGGCCGCCCGTCGTGATGACGCCGGCCAGCGCCAGCGCAAGGGTAGTCTTGCCGGTACCGGCGGCGCCGGCCAAAATGGTCAGCTTCCCAGCCGGCACCCAGCCAGGCCACAGCCAAGTGATGGGCAGCGGCTTGATGTCGGCACCACAGCGGATTTTCACCACACGCTCACCGTGCTGCATGCTCCGGTCAAACTGGCGTGCTGTTTCTCCCTGGCGCTCCAGCTCGATGCGGGCGGCGCGCGCAGCATCATCCTCCCTGCCCAGCGTGAAGCCGGCCATCTGGCCATCTGTGTGTTTGTCCATGATCATGATTCCGCCAGTTTGAGAAAGGCCGTGCGTTTGTGGTCACCATCGACCAACAGCAGCCGGCGTGGCCTGGCCTGATACAGCCGGTCGGACAGCGTGCGCAGCGCGCCGTACCTTGTCAACTTTCCGGGGAATATCAGCACTACGTCCAGGCCGGCCACCGCGCGGCACTCCAGCGCGGTGGGCAGGTTGGCCGGGTCGATTTCGATGGCGTTGCGTTTGGGCGGCAACATGCCGACACCCAGCCACAGGACGCCGTCCACCGGCGCCAGTCCATACTCGGCACGTATGCGTGCCAGTTCCGCCAAGGTACTCATACGCGACCGCCGGGCATGTCGAAGTGGTAAGGCAGCACCAGCAGAATGCGAGTGCGGCCAGGTTCGGCGAAGTGGTCAATGTAGCGCAGCGCCTGCTCAAGCTTCATGCTGACCAGGCCAGCAGGTGAGCTCGCTTGAATCGTCACCTTGCTGGCATCCTCAAGGCCAAGGGTTCCACCGCCATATACCAGCGCCGGCGGCGGCCCGACTTCGGGCGGCTCGGGGAGCTGGTACCGGCTGACTGCTTGCTGCTCGCTCTGGTGGCGAATGCGCACCGAGCGAATTGATAGCTCACGGTAGGCGGGGCAATCCTGTTTGGCTTGCTCTTTGCAGACGAATGCATGCGCTGCATCACATGTGAGGTCCAGCGCCAGCACTTCGCCGGTTTCGCTCAGGACATCGTACAGGGGCTCGTCGGTCCCACTATCGCGCGGCGCGCGCGGGGCGTTCATTTCGGCCCCCGTTGGTTATCGGTGCTGACCAACTGGATGGCGGCCGGCGCAGTGCTAGGCTTTTCCAGCGGGAACATCTTTGCCACGGTATTGGCGAAGTCAACGATGTCAGCGCGCCAGTGCGGTGCCGTGGCGCGGTAGCGCTGCAGCAACGTGCTTTCGTCGGCGGTCAGTGAGAGCGGCACCAGCGCAAGGGCGGCGGCCTCTTCTTTCGATGGCGTTTTCATGCGTCACCGCCTTCCGCTACCAGGGCGGCTATCTGCTCGGCCGCCTCACGCATCAACACGCCGTTGCGCAGAGCGCAGGTGGTGAAACACTCCACCGCGTCGACTGAGCCACGCGTGGCCTCGTCCTTGGGTTTGATGTCGTCCAGCTTGTCGAAGACTTCCAGCAGCAGAATTTCCAGCCGGGCCGCGTGCGCGCTGATGTCGGAGGCATGCTGGCGGATAGCGGCGCTGTATAGCACTCGGCTGCTCGCGCTGGTCCGCGTACTGAGGGCGGAGCTCATGCTGCACCGCCAATCTTTGCTGCAGCAGCGCGCCATATGTTTTTGCCTTCCTCGATGCCGGCAAAGAAAGCATCAGCGGCGGCCGTGCCCACCTGGTATGGCATGTCGAAGTCCTTGCGCTCGATGCGGTGCTCAAGCGCCATGCGGGCACCGGCCTTGTATTCATTGCTGCGCGGCGTGCGGCCGTTGGAGAACGCGGTTTGATAAAGCTGGTCGACGGACAGGGCTGCTGCTGGGATGTGTTGGGGTGTGGTGGTGCCTGGCATGGTACTGCCTCCAAAGTCGGTTACAAAACCGAACACCACGCTGCTAAACGGGGTGAGCGGCGAATGGCGGGTTAGCAGACCGGTGACAAAGGAAACCGGCAGGCCGAAGCCTCCCACCACCGCCGCTCATTGAAAGGGTACAGTGGTACGGACGAAAAAAAGCCGCCGGATGGCGGATGTCCGCCTTGTCAGTTCGGGCTGCTAAACCCGTTCCCCCTCTTTATCGGGGACGTTTTTAGGATAGGCCAGCTGGAAGGAACCGTCAAGGCGTTTTCGTCCGGCGTAGTTTACCAGCGACAAGCCCAAGTTGCATTAAAATAAATTCTTTACCTGCATCAGCAACTTTAGGAGGGCATCATGCAAAGCATGGGCACGGGAATTTGGAACGTAGCCGGCGTATTTGCGCTGGCCGTACTATTGGTGGGGTGTAGGGGCGACGACAACGACAAGCCGGTGTATGGCGAGGGTACAGGGCTGCCGGTGAACTGCCGAGCGTATGTCCAGGTTGCTGTCGATGGCTATAGAGCGAAACGGTTTACAGCAGAGGAGACGATAGTCGGACTAGAGCGAAACTGTGGCGCCGAAGGGCGCATCTGGCTGAATAACCGCGGCTGATTGTGCACGCAGGTGAGCGGAAAATGGCAAGCTTGACAGACCAATATACAGGGCAACGGGCAGCCCGAAGCCTCCCTGCCACCGCCGCTCATTGAAAGCACGACAGGGGACAGACGAAAAAATACCGCCATTGGCGGTTGTCCGCCTTTGTCAAGTCAGGCGACTAAGCCTGGCACCGTCTTTATTCGGTGCTTTTTTAGGATAGGCCAGCGCGCTGGCCGCGTTAAGGCATGGACAGCAGCTTTATTTCAGGCAACTTCGCATCTAGCTGTGCATTCAAATTGGTGAATCGCGTAACGAGTTGATTGTTAACAAAGCTCACTAGGAACTCTATTTTCGGGCCAAGGTCTTGAGCTTTCAGCCCCGCCCCACAGAAATCCGCTGGAAGGTGGATGCGATTTCTGCTTTGCCGATATTCTTCAATCACGTTTCGCTCAGAAACCGATATGCCAGTCGCGTTGCAATATGTGACTAAGAGCAGTCCGTTAAAATTGATTGAAGCGTGGTCTAGGCCCGGCAAATAGTTTTGTGTGCCATCGAACCGCGCGGGGCGCAGCGCCGCAAATTCAGCAACCGAGATAGGCCTCATCCTCTGTTCCTCACCGAGCGGCTCATTCTTACGAATCTTGTGCGCAAGGTATCCATTCTCGATTAACGCTGCATTGATGAAGAGCTCAAAGCCGGCTGCGATTTTAAAATTTTCAAGATGAATTAGCTTTGCTCTCTGAAGAACAGCAGGTATGTTGGGTAATCGCCGCCCCATAGCCTGAGGCCAATACTCCTGAAGCGCACCATACTCACGCACCAATTGATGGCGCCTACGAAGGGTCAAGGAATCAACAAAAGCTAAATAAGACTCTCGATAAATCTCAGCCGCTCCGTATCGACGCATGCTTTCATGCTGATAACGCATGTGTGAATAGGACCAGGCATCCGCACCTGGCAATCCTTGTGATTGGGCATCGACCGTTAAAATATCCATGATTGCTCTTAGCTGTGACTGGGCCAGTGGCATTTCCGCATCGACGTCTTGCCGGTGACGTTGAGCGATGTGCGGCCCAGTAGCGCCACGGCGCCGGTCTGGTTGGCATGGGACAGCAACACGGTAAGGACGGCGCCGCGCGCAGTCAGCGGACCGGGGAATTTGGGAGGTTTTGACATCCTAGCATTCTATCGGACTGATGATTTCAGCGGATACTCAACGCCTGTTGAACGACCGTTTAACGCTCGTTGCCTATCAGTCATGACCAGGTCGCATGCCCGTCGCATCCGGATAGAAACCGGCTGGGTTTCCACAAACCCCTTTGCTCACCGTGCGCAACTCGCCCGGCATGCCAGGCCCACCGAAGGGCCTTGCAAGGCACTTCGTAGGATATAGGAGGAGTTAGCAAAGCCGTCCCAAAGGACTTTTTGAACGCACACGCAACGCTTGCAACTGACCGCGATAGTCGAGAATCCTCGTAAGCTTGAGATGCGTCTTTATTTTGGGGTAACGGGGCATGGCCATGCGTCTTTCATTGCGAATGCGACGATTAGAGCAGCACTCAAGTGACGAATACGCGGCCTGTTCTCGAGATACTTAACAGTCACGTCCGCTATTTGCCCGTAAGTCGCTTTAACTGGTGCACATCCCCATAACTGCGATAGCCCTGTCGAGCCACTTTCCGCTATCTGCGTCTGTAGGCCGCCCGGGTTGACATCAAAAAAATGTTTGGTAATCGATGCTGCATCAGTTATACCAGCAACATACTGAAGGGCAGAGATATCATTACGCCGGAGTTGCTCCAGCAGTTCATTACCGGTCAGGCTCTCAGCTCTTGTTGATAATGCCATTAACTGTAGGCATAGCAATACGAGAAATCTAAGCTTTGTTCTCATGGTCGTGAAGAATAGTTAAAAAAGCAGCATAGCACTTGTAGATATAAGAGCAACAAATCTTGAACACTATTAGATGTGTGCCTTTATAACAAAAACATTCAAATGCTACACCACACTCCTTTGAAAATCGGATGATTTACTCATATGTGCATGCCAATTTAGTGTGCAGGTGTGCGCCTATCGTCCGGGAAAGCAGGTCCACCGAAGGGGCTTGCAAGGGGCTTTGACGGGTATCGAAAGGGTTTGCGAAACGTTACCCAAAGGGTTCCTTTAACGCATCTGCAACGCGTTACAGGCGTTACAGGTGCCGTTGCAGGTCGCATACCGGGATTTTCCGCATTGAACGTGGCCCAAATCACGTGGCCTAAATCTTTGGGCCAGTGCTGGCGCTGGCAGGCAATCCCCTGAAAGCTCAGGACGTCGACGCGCGACGATATGGGATTGTAAATGCGGGAAATTCCCGTATTTGAGGCCGCACGGGCAAAGTGTGGTTTATCGCACTTCGGCATCAGGTGGCTTTGACGCGTGCAGCACGGGTGCGTGACGCGTGAGCCAGGACGCTGGCAAGGTAGACGCCGGAAAATTTTCCGGCGTCTATCGCTCGGCACGGCAACAGCAGCACTCTACTTGCCTGCCGGCGGCGCGTTCGACCTGTTGCCGCCCGATACCTGCCCGGTCGTGCTTGGCCAGCCGCCGGCGTTACCTGGGCCCGGCCCTCTGCCTCCACCGCTGCCGCCTTTACCACCGCCAGAACTGGAGCCGCCCTTGCCGGCGCCGCCGCTACCGCCACTCTTTGCCATGATGACCTCCGTCGCCGGATAATTCCAGCGCCAGCCAAGGCTACACCGGTCGCGTACTTATTGGCGCACAACTGCGCACCAATAAATTTATTTTCTTAAGGAATTTCCTTAATAAACAAGGCACTAGTTGCGAACCATCCAAATGGATGCAAAAAGTTGGGATCAGATATAAATGGGGTAAATATAAGCAGTCCACCATCCAGACGGAAACAAGGACTTAGAAATGCAAAAACTCACTCACATCATCATTGTCATCATCACTTCCTGCGCTTTGGCCAGTTGCCCCACAAAGCTTAGCTACTCAGACAAGCCACTCAAGACCCCAAGCACGGATAACACGCTAGCTTGCCCCAAAGGTTAGCTACATTCTGCGCGAGGCGCGGCCGACGGGGCCGCCATTTCCCTGGCCGCCTGCTCGATGATGCGCGCGGCCAGCAGCAGGTTACCCATGCTTTCGGCCTGTGCAGCTACACGCTCCAATACGCGCAGGCGGTATGCCTGGCAGGCGATAGGGATATCGTCCAGCTGGGCCAGCAGCCGCGCTCTGGTGTCGTAGAACATGGCCCGCCACTTGGGGCTCAGCTTAGCGCCGGCCCGCCGCTCAGGGTGGTACGCCTCGATGCGCTGGCGCGACAAGGCCAGGCCGAATTTCTCCTTGACGGTGGTGGCCACCTGGGCGGGCGTGTCGAAGCATGCCAGCTCTATGACAATGTGCATGATTACGGCGGTTGGGAGGGCTGTCATCTTTCTAAATCCGTCAAGGCAGGTCAAGCAAGGCGTCGCCTGTGTGCTAGGTGCCAGTGCAAGCCACGCACGTCCGTTCGTGGTCGTTATTCATATCGTCAGCATCGGCGGCAAGGGCCGGAATCGGGCCGTGGTGGCACGAACGGCCCTCGCCTGATGTTCCGACATAGCCAAGCAGCGCCAGCCGCTCAGCAGGCCGGATTTCGTCAGCCTTCGATGGTTCCGCCCGATTTGCAGTATGCCGCCCGGTCGGTGTGCGGCATCTGGTCGAACTGGGCGCGCGTCACTACTTTGGCGCCTTGGCTGGACGCGGCCGGCGCTGGCTTGCTGGCGCCGTCTGCGACGGTACCGCCGGCTTTGATGTGGTTCATGCGCTCTTGCGGGTTCATGGCGTCGAACTGCTGGCGGCTGACCGTGCCGCTGGTACCGGGCTGGCCAGCTTGAACCGCACCGCCAGCACCTGGCGCGGCCGGTGCGCCGCCTTCGCGCTGAATCATGGCCTTGTTTGGGTAGCCATCCACCAGCTTGCCGAACGCCTCATCGAAGTTTGCCACCTCACCGTGGCGCGTAGGTGAGTACAGCGCCATGCCGTGCTGGTCGACCGCCACCAGCTTGCCACCCTCGATGCGGAATGCATCCGAGAACGCGGCGGCCGCCAGGTCGTGCGGGATTTTCAGGCCGGCCATTGTCGGTGAGGTCTCGAAGTGCTTGCCCAGCGCCAGCTTCCATGCAGCAGGGGCGTCGAATGCTTCTTCGCGGCCGTTGGCGTGCACGTACACGGGTTTGCCATCTCTGACGACGGCCGAGCCGTCCTTGTTCAATTTCAGTTTCATGATGTTGCCTTTCGTTGAGGGGTGATTTGCCTTTTTGCTGCTACTGCGCGCCCGGCCGGCACCTGGTCGGCGGGCGAGATTCGTTTATCCGAATGCCAAGCCGATGCGTTCGCATAGCCGACGCATTGCAACGGCACCTGCTGCATCGCATGCGCGGCGTGCCATGTGTGCAGTTCGCGCGGTGATTTCGCACCTGGCCAGCAGCGTTGCCAAGATGTCGACCTGCGGGAAACGCTGGGCGCCGGCCGCTGCCAATACGCCATCAATCAGATTGCGGGCGAACTGCTGCGCCTCCGGTGTCAGGTCATCCGGGCAGCCGTACAGCGCCTCAGCGGCGGCCAGCAGCATGCCGTCAGGCGTATTGGCGTCGGGTTCAATGGTCTTTATGCTCATGCTTCGACTTTCTGCCCGGTGGCCGGGCGATATGGTGTGATGGATTCCAGGGCTGTACGCAGGGTGCGCGCGCTGGGCGGGCCGGTAGCCGGCATGAACTCGCCGCGCTCGCTGTCCCAATGCTCGACGGGCTGGTCGGCCTCACGCTGGCGGGTGTAGTTGCCGGGCACGTCGTGGGCGGCCGGGCTGGTGCTGGCGCGTCGAACAGGTGCCGCGCGGGGCGGGCCTTTGGGCACCAGGTCACACTCGGGCACCGAGAACACCACTTCGGCGGGCTCAATGCTCGGCGCCGATGGGATGCCGGAAAAATTTCCCGCTTCTGCTTCGGCCTGGTGCTGCGCCAAACTGGCGGTCTGGAAATAATCGGGTGTCGACGCGGCGTCGATATCGGCCAGCGCGTTGGACGCGGCCAGGGCGCCCAGCGGCTTTTGTTCGCCAGTGGGCGGGTGGCGCTGGTCGGCGCAGGAGATGCGCTCAGATTTCAGCGCATCTCTGCTTGAAGCGGGCGGCCTGCTGGCGCTCGATGCCGCTGGCGCGCTGCCCGGCATGTGCGGGACTGGCCTGGCGCTGGTCGGCTCGATTGCCTGCTGGGTGCCGGTGCTACCGCTTGCAACTTGGTGCTGGAAATCGGTGGATTTGAGAGCCGCGACTTCGGCAACCCCTACACAGGATAGGGGTTGGTCGCTTTTCGGCATGCCGTCCGACGCGAACCCTATAGGCTTTGAACGTGCAACCCCTATAGGCTTCCGCTCAGGCTTACATGGCCGCGTCATGATGCCGACGAAGGTGTCGGCGCGCTTTGTCTTCGGCTGCACCGCTGGCATGGCGATGCCCAGCGCCAGCAAGAGCGGTTCCGGGTTGGCCTTGTGCGGTTCCAGTAACACGCGCAGCAACCCGCCCTGCAGTCCGCTATTCGCTTCAAGCACAGAAAGTGCTGCGTCTATTGCCTGCTGTCGGCGCGCGGCGCTGGGGCGTGCTGGCGCTGCCTGGCGCACTAGTCCGTAGCGCTGCCCTACCTTCGCCTGAAAGTCGCCCTGCATCGCCATGATTTTCATGCGGTTGCCCATCAGCTCGCTGCCGCGCATCCGGCCGTCGACCAGCGGCAGCAGGACTACATGGCAGTGCGGTGCCGCTTCGTCGTTATGGACGATGGCACTGAGGATGGGCACGGAAAACCACTGCTCGGTCCATGCCAGGGCATCATCAAAGAATCCGCGCTGGTCGACGGCGGTGCCGGCTGGCAGGCTGAAAATGATTTCGAGACCGCGCAATGCATCTTTGCGCAGCGTGGCGATACCAGCGGCGGCCATGAGCGCGCGCGCCTCGCTGGCCACGCCGGCGGCGGTTGCCGTGCCGCGCAGGATGCAATTCAGCGGCGTGCGGCTCGGGTCGATGGCAGCGCCCTGGTTGCCGTCCAGTTCTGTCAATATCTCGCGCAGGTTGTGCTTAGCCGCTGTCACGATGATGGCCTTGCCCTTCAAACCTTTCATCCGCAAGAAATGCGCGTGTGTCATGCGCATCCCCGCGCTGCAACGCAGACCAGTAGCGTAGCCATCGCGGCAACAGGTGCCGGTGGTGGGCAGGAGAGCAGCGCCAGCAACAGACGCGTGCAAACAGTCTTCAGCATCAGTCACCCGCCAGCTTGTCGCGCGAGCGCATCCACGCATGAATAGCGCGGCGGCCAGTCTCGGCCAGGTGATAGACGCCGCGCCGGATGGGCTGGCCATCCCGGTCGTGGTCGGGAATCATTGTGCATGGCAGGCCGAACATGCCTAAACCCAAGTCGCGCAGCGCAGCAATCAGGGCCGGGCCATTGCTGCAGCCGGCAACACGGTCGAGATGCTCGCGCGGTACCGGGCGCAGCAGGAGTGCATGCAGCGCGCGCAGATAGCGCGGGTTGTCTGTGCCAGCGAAGCGAACAGGTGTGGTAGAGTGCGCAGCAGGTACTGCTGTTTCAAAGAGGTCCGGTTCTGCTTGGCGGCGGCCGGACTTTTTCTTTGGGCGGTCGCCCGGTGGCGAGCGGTCCATCATGCCTCCGAGCTCAGCGCGCGGGCAACGCCGGCCAATGGCCACATCAACATTTTTCCGCGCTTGATGGGGCGCACGCCGTAGCACTCGCCGGTGAGACAGTGATTTTTCAGGACAGTCTGGGTGGCGCGGCACATGGCGTGCGCAAACTCGGCGGTGGTGATGTGGTCGCGGCCTTGAGCGACGGCGGCCAGCGCCGGAGGAAGGGAAACTGTTAGCATCTGATGCACTCCTGTGAGCCCGTTTTCACGGTATGAGTGCATCATTTCCGGCTTATTGATTTTCTCCGATAGAACGAACCGCTATTGACCGCTATCGAACGATACAGACCATTAGTGACCGCTATCGACCAACTTTTTGATCCGCTGACGCAATGCATCCTTGGAGAAATAAGCTACTTTCCCCTCCTTGTTATAAGCGATTCCTTCCGGGGCATCCACTTCGCCGGTAAAGGGTGGCGTAGCCGCCAAGGCCATCTCTGTCAATGCAGTCCACACAGCATGATAGTCATTGTTGCCTACGTTTTCACAAGCACGCGTAATCTCCGAATCAAGTAGGCGTATGCGCGTTTTTGTCCTATGGACTTTCGCCCCGAGGACCAGCTCAGGTGGAGGGATTACTTGGGTATCAGACTGAACCGTCGATGGTTCAATAACTTGCACTGATTCGCTTAGAGAGTTATGTGGATGCCCATATTGGCCTGGCTGCACACCAACAAGCTGGCAGATGTCACCATCCAGCATATAACCGCGCGCCATCGCCCACAACACGCCTTGGCGCGGCGTGAATGCCTGCGCTAACTCGCCAGCTTGCTGGGCAAGGGTAATTGCCCTCAATGCTGTGGCTGCGTTTCTGGTGCTGCCAGACATCGCAATAACACGCGCAACCTCTTCCCCGGACCAGTAGGGCATGTAGCTCAGTTCCCACTTTTCGAGGAACGCACGGGCATCAACTTTGGACGCACCATCAAAAGCCTCTGCAAACTCTGCATCATCATCTTCGTCGATGGCTTTTTGAATCAGTTCGGCGCTAATCGGATTTATGCCATCGGGTGTAAGCCAGTAAGCGAGGCTGGTGATAGTTTGCTGACCAGGGCCGTCGACGCGGATATAGTCTTTCGCTTCAAATTTTGGCATGTGCACCCCTTCAGGTGTCCGCCTTCATAAAATAGGTGCTGCAACCAGGTCGGTGAAGGAGCCGACTTTTCCCCCGCTAAAGGTAGGCTGCAGCGTAAATCGTGCCCGATACGGTCAGGCAGTCGATACTACTCGCAATCCTGCTGGCGCTGGTTGGAACTGGATTTCCGCTTGCTCCAACATCCACTCTTCTATTTTAACGTGCCATTTCCGCAGCAGGTCCAGTGGGCGGCGGATATAGTTCTGTTCGCGGACGCCCTGGGGCGCATGGCCTTGAATCTGCGCGGCGATGCCTGCCGGCGTCTCGGTCCACTCGCTCAATGTTGCGAAGCTGCGGCGCAGGCCGTGCAAGGTCAGGTGCGGCAAGCCGGCGGCGGCCACCGCCTCGTTATGGGCAATGCGAGGCTCGGCCAGCTTGCCCGACTCGGCGCTGGGGCTGCTGAATACCCACTCATTGCGGCGCGGCAGGGCGGCCAGCAGGTGCGCAACATAGGGCGTCAGCGGCACCATACGAAAATCCTCTACCTTGTCTCCCAGCTTCATGCTGCCCCACTGAAAATCGACGTCGGCCCAGCGCAGCCCAGCCACCTCTTCGCGGCGAGCCCCAATCATTAGCAGGGTTTGCAGGTAGGCCGCGATGACCGGATTGCCTATCTTGCGAACCTCACCGAACCATGCCTTGAGCTGCTCGCGCTGCAACAGGTCGTGCTTCACCTTCGGTTTGCCTAGTATTTCGCGCGCCTTGGCACTTTTGGCCGCGTTTCTGGTAACGATGCCGGAATAGTGCGGGTGGGCCGTGCACCAGTTCAAGAAGGCTTTCAACAGACGCATGGCCAGGCGCGCGCTGGACGGCCGCGTCTGAGCTTCGACTTTCGCCCAAGCCTCAATACGCGCATCGGTCAAGTCGACAAGGCGCTCGGCGGCGAGAACGGAAAGCGGCCCCGGCTTAGTCGGCTTGGGGCTGCGCTTGCGCCCTTCCCCGCCGGCCTGAATGATTTTTCGATGCGCAGAAATCTGATGCTCGCCCCAGTGTGGTGTACGCTCCGCAACATAAACAGGCCATACAGCGCCAAGGGTGACGGAGTCCCGCAACGCAGCGGCCGCTGTTTCGACCTTTACTGCCACCTGCGCTGCAACCTGTTCGGCGCGCACCTGGCGCGGGTCAATGCCCTGGTCGGTCTGCGCCTTATGGCGCGTGGCCTCCGCCTGGGCCTTGCCTACCGTCCATGTCCGGACATCGCCGATGGTGATGCGGATGGTTTTGCCCTCAAGGCGAGTTTCAAAGATGTAAGAACGCGCGCCGGCGGCGGTAACGCGAAGTCCCAAGCCTGGCGTTTTCGCGTCCCACATAATGCTCTGCTGCTTGCCGGCCTCGCATTGAAATACGGCCACCCGGTCGGCCGTGAAATTCACCTTCGCCACTTATCTGTTCTCCCCTGTGTAGGCGCCATGTAGGCACTGTGTAGGCAGATTCTATCAAACTAAGGGAAAGTATCGGCAAGTCCAGTCGCTGCCAATATGACAAAAATCGGCAATCCCCCCCTATGAGAGTGGCACTTTTCGACCTCAAAAGGAAACCATGGAAAACCAAAATCCCAGCGATTTGTAATCATCAGGTGGCCAGTTCGAAACCGGCAGTCGGCACCAGAATTCAGTAGGAAATCAAAGGGTTACCCGCTTCGGCCGGTAGCCTTTTTTTCTTTCCGAAACGCGTCTCCCAGCGCATTGATGCACTGCGCCATGACTGCCAGCACGTTTAGGCGCACTATGGGCACATGCTTGCAAAAAGCAAACTCTGTCTGGCTTGCCTACCTGGAGAACATCATGTCCGCACACACTTACAAGCTGATCGAACTGGTCGGCACGTCGACGGAGAGCAGCGATCAGGCGATCCGCGATGCCATTGCCAAGGCGGCGCTGACGGTCAAGCACATGGACTGGTATGAAGTGACTGACTCGCGCGGGCATATCGTCGATGGCAAGGTGGCGCACTTCCAGGTCACGCTCAAGGTCGGCTTCCGGCTGGAATAGGGCCAGGCGGCAATTCAGCGCCGCCCGCCCCCTCCCCGGCTCTCCAGCCACTCCCGGCCGCCGGCCTCCAGCGCGGCTTGAATCACCTTTTCCGGCAAGCTGTACACGGTTGCCCAGCTGGCGCGGCCGTCCTGCGTGTTGGCGGGAAAGCTGTGCGTCTCGATGGGCCAGTGGTATTTGCGTTTCAGCGCCTTGACGATGGCGGCCAGCGAGACGCGGCCTTGCAGCGGTTCGGCGCCGGACTGGTCGCGGTTCGACAGCAGCACGGCCAGGACCTGGCCGCGGCCCGTGCGCGCGCCGGGGAAAGTAGGAGTTTTGTTTGCCATGGCCCATTTTACCGGCCGAGGCGCAATGTGCCGCACCTTTGCGCACCTTTGATGTGGCGCAAGCGCCGCATCGGCGTTGCGGCCACGATGACTCTTTCGCCAGGCGTGCCAGCGCCCCTACGGCAGCCTGGACCTGTACAAGGGGCACAGGAGAAAATCATGCACAGCCTGAACATCCACGCCATGCAATGGCAACCCGTTGCCGATATTGCCGCCGTCAATCCGCTGCTGCCCGAGGACGTGGCCTGCTTTCGCGAATTGCGCGACGTGCTGCAACGCTATGGCGCGCTCGACCGCTTCGGCATTTCCCTGATCCACCGCCATTTCGACATCGCCGACGACGAAGAGCTGATGGAGTACGCGGATGCGCAGCAGCGCACCCTGACGGTCAAACCTGTCAAGAAAAGCGACATCGACTGGCAGCACACCACGATTACTAACTGGAAACTGACGGAGGGCGACGAAGTGGCGCGCATCGGTTGTGGCTGCGCGCGCAATTCAGGCGGCCACCTGGGCTATCACCGCGGCACCTGAAGCCCGCCGCGGCAAACGTCAAGCGGCGTCGGCCTTTCTTACACATTGCCTCCACCAGCCCAGTCCGCTTCGCGCAAGTCGTTGATTCGACGTTCTTTTATTTTGTGGCACGCAAGCTGCTTATCACTGTCTACGAGATGCATCCAGGCAAGCGGCCTGGAGCGTCACCCCGGATGTCACTTCCGACAATGACCACGATAATGAGGCTGCGATGAACGTCGATCACACACGAAGCAAGGCCATGGGATGGCTGGGCGTACTGGCCACCGCCGGCTTGCTGGCCAGCGGCCAGGCGCAGGCTGGCGCGTATGGCCTGGCCGTCAACGAGTTGAATAATTTCCGCATCACCACCAGCGCCGGCAGCCTGTCGCTGGCCGGCGCCAACCGCAATGCCAGCGACAGCGCGTTTTTCGAAGGCGGCGTGGCCGTCAATCCGCGCGCCGTCAATACGGGACCGGCCGCCAACGCCGACGTGCTGCAAGTGTGCTCGGGCAGCGGCTGCGGCGCTGCGCCGCAAAACCACTACGCCCCCACCACCGCGCTCGAGTTCGCCCGCGGCGATGCGCATGCCTTCGGCAACATGCTCAATGGCGGCGCCACCGTCAGCGCCGTGGCGGAAGCACAGCGCAACACGGTGGGCGCCGCCACGGCCACGGCCGGCGACACGCTGACCGGCTCCATCAACCTGACCCTGTCGAGCGCCGGCTTCATCACCTTCAGCTTCATGGGACGGCGCGACTTGCGCACCAACGTGACGACCATGGGCGACAAGTCGAACGTGTCGATCATGGATATCTTCAATATTTCGTGCAACAGCGCCAGCCCCGTCGGCTGCCTGTCGAACGCGAACGCCGACGGCGTGATCTTCCAGTTCGCGCCCGATGGCGACCCCAACAATGGCAGCGACATCAACGGCAACCACACGGTGGGCAGCCTGGACCCGTTCAGCCTGAACATGACGACCGGCACCAACGATCCCGCCACCCCGCGCGCGTTCACGAATGGCTTTGCCATGTTTTCCCTGACCTCGAATTTCGCCCTACCCGCCGGCAGCTATACCTTGAATTTTTCCAAGTCCACGCGCACCGATATCGTCGTCATCGACCCGCCGCTGGCCGTACCCGAGCCAGGCACGCTGTTCCTGCTGGGCACAGGATTGGCGGCCCTGGCCTTTACGCGGCGGCGCCGGCCGCGCTAACGGGCGGCAGGCAAAAGAGCGGCGCCGCAAGGGCGCCGTTTTTTTTGCCTCGACAGGCGCTTCAACCCAGCCGCGCCAGCGCCTGGCGCGCCAGTTGCAGCTGCTGCACGTAATAGCGGTGCAGCATGGCGGGGTCGCCAAGGTCATGCCCGAGGATCAGCCGCAGGTCGCTGGCGGGACAGGCGGCGGGCACGGCCTGTACCTGGGGACCCAGCTGACGGGCCAGCTGGCGGGCCGCCGGTTCCTGCGCGGGCCGGTATTCCACGCGCGTATGCGTCACCTGGAAACCGCTCTCATTGCCCAGGCGCACCACTTGCACGGGTCCGCCAGCCAGGCTGCGCGCCAGCGCGGCGGCCATGCCGGGCACGCCGTTGCCATTCAGGATTTCCAGGCGGGGACGCGGCATGCTGGCCGCCGGGAGGTGTCCCGCTGTCCCGGCTGGCCGCGCCAGCGCGGTAGCGGGCGTGGCGGAAACCGCCGGCACGCGCTGCAAGCGGGCCATGCCGTCGCTCTGCGTGATGTCGATGCGCGCCATGGCGGGAGCCGCTTGCACGGGCGCCGGCTGCGGCGGTGCGGCGGACTGCAGCAAGGCCACATCGCGGCGCAAGTCGTGCTCCAGCAGACTGTGCGCCTGGCGCCGCATGACGGCGGCCCGCTCGTGCTGGCCCAGGCGCTCCAGCACCAGCGCCAGGTGCTGCCAGGCCAGCGCATTGAGCGGGTCGAGCAGGCACGCCTGTTCCAGCGCCGGCAAAGCCAGCGCATCGCGTCCGCTCAAATAATAGGCATGGCCAAGATTGCTGAACAGGTAGGCCTGCTGCGGGCGCGGCGTGCCGGCATCCTGCGTCAAGGCCAGCCACCGGGCAATCGCGGCGTCATGCTCGCCCCGCTGCGCATGCAGCACGGCCAGGCCATTGCCCGCATTCACATGCCGCGGCGCGCTGCGCAAGGCCTGTTCATAGGCGGCTTGCGCCGCGGACAGCTCGCCGGCGTCAAAATGGCGCCGGCCCGCCGCATAGGCAAGGTCGGCATCGGCCGGCGTTGCGCGTGGCGCCTGCGCCGTGTGGCTGGCGCAGGCGCCCAGGCCCAGGCAGGCGCAGGTGGCGGTCAAACGGGAAATTGTCCAGCGCATGATAGCTCCTTTCAGCGGTTGGCCATGGCGGGCACGAGCACGCGATAGACTTCGATCACGGCCGGCCCCATGAGTACCAGCATGAGGGTGGGAAAGACGCAAAAAATCAGCGGAAACAGCAATTTCAAGGCGATCTTCGCCGCCGCCTCCTCGGCCAGCAGGCTGCGCTTGCTGCGCAGGTTTTCCGAATGCACGCGCAGCGAATCGCCCATGCTGGTGCCGAAACGTTCCGACTGAATCAGCATGGCGACGAGGGTATCGACATCTTCCACGCCGCTGCGCAGGGCCAGGTTGCGCAGCGCCTTGTCCTTGGAGAAGCCGGCGCGCATTTCCATCAGCACCAGCTGCAATTCCTGCGCCAGCACCACGCTCTTGATGTGGATCTCGCCCGACACTTTCACCAGCGCGCGCTCCAGGCTCAGGCCCGCCTCCACGCACACCGTCAGCAGGTCGAGCGCGTCGGGGATGTTTTCAAAGATGTCGCGCTGGCGCCGCTTGGCCGTGCTGGCCAGCACCAGGTTCGGCAGGTAGTAGCCGAAGGTGGCGCTCACGCACAGCAACAGCAGCAGCACGCTGCGCAGCTGGGCCGCCATGGCGCTGGCCGCATACAGGCCCAGCACGGTGGGAAACAGCAGCGCCAGCACGGTCTTCGCCGCGAAATACAAGGCCGGCGCGCCGGCCTGCCGCCAGCCCGCGTTCATGAAGCGCGTGCGCAGCGGCGAACGCTCCCAGCCTTCTTCCGGCAGCGACAGCTTGCTGAAGGGCTGCGCCGCGCGCGCCACCCGCTCGACCCAGCCATGTTCAGCGACCGTGTCGCTGGCGGCCGGCGCCATGGCGCCGAACAGGCGCTGGCGCAAGGCGCCGGGAAAGAAGATCAGCCACGCCAGCAGGGCCAGCGCCACCACCACGGCAAAGACGATCGCGAGAAACAGCAGTTGCGCACCGGTCATGATGTGTTTCTCCTCGCATCGGCCAACGATAAACGTGCACGACCCGGCG
This sequence comes from Janthinobacterium foliorum, assembly GCF_978021625.1. NCBI lineage: Bacteria > Pseudomonadati > Pseudomonadota > Betaproteobacteria > Burkholderiales > Oxalobacteraceae > Janthinobacterium > Janthinobacterium foliorum. The sequence continues at coordinate 350,066 of NZ_CDXDQE010000004.1, read as the reverse complement.
CATCGCCGAAGACAGCACGCAGGAACGGCGGGGCGACGCCACCACGCCATGGACTTTTTCCAGCGCCTTTGTCAAATGCGGATGCGGATCACCTTGCGCATCCAGACGACGCCCAGCACCACCATGCCGGCCGCATACCACAGCAGCCTGATGCCGCTGGGATCGGTCCACAGCAGGCGGATATATTGCGGATTCACCAGCGCCATGACGCCGATCATGACCACCGGCATCAGCCCCAGCACCCACGCCGACATGCGTCCCTCGGCCGACAGCACGCGCACCTGTCCCAGCAGCTTTAGCCGGGCGCGGATGATGCGCGCGATGCTGACCAGCACTTCGGCCAGGTTCCCGCCCGATTCGCGCTGCACCAGCACGGCGATGACGAGGTAGCGCAAGTCCGTCAGCGGGATGCGCGCGGCCAGGTTTTGCAGCGCTTCGTTCATCGGCACGCCGTAATTGATTTCTTCGTGCGCCATCTTGAATTCACCGCTGATCGGCTCGCTCAACTCATCGCCGACCATTTGCAGCACGTTGGAAAACGAGTGGCCGGCGCGCAGCGCGCGGGCGAGGAAATCGGCCGCCTCCGGCAACTGCGCCTCGATCTTCTGCAGCCGCGCCGCGCGCGCGCGCAGCACGAACATGAGGGGCCCGCCAGCGGCCACGCCCAGCAGCAGCAAGGCGCCCGGCAAGGGCAGGCTCCAGACGGTCAACAGCAGCAGTGCCGCCAGCAGCAGGCCGCCGGCGCCGCCGAGGAACTGCGCCACCGACCACGACAAGCCCGATTGCAGCAGCAGGTGATCTAGCTGCGCGGCATGCGGCGCGCGGCGCAGCCAGCGGTCCAGGCCAGGCGCGCGCGCATAGCGGCGCTGCTTGAGGATGGATACCCGCTCGCTGCCCGCCTCGCCGCGCGCCGCCATCAGGCGCAGGCGCCGGTTGATGCGCCGCGCCGCGCTGCCGTGCGTGCCCGACCACCACAGCCAGGCCCCTTCCACCATCAGGATGCAGGCGGCGAACAGCAGCACGGCAAAGCCATAGAAGACCAGGTCCATGATCCCTCCTTGGAACGTCGAACAAAACCGTCGCGGGCGGCACTGATTCGTGGCCGCAAACGCGACGCGCAGCGGCTTGGCTTACTCGTAGATGCGGTCCGGGTCGAAGACGCTGTCCGGCACGGGCGCGCCGAACATGCGCAGGCGTTCCGTGAAGCGGGGCCGCACGCCGGTGGCGCAAAAATGGCCCAGCACCTTGCCGGCGGCATCGACGCCCGTCTGCTCGAAGCGGAAGATTTCATGCATGGCGATGATGTCGCCTTCCATGCCCGTCACTTCCTGCAGGCTGACCAGCTTGCGCGCGCCGTCCGTCAGGCGCGACACCTGCATCACCACCGTCACGGCCGAGCAGATCTGCTGGCGCGTGGCGCGCGGCGTCAGGTTCACGCTGGCCATGCCGACCATGTTTTCCAGCCGCGCCAGCGCATCGCGCGCCGTGTTCGAGTGGATCGTCGCCAGGGAACCCTCATGGCCCGTGTTCATCGCCTGCAGCATGTCGAGCGCCTCGGCGCCGCGCACCTCGCCCAGGATGATGCGGTCGGGGCGCATGCGCAGCGCGTTGCGCACCAGCGCGCGCTGGCTCACTTCGCCCTTGCCTTCGATATTCGGCGGCCGCGTTTCCAGGCGCACCACGTGCGGCTGGCGCAGCGCCAGTTCGGCCGCATCCTCGATGGTGACGATGCGCTCGCTGCCCGGGATAAAGCCGGACAGCACGTTGAGCAGGGTCGTCTTGCCGCTGCCCGTGCCGCCCGAAATCAGGATGTTGACCTTGGCCTGGCCCAGCGCCTGCAGCACCTGCACCATGGGCGGCGTCAGGCTCTTGTAGTCGAGCAGGTTGGCGATGCTCAAAGGCTGCACGGCAAAGCGGCGGATCGATAAAATCGGTCCATCGACGGCCAGCGGCGGGATGATGGCATTCACACGCGAACCGTCCGGCAGGCGCGCATCGACCATCGGGCTCGATTCATCGACCCGGCGCCCCACGCGCGAGACGATTTTTTCGATGATCTTCATCAGGTGCGCATTGTCGTGGAAGGTCACGTCCGTCAGGTGCAGCCGCCCGCCCCGTTCGACATACACCTTGTCGCAGGTATTGACGAGGATATCGGACACGCTGGCGTCGGCCAGCAAGGGTTCGAGCGGCCCGAAGCCCAGCATCTCGTGCTGGATGTCGAGCACCAGGCTATGCCGCTCGTGCTGGTTGAGGACGATGCGCTCTTCCTCGATGACGCGCTGCACCAGCAGCGCCAGCTCGTGCTTGAACTGCTCGGCCGTCAGGCGTTTTAGTCTCTCCAGGTCGATACGGTCGAGTATCGTCTGGTGCATGGTTTTTTTCAGCTCCTGGTAGGCGTGCAGCGCCAGCGCGCCTTGTCCATTGCTGGCGGGGCGCAGCGTTTCGTTCGCCGCCAGGCGTTCGCGTAAAGTCATCTCGGCTCCCATGATGGCTCCCGGCGGGAGCCTTGATACTGCATCTGCCGCACCGCGCCTCAAGCCTCGCTGCGGCTGAACAGGCGGTCGAACAGGCCGCGGTTTTCCGTCACGCGGCGCGCCGTCACCAGTTCCACCAGCTCGGCCAGGCTGCGCGCCACGGCGCTGGTGCGCGACAGCTGCAGCAGCGGAATGCCCTGGTTGACGGAATCGGTGGCGGCCAGATAATCGTTGGGCACCGTGTGCACCACCTCGGCGCCCAGCGCCTGCTCCAGGTCGGCCAGGCGCAGGCGGCCGCCCTTTTCATAGCGGTTGACGATCAGCCGCAGGCGCTCGCCCGGATAGCCGAGCGAACGGAAGATATCGAGCAGGCGGCGGCCGTCGCGGATATCGGGCAGGGCCAGCTGCAGCACCGGGTAGATGGCGTCGGCATTGTCGAGCGCGCGCAGCGACAGCGCATCGATCTGGCGTCCCACGTCCAGCACGATGTAGTCGTAGTGCTGGCGCGCCACGGCCAGGATGCGGTCCATGTGCTCGGGCTGCATGTCCACCTTGTGCGACGGATCGTCGGCCGCCGCCAGCACGCCGAAATTGGGCGTCACATGCACCAGGCAGGAAGCGAGAAAGGCGCCATCCATGCGCGTGATCTGCGCGCAGATATCCGACAAGGTCATGCTCGGCTTCTGGTCCGACACGTACAAGGTGGCGTCGCCAAACTGGCCGTGCAGATCGATCAGCAGGACCTTGCAGCCAGCCAGGCTGGCCAGCGCATACGAAAAATTCGTCGATAAAAACGTGGCGCCGCTGCCACCCTTGCACGAGATGAAGGCCAGCACCTTGCCGTCGCGCATCTGCGTCACGCCGGCCTGGATATCCACCCGGTCCATCGCCTCGTGGAAGGCCTTGTGCACCAGCGGCAGTTGCAGCACCTCGCGCATGCCGGCGCGCATGGCGCGGATCAGCACATCCTGCTGCTGGCCCCGCGTGAGCAGCATCAGCACGGCCAGCGGATACTGGCGCGCCAGCCGTTCCAGCAGATCGGCTTCGTCGGCCTCGATGCCGCTGGCGTCGACGATCACCAGTTCCGGCGCCTCCGGCAACATGCGATCGACCGCATCGCGCAAGCCGCTGCGCCGTTCCAGCAGGCGCAGCACAGGCATGCGCGCCGCCCCCTGCGCGGCGATTTCATCGTGCAAGCTGGCATCGCGGCTGATCATCAAGGCTTTCATCGCACTTCCTTCAAGTCAATATGTTCGGCTTGCCCCGGCAGCGGCGTTCAAGGGCAGAAATTCGGGTTCTCCGCATAGCCCAGCGACTCGGCCACGGCCATGGTGGCGCCATTGGGCAGGCGCACGGCCTTCGCGCCGGACGGAAACACCTTCCCCAGCAAGGGCAGGATGGGCCGGTACGGCACGCTCTCGCAGCGCGCGCCGTCACCGGGCACGCACAAACGGGCGCGCACGAAACGGATGCAGCTGGCGCCATGCGGATCGTTCAGGCAATTGATGCGGTTGCGCTGCGGGCAGCCCGGCAGCGCGCTGACCGGCAAGGCCGCCGGCGTGCCATTGGCCAGCGACAGATAATCGATGCGCACATAGGCATCGCTGATGCTCCCGCCCAGCGGCAAGGCGCCGGGGCCGGCGCGCAGCACGGCGTGCTCGCGCACGGCCTGCAGCGCGCTGGCGTTGCTGAAATCGGTGACGGCGGCGGCGCGCGCGGCGCGGCGCGTAATCTCGTGCACCATGTTCCAGACATACATGGCGCGCGCCACTTCGAGCATGGCAAAGACAAATAAAAAGAACAGCAGCGCCAGCATGGCGAATTCGACGGCAAACACGCCGCCCTGGTGCCGCTGGCCTGGTTTAATTAACATAGCGCAAGGTCGCATTGGCGCGCAGCGGTATCGACCACAGGTCGGGCATCCAGGCGCGCACCAGGTCGGGCAGGAAGCTGACGCGCATGTCCACGGCCACCTTGATGCGCACCTGCGTCGGCGCTTTGCCAAAGGTGCCGCAGTTATAATCTTCGTCGAGATAGAGGCAGTTCAGACTCACGCTGACGGCCTTCAATTGCGGCGCGGTGTCCGCCATCGCATCGACCACCATTTGCCGCGCAAACGCGCCGTGCTGCGCGGCGGTGTCGACATTCGCCATCTGCGGCAGCGGCAAGGTGGCCATGTAGCGCGCCGCGTCATGCGCCCCTTTCTGCAGGACGGTGTAAGCGAAGAACGCGCGGCCGAACAGCAGCACCACGGGTAGCAGCCCCATGAAGAACAGCATGATCAGCGCCAGCTCGATGGCCGCCACGCCGCCCTGGCGCCGCCCCGCGCGGCGAGGCGGCCTCATTGCAGCAGCTCCGCCGGGCCGGCCAGCGTGCCTTCGGCCACCACGCCGGCAAATTCGGCGCTCAGCACGCCATTGCTGGCCGGCGCCGTCATGTAAAAGCGGCCGATGCCCTGCACCTGGGCCAGCACGTCGCTGCCGGCCGGCACGGGGCACGCCAGCAAGGCGATATTGAGCGCGCGCCGCAGCGCCACGCCCGTGTTGCCGAGCGGCACCGTCTGAAATCCCGACGCCAGGTAGGGCGTGCCGCTGGTCGGATAGCCGGCCTTGGCGGCCGGCGCGGCCGGCGTAGCGGGATACAGCTTGCTCCAGTCGCCGGGGGCAAACGGCAGATAGCCGCCGGCCGGTTTCGGGCTGCTGTATTTCGCCGCCCTGGCAAACGACCACAGCGGTCCATAGCTGCCCAGCGCCGGCGGTGTCGCCGGCGTCTCCGGGTCGGCCACGGACAGCAGGGGATTGCCGCTGCTGAGCGCACTGGGCGCGTCAGGCGTATTCGCCATCCACCAATTCGAGGCCGTGTTCGGAAAGGCGCGGATATTCGTGTCGGGCGGCGCCGTGACCGCGTGGCAGCCGCTGCCCGCATGCAGATTGAAGCGGGCATTGAAAGCCGGCCACAGAGCGGCGGGAAACGGCCGGTGCACGTGCACCGCCGCGCTGCCGATATGCGGGTACAGCACGCTGCCCGTGCAGACGAAGGGCAAGATGGCCGCATCGCTGACCTGCGCCGGCACGCCCAGGGTACCCGGCTTGCCCAGCGGATTGAGCACGAAATGTTCAGCCGCCGGACCGTGCGGATTGAGCTTCAGCAGGTTATACGCCACGCCGCGGCGGAAACCATATTCCAGCAATTCATCCGGCGACAGCCCCGCGTTCTTGCGTGGACTGGCCGCGAGGTTCGACAGCGCGCAGATGGCCAACGGGGCCAGGTGCAAGCTGGTACGGCCGGCCACGGCGCGCGCCCGCGTATCGAGCGTGCGCAGCGCCGGCGCCCAGGCGCCCAGGAAGGCGGTCGCCACTTTCCCCAGCGCCGGCTCGTTGGCTTGCGTATCGACGCGCACGAACAGGGCCGTGGCGGGATCGGACACGCTGCCCGCCGCATGCCACCCGTCGGCGGGCGCATCGGCGGCGCTGGCAAAACGGATGCTGGTATCCGACAAAATGGCGCCCTCCATGCGGCGCTGATAGGCGCTCTTGTCCGCCGCGCTGCTCCTGGCTTTCGCCACGGCGGCGAGCAGGCCGTCGGAGGTCCCCACCAGTTCCGCCGCCGCGGCCAGCGCCGCGTTATCGGCCAGGTTCTGCAGTTCAGTCTTGCGGCCGATGACTTGCCCCACGTCGAGCGCCAGGCCGATAAAGCCCAGTATCACGATGAGCAGCAGGGAAAAGGCGATGATCATCGCGCCGCGCTGGCCCTGGCGTCTATTTGCCATTGCCGCCTCCCAGCATGAACTGCACCGGCTGCGGCGCCTGGCCATTCGGTTCGACAAACGAGGCGCGGTAGCGCTGCATGGCGGCGTGCGCGCTGGGGCCGTCCAGTCCGTCGGCAGGCGTGCGCTTGCCGGCGCTGGCCGGATAGCGTACCTGCTGCGCCATGGCCACACGCACGGCGTCGCCAAAGCGCTGGTCCAGCTGCGGCGTGCTGCTATGTGCGCAAGCGGCCAGCTGCAGCGTCAAGGTCAACGCCGCCAGGCGCCGCAGCGAACTCACCAGTGATGTCGGCATGGCTTGGCTCCCCCTCTCAATGCACAGCGTTCATTTCAGCTCGAAGCCGCCGGCCGCGCGCGGCGCCGGCGCCGGCAGCGGCACCGTGGGCGGCGGCCCTTCCATCATGCCGCCCAACATCAGATCCTTGCGCGAAGGCGGCGTCAGCTGCGCCGTCGGCAGCAGCGTATCGGGCGGCAGGGGTTTCACCAGATGCGCGGTGATGACAAACAGCAGTTCCGTGCGGTCGTGCTGGAAGTCCGTGCTGCGAAACAGCGCGCCGAGGATCGGCACTTCGCTGAGCCACGGCACGCCCGTGATATTGCTCACCTGGTTGTTCTTGATCAGGCCGCCGATGGCATAGCTCTGGCCATCGAACAGCTGCACCGTGGTCGAGGCGCGCCGCGTGGTAATCACCGGCAAGATCGAGCGCCCGCTGACCCCGGCGGCGGAAATGCCCACGCCTTCGCGCGACAATTCCGACACTTCCGGCGCCACCTTCAGATGGATGCGCCCGCCCGCCAGCACGGTGGGCGTGAAGCGCAGGCCGACGCCGTATTCGCGCTCTTCCAGGGTGACCTTGTTATTGTCCTGGCCGACGGGAATGAAAATCTTGCCACCGGCCAGGAAACTGCCCTCCTGCCCGCTGATCGCCATCACAGTCGGTTCGGCCAGGATGCGGATCAGGCCATCCTGCTTCTGCGCCTCGATGGTCAGCCGCTGGCCGTTCGACTTGCGCACGTCGAGCGAGCCATTCGCCGCGCCGCTGAGAAAATTCGACAGCAAGGTGGTGGCCCAGCTGCCGGAGGCGAAGCGCAAGGTGGCGCCCACTTCCAGGCGCTCCAGCAGCGACTTCGACACTTCGGCGATCTGCACGGCCAGCATCACTTGCTGCGGCGCACTGACGTCGAGCATGTTGATGATGCGGCTGTTCGGTGTGGCCGCGCCGGAGGCAGCCACGGCCGGCGGCGGCACGGCGCTGCCGTCGGCCGGCTTGGGCAGGGCCAGCGGCACGGTAGCGCGGCGCACATAGGCGTGCGCCAGCTCGACGGCACGCAGCACGGCGCCCGCATCCTGCACCGTGCCCGACAGCACCAGCGTATCGGCCACGGCCGTGACGCGGATGGCTTTTTCTTCCGGCATCAGGGCCGCCAGGGTGGCTTGCAGGCCGGCCGGGTCCATGCCGACACTGACGTTGACGACGCTGCACACGCCGCTCTTGCCCTGGATAATCATGTTCGTGCTGCCCACGTCGACGCCCACCACATACAAGGTGTCGGGCGCCACCAGCATGGCTTGCAGCACGGCCGGATTGCCGACGCTGCGGGCCAGCACGGCTTCCGGCAGGCGCAGCATGCTCGACTTGCCCACCTGCAGCTGCAGGTGGCCGGGCGTGGCCGCCTCGCCGCCGCAGCGCGGGCCAGAGTCGGCGGCGGCGCTGGCGAGCGGCAGCAAACAGCACAGTGTCAGCAGGGCGCGGTTCATGTGAGCGTGTCCATGGTTGATCAGGGCAAGGGGCTAAAAACACTCGCGCGACTGGCGCGTACCATCGATGACGCCGCTGCACTGGCGCTGGACCGCCTGCGCCACGCGGGCCGCACGCGGCGCCACGGCGGCGGCCGGCGCGGGCGGCGCGGCCTGTTCCGGCTCGGGCTCGGATTTCGCCCCCAGCAGGGTCAGCTTGGTGGCTCCCGCGGTCACGCCCGGCTGCGGGTCGACCTGGTTGCGCAACACCAGCGACAAGGTGCCCACGCTGCGCGCCAGGTCCAGGTTTTCCGCCTGTTCCGGCGTCACTTCCAGGGTCACCGCATTGACCACGCGCGGCTTGGTCTCATCGCGCCCCACTTCCTGCGCCACGGCCAGCACCAGGATACGTTCGAGCACGATCTTGGAAATGCTGCGGCCCTGCGCCCCGCTCCGCTCGCCGTCATCCTGATGCGTACTCACGATGATGTCGACATAGTTGCCTGGCAAGGCGAAGCCGGCCACGCCGATCACGTCGTTGACGCGCACGGTGATGGCGCGCCGCCCCTCCGTGATCAGGGCCGACAGGCCACCCAGGGTACCGGCCGGCGCCAGCTTGGCCTCGCTCAAGGGTTCGCCGCGCAGCACGCTGGTTTTCAGCACGCGCCCGGACAATGTCAGCGGGTCTTGCAGCGCGCCCTGCGGCAAGCTTTCCGCCGGCCATTCGGCCAGGCGCAGCATCTCCGGGGTCAGGCGCTGGCCCAGGTTGACATCGCTGGCGGCGACGACGATCTTGCCCTTGCCGGCCGGCGTCTGGCGCAGCAGCCAGTGCGAGGCCAGCAGCACGGCCAGCAGGCCCAGCACGACCGCCATGGCCATCATCAGGAGGGCGCGCCGGTTTTTCATGCGATACGCTCGCACAGGCTGGCGGCCGGCATGTCGCAGCTGGCAAACAGGCTGTTCCAGGCTTGCTCCAGGGTCGCCACCGTCAGCTGCGCTTCGCTGCCGGCAAAGCCGGCAAAGTCGGCGATGCGCGCCAGCAATTCACGGGGATAGCTGGCCAGCAGGGGCCGCCCCTGGGCGCCATGCAACTGCTGCATCAGGTGGCTCAGGGCCAGCTCGTCAAACGCGATGCCCGCTACCCGGCACTGCTGGCGGAACAGGGCGCGGTACGCGCCGTCGCCCAGCGGCCCCACCTGCACCTTGTAACCGATGCGGCGCAGCAAGGAGGGATCGAGCAGTTCGCCGGGCGCCATATTCGTGGCCAGCACCAGCGCACTGTCGAACGGCACGCTGACATGCACGCCACCCGGCAAGCCCAGCTGGTCGACGCCGCGCGCCAGCGGTTGCATCAGCCGCGTCAGCAATTCCGGCGCGCCGAGACGCTGGCGGCCCAGGTCATCGACGATCAGCATGCCGTTGTTGGCGCGCACGTGCAACGGCGCCTGGTAGCAGCCGCCGCTGGCGTCCTGGCGCAATTCCAGCATGCCGGCGTCGAGCTCGGCCCCCACGTGGATCACGGGGCGCTGGCACAGCACCCAGCGGATATCCGTGCTGCGCCGCTCCAGCGCCTGGCGCGCATGGCTGACGTGTTGCGGCGCCGGCGGCAAGTGCTGCGCCGCGTCGTATAACTGGATGATGTCCTGGCCGACGACGATGGCGTAGGGTACGGCCACGAGGCCATGCAGCAATTGTCCCAGCTGCAGCGCCAGAGTCGACTTGCCGCTGCCGGGCGGGCCGTACAGCAGCAGCGAACGCCCCGAATGCAGGGCTGCGCCGACCACGTCGAGCATGCCCGGTCCCGCATGGACACCGCCCAGCACGGCCGCCAGGTCATCGCTGGCGACCCTTTGTTCCTGCGCCAGCCACGACTGGCGCGCCACCATGGCGCGGTAGGCTTCCAGGGTGACGGGGGCGGCGCCGATATAGGCGCAGCGCTCGAGGAAAGCGCCGGCGCGCTGCTTGCCGGCCCCCGTCAGCTGATACTGCACGTCGATGTCGGACTCGCCGCGCCAGGCCACTTCCGCCATCTGTTCCGTCACCATGAAATCGAGGACTTCGCGCAAGACATTGATCGACAGGCGCAAGCGCGTGGTGAGCACGGACAGATGCGTCTTGCCGCCCACAAACATCAGCTTGGCGATCAGCTCGACCACCAGTTGCCGTTCCAATCCCGTTTCACGCAGGCTCTTCGGCTGCGGCGGCAGGGGCGGCATCAGGTTCGCGTCGGCGGGGCGCGGCATACTTTCGGTACTGGAATAGTCGACCTCGGTCATGCTGTGTCTCCAAGCCGGTAAAGGCTGCGTTGAACAGATTTCATTCTAGCGAGCAGGTGTCATTGCCCATTGATTCAGAGCAATGAATACCACTCAGAAATAATGGCGACCTTGTACCGCCAGGCTGCCCAGGGCGATGGCCAGTCCGTAGGGCATGTTGCCCACGCTGGCCTGGCTGGCCAGTGCGGCAGGCGCCAGGGGAATGCCGGCCGTGCGCGCGATCATCGGCCACAGCAGTTGTCGCAGGTTGCGCACGCAGGCGCGCCACTTGCCCTGATACGTGATCATCAGCACGGCCATCAGGCCGCCAAGCACAAAGGTGGCAAAACAGATCTGCAGCACCGGCCATGGGCCGGCGAAGGCGCCCACCATGGCGATCAATTTGACGTCGCCGGCGGCCATGCCGCGCAGCACGTACAACGGCAGAAACAGGAAAAAACCCGTGGCCATGCCGCCCAGCCACAGCGGCGCCACCTGGTGCGGCCACAGCCAGACATGCAGGGCCAGCGCGGCGAGGATGCCGGACAGCACCAGCGCATTCGGGATCTTGCGGCGGATCAAATCACTGACGGCGGCGGCTGTCACAAAGCACAGCAGCAGCAAATCACACAAGGCATAGGCAGGCATGCGTCACCTCCTGAAAAAAACCCGCCACCGGACTCGGTCCTCCTCGATCAATTATTGTGATTGCTGACTTGCATGACCGGCGCCCTGCAAGGTGGCCGGCAAGGCCTGCCCGCTGCTGGCAGTGCCCGCACTGCGTCGCGGCAGGCGCCTTGCACAGCATCCGGTTCTGTTCGTCATAAATTCACAAAAATATCCCGAGGATGACTTCGCCCGGGGCGGGCACCCGCTTAGGGCGTCAACACCAGGTTCGCAGAAATGTCGGTGAGGACGGTCAGCAAGTTGGTCTTGATCAGCAAGAAACCGGCGGTGATGGCGGTGGCCATCAATGCCGCGATCAGGCCGTATTCGATTGCCGTAATGCCATCCTCATCCTTGACAAACTGCTGTACTGCCGACAGGAAGGTATGCATGACAAGCTCCCAAAAGTGAATCACAAGTCCCTGGCGCAATCGGGTGTGAAACATTGCCCATTCCTGCTAATATGTTTCCTGCCGTAAATTTCTGCGCCATTGCATTGACTATAAAGCGCCCACGTTTCGGCAAATTGACGCGTCACAAGTTTCCATATGGAAATTATCAAGCCTGGTTGAAATGACGGATAGCGCCAGCAAATGTTGCGATAAAGATTGAAAGCCTTCGTCAGGGCAAGGTTTTTGCAACGCCATGCAGGAATCTCATGTATTTACATGAAATATTGCATACGTTAATTGCCTATTAGGCAAAAAGACATTATCCTGCTTAGCTCTTCTTTGGAAAGGCCTCTCGCCCGGCGGTACAGAGCGTCATGCCACCAAATAAATCTTGGCTTCTTGTAGACGGACGCGAACATGCTCTTGCTTGATGCAATGCTGGTATGACGACACTTGTGTGACTACTTTCCAGAGAACGACAATGGATTCCCTACTGAAACACATGGTGGACATGACGGGGCACCGCGATCACACGATGCTCGACATTTCCGTGATCTCGGCGGTTCAGGAACTCGCTTCCGCGTCGCAGACCCGTGTGCTGGCACTGACCACCGTGCGTGGCCAGGTGTTCGTGCGTTCGCGGGCCATCATCGTGGCGGGCAGCGCGGCCCGCATGGAAGACAATGCCGACCCTGCGCTGCCGGGTGAACCGCTGTCGGACTACCCGGCGCTGGCCGCCTGCATCGCGCGCCATGAAGCGAGCGCCGACACGCTGTGCGCCGACGGCCGCCACCTGCTGTGGCTGCCCATCTGGATCGGCGACCAGGTCACCACCTGCCTGGAAATCACCAATCCCACGCCCTACACGGGTGCCACCATCCAGGTGATCGGCGGCATCGTCAGCGTGTACCGCAACTTCCAGAACCTGCTCGACTACAGCGAACGCGATTCGCTCACCGGTTTGCTGAACCGCAAGACCTTCGACGACCAGCTGGCAAAAATCCTGCAAAGCCGCGGCGAGCCGGAAACGGACAAGCCGCGCCCCGTCGATGAAGAGCGGCGCCACCATACGGATACGGAACGGCAATGGCTGGCCGTGATCGACGTCGACCATTTCAAGCTGGTCAACGATAAATTCGGCCACCTGTACGGCGATGAAGTACTCATCCTGATCGCCAACCAGCTGCAATCGTCGTTCCGCTCGCAAGACCGCATCTTCCGCTTCGGCGGCGAGGAATTCGTCGTGCTGCTGCGTTCGATCACCCTGGAAAATGCGCAGAAAATCATCGACCGCTTCCGCACCAACGTGGAAGCGCACGACTTCCCGCAAGTGGGCAGAGTGACCGTCAGCGTGGGCTACGTCAGCATCAACGCCTACGAGGCGCCCGTCATCATTCTCGGCCGCGCCGACCAGGCCCTGTACTACGCCAAGAGCCATGGCCGCAACCTGGCTTGCCACTACGATGAATTGGTGGCGAAAGGCATGCTCACCACCATCGCATCGAATGACACGGCAGAGTTCTTTTGAGTCTTGAACACCGGAGAAAGTTCAACTGAGCGCCCATGGCGGCATGGCTGGCGCGCCGTCCTCCTCCGCGCCTTGCCCTGAACGTTTTGCAGGCACACCCGGTCAAGCATCCAAAAGCTGATCAGGCATCCGCGAGGGAGAGGAAACGCATGGGATCGACCTGCCACTTGGCGGCCGACTCATGGCCGACGATCTTGTCGGCGCCGCCAAAGCCGAAGCCGCGCGACAGGTCGACCGTCTCGGGCTTGATGTAGGTCTTGCTTTTCGTACTGAAAAACACATTCACTTTCGGCGCCAGCAGATTGCTTTCGTGCGCCTCGATGACGACGGCCAGGCGGCCCGATTCCAGCATCACCATGGTGCCGACCGGATAAATCCCCACGCAGCGCATGAAGTCCTGGGCAAACACGGGATTGAAGTGGAATTTGCTCCATTCATAGATCTTGCGCAAGGCCTCGGCGGCGGGAATGCCCTTGTGATAGCTGCGGTCCGACGTCAGCGCGTCATACACGTCGACGATGGCGGCCATTTGCGCCAGCTCGCTGATGGCCTCGCCTGCCAGCCGGTCCGGATAGCCGCTGCCGTCGCGCCGTTCGTGGTGGTGCAGGGTGATGTCGAGCGGAATCGGCCCCACCTCGGGCGACTGGCGCAGGATCTCGTAGCCATCGCGCGGATGGCGCTTGATCTGCTCGAATTCTTCCGGACTCAGGGGACCAGGTTTGTTCAGCACGCTGTCGGGCACCAGCGCCTTGCCCGTATCATGCAGCAAGCCACCCAGGCCCGCCTGGTGGGTAATGGCCGCGTCGATCCCGCGCGAGCGGCAAAATGCCACCAGCAGCGCGCACACGCTGACGGAATGCAAAAAGGTGTAATCGTCCTTGTTCTTGATGCGCAGCAAACCGACGAGGGCACCAGGGTTGCGCAGGATCGATTCGGTGATATCTTGCACCGTGTGCTGCACGCGGTCGAGCTCGACCGCCTTGCCCAGGCGCACGTCGGCCATCACCGTGCGCACCAGGCTGGACGCCTGCCGGCGCACCTGCGTGGCGCGCGCCAGTTCCATGCCCAGCGACACGCGCGTGACCACTTGCGGCGCGCTGACGATCTGCACCAATTCGCGTTCCGTCTCGGCCTGGGCTTGCGCCACGGTGGGCGCATCCTGCACGTCGAGCCCCTTGCCGCTGTCGATCACCACGTCGTGGATGCCGGCCTGGATAATTTTGCGGATCTCGTCTTCGCTGCGCAACAGGAAACGGTTGCGCATGAACGGATGCGTCATCCAGTCGCAACTGAGATCATGGACGTACATGCCCACTTTTAATTGAGACGAATCAACTTTCTTGAGCATGCTGTCATCCCACAAATACGCGGCTGGAGCACCGGAGGCGCTAGAATGAGTATAACAAAATTGTTATTTTGCCGGCCGCGTTTGGCGCTGCGGCGCAACACCCTGTTTTTTCCGCTCACCGCACTGCTGCCGGCGCACTCGCCGCAGTGGCGCACGCACTGCTTCCGGGATCCATGGAACTACGCCAATTACGCTACTTTGTTGCCATCGTCGACCACGGCTCGCTGTCGCGCGCGGCCTTGATCCTGCACGTGGCGCAGCCGGCACTGACGCAGCAGCTGCGCCAGCTGGAAGAGGAACTGGGGGTGCAGCTGCTGCACCGCTCGGCGCAAGGCGTGCTCAGCACCGATGCGGGCAAGATCTTTTACGAACACGCGCAGGCGATCCTGAAGCAGGTGGCCGATGCCCGCTCGGCCGTCACGCAAAGCGCCGCGCGGCCATCCGGCAATGTCACCCTGGGCTTGCCGCACAGTATCTCCGGCGCGCTGGCCCTGCCCCTGCTGCTGGCCGCGCGCACGCGCTACCCCGAAATCACCCTGCAACTGACGGAAGAGATCACGGGCAACCTCAATGAACAGCTGAAATCGGGCCGCATCAACCTGGCCGTGCTGTTCGACGATGGCCAGCTGACGCCGTTTGCCTGCAGCCCGCTGGTGGAAGAAGAAATGTGTTTCATTTGCCGCAGCGACTCCCCTTTCGCGCCCGAGGGCGCTGGCGTTTCCTTCCAGCAGGCACTGGCCGCCACCCTGATCCTGCCGGGCCTGCAGCATGGCGTACGCCCGCGCATCGACAGCCGCGCCCGCGAACTGGGCCTGGCGGCGGCCAACATCATCGAAATCAACTCCATCGCCATCCTGAAGTCGGCCATCCTGGCCGGCATGGGCGCCACCATCCTGCCCGCCGCACCGCTGCTGGCCGAGCTGAAAAGCGGCGCCATGCGCAGCTATGCCATCCACAGTCCCACCCTGTCACGCACGGTGGCCCTGTGCGCCTCCAGGAACATTCCCCTGACGAACGCGGGCAACGCCGTGAAAAATCTCGTGCTGCAAGTGGCTGCCGAGCTGTGCCACAGCGGCCAGTGGGTGGGCGCCCACGTGCTCGCGCCTACGGCATAAGTATTTCTTATACCCCCATCGGCAAAGCGTATTTGCCCCTTCCTCTTCCCCGTTCTACACTGACCACGTTAACTATTTTAAATTTAAACTAGTTATGTGCCGCCTACACGCGGCCAGCCCGTCTGCACCGTGCGCGCCTTACCGGGCGCGCCCCTGGTACAGCCGCTATCTGAAACACCCTTTTGGAGACAGCCATGTCCGTGACCACGGAAAACGGCTCCGCAGCGTTCGCTAGAAACGCCGGTGCCGCGCCATCTACGCCCCCCGACACATCCCGTTTGACCAGCGTCAGCCTCGACGACAAATACACGGCCACCACGGGCGCCATCTTCCTGTCCGGCATCCAGGCCCTCGTGCGCCTGCCCATGATGCAGCGCCTGCGCGACCAGGCCGCCGGACTGAACACGGCCGGCTTCATTTCCGGCTACCGGGGCTCGCCCCTGGGCGGCCTCGACGAAAACCTGTGGAAAGCGAAAAAGCAGTTGGAAGCGCACCACGTGCAGTTCGTGCCCGGCGTGAATGAAGACTTGGCCGCCACGGCCGTCTGGGGCTCGCAGCAGGTCGACCTGATCGGCCCGGCCAAATACGATGGCGTGTTCGCCATGTGGTACGGCAAGGGCCCGGGCGTGGACCGCTGCGGCGATGTCTTCAAGCACATGAACCATGCGGGCACGGCAAAGCTGGGCGGCGTGCTGCTGGTGGCCGGCGACGACCATGGCGCGTATTCCTCGACCCTGCCGCACCAGTCGGATCACCTGTTCTCCGCCTCGATGATTCCCGTGCTGTATCCCTGCAATGTGCAGGAATACCTGGACCTGGGCATCCACGGCTGGGCCATGTCGCGCTTTTCCGGCTGCACGGTGGCCTTCAAGGCGCTGGCCGACACGGTCGAATCGTCCGCCTCCATCGATGCCGACCCGTTCCGCGTGGAAGTGAAAATTCCGCAGGATTTTCACATGCCCGAAGACGGCCTGAACGCGCGCCTGTCGAGCATCCCGCTGGGCCAGCAGGCGCGCAACCAGGAAGCGCTGATGCAGGACTACAAGATCTATGCGGCCCTGGCCTACGCGCGCGAAAACAAGCTCAACCACACCACCATCGACAGCCCGAACGCCAAGCTGGGCATCATCGCCTCCGGCAAGTCTTACCTGGACGTGCTGGAAGCGCTGGAAGAGCTGGGCATCGACGAGCAGATGGCGGCCGACGTCGGCATGCGCCTGTTCAAGGTGGCCATGCCGTGGCCGCTGGAACCGGACAGCGTGCGCGAATTCGCCCAGGGCCTCGATGAAATCCTCGTCGTCGAAGAAAAGCGCCAGATCGTCGAATACCAGTTGAAAGAGCAGCTGTACAACTGGCGCGACGACGTGCGCCCCCGCGTCATCGGCAAGTTCGATGAAAAGGGCGAATGGGTGGCGCCGCGCGGCGAATGGCTGCTGACGTCCAAGGCAGATTTTTCCGTCTCGCAAGTGGCCAGGGTCATCGCCAGCCGCATCGCGCGCCTGATTTCCGACCCCGTCACCTGCGACCTGATCAAGGCGCGCCTGAGCTTCCTCGACGCCAAGGATGCGGTCCTGAAAAAGGCCGTGAACACGCCGTTCCGTCCCGCCTTCTACTGCTCCGGCTGCCCGCACAATACCTCGACCAAGGTGCCCGATGGCAGCCTGGCCCTGGCCGGCATCGGCTGCCACGTGATGGCCACGTCGATCTACCCGGAAATGAACAAGCTGACCACGCACATGGGCGGCGAAGGCGCGCCATGGATCGGGCAAGCCGCATTTTCCGAACTGCCGCACGTGTTCCAGAACCTGGGCGACGGCACGTATTTCCATTCGGGCTACCTGGCCATCCGCGCCGCGCAGGCGGCCAAGGTGAACATCACCTACAAGATTCTCTACAACGACGCCGTCGCCATGACGGGCGGCCAGCCCGTGGACGGCTTGATCACCGTGCCCATGATGGCGCAGCAGGTGGCCGCCGAAGGCATTGCCCGCATCGCCCTGGTCACGGAAGATTTATCGCGCTACAGCGACCGCTCGAACTTGCCCGCGCACTTGACCTTGCACGACCGCAAGGACATGGATGCCGTGCAGCGCGAATTGCGCGAGGTGCAAGGCGTGTCCGTGCTGATCTACGACCAGACCTGCGCGGCGGAAAAACGCCGGAGAAGGAAAAAAGGCGAGTATCCGGACATTGCCAAACGCATGGTCATCAACGACGCCGTCTGCGAAGGCTGCGGCGACTGCGGCGTGCAGTCGAACTGCGTGTCGATCCTGCCGAAGGAAACGGAATTTGGCCGCAAGCGCACCATCGACCAATCCTCGTGCAACAAGGATTATTCATGCGCCAAGGGCTTTTGCCCCAGCTTCGTCACGGTCGAGGGCGGCAACCTGAAAAAGACGAAAACGGGGGCCAGTAAAGCGGGCGAGACGGACAACTTCGGCCCCCTGCCGGAACCCGTGCTGCCCGCTTGCGAGGCGCCGTACAACATCCTCATCAACGGCATCGGCGGCACGGGCGTCATCACCGTGGGCGCCCTGATGGGCATGGCGGCGCACCTGGAAGGCAAGGGCGCGTCCGTGCTGGACATGACGGGCATGTCGCAAAAGAACGGTTCCGTCACCTCGCACGTGAAGATCGCCCGCTCCCCGGCGCACATCCGCGCCCAGCGCATCGCCACGGGCGAAGCGGACCTGATCCTCGGCTGCGACATGCTGACGGCCGGCGCGCAGGATGCCGTATCGAAAATGCGTCCCGGCCGCAGCCTGGCCGTCGTCAACCTGCACGAGCAGCCGCCGGGCACGTTCGCGCAAAATGCCGACTGGCAATATCCAACGGCGGAAGTGCGCCAGCTGATCGAGGAATCCGTGGGCGGCGCGGACGCGGCCGACTTCATCGACGCGACAAAACTGGCCACGGCGCTGATGGGCGACTCCATCGCCGCCAACCTGTTCATGCTCGGCTACGCGTGGCAAAAGGGCCGCATCCCGCTGACGGAAGCGGCCCTGCTGCGCGCCATTGAATTGAATGGCGTGGGCATCGAGGCCAACAAGAAAAGTTTCCTGTGGGGCCGCCGCGCCGCCGTCGACGTGCGCAAGGTGACGCAAATCGCCACACCGGCGCAAGCCATCGTCGTGCAGATGCCGCAAAGCCTCGACAACGTCATCAAGAAGCGCGTGGAGTTCCTCACCGCGTATCAAAATGCCGCGTATGCGGACGGCTACCTGACGCTGGTGAAACAGGTGCGCGACCGCGAAAACACCCTGGGCCTGGGCCAGAAACTGTCGACGGCCGTGGCGAAAAGCTACTTCAAATTGCTGGCCTACAAGGATGAATACGAAGTGGCGCGCCTGTACACGGATGGGCGTTTCGTGGAACAGTTGCAGCAGCAGTTCGAGGGCAATTTTTCCGTCAAGTTCAACCTGGCGCCGCCGCTGTTCGCCAAGAAGGATGCGAAAGGCCACCTCGTGAAGGCGGAATTCGGTTCCTGGATGTGGCGCGCCTTCAAGCTGCTGGCGAAAGCCAAGGGCTTAAGGGGCGGCACCTTCGACGTCTTCGGCTATACGGCCGAGCGCAAGATGGAGCGCGCCCTGATCGTCGACTACCGCGAACTGCTGGCGGGCATGCTGGTCAACCTGACGGCGGAGAACCTGGGCACCTGCGTGGAACTGGCATCGCTGCCGGAGAAAATCCGCGGCTTCGGCCACGTCAAGGAAGCGGCCGTGACCACGTATCGCCAGGACAAGGCGAGATTGCTGGCCGTGCTGGCACAGGGCAGCAAGAGCGCGGCCTAAGTTGACAAGCTGGACTTGAAATGAAAACGCAGAGCCTCGGCTCTGCGTTTTTTTTATCACTCCGGGCAGCGCCCCACCGTCGCCCCCGGCAACAGCACGGGCTGCCAGATTTCCTGCAACCGTTCCGGCGGCGTGCCGGCCAGCAGCGCTTGCAGCATTTCCACCATCTTGGCGCCCGCGCGGCGCAGGTCGGGCTGGTCGATGGTGGTGACGTTGATGCCGATCAAGGTGTCTTCCACGTTGCCCCAGACGATGACGGAGATTTCCTTGCCGATCTCGATGCCCGCGTCCATCAGGGCGCGCACCACGCCCACGCCAGACAAGTGGTTGTCGACGATGACGGCCGTGGGACGGGGCGAGCAGGCCAGCAATTGCTGCATGGCCTGGTAGCCGCTGCGGCGGTCCAGCGAGTTGTCGACGAGGTAGCGGGGGTCGGCTTGCAAACCCGCTTGCGCCATGCAGCGGATAAAGCTTTCCTTGCGCTCCAGCGCAAAATGCAGGTCCAGCGGCGCGCTGAGCAGCGCGATGCGCTGGTGGCCGTGCACCGCCAGGAAGGACACGGCCAGGTCGATGCCCGTGTCGTTGTCGTAGTCAAAATACGCATAGGGCGCATCGATGCGCGTGCGGCCATTGGCGACAAAGGGGAAATCCACCTTCGTCAAATACGCGATGCGCTCGTCGACCACCTTGGTGCGCCCTACCACCAGGCCATCGACCTGGCGCCCGCGCACCATGTTTTCATACGAGGGCTGTTCGTTCTGCGGCGAGACGGGAGCGATGATCAGGCTCATCTTCGACGCCTCGACGGCATCGGACATGCCATTCACCACGGAAAGAAAGACGCTGTCGCCCAGATCGCTGGGCAGCAAGGGATAAATCATGCCCAGCACATTGGTGCGGCCGACGGCCAGGCTGCGCGCGAGCGGGTTGGGCCGGTAGCCTACCTTTTTGGCGGCGGCCAGGACAATTTCACGGGTGCGGGAATTGACTTCCGGATAGCCGTTCAACGCCCTGCTGACTGTCGTTTTCGACATGCCGAGGGCAATTGCGAGGCTCTTGAGATTCATTATTAACTACCTGTCTGTATGGCAAAAGAAACCAACTCTGACCGTCAATTATAGCTCAGAGCGCCAAACAGACCGCGCGATACCGGGCGGTGGCATGGTAAAAAAACAACAACGCATTTGCTGCTTAAAAAATAATATTTTGATTCCGGCCACAATGCGGCAGCTCCGCAAGGTGTGCCACGCATGGCAGACTGGCAAGCAATGGCAACGAAAGCAAGTACTTACTTTATCGACGACGCAGGCCGACGGCCCTGTTCGCTCAACGCCGCCTGCCGCGCACGATTAGCTTGTCAAGAAAGCATAATTTACTGGAACTGTGCGAGAATTTGTCCTACTCTTGATTCAGGTAAAGATTACCTGCTGACATGTTGCGCCGGCATCCGCTTTTGGCGCCTGCGCAATGGCCCGGCTTCTCCTCTTCCGCGCGCGCTTGGGCATACTTTCAAAGGTGAACAATGTGGTATCGCTAACGTCCGTCAACACCGTCAACAATTTGCAGGCGTCGCTGGCCACGGCGCAACGCCGGGTCGAGCAGGGGCAAAACCAGGTGCAGCGCGACAGCGAACAGCTGGCGCAAAGCCGTCAATTGCTGGCCCGGGAACAGGAAACCTTGAGCCAGACGCAGCGCAGCAGCCAGCAAGCCCAGGCCGAGGCGCCCGCCGCCGTCAAGGCACCGCAGCTGGACCAGGCCATCAAGGTGCCAGTACCGCAGCAAGCCGCTCCTGCCGCGCCAAAAAGCGCGCCACAGCTGAACAGCTATGGCCAGACCCTGGGCCGCCTGATCGACGTGACAGCGTAAGGCAAGCCTACCGCGCCATCTCCGCTTCCAGCATCGGCAGCCACCATTTTTCACCTTTCGCCGGCTGTGCCAGGTCGACCGCCTCGCCCATCCGCGGCGTCGCCATGTTCACGCCCTGTTTCGCCGCCAGCCCCGCGATGCGGTCGAACGGTTCATGCCAGGCGTGCAGACCCAGGTCAAAGGTGCCGTTATGCACGGGCATCAGCCACTTGCCGCGCAAGTCCAGGTGGGCTTGCAGGGTCTGTTCCGGCTGCATGTGCACGTCCGGCCACAGCTTGTCGTAGGCGCCCGTCTCGATCATGGTCACGTCGAAGGGACCGTACTTGTCGCCGATCTGCTTGAAGCCGTCGAAATAGCCGGAGTCGCCGCTGAAAAACACGCGCACCGCGGGCGCGTCGATGACCCAGGACGCCCACAGGGTTTTGTTGCCGTCAAACAGGCCGCGGCCGGAAAAATGCTGCGATGGCGTGGCGACGAGTTTCACGCCCGCGATCGTCGTGCCCTGCCACCAGTCGAACTGCTGCACCTTAACTGCCGGCACGCCCCATGCGACCAGGGTATCGCCCACGCCCAGCGGCGTCACAAAATGCTCGGTCTTGGCAGCCAGCTGCAGCACGGCGGCATGGTCGAGGTGATCGTAATGGTCGTGCGAGAGGATGACGGCCTTGATCGGCGGCAAGTCTTCGATGCTGATGGGCGGCTGGTGGAAGCGCTTCGGCCCGGCCCACTGCACGGGCGAGGCGCGCTGGGAAAACACGGGGTCCGTGAGGAAGAATTCGTTGTTGAGCTTGAGCAGCAGGGTCGAATGACCGAGGCGAAACAGGGTGTTGTCGGGGGCGGCCAGCAGCTGCGCCCGGCTTAACGCTTGCACGGGCACGGCGGCGGCAGGTACGGTGCTGTCAGGCTTGTCAAAGAAAAAAGTCCACATCAGCTTGAGCGTTGCCGCCGTGCCCAGCTTGTGCATCTGCACGGGATTGCGGAACTTGCCGTCGTGGCGTTGTAAAGATTCAACAGGCGCCGCAGGCTCGGCGCGCAAGGTGCAAGAACTCATGATGATCAGGACTCCCAAGAATAAGATGCGGTGCAGGTGCATATGCGCCCCGGTAGATAAAATGCAAGGATTAAATTACACTACACAGTGTAGTTCCGATTTCAAGCAAAGTAAACCAAGAGGTGTAAAATATTGTTTTCAAAGGAGATTTTCAGTCATGGCCTCACCGCAACGCCTCACCGACCGCAAGCGCGTAGCCATCGTCGATGCCGCCATCGCCGAGTTCCGCGAGCACGGTTTTGACGCGACCAGCATGGACAAGATCGCCGCCACGGCCGCCGTTTCCAAGCGCACCGTGTACAACCACTTCCCCAGCAAGGATGAGCTGTTTGCGGAAATCCTGCAGCGCATGTGGGAAAGCAGCATGGCCCAGCCTGCCGTACCCTATGTTGCCGACCAGCCGCTGCGGCCGCAGGTGCTGGCATTGGTCGAGCAGAAAATGGACTTGCTGTGCGACCCGGCCTTCATCGACCTGGCGCGCGTGATCTTTGGCGAAACCATCCATTCGCCAGAACGCGCACAAGCCATGGTGACGCGCCTGAATGAAAAGGAAACGGGCTTGAACATCTGGATCCGCGCGGCGCAGCAAGACGGACGCATCAAGGCGGGCGAGACACTGGAAGTGGCGCACCTGCTGATGTCGCCCCTGAAGACCTTTGCCTTCTGGCCGCAGATCACCCTGGGCGAGCCCCTGCTGGGGCCGGCACGCCGGCGCGAAGTGGCGGAACTGGCCGTCGATATTTTCCTGTGCTACTACAGCGTGGCAAAACAGACGGCATAAACGGGCGGCAAGTGGGCGGACACCGTCTGCCAGTGCTCGCCGCCATCGCCGGAATACCAGGCGCCGCCCGTGGTGGATGCCATCAGCAGGCTGCGCCCATCATCGGCCAGCGCCAGCCCGTGGCGGTACACGAGGTCATAGCAATGCTGCTGCGGCAAGCCGTCGCGCAAGACCTCGAAAGTGTTTCCCCCATCGCGCGTGCGCGTCACGGCCAGCGCGCCATCGCGCGGAATGCGCAGCACGTCCGCCTGCGCCGGCACGAACCAGGCCGTATCGCCATCGCGCGGATGCACGGCCACGGCGAAGCCGAAATGCGACAGCGGCGCCGTCGTCACTTCCTGCCAGTGCCAGCCGCCGTCCCGCGAGCGCCAGATGCCATTATGGTGCTGGCACCACAGCGCGTCCGGCATGCCGGCGCTGCGCACGATGCGGTGCGGGTCTTGCACGGCCTCGTTTTCATCGAGTTCGGGCGGCATGTAGTCGGCGCGCATGCCCGTCGCGCTCAAGGCCCAGCTGGCGCCGCCATCGACCGTTTGCCACACGCCGCCGCAGGACACGCCCACCAGCACGTGCTTGCTGTCGCGCGGATCGACGCAGATGCTGTGGATGCCGGGCACGTCGTAGCCGCCGCCAAACCACTGCGCCCGCTGCGGCACGTTCCACAGCGCCTCCACCAGTTGCCAGCTGTCGCCCCGGTCGCTTGAACGGAACAGGCCGCCAGGCAGGGTGCCCGCCCACAGCACGCCGGGCTGGTCCGCGCCGCCGGCCGCCAGCGACCACACTTGCCGCACCGTCCAGTCGATCGTGTCGCCGCTGTCCGCCGGCTTCGCCGGATAGGCGGGCACGGTGATCTCTTGCCAGTCCTTGCTGCCCGCATCGAGCCGGTGCAGCTTGGCGCCGAAGTGGCCCAGGTTCAGGGCCGCGTACAAGGCGCCGTCGCGGCGGTCATGCAGGAGCATGGACACGGGATCGCCCGCGAAGTGCGCCAGCGCCAGCTGCCAGGCACCGCCGTCGTTCACGTCGAGCTGGAACAGGCCCTTGCGGGTGCCGAGATACGCGCGCTGCCCCATGTCAACCTCCGGAAAGTGCCTGCAAAATATACACCTGGCTGTCCGGCCGCAGGACGTCATCGAGCACGCGCCGTTCGCGGCAACGGACACCGTCGATGAAGACCACCACGTTGGGGCGCAAGACGCCCTGCTCGTCGAACACATAGCCGCGCAGGCGCGGTTGCCGGGCGCAGGCGGCATCGAGCGCGGCGCGCAAGCGTGGCGCGTCCACGTCGATGGTGGGGACGTCCATGAAGCGTGCCAGTTGCCGGGTAAAATGCAGTTGCGCCATGCTGCCCTTCGACGTCGTCGGCCTGGACTCATTCTAGCCCGCTTTGCGGACTATGCAATGGCGCATGCCCTACAATGGACCCAAGCACACAAGGAGGCCAGGCATGACGATTACCCCGGAAGAATTAGCGGTGCTGATGCAGGAAGTGGAAGTGGCCGATCCCATCGATTTTGCCGACCTTCCCTTCAACGAGCAGGAATTGCGCGGGCTGATCGCCAACCACCTGTGCGAGATGGCCGACGCCATGGAAAGTTTCAGCCCGGAAGACCGTAACCTGGCGCTGCTGGCCGTGGCGGCCAAGCTGGTGCTGGAAAACCTGGTGCTGCACGTGCAGCTGCTGCGCCGCCACGGCTTGCCCGTGGGCGACAGCGTGGAGGCGCTGCTGCAGCGGCTGCGGGGCGGTGGCCAGGCCTAGCGGGCCACCGCGCGCCATCCTATTGCACGTTGATCGCCGTCAAATAGCCCAGATTGCCGGCATACGCGCCTTGCGCCGAACGGATATACAGCACGCCGTTGCGCGACAGCGACAGCGTGCCGCTCAAGCGATAAGACCAGACAGCCTGGTGGCTGGCCAGATCGAGCGCATGGGTGCTTTTGCCGCCCGCCACGAACAGCAAATTGTTGGTCACGATCAGGTCGCCATTGAGCACCTCTTCGCCCACGCTGGCCAGCGGCCAGGTCCACAGCACGGCGCCATCGCTGACGCTGCGCGCCTCGATCACCTTGCCGCTGTCGTTGCCCACATACAGCACGCCGCGCGCCACCACGGGCTGGGTGGTGAAGCGTCCGTTGACCGTCCAGCGCACGCTGCGAGTACCCGCATCGACCAGGCTCAAGCTGTTGTCGACCGACGTGCCCGGAAACGGCCGCTGGTTGAGCAATAGCACGGTGTTGTCATCGACCAGTACCGGCGCCTGGCGCAAGGCACTCTTGTTGCTGCCACCGACCACCTGGCCCGGCACGGCCACGCTGAAGCGCTTGCTGCCATCGGCAATATTGTAGGCCGTCAACGTGCCTGCCGCATTGCTGTAGACGGTAGTTGCACTGACGGCCGGCGTCCATTCATCCACATTGCCCAGCTTGGGCAAGTCCAGGCTCGTCGACCAGCCCGTCTGGCCCGTCGTGGCATCCAGGCGCATCACGTCATTATTGCCACCGAGATAGACATTCCCGCCAAACAAGGTCGGCGCCGTCAGCGGCGACGTGGCGACCAGCAAGCCGTTGGTGTTGGGCGGCTTGACCACGGCCAGCCGGGCGCCGGACAGCGCATCGACAGTATGGACATCGTTGACCCCCGCCATGACCAGCCGGTTGCCGGCCACGCCAGGCGCGCCCAGCACGTAGCCCAGCTTCAACTCCGTCTGCCAGGCGGGGACGCCGTCCGTTTCCGACAGGGCCGACAAGCGGTAGGTGTAGAGGTATTTGAATCGCTCGGCGGCATCGTCTATCGCCATTTCTTCGTTGAAATACACGTAGCCATTCGCCGTGACCAGCGGGCTGATACTGGTGCGGCTGCCGGCGGTGCTGCCCGTGTTCTTCCGAGACCAGCGGCGCGTGAATGTGCCGGCGTCGAGCGTGACAGGGACGTAGCCCGTGTGCGCCGCGTTGCCGTTATAGCCCTCCCAGTCGGCGGCACCGGCCAACTGGCGCAGCGGCGACAAGGTGCCCTTCATGCCCGCCACCGTGATGCTGTAGCTGGCCGTGCGGGGCTGGTAATTGGGCGTGCCGGGATAGGGATTGACGAGGACGGAAAAGTCCACCGTGCCCGTATACGTGCCTTCGGCCAGATCAGGGCGGACGCTGAAATCCATCAGCCACGAACCATCGGCCTGCTTGATTCGGTTCACCGTATCGAACACCTTGGTGCCGGCGGCCGGCTTTTCCTCCCACAGCGGACGTTGGTCCGTCACCTTGGAGTACAGCATCACCGTCGCCTGGACCTTATTGCAGGTCTCGCCGGGCTGCTGCACGCAATTCAGATTGGCCTGCGACAAAGTCATCGCCTGTTCCGGCGCTTCGCCCCCGACCCCGCCACCGCAGCCGGCCAGGGACAGGACGCCAAGCACGGTCAACGGGTAAGCGGCGGCCCGCAGCCGCCCTTGCAAGAAAGTAGTCATGCCATGTCCATGTTGACGTTTCATTTCCTCCACGATAGAGGTGAGCTTGAAACTTTGGCCATCTTTATAACATGGAAATTATTTCGAAAAACTAACAAATTCTCACTAGCAAAGTCACTTGCGCACGGCCCGCGCTTGCAAGCTGAGATCGCTTTCCGCCACGGCCACGCAGGGCAGGATATAGCCGTCGAGGCGTTCATCGGGGCTGATGCCGGGCCAGTCCACCGTGTAGCGCACCTTGCCCTCAGGCATGTGACACAGGCAGGTGCGGCAGGTGCCGTTGCGGCAGGAACTGAGCAGGCGGATGCCGGCCAGCTCGGCGGCGGCCAGCACCGTGGTGCCGGCCTCGGCCGTGAATTGCCAGCCTTGCGGAACGAGGGTGACGGTAAACGTGGTGATGGGTAAGGGCGCGCGCATGCGCCCAGTTTAACAGTCCGCCAGCGTGGTCCAGCTGGCACCGTCCGCATGGCTGCGCAGCACGGCCTCGGCGAAGGCCAGGCCCGCCACGCCGTCCGCCACGGTGGGCAGCCAGCGCGCCGCCTCGGGCACGGGCTGGCCCGTTTGCAGCGCGCGGATATGCAAGGCCGCATCCAGGTACAGCTGGGCGAACGCTTCCAGATACCCCTCCGGATGGCCGGCCGGCACGCGCGTGGCGTGGCGCGCCGCGGCGCTGTCCACCCGGCCCGGGCGCAGCAGCTGGCGGTTGCCGCCCTGCGGCGTGCACCACAGCGCGTTCGGCTGTTCCTGGTCGAAGTCCAGCTGCGCCTTGCTGCCGAACAGGCGCAGGCGCACCGTGTTTTCGCAGCCCGTCGCCACCTGGCTGGCCCATAGCGTGCCCCTGGCGCCGCTGGCATAGCGCAGCATCACCTGCACGTGGTCGTCCAAGGTGCGGTGCGGAACAAAGGTGGACAGTTCCGCCAGCACCTGCTGCGGCGTCTGGCCGCTGACGAACTGCGCCAGGTGATACGCGTGCAAGCCCACGTCGAGCAGCACGCCGCCGGGCCCCGCCTTGCGCGGGTCGTTATGCCAGTTGCCCTCGTTCATGCCGCCGGCAGCAATCGAATCGGCCAGCCAGTCCTGAGAATATTCCACCTGCACCAGGCGCAATTCGCCAAGCTCGCCCGCCTCGACCATGGCCCGCGCATGGCGCAGGAGCGGATAGCCGCTGTAAGTGTGCGTGAGGGCGAACAATACATTTTTCTGCCGCGCCAGCGCCGCCAGCGCCTGGCCTTCCGCCAGCGAGATGCCCAGCGGCTTGTCGCAGATCACGTGGATGCCCGCTTGCATGAAAGCCGTGGCGACGGGCGCATGCAAATGGTTCGGCGTGACGATGGCCACGGCTTCGATGCCGTCCGCGCGCGCGGCCTCCGCCTGCGCCATGGCGCGGTAATCGCTGTAGCAGCGCTCCGGCGCCAGATGCAGCGCGGCGCCGCTGTCGCGCGCACGCTGCGGATCGGACGACAGGGCGCCCGCCACCAGTTCGTACTGGTCGTCGATGCGCGCCGCGATGCGGTGCACGGCGCCGATGAACGCGCCCTGCCCGCCCCCTACCATGCCCAGCCGTAAACGTCGCTGCATGTGTGCTCCCTATTTCAAGCCTAGCAAGTGATGGATTTGCCCCTGGTCCACCGCGCTGCCCGCAAAATCGTCGAACGCGCGCTCGGCCACGTGGATGATGTGCTCGCGGATGAAGCGCGCTCCTTCGGCCGCGCCATCTTGCGGGTGCTTCAGGCAGCATTCCCATTCCAGCACGGCCCAGCCGGGGAAATCGTATTGCGCCATCTTCGAGAAAATCGCCTTGAAGTCGATCTGCCCGTCGCCCAGCGAACGGAAGCGCCCGGCCCGGTCCTGCCAGTCGCCATAGCCGCCATACACGCCCTGGCGCCCGTTCGGCCGGAATTCCGCATCCTTGACGTGGAAAGCCTTGATGCGCGCGTGATAGATGTCGATGAAGGCCAGGTAATCGAGCTGCTGCAGCACGAAGTGGCTGGGGTCGTACAAGATGGATGCGCGCGGGTGGTGGTTGACGGCGGCCAGGAAGCGCTCGAACGTCACGCCATCGTGCAAGTCCTCGCCCGGATGCAGTTCATAGCACAGGTCCACGCCGGCCGCGTCAAACGCGTCGAGGATGGGCAGCCAGCGTTTCGCCAGTTCCGCGAATGCCGTTTCCACCAGACCGGCGGGACGCTGCGGCCACGGGTACAGATACGGCCAGGCCAGCGCGCCGGAAAACGTCACGTGCGCCGTCAATCCCAGGCGCTGCGAGGCGGTGGCCGCCCACAGCAGCTGCTGCGTGGCCCAGGCCGTGCGAGCCGCGCTGTCGCCGCGCACATGCTCGGGCGAAAAGCCGTCGAACAGGGCGTCGTAGGCGGGATGTACGGCGATCAGCTGTCCTTGCAAGTGCGTCGACAATTCCGTCACCTGCAAGCCGTGGCGCGCCAGCAGGGAGTTGACCTCGTCGCAATACTGCTGGCTATTGGCCGCCTGTTCCAGGTCGAACAGGCGCGGCGCCGTGGGCAGTTGCAAACCCTTGTAGCCCAGGCCGGCCGCCCATTGCGCCAGGTGCTCGAGCGAGTCGAACGGCGGGTCGTCGCCGAGAAACTGGGCCAGGAAAATGGCCGGGCCCTGGATGGTTTTCATATCGATGTCCTGTTAGATAAAGCCGGGGTCAGACCCTCAATGCCGCTAACGCAAAGGTCATTGCCAGCGGACGAGGGGGTCTGACCCCAGATTTTAAAAAGGCGAGTTCGGAAAGTAGAACTGCTTGGCGTTCTCGCGCGTGATCAGCACCGAGGGGATGATCGTATTGGCCGGCAATTTATCACCTTTCAGGCGCGCTTCCGTCGTCAGCTTGATGGCGTCGTACATGAACTTGGGCGAGTACGACACGTCGGCCACGATCAGCGGGTCGGAGCCATCCATGATCTTCTTGACGGCGCCCTTCGCGCCCGCGCCGCCGAACACTTGCTTGATGTCCGTGCGCTTGGCTTGCGCGATGGCTTTTTGCACGCCGATGGCCATGTCGTCATCGGCGGCCCAGACGGCGTCGATGTGCTTGAAGCGGGTCAGGTAATCCTGCATGACCTTGAAGGCGTCGTCGCGGTTCCAGTTGCCGTACTTGGCGTCGAGCACCTTGATCTCGGGATGGCCTTTCATGACGGCACTGAAGGCGTCAAAGCGCTCGTTGTCCAAGGTCGTCGGCATGCCGCGCAGCACGACGATATTGCCCTTGCCATTTAAACTTTTCGCCAGGTATTCGGCCGGCAGCTTGCCGAACGCCGTGTTGTCGCCGGCGATATACGCATCCTGCGACTGCGTGTTCGTCAAGCCGCGGTCCACCACCGTCACGTACACGCCCTTGTTTTTCACTTGCGCCACGGGCTGCGTGAGGGAGGCGGACTCGATGGGGAAGATCACCAGGGTGTTGATCTTGTTCACCGTCAACATGTCCTGCAACTGGTTCGCCTGCTCGGGCGCCGTGGCGGCCGTCTTGACGATGATCTTCAGGCCAGGATGGGCTTTTTCCAGCTCCGCCTTGGCCTGGTTCGCCCACCAGACGATGCCCGAGGTAAAGCTGTGCGTAGCCGTGGGGATGGCCACGCCCACCACCAGTTTCTCGGCCGCTTGCGCCGGCCCCATCGGCAGCGCCCACGCCTGCATCACCAGCACTGCCATCCCTGCTACCCGTATAAAGCTCTTCATGCTGCTCTCCTCCAAGGTTGTGGGCGCCCGTTGGCTGCCCTTTCAGAACGCCGCTATGCTTTTATTTGCGGCCCCGCTGCAGGAAGGCGACGGCGATGATCACCACGCCTTGGACTGCGGCATTCAGGTAGACACTGATGATGCTGGTCAAATTCAGGATATTGCTGATCACGGACAGCAGGATGGCGCCGATGACGGTGCCGACGATGCGCCCCTCGCCGCCCTTCAGGGCCGTGCCGCCGACGACGACGGCGGCGATGGCTTCCAGTTCCCACAGCAGGCCTGTCGTCGGTGTGGCCGAGCCCAGGCGCGGCACGTACAGCACCGTGGCGATGCCCACGCACACGCCCAGGAGCATGTAGGTGGCGATCTTTACCCGGTCGACGTTGATGGCCGCATAGCGCGCCACTTGCTCGTTGGAACCAATCGCCTGCACGTGGCGGCCAAACGTCGTGCGGTTCAGGATGACGGCGCCGGCCGCCGCAACAAACAGGAAAATCCAGATGGGGATGGGCGCACCCAGCACGCTCGTGTAATACACGGGGCTGTACAGCTCGGACAGGGTGGCGTCCAGGGTCAGCGCGCCGCCGTCGGCCAGGTAAGTGAGCACCGCGCGGAAGATGCCGAGCGTGCCCAGCGTAACAATGAACGGTTCGATATTGCCCTTGCTGATGAGCAAGCCATGCATCAGGCCGAAGCCCGCGCCCAGGATCAATGCCATGGCGATGCCCAGCACCAGCATGGTGATGGGGGCAAGATTTCCCCCGGCCCCTTGCGCCAGCGCATTCATGAAATAGATCATGCAGCCGGCGATCAGGGCCGCCATCGAGCCGACGGACAGATCGATGCCGCCCGAGATGATGACGAAGGTCATGCCGACGGCGATGATGCCGATAAAAGCCGTGCGCGTGAGCACGTTCATCAGGTTGTCCACGGTGGCGAAGTCGCCGTTGAGCAAGGTGCCCGCGATGCACAGAGATAACAGGCCCAGCACGGGGCCGTAGCCCTTGATGCGCGCGCCTAGCTTGGCGATGCTGGCGCCGGTGGCGCCGGTGGTGTCAGTGCGTGCCGGTTGCATGGGCAATCAACTCCTCTTCGGTCAGGTGGTCAGCAGACAGGGTGGCTTGCAAAGTGCCGGCGCGCATCACCGCGACTCTGTGGCACAGGCCGATCAATTCGATCAATTCGGAGGAAATCACGATCACGGCGCGCCCTTCGGCGGCCAGGCGGTGGATCAAAAAATAAATGTCGCGCTTGGCGCCCACGTCCACGCCGCGGCTCGGTTCATCGAGCACGACGACGCGGGGGTCCGAATGCAGGTATTTCGCCAGCGCCAGCTTTTGCTGGTTGCCGCCCGACAGCATGCGCGCGCGGCTGTCGAGGTCGCCCGTGCGGATATTGAAATCAAGCACGGCCTTGGCCAGCGCCGCTTTCTCGCCGGCCACATCAAGCCACGGCCGCGCATAGCGCTCCATCGTCATCAGGGTGAGGTTTTCGCGCAAGCCCAGGTTCACGTGCAAGCCCTTGCCCTTGCGGTCTTCGCTCAGGTACGTCATGCCGTGCTGCATGGCTTGCCTGGGCGTGCGGATATCCACGGCTTGGCCATTAAGATGGATCAACCCCGCGCTGCGCGGGCGCAGCCCCAGCAGCGCCTCGAACGATTCCGTGCGCCCCGCGCCCACCAGGCCCGCAAAGCCCAGCACCTCGCCGGCGCGCACCTCGAAGGACAAGTCCCTGGACCAACCTGGCACCGCCAGCCCCTCGACTTTCAGCAACACAGGAGCTTCTTTCGCCAGCGCCACTTTCGCCGGGAACATGTCGGACAGTTCACGCCCCACCATCAGGTTCGCCATCTGCTGGCGCGTGAGGCTGGCCGTCGGCTCGCGCGTGACAAAGCGGCCGTCGCGCATGACGATGACCTCGTCCGTGTTGCGCTCCACTTCGTCGAGTTTATGCGAGATATACAGGATGGTGACGCCGTCCGCTTTCAGCTGCGCCATCACGGCAAACAAACGCCGGGTTTCCGACGACGTCAGGGTGGCCGTCGGTTCGTCCATGATGAGGAAGCGGGCGCGGCGCGACAGGGCCTTGGCGATTTCCACCAGCTGTTTTTCGGCGACGATGAGGTCGCGGATTTTCGTCTCGGGCGCCACCTCCAGCCCCACCTGTTTCAGGTAGCGCGACGCTTCCTCGCGCATGGCGGCCTCGTCGAGCAGCCAGCCCCGCGTCTTTTCGTGGCCGAGGAACATGTTTTGCGCCACCGTCAGGTGCTCGGCCAGGTTGAATTCCTGGTGGATCAGCACGATGCCGGCGCTTTCGGCCGCGCGCGAGCTGGCGAAACGCCGGGGCTGGCCATCGATCAGCAGCTGGCCCTCGCTCACGCCTTCATAGCCGGCGAGGATTTTCATCAGGGTGGACTTGCCGGCGCCGTTTTCCCCCAGCAAGCCATACACGCGCCCCGGCGCGAGGCTGAAACTGACGCCATGCAGGACGCGCACGGGGCCGAAATCCTTGCACACTCCCTCGAAACCGACGGCTACGCTCACTATGCACTCCCTCGCAAGACCAAGTCATGGTTCAGCAACACGCCCGGCACCTGCGCCGCCGGGTCCGCCAAGCGCTGCAGCAGCAAACGGGCCGCCGTCTCGCCCAGTTCGCGCATGGGCTGGGCGATGGTGGTCAGACCGGGATCGATCTGCGCGGCGATGGCGATATCGTCGAAGCCGATCACGGCCACGTCTTGCGGCACGCGTTTGCCGAGCTGGCGCAGCCCGCTCAAGACGCCGATGGCCAGCGTGTCGGAAACGGCAAAGATGGCCGTTGGCGCATCGGGCTGCGCCATCATGTCCAGCGCCGCCTGCGTACCGGCCGCATAGTCGAGGCTTTGCACCGTGTGCACCCACTGGGGCCGCACGGGCAGGCCGGCGGCGGCCAGGGTATCCAGATAGCCTTGCTGGCGTTGCCGCGCATACAGGTAGCGCTCGTCCGAATTGATCAGGCCGATGCGCGTGTGGCCGCGCGACAATAAATGCGCGACGGCGTCGGACGCGGCCCGGTGGTTGTCGATGCCGACATAGGGCACGGCCACGCCGGGGTCGAATTCGCAGCAGGCCACCCACGGCAAGCTGGCGGACTCATGCGACAAGGCATGCTGCACCGTGTCCGGGTCCAGGCAGATGGCGCCGTCGGCGCGGTGCATGCGCAGCAAGTCGAAATACGAACGCTCGCGGCCCGCGTCGGCGCCCGTGTCGCACAGCAGGACGAAATAGCCGTGCTCGCGCGCCACCGTATCGATGCCGCGCACGATCTGCGCGTAAAACGGGTTGCCCACGTCGGGCACCATGGTGAGCAGCATGCGGCTTTCGGCCGTGCGCAGGCTGCGCGCCAGGTGATTCATGCGGTAGCCCAGCGCGGCCACGGACGCCAGCACCTTGTCGCGCGTGGGCGCCCGCACCCCGCTCTGCTCGTTCATCACGCGCGAGACGGTGGCCACCGACACCCCCGCATGCGCGGCGACGGCGCTGATGGAGACGGTTTCTGTCGGTAAAGAAGATGGAACGGCTGCTGGCATGGCGCTTCTGCATAAAATGTAATCGATTACATTTATAAGCCAGGCGGGCATCCGATGCAAACATTATCGATGCTGCGATGCGCAAAAAAAAACGGCACGCCGCGTGCCGTCGGACCCGCTGATGCATGGGAGAACAAGACTTCTGCTGCACGGCAAAAACGCGTTTCATGCCGCCCGGCGCCGGAAGCGCATGCGCCAATTCACTTCCCAGTGAAGGCCGGCATCAGCCGACATGGATTGCTCCCAGCTTGGCGTGGCCGTGTCGACGTCGCGCCAGGTGTAGCGCACGCGGATGGGCCGCTCATCGAGCATGTCGCCGCCCTCGAAGATGCCAACGCCATCGGCGAACTGGCCCACCACGGGTGGCTGCAACAGGCCATCGGCCTGCAATCCACCGCTGCGATTATCGAGCCAGTAGATGCTCCAGAACTGTGTTTGCGGGTTGAACAGGCGCAGCGACAAGCCAACGAAGCCGGGGCGCCAGTCGGCGGCGATGAAGTCATCGTAATTGCCTATGCCTGCCGGCAGGGCCTGGTTGCTCTGGATGGCATTGAAGGTTTCCCAATCATCGCTGCCCTGCAGGCGCCGCGTCAAACGCTGGTTTTCCACATCCCACTGTCCCAGCAAAAAATCAAAATCGTGCATTTTTCCTCCTCCGTTGCAGTAATGGCTATGATAGGCAGCACGACCCGTTGGCACTAGGCAAGGTCGAAGGAAATTCCCCACGAACGGGAACAGGTTTGCAGTTTTTATGGAGTCTTTGCCTTGAATGTTGAACTCGATGCCCACGACCGGAAAATTCTCGCCTTGCTGCAAGAAAATGCCCGCTTCAGCTACTCGGAGATTGGCCGCCGCATCCACCTGACGTCGCCCGCCGTGACGGAGCGCGTCAAGCGCCTGGAAGAAGCGGGCATCATCCAGGCCTACTCTGTCCAGCTCAACCTGCGCGCCCTCGGCTACAGCTTTGAAGCCTTCGTGCAGATCACCGTGGAATCGCACGATGCGCTCGATACCTGGGCCGCCGCGCGGCCCGAAGTACTGGCACTGCATGCCACCACGGGCAACCATTGCGCCCTGCTGCGCCTCGCGCTGAGCAGCCCCGAACACTTGCAAGCCTGCCTGAAATCGCTGGGCAACATCGGCAAAACCAGCACGGCGATGGTGCTGTCGTCGCAATGCGAGCAGCGCAGCCGGCTGCCGGCCGACCAGCTCGGCTAAACAGCTGCCTGGCTTACTTCATCATCGAACAAAACGACTCCGGATTGCCGTCGAGAATCACGCCGCTGGGCCAGCGGTGGCTGCGTTGCTGGGCGCGCAGCAGCGAGGCGGCCAGGGCCGAGTCGCCATCGACCGCATACACGAAGACGGGCATGCTCAGGCTGGCCGCATCGGCCAGCAGGTTCGGGTTGGCATCCAGGCTGCGCGCATCCACGTGCACGCCGACGGGCATGCCGATCTGCTGCTGCACGCGCTGCAGCCAGGGCTTGTCGAGCTTGGGCGCGCGGGCATTTTTCGCGATGTAGCGGCTGACGCGGTTGGTGCCGGCCGCCTGTGCGTTGCGCGCGTCAAACACGAGCAAGCCCAGGTAGCCTTGCGGATCGGCGCGGCGCGCGCAGGCCAGGTTGTTCGGCACGCCCGACGTCAAGAACCAGTTGCCGTGCTTGATGCCGCCGCGCAGTTGCGCCACCAGAGCGCCGATGGGCGCGCACGAGGGTAGCACGTCCTTGATCTCCGCATTCAGGGTCTTGCCGGGAAAGGCCGTCGCCAGGT
The DNA here is from genome assembly GCF_978021625.1 of Janthinobacterium foliorum. Lineage (NCBI taxonomy): Bacteria > Pseudomonadati > Pseudomonadota > Betaproteobacteria > Burkholderiales > Oxalobacteraceae > Janthinobacterium > Janthinobacterium foliorum. The sequence goes on along the minus strand of NZ_CDXDQE010000004.1, from coordinate 314,791 downwards.
CGGCGATGTCGGTCACAAAAGGCGGCGTTTCCGGCGTGGCCACGCCGCGGTTTTTCATGCTGGCGGCGCGCCAGTCGTCGGCCGTCAGCTGCTTCACGGTGCGGGGCGAGCCCGTGTCGACCACCCTGCCCGTCAACAGGTCGTGGTGCACGACCCAGCTGCCGTCGCCCAGCAATTGCAAATCCGTCTCGACGCCATCCCAGGTGCCGAAATACGTGTTGCGCAAGGCGCTCAGCGAATTTTCCGGCGCATTGCCGGCGCCACGGTGGGCGTGCACCTTCATGCCCAGGCAATCGGCCTGGACGGCCGTGCTGGCCATGCACAGCAGCAAGGCCAGTGCGGCCGCCTTATTTTTGTTCCGGATGATAACCATAATGAATTCCCTGCAAAACATGGATGCGGATCGCTTCGTTGATGGGGTAGCTGTAGCCCTGGCCGACGGCCACCACGTGGGTGATATTGGCCAATAAACCCTTGCCGGCGATTTGCCAGCGCGTGCTGTCCTCGTCCGCCTGGCGATTCCAGTCCAGCATCTGACGGAACAGCTCGCTCTTCGTGACATTATTGTCCGACAGGGAAAAGATGCCCCAGGTACCCAGGAAGGCGCCGGCCAGCACGCCCGTGGCGATCCAGGCGGAACGACGGCTCAGCTGCCCATCGGCGCCGGCCTGTTCGCCACGGCGCGCGGCCAGCAACAATAATACGACGGTGGCGATCAGATACAGGAGTTTTGAAAAGTGGCCGATGGCGCCCAGGAGCGAGAAGAACAGGGCGACGGGCGGCACGATGGCGGCGCGCGCCGCTTCCTTGCCCTCTTCAAAATACTTGCCGCCCACTTCAAAATCGGCGCGGCTGGCGCGGTATTCCACCAGCCTTTCCGCCGTCTGGCGCGCGGCAAACTGGTCGAACAGACGGCTGAACTCGGCCGGACTCGCATATGTATCTTGTACCACGGCACCTTTAGGCAAGCGCAAACCCTTGCCCGCTTCGCTGCCATCGCCGCCATCCGGCCCATCGCGCAGCACAGCCTGGATGCCGGGACGCGCCACGAAGGCGGGGAAGGACAGACCGGGTGGAATGCGCTCGCCCTTGACGTTCAAGCCCTTGCCGGCCGCTTCCGACGCATAGCGGCGCTTGACGGCCAGACGGAACGATAACTGGTCGGCAGGATGCCAGTTGGCCGATACCGGCACTTTCTTGCGCACATTGTTGACCACGGCCGCCTTGCGCCGCGCCGGCACGGAATGCGGCTGCCAGCCGTGGCGCGACAGGCTTTGCCGGTAATCGCTCCAGGCGGATTCCTGCTGCTGGCGCAAGCCCGGATCATCGTCGGGAATTATGCCCGAATACAACTTCCACTTATCGTGCACTTCGCCGATCGCCTGCTGGTACTTTGCGTAGTACCCGCCCGGCCCGCCCGCGATCTTGCGCACATTAAAGTTGATCAGCTGTTCCTTGGCGGGCTCCATGCGCGCATCGAGATGACCGACCGAGACGGCCAGGAACGGAAACAGGGCCAGGAAGGCCTTGCCTTCCGGCTTGGCAAACAGGGTGGCATCATCGACCAGCCCCTGCAATTGCAGGCTGCCGCCGACCAGCGAGCGCTGCATCAGGGTGGTATTGAAGGCCAGGCGGCGAAATTGCGCATCGCGCGTTTCCACCAGCACCGTGACCGTGGTCTTCAAAATGCCGAACACGACCGCCGCCGTGGCGACGCAGCAAAAGATGATTTTTTTCCAGCTGGGGCCGCTGCCATTGTTCTTCAGCCGGCGGCGCCACATCAGCTGCAGCACCACCAGCGCGGCGGCGATGCCCGACAGGCTGCGGCCATAAAATTCCACGCCTTCCACGTCGTGCGGCTTGACGTCGCCGCCCACCACGTCGAGCAGGCGGGCATTGAAGCCCAGCTCGAAGCACAGGTACATGATCGTCAGGGCGATCAGGATCAAGGTCTGCCGGATCTGCAGACTGCGTAAGCTGGCGGCCATCTTATTTCCTCAAATCGATGACGACGGGCTTGATCTCTTCGGCCTGGAAGATCATCGGCGCCGCCGGGGCCGCCGCCGCGCTGCGCGGCGCGGGCAGGCTGATGGCGGCGGGCGCCGCCTTGGCCGGGCTGTCCTGGCGGCGCGGCTTGGCGCTGGCGCGGGTGCCCGCTTTCGGCGCGGCGGCAGGGGCAGGGGCGGATGCGGGCGGCGCCGGGATCACGCGGCCGCTGCCGTCGCCGGCCGGCAAGGTCGTCATGACGGGGCCGGTGGCGCGCAAGGCATCGTCGGCAAACGGCTGCGCGCGCGTGTCGACGCCGGGTGGCACGGCCACGCTGGCGTTGAGCAAACGGCTGTCCGTGTAGATCATGCGCGACAGGCGGTTGTAATTGGGGAAGTCGATATTGAGCGACTTGCCGTCGGCCGCCACCTCCACGCGGGGGCGGTCCTTGCAATTGCCCACCGTCCACTGCAGCACGTCCGTTCCCTTGAAGGCCAGCACTTCATAGCGGTAGGCGCAGCCGCGTTCCTGCGTTTCGACGATCACCACCGTGCGTTCGCCCACGTTTTCCACGCGCGCCACGCGGGCCGTGACGGCGTTGGCGAGCGGCACGACGCGGAACGCCTGCGACAGCTTGATGGAGTACTTGCCTTGCGGGTCCTTGCGCAAGGTACCTTCCGTGCCGTCGCGCAGCACGAAAGTCGAGATCGGCGTGCCGAACAGCTCTGCCGTATCCAGCCCGACCATCACGCCGCCACGGCCGTTCGGCGTCATGGCGCAGCCCGTCAACAGGACCCCGGCGGCCATGCCGGCGATCCACTGGCGCCAGTGCGCAGATACATAATTTTTATACGTTGCCATGCTTGATAACTCTCTCTTATTGAATTCAGGGATTGACGACGGCCAGCGGATTGCCCGGGCCTGGCGGCGGCAAGACTTTCCGGCGGTCGCGCGACAGCAGGGTGAAGGCGCCCAGGGTGTCCGGTCCGGCGACGATTTCCAGCTGCTCGCGCTGCAGCCAGGTGCGGATTTCCGCTTCCGTCGCGTCGGCACGGAACAGCACGCGCAGGCGCACGCCCGTCTCGACGCCGCTGCCGCCGCTGCGGAACTCGGCATTGCCCACCACGCCCTGCTCTTGCGGCAGGAACAGCCAGGCCGACTGCACCACCATCACGCTGGCGGCCACGGCCGTGATGACCTTCAGCCAGCGGTTGGCGTTGGCAGCTTGCCTGGACGGCTGCACTGGCTGTACTGGCTGGCTGGCCACGCCTGCAGGCGTGGCCAGGGGGATCTGCAGCTGTTGCAGCCCCTGGCGCAGCAATTGGCGGTACGCCACGCGGCCATCCTTGCCCAGCTCGCTAGACAGGGGCGTGCCCGTCAGCGCGTAGTCGTCGCCGGGCAAGGCCACGCGGGCGATCACGCCGGGCGCGGCAGCGGCGCCATTCGCCCGGCCGTGCCTCTCCAGCCAGCGCGCCGCCTGCAGGCGCTCCTGGCTGAACACGCCCAGGCAGGCGCCCAGGTCCATCACGGCCAGGGTCACGGGCATGTCGCACAACACCAGTCCCGCGCGCGGGTCGGCCGGCGCGTCGCGCTCCTCGACCACCAGGCCGCAGGCGTCCGCATACGCCGTGTCGGGCGTGACGAGCCAGCCGCGCCAGCGCTGCTGGGCGCCATCCCAGGCATCGAGCAGCACGGCGCCAAAGCCGGGGCGGCGCGCCAGCAGGTGGATCTGTCCGCCGGCAATCGGCCGCGCGGCCAGCGGCGCCGCATCGCTGCGGCGCGCAAAGCGTGCCATCACGTGGTCCGGCACGGCGATGCCGCGCCAGTCCGGGGTGTCGCCCGCCACCTCGCCGTCCAGCAAGTCGATGGCAGGCGGGGGAGACGGCAGGCGCGCGGCGACGATGGCCAGCGAGGGCGTCAATGCATTCATGCCGATGGCCTTTCATCCGGGTTCGAAGGGGTGGACGCGGGGTCCATGTGCAGGGATAACGCGGCCACGCACAAAATATCCAAAACTATTTGCGCCGCCTGCATGTCGCGCGCCGACAAGGCATCGCCCACGCGCAGCTTGAGCAGGGTCAAGACCCAGCTGCCCAGCAGGGTGGCGCGGTGGGCCGGCTCGACCACCTGGCGCCCCGCGCTGTTGGCGTCGCCCTTCTGCCGGTGCACCAGCCCCAGCTTGCCGCCGTGATAGTGCGCCGACGCGATCTGCTCGGCCAGTTCCTTGACGGGCATGCCGCCGCAGCCGCAATGGCGCAGCAGCAGGATCAAGTCACGCGGCAAGGTGGCGATGAATACGTCGGCCGCCGCGCGCACCGATGCCGGCGTCAGCTGGTAGTCGCGCAGCGGCGCGGCATAAGCGTCGGGCGCCTGCAAGTCGCAGCCCTCTTGCGCATCGGCATCGTCGTCATCGCGCTGCTTGCGCAGCTGGTCGATGATGAAGCGCTTGAAGTACAAAAACAGGGCACCCACGTGGTGGGGTGCCGCGTCGCTGTCGCCATGCAGGACTTTCTCGATGAAGAACTGGTGGCGCAGGTCGGCCAGGGAATCGCCCAGCGAGGCGGCCTCGCGCGGGCGGCACGGCGTCAGCGCGGCGATGACGCGCTGGTAAAACTCGCCCAGTTCGCCTTGCGTCAGCTGCTGGCGGCGCGTCCAGAAATCATGAATGCGTTCAAATTGTTCCGATTGCAAAGCCGGTCCGATCGTGTATTGGGGCGGCACGCGCCACTGGCCGGCGGCATGGCGCGCCGGCAAACAAGCAATGCGCTAGCCAGACAGGGGAAACTTGTCAGTAAGGTAAAATGCATTTAGGCAATTTTCTCATATCAAAGTGGAAATCGCTAACTTTTGTTACTTCCACGACAATTCCCGAGACCCCCATGCAGCGCCTGATTCCCCTGTTGTTCAGCCTACTCCTGGTCCTCTGCGCTCACGTCGCGCAAGCCGCCGTGCCCACGCCCATGCCAGCGGCGCCAGGCAAGCGCATGGCCCTGGTGATCGGCAATGCCGCGTATCCGCAGCCCCTGTTAAATCCCGTCAACGATGCGCGTGCCATGGCCGAGCGCTTGCGCCGCCTGGGCTTTGACGTGGTGTTGCGCACGGACATCACGGCGGCGCAATTGCAAAAAGCCTCGGCCGAGTTTTCCACGCAGGCGCGCGGCGCCGATATCGCCCTCGTGTTTTACGCGGGCCACGGCGCGCAGGCGGGCGAAGCGAACTATGTGCTGCCGCTAGGCGCGAACATGAACGCGCTGAGCGCTGCGGCGATTGCCGCGCAGGGCGTCGCCGTCTCCAGCCTGGCGGGCGACTTGCAGCGCACGGGCGCGCGCGGCGCCGTGCTGATCCTCGACGCTTGCCGCCAGGAATATACGCGCGGCGGCGCGGCCCTCCCCGTGACTGGCGGCAGCAACGCGGCCAGCCACGGCTTTGCCGACACGCAAGCGCCACGCGGCGTGGTGATCGCGTATTCGGCCGGCCCCGGCGCGCTGGCGCGCGATTTCTGGTCGCCCGAGTCGCGCAACAGTCCCTATACCAGCGCCCTGCTCGACGCGCTGGACGCCCCCGGCTTGCCGATGAGCGATGTGTTTTCGCAAGTGGCGGCGCGGGTGGCCAGCATGACGCACGACGTGCAAAAGCCCCGCGTCTCCTTCGGCGAAACCTCGGCCCGCCTGGTGCTGAACATGGGCAGCGGCAAGGGCGTCAGCCCGCCGGCACCGGGCGTGCTGGCCACCGGCAACGGCGGCATGCGCGCGCCAAGCCCGGCACCGGCGCCAGCGACGCCCGCCGCCCCGGGCGCGAAAGTGTGGCCGGGCAATGTCCTGCAAGACATCAACCATGAAATCCGCATGCAGATCGCGGCGCGGCCGTTTCCCCGCCAGCAGCTGGAAAAGCGCGCGCGCGGCGGAGATCTGGTGGCGCTGACGGCGCTCGGCTATGGCCTCGGCGGCGGTGATGCTGGAGTAAAACAGCCGAAGATCGGCATGCAGTGGCTGGAAAAGGCGGCCGCGAAAGACTTTCCCATCGCCCAGACCTACCTGGCGGAATTGCTGATGGTCAAGGGCGACCCCGCTTCCCTGAAACGGGCGGGCGTGCTGCTCGACGCCGCATCGCAAGCCGGCTACAGCCCCGCCCATGCCTACAAATTCGACCTGGCGCGGCGCACGGGCGCGCCGCCGCAGGAAGCGGCCCGGCATTTGCAGGACGCTTTCATGGGCTTGATGAAGGATTACCAGGGTGCCGCCAAAGACCTGATGCAGCCGCAAAAAAAATAATTCAAAATAATTTTAGATTTCCCTGAACTGCCCCCGTTATCCGTGGGTACATGCAATACAGCATGACAGTGACCAGGGAAATTCCATGCAAGCATCGAGCCAGGCAGCACCCACCACCACCGGCCAACGGGGCCGCATCCTCGCCTACCAACCCAGCGGACAAGGTTCCGTCAGCGTGGCCGGCATTCAACATGCCTTCGACGTGGCCACGCACTGGCGCTCGGACGTGGCGCCCGCCATCAACGCCGTCGTCGACGTGCGTTTCAACGAGGCAGGCGGCCTCGACACGCTCAGCGCCGTGGCAACACAGCAGCTGGCCCAGGAAGAAATGGCCGGCGCCGCGAAACTGGCGCGCGACAAGGGCCAGCAATTGTGGAGCCAGGCCGTGTCCGCCCTCGGCATCAAGGTGCTGGCCAGCCTTGGCGTGCTGATCGCTGGCGCCTTTGTCTTCAACACCATCGGCATCCGTTTGTTCGCCACCGTGTCGCGCACCTACTGGCAGTTGCTGGGCCTGTCCGCGGACAGCCTGGAAAGCTTTGCCCGCGACGGCGGCGGCGGTTTTACTTCCGCGCAATTTTTCTTCCTGCTGGCCATTGCCGCCTGCTGCGCCACCATGGCCAGCAGCCACCCGAAAGCGGCGCTGGGCAAGTGCGCGCCGCTGCTGTTTGTCGTCATCCACAGCAGCTTGCTGTTCATCAAGATCAAGGGCGCCGTCAGCGACGCCGGCAACGCCATGGGCGGCATCATGGGCAGCCGCGCGGCCCGCATGGCCGAGCAGATGGCCAGCGAAATGCTGGGGCAGGTGTGGCAGGGCCTGTCGTTCGGCATCGGCTTTTACCTGGTGCTGGCATCTTCCATCGTCCTGGCCGCGTACGGCGTCGGCGAATACAAACGCTTAGGAGGCAAGCACTGAAAACCTACTGCGCAGCCCAATGCCGGGTCGGCGTTGCTCACCGTACATAAAGTAAGGCTCCGCTACTCAACCCGGCATTGGGCTTGCTCGCTACGGTTTTCAGCGCTGCCGTGACTTTCGTCACTCTAAAAAAATTAAAACCGCCATTGCCGTTTAACTCATCTTTGAAGGAAATATCATGATCCGTACCCTGCCCGCCCTGTTCGCCATCGCCGTCCTGCTGTCCGCCTGCGGCAAGTCCGATACCGCCGCGCCTGCCGCTTCCGCCCCCGTCGCCGCGAATGTCGCCGACCTGGCCGCGAAAGCCCAGGTGAAAGCGGCCGCCGCCAGCCTGCCACAGGCGGACCCGGCCACCCCAAGCGCCAGCTATGTCGATATCACCAGCGGCAACCAGTTGATGTACAGCTACCTCGCCCTGTCCGGCGTGCCGCCCGACTACGCGGCCGTGGCGCAGCGCATCTCGCGCGAGTACGCCGGCAGCAACGACGCCTTCCGCAAGCAGGAAGTGCTGGACGCCTTGAAACCGCAGATCGACGCCAAGGTCAATGAAGCGAAGACGAAACGCTACCTGCGCTACCAGATCAATGGCCAGGGCGCGCTGTCGCCCTACTCCATGGACAAGGCCGCCTTCCCCGCCAAGTTCGCCGAAGCGGGCACGTATTACTACATGTATGACAACGGCGACTACAAGCTGGCATTTACCAACGGCGACGGTTATTCCTTGCTGAAGGTGGACCAGGAAGCGGCCCGCAAGATCGAGGCGGCGCGCAGCGGCTACAAGGACTTCGCCATCATCGTGTATGCCTACGCCCAGGAAGCGGACATGGCCAGCAACCAGGTCAAGGCGCAGATCGTCAAGGTGGCGGTGAAATTGAATGGGGAAGAAATTCCCGTCAGCCAGGCGCAGTAGAACGGCCTCGGTTACACTGTTCGCCACATTGCATCGGGATCGTGACATGGGCGAACAGACACTGGCGGAACAACAGCTGGCCAAGGGCCGGCAACTGCAGCAGCAAGGCAGGCTGATCGAGGCGATCAACGCCTACCAGGCTGCCTTTAAACAGGACCCGGCCCTGGCCGAAGCCCAGCATTTCCAGGGCCTGGCGATGCTGGAACTGGGCCAGGGCACCATCGGCCTGGGCCTGCTAAAGCTGTCGCTCAGGCAGCAGCCGGAGAACGCCCTGTTCCACTACAACCTGGGCAACGTGCTGCGCGGCACGGACAGCGAGGCGGCGCTGGCCAGCTACGCCACGGCGGCGCGGCTGGCGCCGCACGAGCACGACTTCGCCGTCAGCCATGCGGAATTGCTGCTGGGTAAACAGCGGCTGATGGAGACCATCGCCGAACTGGAACGTGCCCACGCCCTGCGGCCACAGCGCTGGCAAACCCTGCAAGGCCTGGCCGAGCTGTACTACCGCACGGGACAGCAGGAACGGGCTTTGGCCCGCTACGCGCAAGCGCTGGCGCTGCATCCGGCGCTGGCGCAGACGTGCCGCATCGGCTTTGCCAGCCCGCAAGCCGGGCACGCCGAAACGTTGACGCCGCTCAACGTCGAGCCAACGCTGCACGACTTTATCCGCGAAACGGATCTGCACATCCTCGACGACTTCCTGCCCGACCCGGCCGCCTGGAGGGCGCAGGCGCTGGCCTTGCCGTTCGAACAGCAGCGCTATGCGGGACAGAACTACCCGGGCAGCCAGACGGCGGGCCAGCCCTGCCAGGCCATCATGGAGCGCATCGCCACGGCGCTGGGCCGCCCCATCCGCTTCATCTCGCCCGACAACGGCTCCTGCCGCCTCAGCTATGCGGACGCCATGGCGCGCACGGATATCCACGTGGACAATGAGACGGGCAACAATTTCAATTTCTATGCGGGCGTGCTGTACTTGAACCCGCCCGAACAGTGCCAGGGCGGCACCACCTTCTGGCGCCACCTGCCCAGCGGCTGGTACCGGCGACTGCCGGAAGCGGACGTGAAGGCGGGCGGCTACGCCAGCTTCAAGGATTTCCAGAAACGCTGGCTGCCGAACAGCAAAGTGCAGAAATTCAACGACTTACAGGAACAGCGCGACAGTTGGCAAGCCCTGCTGGAAGTACCCATGCGCCACAACCGCCTGATCGTCTACAAGGGCCATTATTTCCACTCGATCAGCAATGTGTTTGGCGCAACGCCGGAGGATGGCCGGCTGGTGCAGCTGTTCTTTTTTGAAGTGCCCGATTAATTGGCAATAAAAATCGCCGAAGTTGGTGACGGCGCCGAAGAAAATGTTCAGGGCCAGGCGCCGTGCCGCAGGCAGTACGAATCTACGCCAAGCCGCGGCAACAATGCCCTGGACGGTTTATCGGGTGATCGTCAATACATGTCGGCGGCCGTGGCGCGGACTGCCTTGAGCAGCATGTCCGCCCCCGGCGACAGCAGATGATCCTGCTGGCGGATGATGCCGAACGCATCCATCTTGCACGGCAGTTCGATGGGCAAGATGCTCAGCACGTTCAGCGATTCGTAGTAATGGGCCACTTCCGTCGGCATCACGTGCAGGGAATCCGTTTGCTGCAGCAATGATGTGATCAACAGCAAGGCCGTCGTGTCGACCACGTCCACGGGCGGCTCCAGGCTGGCGCGGCGGAACATCATGTCGAAGCGGTGGCGCAGGATGCTGCCCTGCGGCGGCAGTATCCACGGCTGGCCCGCCAGGTCCTTCAATTGCAGATTCTTGCGCGACAGCAGCGGGTGGCCATTGCGCGCCACGGCGCTGGCTGGCTCTTCCGTCAATTCCTCGTAGATAAGGCCGGCGCTGCTTTCCTTTTCCAGGATGCGCCCGATCATGAAGTCCAGGGTGCCATGCTGCAGCATGTCCATCAGGGTATTACTGTGCTCCAGGTGCACGCCGATGCGCATCAAGGGCGCCTGCTGCTTGATGCGGGCGATGGCGCGCGGCAGCAGGGCCATGGCCGGCGTCATGATCACCCCCACTTCCACCTGGCCCGTCAAACCCGACTTCAGGGCCACGATGTCGTCATGCGCCAGCGACAGGCTCGTCAGCGCCATGCGGGCGTGGCGTATCATCGTCTCGCCGTAGATGGTCGGTTCCATGCCGCGTGGCAGCCTGTCGAACAGGCGCACGTCGAGCATCTCTTCCAGGTCCTTGATTTGCTTGGACGCGGCCGGCTGCGTCATGTGCAATTCTTCCGCCGCGCGGTGGATGTTGCGCTGCTCGTCAAGGGCGATCAGCAGCAGCAATTGCCGCGTCTTCAGGCGGGCTCGCAAGAACCAGTTGGGGTTGAGGGTATCCATGAATAAATCATATCATGATCGATATCAGTTTCTGGCTGATATCGATATTATAGATATCGCTGTGTCTCCTTTTTGTGTGTCGTCAAGCAGCGATCAGGATGCCTTGCAGTCGGCGCTCGGATTGGCGGCCGGGCCCTGCTGCGTCTGGTGGATGAACTCGATGGTGCCGTCCGGCTTGTACTTCAGCTCTTCCACGGCCACGGAACGGCGGTACTCGCCGCCGCCGGGCAATTTATCGTTGTGATAGAAGATGTAGGACTTGCCGTTGAACTCGATGATGGCCTGGTGGATGGTTTTCACGATGGCGTTCTTGTCCATGATGGTGCCGCGGAAATGCCACGGCCCCGTGGGCGTCGGTCCCGTCGAATACGCCGTTTCTTCCGGGAAGTTGCGCGAGTACGACAAGTAATACGTGCCGGCATGCTTGTGCATATAGGCCGCTTCCGTGAACGCATCCATGCCGAAGGTCAGGATCGGGCCGTCCAGCTCCGTCATGTTGGCTTTCAGCTTGGCGTACTTCAAGACCGTGTTGCCCCAGTAAATGTAGGCCTGGCCATCCGTGTCGATGAAGACGGCCGGGTCGATATCGTCCCACGGGATCGCCGTCTGCTTCGTCATGTCGTTCGTGATCAGGGCGCTGCCGCGCGCGTCGACGAAGGGCCCCGTCGGACTGTCGGACACGGCCACGCCGATAGCCTTGCCGGGGATGGTCTTGTGGTCGACGGTGGAGTAAAAATAATACTTGCTGCCGCGCTTGACGATGTCGCCGGCCCAGGCATCCTTGCCGGCCCACGCGAAGGTCGAGTAGCGCACGGGCGAGCCGTGATCCGTCCAGTTCGCCATGTCGCAGGAGGAATACACGCGCCACTCGTTCATGCGGTAATCCGTGTCCGTGGCGCTCGCTTCATCGTGGCCGACGTACAGGTAGACGCGGCCATTGTCGACCAGGGCGGCCGGATCGCCCGTGTAGATGTTTTTCACGATGGGGTTGGCTGCCTGCGCGCCAAATGGGGCACAGGCGAGCGCTGCCGCCATGCCGATGGCTGCGGCAAGTGTGTGTTGCTTCAACATAAGGTTAACTCCCGTTGGTATTTTTCTGGCCCATGGCCATCAGCCTTTGCACGACGCAAAAGACGAACAGCAGGCCGCCGATGACGATCTTGGTCCACCACGAACTGAGCGTGCCGTCGAAGGCGATCAGGGTCTGGATGGTGCCCAGCACCAGCACGCCGGACAAGGCGCCCGCCACGTAGCCGTAGCCGCCGCTGAGCAGGGTGCCGCCGATGACGACGGCGGCGATGGCGTCCAGTTCCGTGCCTTGCGCATGCAAGCCATAGCCGGACAGCATGTAGAACGAAAACAGCACGCCGCCCAGCGACGCGCAAAAGCCGCTGAAGGCGTAGATCAGCACCTTGGTGCGGCCCACTGGCAAACCCATCATCAAAGCCGACTGTTCATTGCCGCCGATCGCATACACGGCGCGGCCAAACGGCGTGACGTGCGCCAGCCAGATGGCCAGCAGCAAGGTTGCCACGGCGATGACAACGCCGGGCGAGACGAAGCCGCCCAGGAATTGCAATTGCGTCTGCGACATGGCGACGAACAGCGGATCGTCGATGGTGATGGAATTGATGCTGATCAAGTAGCACAGGCCCCGTGCCAGAAACATGCCGGCCAGGGTAACGATGAAGGGCTGCAACTTGAAATAATGGATCAGCGCGCCCATGCTGGCGCCAAACACGGCGCCCAGCGCCAGCACGGTGGCGATCACCAGGGTCGGCGGCCAGTGCGCCACGTTCAGCAGCCAGGCGGCGATCATGGTCGACAGCGCCAGCACGGAACCGACGGACAGGTCGATGCCGCCGGAAACGATGACGAAGGTCATGCCGACGGCGATCACCAGCAGGAAAGCGTTATCGATCAGCAGGTTGAAGATCACCTGCGTCGACAGCAGGCCCGGGTAGGCGGCGCCACCGAGCCCCAGCATCACCACCAGCAGCAGGACGGTGACGAGCGAGGTGAAATACGGGGTGTGCAGCAAGCCCTTCATGCTTTTCTCCGATGCAGCAATTGCTTGAATTCCGACGACTGCGACAGGCAGACGAGGAAGACGACGACCGACTTGACGACCATGTTCACTTCCGGCGGCACGCCCAGCGAATAGATGGTGTAGGTCAGGGTCTGGATGATGAGGGCGCCGATCATGCTGCCCACCAGGCTGAACTTGCCGCCGGCCAGCGAGGTGCCGCCCAGGGTCACGGCCAGGATGGCATCGAGTTCCAGCATCAGGCCCGCATTGTTCGCGTCCGCGCTCTTGATGTTCGAGCTGATCATCAACCCCGACAGGCCCGCGCAGGCGGCGCAAAAGACGTAGACGAAAAAGATCAGGGTCGCCGTCCTGATGCCCGCCAGGCGCGCGGCGACAGGGTTGATGCCGACGGCCTGGATGAACAGGCCCAGGGCCGTCTTGCGCATCAGCACGGCCGTGATGAGGAACACGGCCGCCACGAGGAACAGCGAGAACGGCAAGCCGAACAGATAGCCGCTGCCGATGAAGAAGAAAGGCTGGTAGTAGACGGTGACGATCTGGCCATCCGTCAGCAGCTGCGCCAGGCCGCGCCCGGCCACCATCAGGATCAGGGTGGCGACGATGGGCTGCAAACCCAGGCCCGCCACCAGCACGCCGTTCCAGGCGCCGCACAGCAGGGCCGCGCCCAGGGCCGCCGCCAGGGCCCAGCCCATGGGAATGTTGCTCACGTAGGTGGGCACGCCGTTGTCCATCACCATGGTGCCGCCGATCAGCATGGCGGCCACGGTGCCGGACAGGGCCACGACGGCGCCCACGGAAATATCGATGCCCCGCGTGGCGATGACGAGGGTCATGCCCAGGGCCGCCAGCATCAGCGGTGCGGCACGGTTGACGATGTCGATCACGCTGCCGTACAAATGGCCGTCACGCACTTCCAGATGGAAAAAGCCGGGGATGGCGAAGAAATCGACCAGCAGCAGCAAGAACAGCGCGGCCACGGGCCGGCTCAGGGGGTGATGCAAAACGGTATGCACTATGGAAGAATCCGTGGTGGAGGCCGCCCGCGGTGCCTTGATAGGCGCTGCGGGCGACGGTGTGGTCATGCTCATGCTGTCTCTCCGGCAATGACTTGCAGCACGGAGCTATCGTCCAGTTCGCCACGCGCATAGTCGCCGCACGCCTTGCGGTCGCGCATGACCAGAATGCGGTCGCTGCAGCGCAGCACTTCCGGCAGTTCGGACGAGATGAACAGGATGGCCATGCCCTTGCGGCACAGCTTGCTGACATAACTCATGATTTCCTGCTTGGCGCGCACGTCGATGCCGCGCGTGGGTTCGTCCAGGATCAGCATGGCGGGCGATGTCACCAGCCAGCGCGCCAGCAAGGCTTTCTGCTGGTTGCCGCCCGACAGGCTGCCGATGGGCGTCTCGATGCTGGCCGTCTTGATGCCCAGCGCTTTCACATACTCGTCGGCCAGCGCCTGCTGGCGTTTAAAGGGAATGGCGCGCAGCAAGCCCGTGCGGGCCTGCAAGGCCAAAATAATGTTTTCGCGCACGGACAGCGACAAAATCGCCCCTTCGTGCTTGCGGTCTTCCGAGCAAAAACCGATGTCGGCCGCGATGGCGTCGCGCGGCACGTGGAAGTGGCGCGGCTTGCCCTGCACGGTGATCGTGCCCGAGTCCGCCTTGTCGGCGCCGAACAGCAGGCGCGCCAGTTCCGTGCGACCCGAACCGAGCAAGCCTGCCAGGCCCAGCAATTCACCCTGGCGGATGTGGAAATCCATGGGCAGCAAGGCGCCCTTGCGACCCAGTCCCCGTGCTTCGAGCACGGTGGCACCGACGCTGGCGGCGCCCGCTTCCTGCGCCAGGTCCAGCGCTTGCTCCTGCGTATCGGCTGCCACGCCGATCATCTTGTTCACCAGCGCCAGGCGCGACAGTTCACTGCACGCGTATTCGCCTTCCCGCTCGCCATTGCGCATGACGGTGATGCGGTCGGAAATGGCGTAGGTCTGGTCGAGGAAGTGCGTCACGAAGAGGATCGCCATGCCCTGCTCGCGCAAACGGCGCAGCACGGAAAACAGCAGGTTGACTTCCGCCTCGTCCAGGCTGGACGTGGGTTCGTCGAGGATCAGCACGCGGGCCGAAATGTTCAGCGCGCGCGAGATGGCCACCATTTGCTGGATGGCCAGCGGAAAACTGGACAGCTGCGCCGTGACATCGATATCGATCTGCAATTGAAGCAGCAAGGCACGCGCCTGCTGCTGCATGGCGCGCCAGTCTATCGGGCCAAAGGGGGCGCCGAAACGGCGCGGATAGCGGCCGATAAAAATGTTTTCCGCCACCGACAGGTTCGGACACAGATTGACTTCCTGGTACACGGTGCTGATGCCGAGCGCCTGCGCATCCGACGTGGAGGCGGGTGCGATGGGCTGGCCGTCTAGCAGGATCTGGCCGCTGTCGGGCGTGTAGACGCCCGTCAGTACCTTGATCAAGGTCGATTTGCCGGCGCCATTTTGCCCCATCAGGGTATGCACTTCGCCCGGATACAGGCGCAGGGCGACATTGCTGAGGGCTTTGACGCCGGGAAAGGATTTACTGATGCCGCGCAACTCCAGCAAGGGAGCTGGCGCGGCGTCGTGATGCGCTTGCGTATTCATCATGCGGCAAGCTTAGTATTTACGGTTAGGAAATTCCTTGGCGGCCACCTCGGCAGGGAACACGCCTTCCACCGTCGTGATGCGCGCCGGCACGGGCTTGCCGGCCACCACATCGCGCGCCACCGACATCAGTTGCGGGCCCAGCAATGGACTGCATTCCACGGTGACATTCAGCTTGCCGGCGATCATCGCTTCGAACGCGCCTTTGACGCCATCGATGGAAATGATGATGATGTCCTTGCCCGGCTTCATGCCCGCTTCCTCGATGGCCTGGATGGCGCCGATGGCCATGTCGTCATTGTGGGCGTACAGCACGTTGATCTTCTTGCCTTCCGCCTTCAGGAACGCTTCCATCACTTCCTTGCCCTTGGCGCGCGTGAAGTCGCCCGTTTGCGAACGGATGATCTTCATCTTCGGGTTCTTGCCCACTACTTCCAGGAAGCCCGCCTTGCGGTCGATGGCGGGCGCGGAACCGACCGTGCCCTGCAGCTCGACGATGTTCAGGGTCGCATCCGGGGTTTTCTTGGCGTAATCGAGCAGCCACTGGCCGGCGCGGCGGCCCTCTTCCACGAAGTCGGAACCGATGAAGGTCACGTACAGCGATTTATCCGCCACGTTGACGGCGCGGTCCGTCAGGATGACGGGAATCTTGGCAGCCTTGGCTTCGCGCAGCACGGTATCCCAGCCCGACTCGACGACGGGCGAGAAGGCGATGACGTCGACTTTTTGCGCGATGAAGGAGCGCAGCGCCTTGACCTGGTTTTCCTGCTTTTGCTGCGCATCGGCAAATTTCAAGGTGACGCCATCTTTCTTGGCAGCATCTTTGATGGAGACGGTATTGGCAGTGCGCCACTCGCTCTCGGCGCCCACCTGCGAAAAGCCCATGACCAGGGGCTTGGCGGCAAACGCGGACGAGGTGGCGAAGGTGCTGGCGGAAGCGGCCAGCAGCATGGCGCTGGCGAGGAGGGTGCGGCGTGTCAATGTCATTCTTGTCTCCAGTTTTTATTGGAATACCATCACAGCCGGATGCCGGATGGGCGGTTTTTTATGAACCCATGGTAGGAGAAAGCCACATAGCCATCCAATCAATTCTTTTTCGCTTGCGATACCGATTTGCGTATCGCTTGACGGCTGCCGTGGCTTTCCCCCGGGCGTGCTTTCCTGTCAGCGCAGCAGGCGCAGCCCGTACAGGCCGCCGGCCACGCTATCCTTGCCGGCAACAAATTTCACGACGAGCTTGCCCTTGGCGGCCGCCACCAGGGCCGCGGGGATGGCAATGTCTACCGTATGCAGTTCCTGCGGTGCATCGGCCGCCACGGCCACCGTCTGCAGCGGCGTGCCATTCACCAGCACGTCGAAGACGCGCCCCGCGTCCAGCGTGGACAGGGTCAGGCGCAAGGTTGTCGCCTCGCCCTGCGGGTCGTTCAAGTCATAGCTGAACCAGCCTGTCGCATGGCGCCAGTGCATGCCCTTGTTGACGCCATTCTCTCCGCCCTCGGCCTTGAAGAAATGGTCCGATTCCGGCTGCTGCTGCCCGGGCGCCACCTGGTCGATGGTTTGCGCATCCAGAGCCAGGCGCTGCGCTTCCGCCTGGCGCGTGCTTTCCTGCAGCTGCGCCAGGTTGGCGGGCGTGGACACGGGCCAGTACAGCATGTAGCGCGCATCGTGCAGGCGGAAGAAGGGAATCAGCCGCAAGGTGGCCGCATCCTTGCCCTGGATCAAGCCGGGTGCCGTAAACGTCAGCGGCTGGCCCTTCACGGGCTTGATCTTGTGCATGAAATCCTTGGTGTCGCTGACGAACAGGGGCGACGATTCCAGCGGGCACACTTGGCCCTGGGCGATATGGCCCATGCGCGAGTCGTCGGCAAAATAATTCAGCGCTTCATTGGCGAACGGCTGCGTCTTGGCGGCCAGCACGATGGGGCCATGCAGCACGGCATAGTAATTCGACTGGTCCGGCATCTGCTCCAGGCGCGTGCTCATCGGCAAGATCACGTCGAGCGTATCGCCCTGCTTCCAGGCGCGCGTGATGGTCACGTACTCGCCCGGCACGCCCTGCACGCGCAGGGCCTTGCCATTGAGCTTCAGGCCCAGCTTGCCCTTCGCCACCCACTGCGGGTAGCGGATCTTCATGCTGAGCGTCTTCTTGCCCGCGAACTGGCTCAGCGTGATGCGCGTCGTGTCCCGGTCGGGGAACTGGGTCGACTGGACGATCCTGACGCCCTGCTCTTTCCACTCCAGGGTGGACGCCATGAACAGGTTCACGTACAGGGCCTCGCCCTCGTGCGCGTAGATGAACTCGCCATACTTGGCCTGGCTTTCGATGCCGGAACCCACGCAGCACCACATGCCCTTGTCCACTTCCGAATACACGCGGTAGTGATTCGGCCGCATGGGCGTGAAATACACGAAGCCGCCCGTGCCGGGGCGCTGCGACGACAGGATATGGTTGTACAGCGCGCGCTCGTAGTAATCCGCGTATTTCACCTGTTCGTCGCGCTGGAACAATTGCTCGGTGAGCTTGAGCATATTGTAGGTGTTGCACGTTTCCGGCCCTTCGACTTCCTCCACCATCGAGGAAAAGTCGTGTTCGTCGTGAAAATGTTCCTTGACACTGTTGCCGCCGATGGCCACCGTGCGCTTGTCGTGCACGGTTTGCCAAAAGAATTGCGCCGCCTGCTGCCAGTCGCGCCGGCCTGTCAGCGTACCGATGCGCTCGAAACCGATGACTTTCGGGATTTGCGTATTCGCATGCAGGCCCGTCAGCTTGTCCTGGCGGGCCGCCAGCGGCTGCAGAATCGCCTGGTGCGAGAAGCGCACGGCCAGGTCCATGTAGCGCTGCTCGCCCGTCATCGCGTAGACGTCCGCCAGCACTTCATTCATGCCGCCGTGCTCGGCGCGCAGCATGGCCTGCATCTGCGCGTCGGAAAGCGAGGCCGACAGTTTCACGGCCCAGTCCGACAAGGCGATCAGCATGCCCTTCGCCTCCTCGCTGCCCGCCTGCTGGTAGGCGTCGCGCAAGCCCGCGTACACCTTGTGCAGGTTGTACCACGGCACCCACTTGCCATTGACGGAAAAAGTGTCGGCCTGCATCTCGCCCCGGGCCACGGCTTGCCAGGCGGCGCTGCCGTCGGGAATGCCGCCCAGGTAGCCATTGCCGTTGGCGTCCTGGCATTTCTTCAGTTCCGCCAGCACGTAATCGAGGCGCGCGCGCACTTGCGCGTCGCCCGTGGACGCGACCATCAGGGCCAGCGCCGACAGGTAATGCCCGCCCATGTGGCCGTCGAGACCCGTCGCTTCCCAGTTGCCATAGCTGGGCTGCGGCTGCGGCAGTCCCGCCTCGCGGCGGAACGGCGCCAGCAATTTATCCGGGTCGAAGGCCATCAGGTAATGCAGGTCCGTCGTCTGTGCATCGAGAAACGGTCCCGCACCGAGGCGCACGGACGAAAGGGGAAACAGCTCGGCCGCCTGCAGCGGCGGCGTGGCCAGGCCGCCGGCGGCCAGCGCCAGCATCAACACGGTTTTTTTCACAATGCGTCCTTACGGTTTGGCGGCAGCGGCGGGCAACTGGCGGCTCTGGTAGCGGTTCAGGTCGCGCGGATCGACGTGCGGCCAGCCATCCTTGTCCCACGTCATGGGCATGATCTTGAGTTTCTGCAAGTAGTCATCCGCCGTTTCGTAGGCGTGCAGCACCAGGTAATCCTTGCCGTCGAAGGTATAGGCGCTGTTGTGGCCCAGGCCCTTCCAGTCCTTGTCGCCTTGCAGCACCACCGTGCCGCCGCCCTGCGCCATGTCGCGGCCATCCTTGTCCAGGTACGGCCCCGTCACGCTCTTGGCGCGCCCGACGGCCAGGTGATAGGTGCTGTCGGCTTTCTTGCAGCACAGGCCCCACGAAACGAAGAGGAAATAATCGTCGCCGCGCTGGAAGATGAACGGTGCTTCGATTTCCTCGGGCGCCGGCTTGAATTCGCCCGCGCGCGGCGGCAGCGGCATCCGGCGCGCCAGCGCATGCCATTCTTGCGGTTCGGCAATCGTTTTCCAGTCGGGATTCAGCTTCACCAGCTTGATGCCGTTCCAGAACGAACCGAACGACATCCACGGCGTGCCCTGCTTGTCCGTGACGATGTTCGAATCGATGGCGTTCCACTCGTCGCGCTCGGGCACCGATTGCAGCAGCATGCCCTGGTCGACCCAGCGGTAGTCGGGCGAGCGGGGATTCAGGGTGGCGTTGACGGTCACGCCAATACCGGAGGTGTTCTTGCCGAAGCCGGACACGGAGTAGTACAGGTAATATTTGCCGTTGTGGAACTGCACGTCGGGCGCCCAGATATGGTCGTCAAACGAGGGCGCGGCCGTCTTCGCCCACGTGGGCTGGCCGGCGAAGACGCGCCCTTCCGGCTGCCAGTCGACCATGTTCTTCGAGCTGTAGAAGGTGATGCCGGGCCCCGTGCTGTACAAATAATAGGTGTCGCCTTCCTTGGCCATCACGGGGTCGTGCACGCTCACTTGCGCGGCATGGCAGGACAGCGCCATCAGGGTGGCGGTAACGGCGGCCAGGCCGCGCTTGAGCGTTTGCATAATGATTCTCCTTGATTTTTACTTTATGTGCCCGTGCGGGCGCCCCACAGCGACACGCCGTCGGCCGACTGCGCCGTGAACGTGACGACGAAGGCTTGCGCATTGGCATTCCACTGGCGCGACAGCACGCCATTGAACAGGCCGCCGGACGCCAGGGTGATGGCGACCAGGTTGTTGCCCTGGTGCTGCCACGTGCCCGTCTGCGCCCCGCTGATCGTTCCATTGGCCTGCAGCGCGATACTTTGCGACAGCTTGAGCGCCGTGGAAATTTCCTTGCCATGGTTGATCAGTTGATAGCTGCCCGCCACCTCCGTGGCCGCCACCTGCGCCGCCAGCGGCGTGACGCTCTTGCTCAAGGGCACGTAACGGAACGGCGCCGCCACCAGCCAGCCATCGGCATTGATGAACAGCTCGTGCACGCGGATTTCGTGCAGCTCGCCCGTGTTCGGGAAGCGCGTATGAAAGATGAGGAAATACTGCTGCGTGGCGGCATCATAAAACGCTGAATTGTGTCCTGGCGACACATATCCCAGCGGCGTGCCCGTCTCACCTGTTGCCAGCGCGAATTGATGGTTGCCCATCAGCTTCTGGCCGTAAGGCGCGATGGACGCGTCGTCGAACAGGGGCAAGGCGGGATTCGACTTGACTTGCCGCATGTCCTTGCCCTTGGCGTCCACATACGGGCCGTCCGGATTGCGCGAGCGGGCCACGCGCATGTTGTAGGCGCCGTTCGCGTCCAGGCCGCCAAACGAGGTGAACAGGTAGTAATACTGCGTTTGCGGGCTGTACAGCACGTACGCGCCCTCGATGCGGCTATGGTTGCCGCCGATCACGTGCTTGCCATAGCCCTGCCCGGCGACGGGCAAGCCCGTGGCCGGGTCCATGGCCAGGATGAAGATGCCGCCCGAATACGAACCGTAGATCATCCACAGCTTGCCCGTGGCATCGCGGAAAGTGTTCGGGTCCACCACGTTCGGTTGCGTCAGGGCATCGTAGATGGTCACGCCATCTTCGCTGACCTGGCCCCACATGCCGGACTTCAGGAAAATCTTCTGGTTGACGTACGGGCCTGTGACCGCATCGGCCAGGGCCAGGCCCATGGCGGAACGGGGCGAATCGCCCTTGCAGCTGTTGTAATACATGGCGAACTTGCCATTGTCCAACTGGATCACGTCCGGCGCCCACAGTCCGGTCACTTGCGACCAGGCAAAGGTGTCGGCCAGGGCGCTGACGACATTGTTAAACAGGGGATTGCTGGCGTTGACGCCTTCGGCAATCTTGCTCCAGTTCATCAGGTCGGTGGACTTGGCGGCCGCCAGGTGCGAACCGAACACATAATAGGTATCGGCCACCTTGATGAGGGACGGGTCATGCACGGAGGCATTGATAAACGTGATGGCGCCTTGTACGGGGAGCACGACCTCGGGCGGCGTGACCACCGGCGGCACCACGGGCGGGACGACAGGGGGCACGACGGGCGGCGTGACGGACACGACGGGAACACTATCGGAACCGCCCCCGCCACAGGCGGCCAGGGCCATGGCGCTACCGAGCGCCAATACAGCTTCTCTTCTGTTCATGGAATACTTTCACTACAACGTGCAGCACGATGCGGCTGGCCGGCGCGGGAAGGCTCCCGCGCCGGCACAGAGTAGACAGCAGGAAGCCCGGCGCTTATTCGACGGCGACCACCACCACGGCCTTGGCCGGTACGGAGACGGTCAGCTTGCCGCCTTGCGCCTTGGCATTAAACGCCACCGGCTGCACGGCTTGCGGCTGCGCAAAGCTGTTGACGGAATCCATCTTGCCTGCGGTCAGCACCCGGCCATTCACGCTGGCCACTTTTTTGCCCGCCAGTGCCACGTTGACGTCGACGGCCTTGTGCGGGTTGGTGTTGACCAGGGACAGGTACACCTTGCCATCCTTGGCGCGCGCGGCCGAGGCGCTCACTTCAGGAATGCTGAACTTGCCCAGGCTGTACTTGCCATTGCCCTGGATAGCGACCGGTAACGAGGTGGCGTCCTGGAACGGCACGTACATCTGGAAGGCGTGATAGGTGGGCGTGAGGAAATACTTATCCTTGTCCGTGATGATCATGGCCTGCAGCACGTTGACCATTTGCGCAATATTCGTCATGCGCACCCTGTCCGCG
This sequence comes from Janthinobacterium foliorum, assembly GCF_978021625.1. NCBI lineage: Bacteria > Pseudomonadati > Pseudomonadota > Betaproteobacteria > Burkholderiales > Oxalobacteraceae > Janthinobacterium > Janthinobacterium foliorum. Next base: position 292,911 of record NZ_CDXDQE010000004.1, on the reverse strand, counting down.
TGCTCATGGAAAATATTGAAATTCAAGGCGGCGACGAGCGCATCGCGCAAGCTGTTTTGCTGGAACAAAAAGCCCGTGTTGGTGCCTGGCTCGACGTCGTACCAGGTGCCCCATTCATCGACGTACAAGCCGGTCTTTTTCGAGGGGTCGTTCTTGTCGATGGCGGCAAGATTGTTCTTGATCAAGCTATCGATGCGCAGGGCGCGGCTCAGGGTCGAGATCCATTCATCTTCGCCAAAGCCCGTGGCGGTGCCCTTCTTTTCCCACACGCCCGTCGGTACCGTGTAGTAGTGGAAACTGATGGCGTCCATCATGTTCGGCTTGATTTCGCGGCTCAGGGTGTCGGACCAGCTGATGTCGTCGTCATTGCCGCCGCTGGCGATGAATTTCGGCCGCGCGCTTTCCGGCGTCTTCATGAAGGTGTGGTAGTGCTTGTACAGGTCGGTGTAGTACTGCGGACGCATATTGCCGCCGCAACCCCAGGCTTCGTTGCCGATGCCAAAGTAATCGACTTTATACGGCTGCGCGCGGCCATTCTTGCGGCGCAGCTCGGCCAGGGTCGACTTGCTGTCCGAGGTCATGTATTCGAGCCATTCGGACATTTCCTGCGGCGTGCCGGAACCGAGGTTGCCATTGATGTAGGTCTGGGCGCCCAGCAGCTCGGCCAGGTCGAAGAATTCGTGCGTGCCGACGGCATTCGACTCTTCCACGCCGCCCCAGTTGGTGTTGACCTTGGTCGGGCGCTTGTCGCGCGCGCCAATGCCATCCTTCCAGTGGTATTCATCGGCAAAGCAGCCGCCCGGCCAGCGCACCAGCGGCACGTGCAGCTGCTTCAGCGCGCCCAGCACGTCGTTGCGCCAGCCCTTGGTGTTGGGAATCGGCGAATCCGGGCCCACCCACATGCCTTCGTAGATGCCCGTGCCCAGGTGCTCGGCGAACTGGCCGTACACGTTCTTGTTGATCACGGGACCCGGCTTGGCCACGTCGATGGTGACATTCACGGGGGCGGCGAAGGCGCTGCTGACGACCAGGCTCAAGGCCAGGATGCTGGTGTTGACGAGTTTCATGCTGTCTCCTGTTGTTTTAATTAAAGATTGCTACAAAGCCGCCATGCGGCTTGATCGTGATGACGGCCTTGCCAGCCGCAATTTCCTGCTGGCTGAATGCGCGCTCGCTGGCGCCGTCTGTGATGAGAGCGCCGCGCTTGCCTTCCAGGAAGGACAAGTCCACGGTGAAGGTCTGCGCGCTGGCCTGGGCATTGATGCCGGCCACGTACCAGCGCTCGCCTGCCTGGCGCGCCAGCATCAGGTACTGGCCGGGCATGCCATCGAGAAAGCGGCTGTCATCCCAGCTGCGCGGCAGTTCCTGCAGAAACGTTTTGACATAGGCAGGCACGCTGGCCATGCCGGCGGGCACTTCGGCAAAGTTCTGCACGCCCGACAGGAACAGCACGGACAGCGCCAGCTCAAAACCGTTGCGCGTGGCGCGGCGGATGTTGGGCACGTCGCCAAACACCATGGGCGTGAAATCCATGGGATCGAACAGGTTGCGCGCGAAGGGCAGCATGGCCGCATGGGCGGGCATGGCGTCCTGGTCGCGCTGTTCAAAAGTGGTAAATTCCAGTCCCTTGACGCCTTCGGCCGTCATCAGGTTCGGGTAAGTACGGGCCCAGCCGCGTGGCAAGGTGGCGCCATGGAAATTGACCAGCAAGCCATGTCGCGCCGCATCGTTCAAGATGCCCAAATAATAGGCAATCATCGACTGGCCATCGCCGGCAAAGAAATCCACCTTGATGCCCTTGATGCCCATGCCGGCCAGGCGCGCAAATTCCTGTTCACGCTGCGCATGGGTCAGCAGCTTGCCTTTCGGCGAATACGTCGTCTTGTTCCAGCTGCCCGAGGAGTTGTACCAGAGGAACAGCCCGACATTCTTGCTCGCCGCATACGCGGCCAGCTCGGCGATTTTGGCGTAGCCGATCTGGCGGTCCCAGTCCGCATCAACGAGCACGTAGTCCCAGTGCATGTCCGCCGCGTAATCGATGAACTGTTTCTGCACCGCATACACTGTGGCGTCATCCTTCAGCAAACCCCAGCTCCAGGCCGCATGGCCGGGCAGCACCTTGGCCGCATCGAAGGCGATGGCGGGCGCGGCCAGGTCGGTGCCCAGGGTGCTGTCCATGACGGTGGCCAGGCTGCCGATGGCCAGCACGCGCCACGGCGAGCGCAAGCCCGTGGCCGCCTGCGCCAGCAAGGCGCCGCCGGGCGCCACTTCGGCCGCCATCGGCGTGCCGATGCGGTAGACGCCGCCCCTCGATTGCGCCTGCAGGCGCGAGGCGTGGAAGCTGCCGTCCATGTCCGCTTCCGTCAGCGCCACCCAGGTGTCGCCCGACTTGAACAGGGCCGGGAAGACCCAGCCGGCCGCCAGCGGCGACGGCGTGCCCACGGGGATATCCATGCGGTAATGTTCTTCGTAGGCGGGATTGGTGTTCATCCAGCCCGTCTGCGCCACCTGCATCGGCTGCAGCCAGGCCCGCGTGGCGGGTGCAAAACTGAAGGCCGTGCTTTCCTGCAGCATGGCTCCGGCCGTGCCCGGCACCTGGCCCAGCACGTAGCGCAAGGCCACGCCATCGTTGGAGACGCGGAATACCACGTCCATGGCGTGCCCCTGCGCATTGTTCACCGTGAAGCGCTGCTCGTTGGCCGCGTAATCGATGACCCGGCGCTTGCCCGTGGCCATGGCATAGCGCTCGGCCACGGGCGTGACGGGCGAGGCGGCGCCCAGCGTCAGGCGGCGCGACAGGTCCAGGCCGGCAAACTGCAGGCCCAGGGTCGATGGCAGGATGACGGGCGTGCCCGCGCGCTGCACGGCATAGGTGACGGTGCCGGCAGGACCGGGCGCGACCTGGACGTGCAAGGTGCCGTCGGGACTTTTTAATGCCTGCGTGCCCTGCGCATTGGCGGCGCCGGTGCAAACGAGGGCGATGCTGCAAACGAGAAATTTCATGTTCAGCTTCCGGATGTGGCGATGCCTCTCCTGCCGCGGGGTTGGGGCGGCATGAGCGGTGCTGCAAAGGAGGTAGCGATTGGGCTGCGGAAAGGCCCGCAGCCGACAAAACGCCCAGGGCTAGGCGCAGAGGTCGAAGACAGTACGCAAGTACATCAGTACGATAACTTCTGACCCTGCAACAACGCCCTGGACGTTTTGTCAGACCCAGCCGGCGTCGACGATGAATTCCTGGGACGAGCACATGGCGCCGTCATCGGAAGCCAGGAACAGCACCATGGCGGCGATGTCCTGCGGCATCAATTTGCTCGGCAGGCACTGGCTTTTCTTGATTTCCACTTCCGCCGCGTCGTCGACCCACAGGTCGATCTGGCGCTGCGTCATGACCCAGCCCGGCGTGACGGTATTGACGCGGATGTTGTGCGCGCCGAAGTCGCGCGCCAGGCCCCGCGTCAGGCCGACGACGGCCGCCTTGGTGGTGGCGTACACGGGGTAGCCGCCCGACTTCATGTGCCAGGAAATCGAACTGACGTTGATGATGGAACCGCCGCCCCGGCGCTTCATGCCTTCAAAGACGGCCTGGCAAGTGAAGAACATCGGGCGCTGATTGATCGCAATGCGCTCGTTCCAGTATTCCAGGGTGACGTCCTGCGCCTGGTGGCGCTGGTCGTTGGCGGCATTGTTGACGAGGATATCAAAGTCGCCCAGCTTGCCTGCCAGGTCGGCCATGACGGCTTGCAGCGCCGGGATATCCGTGATGTCGCAATGGCGGAACAGGGGCGCAGCCAGGCCCGCTTCGGCCAGGCGGCGGCACAGGGCCTCGCTCGCTTCCACGGCGATATCGACAAACGCCACCAGCGCGCCCTGGGCGGCAAACTCCGCCACCAGGGATTCGCCGATGCCGCTGCCGCCGCCCGTGATGAACACGCGCTTGCCCTGCAAGCTGCCATATTTCGCCAATTGCTTCATTCTCGTCTCCACCTGTTTATTTTTTTATGCCTACCAATAAAAACCGTAGCGAGCGGCAGCGAGTTGTGGCCGAGACGCGGAACTGTGCGAATGCACAGTGAGCATCACAGGCCGCAAATCGCGACGCGCAGCAGGTTTTTACTCCTTGCCCAGCACGCCGTCCTTGCGGCGCCAGATACCCAGCGGATTATCGTCGCGCAAGGCTTCCGGCAGCAAGTCCTGCGGCAGGTTCTGGTACGACACGGGACGCAGGAAGCGGTTGATGGCCGCCGTGCCCACCGACGTGCTGCGGCCATCGGACGTGGCCGGGAACGGGCCGCCGTGCACCATGGCCGTCGACACTTCCACGCCCGTCGGGAAACCGTTGGCCAGGATGCGGCCCACGCGGCGTTCCAGCACGGGCAGCAAGCGGCGCGCGTCTGCCACGTCGCCCGCATCCATCTGCAGGGTGGCCGTCAGCTGGCCTTCCAGGCTTTCCGTGATCGCCAGCAACTGTTCCATGTCGCGGCACGCCACCAGCAGGGAGGCCGGACCGAAGACTTCGTCGCGCAGGTCGTGCTTGGCCAGGAAGGCCTCGCCCGAGGTGACAAACAAGGCCGCGGCGCCCTTGCCTTCTTCGCCCGTATTCTGCACCAGCGGCGTCACGTCCGCGTGCTGCGCCAGGGCGGCGACGCCCTTGGCATAGCTGCTGGCGATACCGGCCGTCAGCATGGTGGCGGCCGGCGCCGGCGCCAGCGCTTCGGCGGCGGCGGCGGCGAAAGCCGTGAAGTCGGCACCTTCCAGGCCCAGCACCAGGCCGGGATTGGTGCAGAACTGGCCCACGCCCATCGTCAGCGAGGCGGCAAAGCCGCTGGCGATGGCGGCGCCACGGGCGGCCAGCGCTTGCGGCAGCACGAAGACGGGATTGATGCTGCTCATTTCCGCATACACGGGGATAGGCTGCGGACGCTCGGACGCCACCTTCATCAGCGCGATGCCGCCCGAACGCGAGCCCGTAAAGCCCACGGCCTGGATGGCCGGATGGGCCACCAGGCCCTGGCCGATGCCGTTGCCCGTGCCGGTCAGCAAGGCGAACACGCCGGCCGGCAGCTTGCACAGGGCGATGGCCTTGACGATGGCGCGCGCCACCAGTTCCGACGTGCCCGGATGGGCCGAGTGGGCCTTCAGGACGACGGGGCAGCCGGCCGCCAGGGCCGAGGCCGTATCGCCACCGGCCACCGAGAAGGCCAGCGGGAAGTTACTTGCCGCGAAGACGGCGACGGGGCCCAGGCCAATCATGCGCAAGCGCAAGTCGGGGCGTGGCGGCGCGCGGTCCGGCAGCGGGCTGTCGATGCGCGCATCCGTCCACGAACCTTCGCGCAGCAAGCCGGCGAACAGTTTTAACTGACCCACCGTGCGGCCACGTTCGCCTTCCAGGCGCGCGCGCGGCAAGCCGCTTTCCGTCATGGCGCGCACGATCAGCTCGTCGCCCAGCTCGATGATTTGCGCGGCGATGGTGTCCAGGAAGTCGGCGCGCTCAAAGTCGCTGGTGGCGCGGAACGGGTCGAACGCGGCCTGCGCCAGGCGGCAGGCTTCGTCGATTTGGCTGGCGTCCACCATGTGGAAGGCTGGCGCGATGTGCGCGCGCGCGGCCGGGTCCCAGGCCTGGAAGGAACCGCCATTACCCTTGACGGCAACGCCGCCGATCAGTGCATCACCGGTGATAGGGAAACTCATAATGTGCTCACTTTCGCAAATTCGGTTGGGAAGATTTCGAGGCGGTTGCGCAAGGCAGGGCCAAAGGCCGGCGCTTCGATTTCAAAGGTTTCGCCCGGCGCCACGCTGACGCCATCGGCAAAGCTCAGGGTGGCCGTGCCAAAGAAATGCACGTGCACGTCGCCGGGGCGCTTGAACAGCGGATACTTGAAGTGATGGTGTTCCAGGTTGGCGATCGTGTGCGACATATTGTTTTCGCCGCTGACGAAAGCTTTTTCCCAGCGCACCTTGCCATCCAAATCGAGCACGCGCGAGGCGCCGTCTATATGCGCCGGCAAGTCGCCCACCAGCAGGGCCGGGCCCACGCTGCACACGCGCAGCTTCGAGTGGGCCAGGTACAGGTAATTCTGGCGTTCCGTCACGTGGTCCGAGAATTCATTGCCGATGGCGTAGCCGACGCGGTAGGGCTGGCCGTCGTCGCCGATCACGTACAGGCCGGCGATTTCCGGCTCTTCGCCGCCATCGAGGGCAAAGTCCGGCATGCGCAGCGGCTGGCCGCTGGCGCGCACGATGGAGCCGTCGCCCTTGTAGAACCATTCCGGCTGGGCGCCGGCCGTGCCGGCGGCAGGCTTGCCGCCTTCCACGCCCAGGCGGAACATCTTCATGGAGTCGCTCAGGGATTCGGCGTCGCCGCCGATCTTCTTGTGCATGGCGTCGCGCGCGCCGGCACTGCCCAGGTGGGTCAGGCCCGTGCCCGTCACGTAGCAGTGCGCCTCGTCCGCGTGGTCCAGCGGCGCCAGCAAACGGCCGCCGGCGGCCACGTCCGCATAGGAATGCGTCGTGTTGCCGACCGTGGCGTTGACCAGTTCGGCCAGGCTGACCTTCTTGCGGATGGCGTCTTGCGCCAGCGCATACGTCGTGTTGTAGCCGTCGATGACGCGGATCACGTCGTCTTGCAGCAGGCCAACGAGGCGGCCGCCGTGTTCATTCGTAAATTGCAGCAACAGCATGGAATTCTCCGCTTAGTGTGAGTGGCGCGGCACGGCGGAACCGCGATTGCCGACCAGGAAGTCGAAATCGCAGCCTTCGTCGGCCTGCAACACGTGTTCGATGTACAGCTGCTGGTAGCCGCTCTTCGGCCCCGGCGCGCTGCCCAGTTCACGGGCCGCCAGGCGCTCGGCGATTTCCGCGTCGCTGATGTCGATATTTAAACTGCCGTTGTGGCAATCGAGGGCGATCATGTCGCCGTCGCGGACGATGCCCAGCGGGCCGCCGGCCATGGCTTCCGGCGCCACGTGCAGCACGACGGTGCCGTAGGCGGTGCCGCTCATGCGCGCATCCGAGATGCGCACCATGTCGGTGATGCCCTGCGCCAGCAGCTTCGGCGGCAAGCCCATGTTGCCCACCTCGGCCATGCCCGGATAGCCTTTCGGGCCGCAGTTCTTCATCACCAGCACGGAGTTCGCGTCCACGTCCAGCTCCGGATCGACGATGCGCGCCTTGTAATGCTCGAAATCTTCGAAGACGACGGCCTTGCCGCGGTGCTGCATCAGGTGCGGCGAGGCGGCAGACGGCTTCAGCACGGCGCCGCGCGGCGCCAGGTTGCCGCGCAGGACGCAGATGCCGCCATCGGCCAGCAGCGGGTTGTCCAAGGTGCGCACCACTTCATCGTTGTAGATGGGGGCTTCGACGCAGTTGTCCCACAGCGACTTGCCGTTGACGGTCAAGGCATTCTTGTGCGGCAGCAAGTCGCCTTCGCCCAGGCGGCGGATCACGGCCGGCAAGCCGCCCGCATAGTAAAACTCTTCCATCAGGAAACGTCCCGACGGCAGCAGGTCGACGATGGTCGGCGTGCCGCGGCCTACCTTGGTCCAGTCTTCCAGTTCCAGCGGGACGCCGATGCGGCCGGCAATGGCCTTCAAATGGATCACGGCATTGGTCGAGCCGCCGATGGCGGCGTTGACCTTGATGGCGTTTTCAAATGCTTCGCGCGTCAGCACTTTCGACAGACGCAGGTCTTCGTGCACCATCTCGACGATGCGGATGCCCGACATGTGCGCCAGCACGTAGCGGCGCGAATCGACGGCAGGGATGGCCGCGTTGTGCGGCAAGGACGTGCCCAGCGCTTCGGCCATGCTTGCCATGGTCGAGGCCGTGCCCATGGTGTTGCAGGTACCGGCCGAGCGCGACATGCCCGATTCGGCCGACATGAACTGGTGCAGGGTGATGGAGCCGGCCTTCATCTGCTCGTGCAGCTGCCACACGGCGGTGCCGGAACCGATGTCTTTGCCGTTCAGCTTGCCGTTCAGCATGGGGCCGCCGCTGACGACGATGGTGGGAATATCGACGCTGGCCGCGCCCATCAGCAGCGCCGGCGTGGTCTTGTCGCAGCCGACCAGCAGCACGACGGCGTCCATCGGATTGCCGCGGATCGACTCTTCCACGTCCATCGAGGCCAGGTTGCGCGTCAGCATGGCTGTCGGGCGCAGGTTCGACTCGCCATTCGAGAAGACGGGGAATTCAACGGGGAAACCGCCAGCTTCCAGGATGCCGCGCTTGACGTGTTCGGCCAGCTGGCGGAAATGCGCGTTGCAGGGGGTCAGTTCGGACCAGGTATTGCAGATGCCGATGATGGGCTTGCCGTGAAACTCGTGGTCAGGTATGCCCTGGTTTTTCATCCAGCTGCGGTACATGAAGCCGTTCTTGTCCTGCGAGCCGAACCACTCGGCGGAGCGCAGGGCAACTTTCTTTTTTGTCTCAGACATGCAATTCTCCTGGTTGTGCCATGCCGGATCTAATGTCGTCAGCCCGGGCAGCGATGTTGGGATACTAAAGAATCCTGCCATGCCTTTCCAATCAATTTTTAATGCGTTCCGATATCGAAAACGATATCGGCATGCACCAATATAAACGCCCTGGGCGCGCGTGGCGGCAGGGCGTTAAAGGTATTCGGGGGCGGACCCTGAGGGCGAAGACGCCCGGTGGGCGGATGCCGATCCCGCGGGGACCGTCCCCGGCGTTCATTGGGTGTCAGGCAACTATTCTGCAGAAAAGCGGTACACCGTTTCTGTCCGGTATTCCTCGCCCGGCCGCAGGATGGTGCTGGGGAAATGCGCCTGGTTCGGCGCATCCGGGAAATGTTGGGTTTCCAGGCACAGCGCGCTGCGGTAGCTGATGGCGCGCAGCTTGCCGTACTGGCTGCTGTCGAGGAAATTGCCCGTGTACAGCTGCACGCCAGGTTCCTGCGTGTACACCTGCATGCTCCGGCCCGACGCGGGATCGCGCACGGTGGCAGCCAGGTTCAGCAATTGATCTGCCTTTTTATTCAGCACGAAGTTGTGGTCGTAGCCCCGGCCGATGCGGATCTGCTCATGCGGCAAGTCGATGCTGTCGCCGATGACGGTGGGGTGGCGCAAGTCGAACGGCGTGCCGGCCACGTCCGCCAGCTCCCCCGTCGGGATGGAACCGGCGTCGACGGGCAAGTAACGGTCCGCGTTGATCGACAGCTCGTGGCCCAGGATATGCCCCTGCCCCGCCAGGTTGAAATAGCTGTGGTTGGTCAGGTTGACGGGCGTGGCCTGGTCCGTCACGGCGTGGTAGCGCAGGCTCAGCGCGTTGTCGTCGTCCAGTTCGTAGACGACAGTCACGTCCAGCTGGCCAGGATAACCATCCTCGCCGTCCGGGCTGCTGCGCGTAAACGTCACGCCCACGGCGTCTTCCTTGGTGAACGGCTCGGCCTGCCACATGACCTGGTGAAAACCCTGGTTCCCGCCATGCAAATGATTCGGCGCGTTATTCACGGCCAGCTGATAGGCCTTGCCGTCGAGGCTGAAGCGTCCCTCGGCGATGCGGTTGCCGAAGCGCCCGATGACGGCCCCCAGGTAAGCGCCATTGTGCAGATACGGCTCGATGCGCTCGAAACCGAGCACGACATCGGCAAAGGTGCCATCGCGGTCCGGCACGTGGATTTCACTGATGATGGCGCCAAAGTCGAGCACCTTGACTTGCATGCCCTGGCGGTTCGTCAGGGTAAACACGGTGACGTGGGCGCCGTCGGGCAAGACGCCGAACGGTGCTTGCGTCACTGAAACAGTAGCGGAATCAACTGAGGTCATGGCGTGGGTCCAGGTTTACAGGGTCGATGAACGGCCAAACACGGGCATGCCTTGCGCATCCCAGCGCAGCGGCTTCACAAAGGTATGGCGGTCCGGATTCCACAAGGGGTCGCCGACGATTTCCGTGTAGGTGCGGGCATGGTACACCAGCAACACACCCTCGCCGTCGGCCGCCGTCGTGAAACTGTTGTGGCCGGGGCCGTAGACGCCGTGCTCGTAGCAGGTGGCAAACACGGGATCGGGCGACTTCGTCCAGGAGGAGGGATCGAGCAAGTCGGCGGAGGCATCCGCCCACAGCAAGCCCATGGCGTAGTTTTCATCCGTGGCACTGGCCGAATAGCTGATGAAAATCTTCCCGTTGCGCTTCAATACGGACGGTCCCTCGTTGACCCAGAAGCCACGGATTTCCCAGTCGAATTCCGGTTTGCTCAGCATCACTGGCGGGCCGCCCAGCTGCCATGGCGTGGCCATCGGCGCGATGTACAGATTGGAATTGCCTTCGATGGCGATATCTTTCTGCGCCCACAGGTAATACAGCACGCCATCGTGCTCGAACGTGGTGGCGTCCAGGCAGAAGGTGTCGATGCCCGTGTCGATCTGGCCCATGAACTCCCACTCGCCTTCGAGCGGATTGGCGTTCGTATTGCGGATCGCATACATGCGGTGCTGGAACAGTTTATGTTTGATTTCGCGGCTCGGCGCGGCGGCAAAATACACATACCAGGCGCCCTGGTTGAAGTGCAGCTCCGGCGCCCACACCAGTTCGCTGTGCGGGCCCGTCAGCGGCTTGTGCCAGACGTCGACGGTCGGCGCATCGGCCAGGCCGGCAATGCTGTCGGCGCGGCGCAGTTCGATGCGGTCGTACTGCGGCACGGACGCCGTAAAGTAGTAATAGCCGTCGCTGTGGCGGTAAATGTGCGGATCGGCACGTTGTTCGATCAGCGGTTTCAGGACGTCAGCCATATGCACTCCAAATCAGTTCATTAAATTAAATTATTTTGCTTTACAACACCTGAGAAAACCGTAGCGCGCGGAAGCGAGAGGTGGCCAAGAAGCGCAAGCGTACGCTTGTACGGGGGCGCCGAGCCGGTGAGCATCGCAGGCCGCCTATACCGACGCGCAGCAGCTTAGCTCAGGTGTCCTCATGCGGCGACGTAGCCACGCTTGTGCATTTCCACCTTGACGCCCGTGTAGTAGCTGTCGCTGATGCGGTACTTGAACATCAGCAGGCCCATCAGCAAATGGAAGAAGCCGGGGATGACCGACAGCATCAGCGCGATGCCATTCAGGGCGAATTGCGTTTGCTCATGGTTGGGCTGGTAGTCGAAATACGACAGCAGCATGCCGACCAAAAAACCCGCCACGGCCATGCCCGCCTTCTGGCAGACGGAGATGCCGCCGAAGGCAAAGCCGGAAACGCGCTTGCCCGTCTTGACTTGACCGTAATCAATGGTTTCGGCGATGGCCGACCAGAACACGGGCGCATGCAAGTCCACCACGAAGGAGAGCAGGAAATACAGGGCGAAGGCCAGCACGGTGTCGCTCGGCTGGACGAAGAAATAGATCGCCAGGCTGATCAGCGCCACGCCGATTTGCGAGTAGCGGAACAATTTCACCTTGCAATAGAACTTGGTGATCCACGTCGAGGCGACCATGGCCAGGATGGCGGCCACCACGCCCGTCGTCAGGAAGGCGGCCACGGTTTCCGTGTCGCCGCCCAGATAATATTTCGCGTAATAGATGGCGACGGAACCGCGCACCACATAACCCACCGTGCCCGTGACGCATACGCCGCACAGCACCAGCCACTGGTCATTCTTCAGCAGCACTTGCAGCTGCTCCATCAGCGATTGTTTTTCCACCACGTGGACGACCCGCTCGGTGGTGGTGAAATAGCAGAACAGGAACAGGGCCACGCCCATCACGGCCATGACGGCCATGGCCGCCTGGTAGCCGACGGCCGGGTTGCCGCCGCCCCAGCGCTGCGACAAGACAGGCACGACGATGGTCACCATAAAGGCGCCGATCTTGGCGAAGAACAAACGGTAGCCATTGGCCGACAGGCGCTCGTGCGGGTCGCTGGTGAGGCCGCTGATCAGCGAGATGTAGGGAATACCCACGCCGGCCGTCATGATGGTCATCAGGATATACGTGGAATATGCCCAGACGAGCTTGGCGTCATAGCCCCATTCCGGCGTCGTGAAGACGAAAAATACGCTGACGCCGAACGGCACTGCCAGCCACAGCAGGTATGGACGGTAGCGGCCCGAGGCAAAGCTGTAGCGGTCGGTGATCTGCCCCATGACCAGGTCGGCGATGGCGCCCACGACCTTGACGGCCACGAACAGCAGGGCCAGGTCGGTGGTTTTCAAGCCATAGATATCGGTATAGAAAAAGGTAATGATCAGCATCATCGACGAGATGACGACATTGAGCGCCATGTCGCCGGCGCCGAAGCCGACCTTTTCAACGGTAGATAATTTTTGCGTCTCCATGCTTTCCGTCCATTCTTTTTATGATGAATCGTGCCTGACTGCCCAATTGACAGGGGCGCTGCCGGCCGAAACCATGGCAACGCCCTTGGATACTGCTTTTTTCACTCATGTATAACGTTCAGGGCAAGGCGCGTTGCCGAAGACAGTACGAGGAGTACGGCGAGGCAATGCAACGCAGCCATGGACGTTTTACATTTTCCAGCGCAACGAGAGGCCAACGGTGCGGTCATAGCGGCGCGTATCGCGCGCATATACGCCCGGCTCGTTCCAGTAATCCTTGAACTTGGTATCGAGCAAGTTATTCCCATCCAGAGTTACCGTGAACTGGTCGTTGATCTTGTACGACAGCGAGCCGTCGAGCTGGGCCGTGGCCGCCACCTTCAAGTCCAGGCCGGGGCCGCCCTGGTTGTAGCTGTCGATGAATTTCGAGCGCCAGTTGTAGGCCAGGCGGCCCGACCACGCGTCTTTCTCGTACAGCACGACCAGGTTATAGGCGTAGCGCGACACGCCCGTGATGGCATGGCTGCCCGTTTCGTCGTTGGTCTTGCCGCTCATGTAGGTGCCGTTCGCCTGCAAGCCCAGGCCGTTCAAGATGCCGGGCAAGCCGTCATAAAACTGCTGGTAGCCAATTTCCAGGCCTTGCAGCTTGCCGGCGGCCGTGTTGTACGGGCGGTCCACGTCATACACCTTGCCGCCGATGGTTTCGCTGGAGATGCGCTGCTGGATGTAGCCGTCGAATTTGTGGTGGAACACGGTGGCGTTGACGGAGCCGGCTGGCGCAAAATACCATTCCAGCGCAGCGTCGAAATTGTCGCCCGTCACCGGTTTCAGATCCGGATTGCCGCCCGCGCCCGTGGCTTTCACCGTTTCCGTCGAATTGACCAGGGCCACGCCCGGGTTGAGCTGGGCAAAGCCGGGACGGCTGATGGTGCGGCCCGCCGCGAAACGGCCGATCAGGTCGGAGCGCAGCTTGATTTTTAAAGCCACGCTGGGCAGCACGTCGGTGCTGGCCGTGTCGCTGATGACGGGCGTGTACACGCCATCCTGCGAACTGTTGCCCTGCAGGCTTTGCTCGGTGCGCACCACGCGCACGCCCACGGTGCCGTCCACCGGGTAGGCGCCCAGCTTGAAGGCGATCTTCGCCTTGCCGTAGATGGAATAGGTTTTTTCCGTATCCTTGAAGAAGGAGCCAGGATCGAGGGCGCGCGCCGCGCTGCTGCCCGTGATGGCTTCGCGCAGGGCGCCCGTGTTATTGATCAGGAAGCTGGCGCACGGCGTGTACCACTGCGTCAAGCCATAGTTGGGGCCGCCGCTGGACATCGGTTCCGACAGGCAATTCAGGCCGGGAATCGACGTCACGCTCTGGCGGTTGAAAGGAAATGCGGCGCCGGACACGTCCGGTGCTTCCGCATTGCCTTCAAAGCTCTTGATCGATTGCGCTTCGCGTTTCACGCCGCGCACGCCGACGCTGATTTCCTTGAAGAAGCCGCCGGCGCCTGGCGTGTAGGCCAGGTCGGCGCCCAAGTCATTCGAGCTGCCTTCATCCCGGCCGTAGCGGTCGAAAAAGCCCTTCAGATAATAATTCGACGGGTCTTTCAGGTCGATGCCGCTGTAATCGACGTTCAGGGTGCCGTTCAGATTGGTATTGATGGTGGCGTTCGGCACCTGCGTGATGGCGTCGAGGATGGGGTTGCGCCAATTGAACGTGCTCTTGGTGCTGGCCAGTTCCGACGTGAAACGCCACTCCGGATTGATTTCCCACAAGCCGCCCACGGCGAACTGGTGCGTCTTCGACTCGCTCTTGTTCGCCTGCGTCGACATGATGGTGTTGACGTTGGTGGAGGTCAGGGTTTGCAGCTGGTCGGTGCCGGGAATCCTGGTGGCGGACACGGGCGTGCCCCACCATGGCAAGCCGACGAAATAATCGGATTCGGAGTCGAGCAGGAAGCGCGTGGCCATGCCTTCCGCGTACAGTTCCACGTCGGCGTTCGGACGCCATTGCAGCACGGCATTGGCGGTGGTGCGGCGGCGGTCGCCCTTGATCGGCAGCAAGCCCACCTGGTCGGGTGCCGTCAGGCCCGGCGAAAAGTAGCTCTTGTCCACGGGCGCCGTATTGAACGCGCGTTCCTCATGGTAGCGGTGCTGCTGCTGCGACAGGCCGAACAGCGCGCCCACGTCGCCGATGCCCGTCTTCCAGCGGTTCGACACCATGCCGCTGACGTTCGGGTCGGTGGCCTTCGATTTGTCGCTGTACATGGCCCGCGTGTTGACGCTGGCCGTGAAGTCCTTGAAGTCGAACGGACGGTTGGTGCGCACGTCGATGATGCCGGCCACGCCCCCTTCCACCTGGTCGGCGCCCTGCGATTTGTACACGTCCACGCGCTGCAGCATGGTGGCGGGAATGTCGGCCAGGTTGACGTAGCGCCCGGTGGTGGTAAACAGTTCGCGGCCGTTGAGCAGGGTCGTGACATCGCGCAAGCCGCGGATCATGACGGCGCTGGCCTCGCCCGAATCGCGGCGGATCTGGATGCCGGACACGCGCGCCAGGGTCTCGGCCACATTATTGTCGGGGAATTTGCCGATATCGTCGGCCACGATGGAATCGATGACCTGGTCCGAACGCATCTTGATCTGCTGCGAATTTTGCGCCGAGCGGCGCACGCCGCTGACCGTCACGACCGACACTTCCGCCGCCGCGCCGGCAGTGGCATCGGCCACCACCGCTTCCTGTGCCCGGACCGATGCAGTGCTCAGCAAGCCGATACCGGCCAGTGCCGCAACAGCTGCCTTCAAGGTGAATGGACGAGGGGACATGGCCGCGAGCGGGCCGGTGGCGTTCGACATCATGAATCTCCAGATATTGTATTGATATTTTTTCTGCTGCTTGCATGTCGGACGCATGCTCGGCGTTTATCTTAGGGGCTGGACGATAATCTCTCCAATCAATTTTTCCACTGTTTCGATATCAATTTCGATATCGGCGCAGGGAGGGCTGAGAAGGTTGTAAACCGACAACGGCAGGGGCGTGGCGGGCATTTCTTAGATGGCAATGCTTAAAAAAGTGGCAGCGCTGGCGTGCAGCATGAAAACGCGAACAGGACTAAGCTCGGGATTCGGCAAATGTCATCCCCCCACCACTTGCACAGGAGTTCGCATGAACGTATTGATGGTATTGACCTCGCACGACCAGCTGGGCGACACGGGCCAGAAGACCGGCTTCTGGCTGGAAGAATTCGCCGCGCCGTATTACGTGCTGAAGGATGCCGGCGCGCGCCTGACCCTGGCCTCGCCCAAGGGCGGCCAGCCGCCGCTGGACCCGAAGAGCGATGCGCCGGAATCGCAGACGGCCGCCACGGACCGCTTCAAGGCCGACCCGGCCGCACAAGCCGCGCTGGCCGCCACGGTCCCCCTCGCCACGGTGAAGGCGGCCGATTACGACGCCGTGTTCTACCCGGGCGGCCACGGTCCCCTGTGGGACCTGGCCGAAGACAAGGACTCGATCGCCCTCATCGAAGCACTGCACGCGGCCGGCAAGCCCGTCGTCGCCGTCTGCCATGCGCCCGGCGTGCTGCGCCACGTCAGGGGCAGCGACGGCCAGCCCTTGGTAAAAGGCAAGAAAGTGACGGGCTTCACGAATACGGAAGAAGAGGCCGTGGGCCTGACGAAAGTCGTGCCCTTCCTGGTGGAAGACATGCTCAAGGAAAACGGCGGGGTCTACTCGAAAGGCGCCGACTGGGCCTCATATGTGCTGACGGATGGCATCTTGATCACGGGCCAGAATCCGGCCTCGTCGGAGGCGGCGGCGCAGGCCTTGCTGAACTTGCTGAAATAAGCATCAAAACGGGACAGGTGGCTGCGCAGCGACAAGCGCAGCCAACGCCTCGCGCGTTGCAGGCGTACTGGCGCTGGAAGAAACGGCAAGTCGTGATTTATCTTGGTGCGGCTGGCGGGGATCGAACCCACGACCCTTGGCTTCGGAGGCCAATACTCTATCCACTGAGCTACAGCCGCGTAGGGGGAATTTCTGAAGTGATGCGAAGGATACCGTTTTTCTTTACCTACGTCTACGGAAACTGTCGTATCGCCGGCAATTGCATGTCACTGCTCAATTTTTGTGCCTATAATTGTGGGTTTCATAAAGGTTTACATCCAGGCATGTAAAAATGCTACCTTACACGGCCATCAGTTTCGAATCTGGACTAAGGACATCATGAGCGACGCACATAACGAACAACAATCAGCGATCAAAACGCCTAAACAATTGCTTGCCGCCGTAGCTGGCTTCTTCCTCATCACCGTCATCGGCATCATCTTGCTGGTGCAATTTGTCACCACCCAAAAACTGACGGGGGCCGGCTCGGACAGCCAGTCGCCGGAGGCCATTGCCGAACGCCTGAGTCCGGTGGCCAATGCTGGCTATACCTTCAAGGATGCCAGCGGTCCGAAAGTGCTGCAAAGCGGCGAAGCCGTCTACACGGCCACCTGCGTGGCCTGCCATGGCGCCGGCGTGGCCGGCGCGCCGAAGTTTGGCGATGCGGGCAGCTGGTCGGCCCGCCTGGCCCAGGGCTACGATACGGTCCTGAAACACGCCATCGAAGGCTTGCGCGCCATGCCGGCCAAGGGCGGCAATCCCGACCTCGACGATGTGGAAGTGGCGCGCGCCGTGGTCTACATCGCCAACGCATCGGGCGGCAAGTTCAAGGAACCGGAAGTGCCGGCCCCCGCCGCGGCCGCTGACGGCGCCTCCGCTCCTGCGGCAGAGCCGGCCAAATAATTCAGCCCATGCGCTGTACAAGGAACCGCCTCGATGGGCGGTTTTTTTTCGCCTGGCGCGGATGCTGACGCCGGGGCATGCCTTGCAGCACGACGCCGCCCGCCACGCCGGTGCGGGCGACTGCCGCTTGCGCCAGATCAAACGGCGTAAAAAAGCCGCCCGGCTTGCACGGGGCGGCTGCAACTTACACTATCAACCCACGTCTTACCACATGATGACGCGGTCTTTTGGCGGCAGGTACATCTTGTCGCCCGGCTTTACGTCGAAGGCCTGATAGAAGCCTGGCTGGTTGCGCATGGTGCCGTTGGCGCGGAACTGGCCTGGCGAGTGCGGGTCCGTTTTCAACAGCACGAGTTGCTGCGCTTCACGCATCTTCATGCGCCATACCTGGGCAAAGCCCGCGTAGAAGCGCTGTTCGCCCGTGAAGCCGTCGATGACGGGAGCTTTCTTGCCATTCAGCGACAATTTGTACGCCTTATAAGCGATGGCCACGCCGGAGTTGTCGGCGATATTTTCGCCCAGGGTCAGCTCGCCATTCACATAGTGGCCCGGCACGGGGCTGAAGCTGTTGTACTGCGCCACGAGCTGCTTGGTTTTCTTGGCGAAGTTCTTGTGGTCGGCCTTGGTCCACCAGTCGCGCAGATTGCCGTCGCCGTCGTACTGGGCGCCCTGGTCGTCGAAGCCGTGGCTGATTTCATGGCCGATCACGCCGCCGATGGCGCCGTAATTGACGGCGTCATCCGCCTTGGCATCGAAGAACGGCGCTTGCAGGATGGCGGCCGGGAAGACGATTTCGTTCAGCTCAGGGTTGTAATAAGCGTTCACGGTCTGCGGCGTCATGCCCCACTCGTCGCGGTCGATCGGCTGGCCCAGCTTGTTGAGTTCACGGTTGTAGTTGAGCAAATGCGAACGCTGGATGTTGCCCACCAGGTCGTCCGGCGTGACGTCCAGGGCCGAATAATCGCGCCATTTGTTCGGATAGCCGATCTTGGTGGTGAACTTGGCCAGCTTGATCTGCGCCTGCTTCTTGGTGACAGGGCTCATCCAGTCGAGTTTGTCGATGCTTTGCTTGTAGGCCGTCATCAGGTTTTTCACCAGCGCTTCCATGCGCACCTTGCGCTCGGCCGGGAAATACTGTTCCACATACAGCTGGCCCACGGCTTCGCCCAGCGCGCCTTCGACGGCGCCCACGCCACGTTTCCAGCGCGGACGCATTTCCGTCACGCCCGTCAGGGTGGTGCCATAGAAGGCGAAGTTTTCATCCACATACGCTTTCGGCAGGTAGCCGGCGTTCGCGTGCAGCAAATGCCACTGGAAATACGCTTTCCATGTTTCCAGCGGCGTCTTGCCGGCGATCTCGGCGAAGCCTTTCAGGTAGCTGGGCTGGCTGACGATCACATAATTGACCTTGCCGGCGATGCCCGTGTCCTTCAGGTAGCGGGCCCAGTCGTAGCCGGGCGCCACGTCGGCCAGTTTCGCCAGCTCCACCTTGTTGTAGGTCTTGACGGGGTCGCGGTTCTGCACATTGCTCCATTGCGCCTTGGCCAGTTCCGTTTCCAGCGCGAGGATGGCTTTCGCATTCGCGGCCGCATTCGCGTCGCCGGCCAGGCTCAGCATTTTTTCCACGTGGGCCAGGTACTTGGCACGCGTGTCGGCCTTGCCTTCTTCCAGGTAGTAGTCGCGGTCAGGCAAGCCCAGGCCGCTTTGCACGATGTCGGCCACGTACTTGGTGGAATCCTTGGCGTCCTGGTGGATGCCGAAGTCGTACGGCGAGGTCACGCCCAGCTTGCTGAAGTGCGCGATCACGGCCGGCAATTCCGCCTTGTCCTGCAGGGCGGCGATTTTCGCCAGCTCCGCATTCAAGGGCGTCAGGCCCAGGCTTTCCAGCTTGGCTTCGTCCATGAAGCTGTGATAGAAGTCACCGATCTTCTGGGCATTCGAGCCGGCCGCGCGGGCCTTGTCGGCGGCAGCGCCTTCGACGATGCCGCGCAGCTGCGTTTGCGTATCGTCGGCCAGCTTGGCAAAGCTGCCCCAGCTCGACTTGTCGGCAGGAATCACGGTTTCCGCCAGCCATTTGCCGTTCAGGTGCTGGAACAGGTCGTCCTGGGCGCGCACGGCCGGGTCGATGTATTCGATGGCGATGCCGGACGTCAGCCCCGCAGGCGCGGCAGCCGTGGTGGCGACGGCTTTCTTGGCGGTATCAGCGGCGCCGGCCATGCCGGACACGCCAGCCAGCAAGCTCAGAGTCAATGCACTTAACAAATAACGATTCACGGTAATCCTCAGTATTGTATTGTGTGGAATAGACGGGTCAGAACGCCCAAGGCTTCTGGCCCGGTTTTTGACTGTAGCATACCGGCCGAAACGACAGAAAAAACTTTTGCCGGAATGTAAAAAAGACCACGCAAGGTGGTCTTTTTTGTTGCTACAGTCGTACGTTTTTCAACACCACGCGCACGCGCTTACCAGATGATGACGCGGTTTTCCGGGGCAACATACATCTTGTCGCCCGGTTTCACGCCAAATGCCTCATAGAAGCCAGGCTGGTTGACCATGGTGCCATTGGCGCGGTACTGGCCCGGCGAATGGGGGTCAGTCTTGATCTGCACGATTTGCTGCGCTTCGCGCATCTTGCTGCGCCACACCTGGCCAAAGCCCATGTAGAAACGCTGGTCGCCCGTCAAGCCGTCCAGCACGGGCGCCGGCTTGCCGCCCAGCGAAATCTTGTACGCCTTGTAGGCGATCGCCACGCCCGAGTTGTCGGCAATGTTTTCGCCCAGGGTCAACGCGCCATTGACGTTATAGCCCGGCAATGGGCTGTAGCCATCGTATTGCTTGGTCAGCGCGTCGGCCTTGGCGGCGAAATTCTTGCGGTCGGCCGGCGTCCACCAGTCGCGCAAGTTGCCGTCGCCATCGGACTGGCTGCCCTTGTCGTCGAAGCCGTGGCTGATTTCATGGCCGATGACGGCGCCGATGGCGCCATAGTTGACGGCATCGTCCGCATTGGCGTCGAAGAATGGCGGCTGCAGGATCGAGGCCGGGAAGACGATCTCATTCATCGTCGAGCTGTAATAGGCGTTCACCGTTTGCGGCGTCATGCCCCACTCCTCGCGGTCGATCGGCTTGCCCAGCTTGGCTACCTGGCGCGCGGAGCCGAAATTGGCGGCGCGCATCATGTTGCCTACCAGGTCACCCTGGACGATCTGCAGCTTCGAATAATCGCGCCACACGTTCGGATAGGCGATCTTCGGCGTGAACTTGGCCAGCTTGGCTTGCGCTTCCTTCTTGGTTTCCGGGCTCATCCAGTCCAGGGTATCGATGCTTTCCTTGTAGGCGGCCAGCACGTTCTTCACCAGTTCCTGCATGTGCGCCTTGCGCTCTGCCGGGAAATATTGCGCCACGTACAATTTGCCCACCGCTTCGCCCAGCACGCCGTCGACGGCGCCCACGCCACGCTTCCAGCGCGGCTGATTCTGCGTCACGCCGCTCAGCACGGTGCCGTAGAAGGCAAAGCTTTCATCGACAAAGTTCTTCGACAGATAGCTGGCATAGCTGCGCAGCAACTGCCATTCAAAATACGCTTTCAGCGTGTCCAGATCGGTTGCCGCCAGTACCTTGTTGTAGCCAGCCAGATAGCTCGGCTGATTGACGATGACGTAATCGACCTTGTTGGCGATGCCCAGAGCGGCCAGGCCCGACTTCAGGTCATAGCCCGGGGTCAGGTCGTTCAGCTTGGTGATGTCGGTCTTGTTGTAGCGTTTTACCGGGTCGCGGTTCTCGACCTTGGTCCATTGCACTTCGGCCAGCGCCGTTTCCAGGGCCACCACGGCCTTGGCGTGGGCGGCAGCGTTCTTGTCGCCCGCCATGCCCAGCATTTTTTCCACGTGCGCCTGGTATTTTTCTTTTACTCCAGCCTGCTTGGCTTCCAGGTAGTAGTCGCGGTCGGGCATGCCCAGGCCGCTTTGACTCACGTAGGCGGCATATTTGGTCGAGGCGCGCGCATCTTGCCCCACATACACGGCGTACGGCGTGGACACGCCCGTCTGGCTCAGGTGGGCGATCAGGGCGGGCACGCCCTTCTTGTCGCGCAGCGAGCGGATGCGGTTCAGTTCGCCGGCCAGCGGTTTCACGCCCAGCGACTCCAGCTTGGCTTCATCCATGTAGCTGGCGTACAAGTCGCCAATCTTTTGCGCTTCGGAACCGGCTTTCTTGTGCTTGTCCTGTTGCGTGGCTTCGATAATGCCGCGCAACTGTGGCGTGGTGTCATCGCGCAGCTTGGCGAACGAACCCCAGCTCGATTTATCGGCCGGGATCTCGGTCGTGGCCAGCCACTTGCCGTTCAAATGGGTAAAGAAATCGTCTTGCACGCGCACGGCAGGGTCGATGTATTGCACGTCGATGCCGGAGACGACGCCAGCGGCGGCAGGCGCGGCGCTCGGTGCGACGGTCGGCGCGGCAACGGCGGATGCGGGCTCGGCGGCGTTAGCAAACGCAGCCAACAGGGACAGGGTCAGACTGCTTAAGAGATATCGGTTCACGAGTGTCCTTATGGGGCATGTCAAAAAGATCGGGCGGGTAGCCTCTGGCGGACTGTCTCCTACGAAGAGCCCGCCGCGCCAGGCGCTTCAGGAATGTAGCACGGCAACATAAGGCTTGACCATCCCTGCCCCCGGCGCTGGCGGGGCAAACGGGCCGGGCAGCCCGCATGCACACTTGGTCGACCAGGGAATGTGCCAAACAGTACTCCCCCCTGTGGCGGCCCCCAAGGCACGCCATGTCTCCGCGTGGCGCGCCAGCAAGGGCGGCCGTGCATGCGCGCAAGGCGGGCCGGCTGGGGCCCTCAACGTCGCGGGCGACAATAGGCGGGACGCCACGGCGGCGCGCCATTTTTTACTTTACGATACATTTGCCCGACAATTAAGCAACAAAAGTCGTGGCGAAATTGGCAATTTCGGCCGGCATCAGCGCCGTCGCGTCCCATGGTCATGGCACTGCATTGCCTGGAATGCAGTGTCATGCACTCAGTTGCCGGTAAATCGGTTGCCAGTCAATCAGTTACCAGGCAGATTCATGCTGGCGCCGCCGCTGCCCACGTTCATGCCCATGCCGGCCTTGCCACCGCCCTTGCGTCCGCCATGTTCGCCCGGCGGCGCGCCGCGCGACTCGCCGTGCGGCGCCGCCGCATCCATCACGCGCGCCATCTGGCCGGCGATGAACTGGGCCACCATCTGGCGCTGCTGCTCGTCGAGGGCGTCGTTGACGCTGAGCCACCATTCGCGCACCTGCTTTTCTTCCGCCACGCTCACGCTGCTTTCAGTGTCCAGCCCGCCCACCAGGTCGCGCAATTCCAGCCGCGGCGCTTGCAAGCCCTGCGTCACCGCCGCTTGCAGGCGTTCGCGGCGCGCCTTGCGCTCGCGCAAAAGCTGGCGCGTTTTCCCTTCCACCTGCTGCCACAGGATGGTCTGATTCGCGTTGAGTTTCAATTCCGTCTTGAAATCGGGCGCCATCGGCAGCAAGTCTTCCAGCCGCATGTCGGCGATCGGCACGGCCGAGGCTGTCAATACGGTAGTACCCAGCAGGAAAGCCAGGCCGAGGCGGCGCAAGGCGGGGGGAAAGGTCAGCGATGTCATGGGGGGCTCCGGATAAAAAAAAGCCTGCGTCCGAAGACGCAGGCAAAACCACTTCGGGTCGAGAATGCGAATCCACTATAGGGCCGCCGCTCACGCTTTTTTTCGACTCTTACAAATGCTTACTCCCCTCAAGACTAACTATACATCGCATACAAAGCCGCAACACTTGGCAAGCTGGCCGCCGCCATTTACCCCCTAGACTGTGCCAAGGCACGCTTTTTCCACGCCCGGCCCACGCCGGCAGAGATTCAGGTCTATACTTTCAACCAAGCGCCGCTCCACGGGGACTGGCGCTTGTGCAAGACACTACCGCTGTAAAGGTGCAATGATGGGCAAACTCAAAAATACCGGCTTGATCGGCCTGGGCGTGGTGGCCGGCGTCGCCGTGTCCCTGCAGTTTTCGGCGATGGCGCAAAAAACCGTCGAGCCGCCCCTTCCGCTGGAAGAGCTGCGCCAGCTGGCCGATGTGTTTGGCCTGATCAAGTCCGATTACGTCGAGCCGGTGCAAGACAAGAAACTGCTGGAAGACGCCATTGCCGGCATGGTGGCCTCGCTCGACCCCCACTCCGCCTACCTGGACAAGAAGGCCTACGCCGAGCTGCGCGAAGGGTCCGAGGGCAAATTCGTCGGCCTGGGCATCGAAATCGGCCTCAGCGAAGACGGCTACATCAAGATTGTTTCGCCCATCGAGGATTCGCCCGCCTACCGCGCCGGCATCAAGGCCGGTGACCTGATTACCCGCCTCGACGGCCAGCCCGTCAAGGGCGTCAATCTCGACGACAACGTCAAGCGCATGCGCGGCGAACCGGGCACCAAGGTGTCGCTGACCATCGCCCGCAAGGATGAACCGCAACCATTGTCGTTCGTCATCACGCGCGAAGAGATCCATCAAAAGAGCGTGAAGTCGAAAATGGTCGAGCCCGGCTATGCCTGGCTGCGCGTGTCGCAATTCCAGGAACCGACCGTCGACGACATGGCCGCGCAAATCAAGGCGCTGTACCAGCAGGACCCGCATATCAAGGGCATGGTGCTGGACCTGCGCAACGATCCGGGCGGCGTGCTGCAAGGCGCCATCGGCGTCTCGGCCGCGTTCCTGCCGAAAGACTCGGCCATCGTCTCGACGAATGGCCAGCTGCCGGACTCGAAACAGGTGTTTTACGGCCGCGCCGAATACTATACCTTCCGCTCGGAAGGCGACGCGCTGGCGAAATTGCCGGCCGCCATCAAGAACGTGCCGCTCGTGGTGCTCGTCAATACAGGCTCGGCCTCGGCCTCGGAAATCGTCGCCGGCGCGCTGCAGGACTACAAGCGCGCCACCATCATCGGCACGCAAACCTTCGGCAAGGGTTCCGTGCAAACCATCCGCCAGCTGACGGCCGACACGGCCGTCAAGCTGACGACGGCGCGCTACTACACGCCGAATGGCCGCTCGATCCAGGCCAAGGGCATCGTGCCGGACCTGCTGGTCGATGAAAATGCGGACGGCGACGGCTTGAACGGCTTGCGCATCCGCGAAGCGGACCTGACCAAGCACCTGAGCAACGACCGCGACCCGGACAGCGCCAAGGCCGCCGCGCCCGTCAATGACGAGATGGAAGAGCAGCTGCGCATCATCGCCCTGGAAAAAACCCGCAAGCCGCTGGAATTCGGCAGCAAGGACGATTTCCAGCTGCACCAGGCGCTGAACCACCTGAAGGGCTTGCCCGTGCAACTGGCCAAGGCGGAACCCGTGGTGGTGCAGGCCGACGTCAAGAAAGAACAGAAAAAGTAGGCCGTCAGGCAGTCCTGGGGGATCGGCAGACGCCGCCACTGGCGCGCATGCCTGCGCCGTCACCCGGCGTCCCCGTCTGCCCCGTCACACGCCATCCGCCCGGCAACCGTCCACGCGACAAAAATCAATCTTCCGCAACACATCGCCTTCCCCGCAACACGAAACTCTCTACAGTCGAGCCCGTTTGTGTAAAATTTGCTTCACTTATCGGCGCCATGTCGATTGCCAAATTTGAAAGTTTAACCATGAAACAAGTCGTCATCAGCGGTACCGGACTGTATACGCCGCCATTTTCGATCTCCAACGAAGAACTGGTCACCTGCTTCAATGCCTACGCGGAAAAGTTCAACGCCGATCACGCCGACGCGATTGCCGCCGGCGACGTGACGGCACTGGAACTGTCGAGCGTGGCCTTCATTGAAAAGGCCTCCGGCATCAAGTCGCGTTTCGTGATGGAAAAGGACGGCATCCTCGATCCGGCGCGCATGGTGTCGCGCATTCCCGAGCGCGGCGATGATGAATTGTCGCTGCAGGCGGAAATGGCCGTGGCCGCCGCCCGCGATGCGCTGGCCCGCGCCGGCCGCACGCCGGCCGATATCGACATGGTGCTGGTGGCCTGCAGCAACATGCAGCGCGCCTACCCGGCCATGGCCGTGGAAGTGCAAGACGCGCTGGGCATCGACGGCTATGGTTTCGACATGAACGTGGCGTGCTCGTCGGCCACCTTCGGCATCCAGCAAGCCGTGGCCGCCGTGCAAAGCGGCCAGGCGCGCGCCGTGCTGGTATTGAATCCCGAGATCACCAGCGGCCACCTGAACTGGCGCGACCGCGACAGCCACTTCATCTTTGGCGACGCCTGCACGGCCATCATCGTCGAAGCGAAAGACACGGCCGTGTCCCAGCACCAATTCGAGATCATCGGCACAGAACTCAAAACGCGCTTCTCTAACGCCATCCGCAACAATTTCGGCTTCCTCAACCGTTTTGACGAATCCGGCGTCGGCAAGGCCGACAAACTGTTCCGCCAGCAAGGCCGCAAGGTCTTCAAGGAAGTGTGCCCGATGGCCGCCGAGATGATCAAGGCAACCCTGGCCAAGGCCGGCGTGGAAGTGGCGCAAGTGAGCCGCTACTGGCTGCACCAGGCCAACCTGAACATGAACCTGCTGATCGCGCGCCTGATCCTGGGCCGCGATGCGGAAGCGAACGAAGCGCCGGTGATCCTCGATACCTATGCCAACACCTCGTCGGCCGGTTCCATCATTGCCTTTCACAAATATCAGGATGACATGGCGGCGGGCAGCACCGGCGTCATCTGCTCGTTCGGCGCCGGCTATTCCATCGGCTGCGTGATCGTGCGCAAGGTCTGAACGCCACGGCGTAGCAGCGCCTGATTCCTTGAATTAGGCGCTGTTCATGGTGGATTGGCCTCAGTTCACGGCCACCTGCACGAAGATGGTGTGCAAGTTTTTTACAAAAAAAGCGGCAGGAAAATTCCAGCCGCAGCTTTGTTGCGTTTATACTTAGCCCCTGAGCAACATCTCTTCCATCCGCACGCCGCCATAAGGAACCCACCCCGCATGCCCCATGACATCAGTCTGATCACCACCATCGCCGCCGCCCTCGGGTTCGGCCTCATCTTCGGCTTTATCGCCGCGCGCCTGAAATTGCCGGCATTGGTCGGCTATCTGGCTGCCGGCATCATCATCGGACCGGCCACGCCCGGTTTTGTAGCGGATGCGGAAATAGCCGGGCAATTGGCGGAAATCGGGGTGATGCTGATGATGTTCGGCGTCGGTCTGCACTTTTCCATCGAGGATTTATGGGATGTCCGCAAGATCGCGCTGCCTGGTGCCATCTTGCAGATCGCCGTCGCCACGGCGATGGGCATGGGCCTGGCCCATTGGTGGGGCTGGAGCCTCGGTGGCGGGCTGATCTTCGGCCTGGCCCTGTCCGTGGCCAGCACCGTGGTGCTGCTGCGCGCGCTGGAAGAACGGGGCATCCTCGACTCGCTCAACGGGCGCATCGCCGTCGGCTGGCTGGTGGTGGAAGACCTCGTCACCGTGCTGGTGCTCGTGCTGTTGCCGGCGTTTGCCGGCGCGCTGGGCGGCAAGGTCGCCGCGGGCGGCGAAGAAGTCAGCCTGTGGCATACCCTGGCCATTACTCTGGGACAAGTGGCCGGCTTCATCGTCTTCATGCTGGTCGTGGGCCGCAAGCTGTTCCCGTGGATCCTGTGGCAAGTGGCGCGCACCGGGTCGCGCGAACTGTTCACCCTGTGCGTGATCGCCGCCGCCGTCGGCATCGCCTACGCGTCAACCAAGCTGTTCGGCGTGTCCTTCGCGCTGGGCGCCTTCTTCGCCGGCATGGTGCTGCGCGAATCCGAACTGAGCCACCGGGCCGCGGAAGAGTCGCTGCCCCTGCGCGACGCCTTCGCCGTGCTGTTCTTTGTTTCCGTCGGCATGCTGTTCGAGCCGAATATCCTCATCGAGAAGCCCCTGCAAGTGCTGGCCGTGTGCGCCATCATTATCTTCGGCAAGTCGATCGCCGCCTTTTTGCTGGTGATGGCCCTGCGCTACCCGCCCAAGACGGCCATCATCGTCTCGGCCAGCCTGGCGCAGATCGGTGAATTCTCGTTTATTCTGGCCGCCCTGGGCCTGTCGCTGGGCCTGATGCCGCAGGAAGGCCAGAGCCTGATCCTGGCCGGCGCCATCCTCTCCATCGCCCTGAACCCCGTCGTCTTCAGCATGGCCAAGCCGCTGCTGCGCGTGATCGGCAACAGCGATTTCGCCCGCAAGTTCGAACGCACCACCGACCCGTTGGCCGAACTGCCGATGACGGTGCCGCAGGAAAAACTCTCGGGCCAGATCGTGCTGGTGGGCTATGGCCGCGTGGGCCGGCGCATCGCCGCCGCGCTGATGGAACGGGGCATCCACTTCGTCGTGGCCGAGGAAAACCGCGAAATCGTCGACCAGCTGCGCAAGCAGGGCATTCCCGCCGTGGCCGGCAACGCGGGCGAACCGGCCGTGCTGATCCAGGCGCACATCACGCATGCCACCATGCTCGTCATCGCCACGCCCGATACCTTCCACGTGCGCGCCATGATCGAGACGGCGCGCGCGCTGAATCCGAACATCATGACGGTGGTGCGCACGCACAGCGAGGAAGAAGCGGAATTGCTGCGCGCGGAAAACGCGGGCAAGGTCTTTATTGGCGAACACGAGCTGGCCAATGGCATGGCCGAGCATGTGCTGCAGAGCTTTGATGCGGCCAAGAAGGGGCATGGCCATTAAGGTTCCTTGATGCCGAACCTCTAGCCCATGCAAATGCCGGGGTCGGTCCCTGCGGGATCGGGATGTGCCTCACTGGGGCGCATCCCCCGTCGGGTCTGACCCCAGCCCTCAATTTACAAACTGGCGGCCAGCTCCGCCCCTTCCCGTATCGCCCGCTTGGCGTCGAGTTCCGCCGCCAGGGCGGCGCCGCCGATTTTATGGAAGCGCGGGCCACCCGGCAGCAACGGCTTGCCATCCTTGCCCAGGTCCGGCATCAGTTCCGTCAGGCTGTCCTGTCCCGCGCAGATGACGACGTTGTCCACGGCCAGCAGGCGCTGCTCGCCGCCCACCGTGATGTGCAAGCCCTGTCCGTCGATCTTGTCGTACGTCACGCCAGCCAGCATGGCCACGCCGTTGCGCGCCAACGCCGCGCGGTGCACCCAGCCCGAGGTCTTGCCCAGGCCAGCGCCCACCTTCGAGGTCTTGCGCTGCAGCAGGAAGATCTGCCGCACGGGATGTGGCACCACGGGCGGCACCAGGCCGCCGCCCGTGGCCGCGTTCAAGTCCACGCCCCACTCGCCCGCCCACGTGGCCACGGGTTGCGGCAACGGATGCGCCGGGTCGTGCAGCAGGTATTCCCCCACGTCGAAGCCGATGCCGCCCGCGCCGATGATGGCCACGCGCGCGCCCACGGGTTTCTTCTCCTGCAGCACGTCCAGGTAGGACAGCACTGTCGGATGGTCGATGCCGGGGATGGCCGGCAGGCGCACCTTGATGCCCGTGGCGACGATGACGTCGTCATAGCCGCCGGCCAGCAATTGCTCGCGCGTCACGCGCTGCCCCAGGCGAAGCTTGACGTCCAGCAGCGCCAGCCGGCGCGCAAAGTAGCGGATGGTTTCCGTGAACTCTTCCTTGCCCGGTATCTGCATGGCCACCTTGAACTGGCCGCCCACGCTGTCACTGCTGTCGAACAGGGTCACGTGGTGCCCGCATTCGGCCGCCACGCAGGCGGCGGACAGCCCGGCCGGCCCGGCGCCGACGACGGCCACCCGGCGCGGCACGGCTTTTTTCGCGTACACGAGTTCCGTTTCGTGGCAGGCGCGCGGGTTGACCAGGCAGCTGGCGCGCTTGTTGGCGAACGTGTGGTCCAGGCAAGCCTGGTTGCAGCCGATACAGGTGTTGATTTCATCCGTGCGCCCGGAGGCGGCCTTGGCGACAAAGAACGGGTCGGCCAGGAAGGGCCGCGCCATCGACACCAGGTCGCAGTCGCCCTGTTCCAGGATGGCGTTGGCTTCCTGCGGCATGTTGATGCGGTTCGAGGCCACCACGGGTATGCCTACTTCGCGGCGCAGCCGGCCCGCCACGGAGGCAAAGGCGGCGCGCGGCACGGAAGTGACGATGGTGGGCACGCGCGCCTCGTGCCAGCCGAAGCCCGTGTTCAGGATCGTCACGCCCGCCTGCTCCAGCGCCTTGGCCACCGTCACCACGTCATCCCAGGTATTGCCGCCTTCGACCAGGTCGAGCAGGGAATGGCGGTACATGATGATGAAGTTCGGACCGACGGCGGCGCGGATGCGGCGCACGATCTCCACCGGCAGGCGCATGCGGTTTGCGATGCTGCCGCCCCAGCGGTCCTGGCGCAGGTTGGTGCGCGCGCACAGGAACTGGTTCAACAAGTATCCTTCGCTGCCCATCACTTCGATGCCGTCATAGCCCGCTTTTTGCGCCAGGCGCGCGCAGCGCACGTAGTCGCAGATGGTGCGCTCGATGCCCCGCTCGCTCAGGGGACGGGGACGGAATGGCGAAATCGGCGATTTCTTCGCCGACGCCGAGACGACGAAAGGCTGATACCCATAGCGGCCCGCGTGCAGGATCTGCATGACGATCTTGCCGCCTTCCTCGTGCACGGCGCGCGTCACCTTGCGGTGGTTCGGCACGTCGCCGAGGAAGTTCAAGGTGCCGCCGAAGGGCAGCAGCCAGCCCTGGCGGTTCGGCGAGATGCCGCCCGTGACGATCAGTCCCACGCCGCCCCGCGCCCGCTCGCGGTAGAACGCGGCAAGCTTGCCATAATGATAAAAACGGTCTTCCAGCCCCGTATGCATGGACCCCATGATGACTCTGTTGCGCAAAGTGGTAAAGCCCAGGTCGAGCGGGGCCAGCAAGTGGGGATAGGCAGTCATGGTCGGTCCGATAGAAGATGGTATGCAGGCCGTACGGTAACAAGCATTGCCGGCCGCCGCAGCGACTTTCTCTAGACCGGGAGTTCTAATTCGGCCCTTGCGCGGGACTGCTGGCGCGCGCAGCTTGTGCCGGGCGCAACTTTCCCGTAGGCTAGGTGGCATGACGCGACTCTTTCTCTGCCTGCTGATGCTGTGCGCCGTCGCCATCCCGGTGGCCGCCTCGGCGCAGCCACAGGCACAGGCGATCCGCCTGGACAAGCTGAAGGTGGATGTCAAGCGCATCGAAGTCGATGGCCAGCGCATGTATGAAGTCGATGCCAGCGGCAGCGTGCTGGCGCCGCCCGCGTCCGTGTGGAAGACCCTGACCACTTACGAGCGCATGAGTGAATTCGTGCCCGACCTCAGTTCCTGCCGCGTGTTGTCGCGCAACGGCAATGAAGTCATCATCGAACAGCAGGGCATGGCGCGCTTCCTGTTCATGAACCACCCGATCCACCTGGTGGTGCGGGCCCTGGAATCGCCGCCGACGGCGATCGACATCGCCCTCATTTCCGGCGACATGCGCCATTATGAATCACGCTGGAACCTGTACCCCGTGCCCGAGACGGGCGGCACGCGCATCGTCTTTTCCAGCCGGCTGATGCCGGGCTTTTACGTGCCCGGCATGCTGGGCACGACCATGATACGCGGCGATATCGAGCGCATGATGGCGGCCGTGCTGGCCCGCATCGACAGCCAGTACACGGACAAATCCAGCTGAATTACGCCAGATAGGTATCGCGGTCGCGGATCTCGGCGAAGTTTTCCAGGTTGCCCAATTTCACGGTGACGGGATTGAGGCTCGCCTGCGGCTGCATCGAGCGCCAGGCGAACAGCCATTCCTGCTCCGCAGCCTCGGCGCGCGTCTTGGTGAAGGCGGCGCCCAGGGCGGCGCGCTGGCCATACTCCACAAGGCCGTCGATGCCGGCCCAGCTGGGCAAGGTGCGCTGCACGGCGCGGTGCAGACGCTCGCCGAATTCTTCCGTATTGTGAATGATCAGGCAGGCGTCGGCCGGGGCGAACAGGTCAAACAGTTTCTTGTCCCACACCTGGGAAAAGCTGAGGGTCAGGCAATTGCCCGCTGGCGTCAGGCGGAACTGGCCCAGGCTCAGCGCCAGTTCGAGTTCGCTGCGCTGGCCGTAGCGGTGCAGGGTGGGGGGGCGTTGGTAATCGTGCATGCGGGACTCGTTCTTCAATAGTGGGGTAAAACGGCGCAACTGCCGCCTAGCGTGGCGGGCGGATATGGCGCCGGATGCGCTGGGCCGTCGCGGCCAGGTAAATTTCGCGCAATAAATAAATAAAACAACCGATCAGGCACAGCACGGCCAGCACAAAGAAGGCGGCGATGTATTTGTCCAGGGTCAGGTTCAAAATATCGCCCAAAAACAGCATGGCGATGATGACGCAGACGAAGAAACCGCATGCCGTGCTGAGCGAAATCGAATAATTGATCAGATGGGTACGCCGATACAGGGTATCTAGCTCATCCATATAGAAATCGTTGTAGCCGATGTCGAGCCGGTCTTCCAGCACGCGCGTGCGGTCGATGATGCGGCCCAGGCGGTTGGTCAGCACCACCAGCATGGTACCGATACCCGTCAACAGGAAAACCGGCGCGATCGCCAGCTGGATGATATGGCCGATGTCGCCGATCTGTATGTTCATGGATAAAAAGTCGTGGGTTCACACCGGCGCCCGACCGTGGCGCCAGCACAGGCCATAGTGTAGCAGGTGGCGCCTGCCGGCTGGCCACTTTGCGGCCAGGCAGGTTTCACCGTCATGCGAAGCCGCGCCCCGGCACGAAGCGCTCGGTGGCGCGCACCAGCGCCGAGGCGATGCCGTGCTCCAGCGCGCCATGGCCCGCGTCGGGAATCATTTCCAGCTGCGCGCCCGGCCAGGCTTGCTGCAGGCGATAGGCCGACAGCGGCGGGCAGATGGCGTCATAGCGGCCTTGCACGATGACGGCCGGCAAATGCGCGATGCGCCCCATGTCGCGGATCAGCTGGTCTTCATCCATGAAGCCCAGGTTGGCCATGTAGTGCGATTCGAGCCGGCCCACGCCCAGGTCCAGCGCGTCGTTCGGCGCATCTTCCGGCTGCGGCATCAGGTACACGCGGCGGCCCTCGAAGCGGCTCCAGGCGCGCGCCGCCGGCCAGTACACAGCGGGATCGCTGCTGAGGATGCGTTTTACATAGGCGGCCAGCAAGTCGCCCCGCTCCTCCGGCGGAATCGGCGCGGCGAATTCCTCGTACAACTCAGGATAGAACCAGCGCACGCCCTCGATGAACCAGTCGATTTCCGCCTGCGTGCACAGGAAAATGCCGCGCAGCACGAAGCCCAGGCAAGCCTCGGGATGGGCCTGGCCATACGCCAGCGCCAGGGTCGAGCCCCACGAGCCGCCAAACACCAGCCATTGGGCGATGCCGAACTGGGCCCGCAATTGCTCGATATCGGCGATCAGCAGCTGCGTCGTGTTTTGGCGCCATTCCCCCAGCGGCGTGGACTTGCCGGCGCCGCGCTGGTCGAACAGGATCACGCGGTAGCGCTGCGGGTCGAAAAAGCGCCGGTGCTGCGGCGACAGGCCCGCGCCGGGGCCGCCATGCAGGAACAGCACGGGGATGCCGTCGGGATTGCCGCATTCTTCCCAGTAAATGGTGTGCAGCTCATCGACCGCCAGCATGCCGTGCCGGTTCGGCGACAGGGCGGGAAACAGGGGCGACAGGGTATCGGGCATGGCGGTCCTCTAAGTACGCCGGTCAAAACCTGCTGCGCGTCGGTTTTGTCAGGCGTTGTCAACAGTCAGGGGGCCGGGCACCGCGTGCCAGGCAATTGTGTCAATTATAGTGCGGCCCCGATGCCTCAGGCCAGCAGCAAGGGCAGGCGGTTCGACGACTTGATTTCGCGCATCGACAGGCTGGACTGGATTTCCGCCACGCCAGGCAGGCGGCGCAGGACCGTCGAGACGAATTCGCCATACGCCTCCAGGTCGCGCGCCACCACTTGCAGGAAATAGTCGGCTTCGCCCGCCACGTTGTGGCACGACAGAATTTCGGGAATCGTGGCGATCGCCTGCTCGAACTGCGATGGCTGCTCGTTGCCGTGATTGGCAAACACGACGCGCACGAAGGCGACGAGGCCGATGCCCAGCTTCTTGCGATTGAGCAAAGCCTGGTAGCCGGTAATAAAACCCTCCTCCTCCAGGCGGCGCAGACGGCGCCAGACGGGAGTTTCGCTGAGCTTCAAGCGCTCGGCCAGGCGCGCATTGGACAGCCGTCCTTCATCCTGCAACAGCCGGAGAATCTGCAAATCGGTGGCGTCGAGGCTAACTTCTGGAAGTTTCATCTATTTTTTATTCTTATACGAGTGGAATCTACCCGAATACTAGGGCATGACAGGCAGAAAAAGCAAGCACATTTCATCTGGGCAAGAAGATAATGGGGTTCGGCGAGCACGCTGCACAGTGCGGTTGCTCCCGCTTTCTTTGGCGACTGGCGCATGTCCGATTCTACCTTCCTGATGTACTTGCTGGCACTGGCTGGCGCCTTTTTATTGCCCGGCCCCGACATGGCCCTGGTGTTGGCAACGGGTGCCGCGCGCGGCGTCGCCACGGCGCTGGTGACGGCGCTGGGCATCGCCGGCGCGCGCGCCGTGCATGTGGCCCTGTCCGGTGCCGGCCTGGCCGCGCTGATGGTGACGCACCCGGAAGCCTTGCGCTGGGTCAAATGGGCGGGTGCCGCCTATCTGCTGTACCTGGCAGCGCGGCTGCTGCAGTCGGCGCTGTCGAAACACGCCGTAGCCGAGGCGCAGGCGCCGGCCACGGCGCACAGCGCGCGCGCCAGCCTGGTGCGAGGCTTCCTGACGAATCTGCTCAATCCGAAGGCACTGCTGTTTTGCAGCATGTTCCTGCCGCAATTTGTTGTCGGCACGGAAAGTGTCGGCATGCAATACCTGCGCCTGGGCGCCGCCCTGGTGCTGGTGGGCCTGCTGTTCGACGCCGTGTACGCCATCGCCGCCGCGCGCCTGGCGCGCCGCCTGCGCGGCAAGCCTTCGCCTTACGGCAAGTTCGTGCTGCCCACCGTCTTCGTCCTGCTGGCGGGACGGCTGGTGCTGGGCTGACCGGCCAGCACATCCGTAAAGAAGGCCGGGTAATCGGCCAGCAAGCTGCGCTCCAGCTCATTGACCTTGCGAAATTGCCGCAGGCTTGGCGCCATGGCCCGGCCCGCATCCCAGCTGCGCCAGGCATGCGGGCCATCGAATTGCGCGTATAGCGCGTCACCCAGGTCCTGGTACACGGCCGCCATCTGCGGCTTGGCCTGCAGCACTTGCAGATACAGCGCCGTGGCGGCGGGCCACTGTCCCAGCTTGGCGCGCAGATTCCCTTCGAACAAGGCCAGTACAGGCTGCGCCAGCCCCGCTTGCTGCCGTAATTCCTGCACCGTCACCAGCGCGGCCGCGATGCCTTCCTGGTCCTTGGCCAGCAGTCCCCGCGTCAGGTCGTGGATGGGCTGACATTGCTGCATGGCCATCTGCTGCTGGAGTGACAGATTCTCCACCAGCGCCCCCGTGGAAAAATGGTCTTCCAGCATCGTCAGGAACGCCTCGAAGGGTTGGTTTGCAGCAAACAGGCGCTCCGCCTCGGCGCGCAGCGAAGGGTGCGCCTGGGGACTCGGCGGCGGCAACAGCGCCGCCTGCGCCAGCACGCGTTCCAGGGGCGTCGCACCGGCCGACAACGGCCGTGGCCGGTAGGCGCCCAGCGCATACGTAGCGGGCGCATACGTAGCGGGCGCATCCAGCGCCAGCCGGCTGATATGAAACTGCCGCGTCACCGTGCCGCCCGCCTCCTGGTAATGCAGGGTGAAGTCGGCGGGAATGCGCTTGCCGCCGGCCAGCAGGTCCAGCACCAGCGGATGCGCGCCCCAGGCGTAGCGCAGCCACTGGGCAAACGCGCGCGCCTCGGCGTCGCTGGCCGGGCTGCCGCCAATGGAGAGCTTGAGCAACGGTTGCCGGTCCAGCGACCACAGCACGGCGCCATCGTGCACGTTCGGCAGCAAGGGGCCGCGCCGCTTGCTGGCCAGCAGCGACAAAGCCTGCTCCTCGTACACAAGCGGCGTCGCATGCGGGTCCAGGCCGCCCGCCTTCAACGCCCCGGCCATCACCTGCCGGTGGCGCAGCTCGGCGGTGCGCAAGCCCACGCCATCAAACAGCGAATAACTGTCGTACACGGCTGCCGCCGTATCGATGACGTGGCGCCGGCGGGCGGCAAAGTCCAGCACGGACAGCATCGTGCCGTCGCGGATGCTGATGAAATGCGGGCCCAGCACGACATCGCTGTCGCCGCTTTCGCGCGCGGCCACGCCGGTGTTCAGGTCCGGCTTGCTGATGCGCTCGGTCGTGACCGTGACGTGGAAGGCGACGCCGGCCTGTGCGGCAAAGGCGCCCAGGAAAAGAACGACGGCCACGCTGGCGCGGCGCAAGGCGGGAACAAGAGTCATGGAGCAGGCGCATAGGGAAAACGCCGATTCTAAGGCATGGCGCGGGCTTTTCCCGTTTTGTTCGCCGGCATAAAAAAAGACAGCCGCAGCTGTCTTTTTGTGTGATCTCAAGAACGCCTCAACAGCACTTACGACATGTGCTGGCCGCCGTTGATCGAGATGTTGGCACCGGTGACGAAGGCCGCTTCATCGGAGGCCAGGTAAGCTACCAGGCCGGCCACTTCTTCCGGCTTGCCCAGGCGCGCCATCGGAATTTGCGGGATGATTTTGCTGTCGAGCACTTCCTGCGGAATCGCCATGACCATCTTGGTGCCGATGTAGCCGGGCGAGATGGTGTTGACGGTGACGTTCTTGCGTGCCACTTCCAGCGCCAGCGACTTGGTGAAGCCGTGCATGCCCGCCTTCGCCGCCGAATAGTTGGTCTGGCCGAAAGCGCCCTTCTGGCCGTTCACGGACGAGATATTGATGATGCGGCCCCAGCCGCGTTCCACCATGCCGTCGCAGACAGGCTTGGTCATGTTGAAAACGGAATCGAGGTTGGTGCCCATCACGGCGTCCCAGTTCGGCTTGTCCATCTTCTTGAACGTCATGTCGCGCGTGATGCCGGCGTTATTCACCAGCACGTCGACAGGACCGATTTCCGCTTCCACGGCCGCCACGCAGGCAGCCGCCGAATCGTAGTCGGCCACGTCGCACGGATACGCCTTGAAGTCGTAGCCCATGTCCTTCGTCGTCGCCAGCCATTCCGCGACCTTCGGATTGCCCGGGGAATATGTGGTCACCACGCGATAGCCCAACGCCGCCAGCTTGAAACACACCGCTTCGCCCAGACCACCCATGCCACCAGTTACCAATGCAACTCTTGCCATTTTCATCCCCTCAGTGTCGTTCTATTGCCAAAAAGTTAATAATTTAGTGAAAGCAATCCAAAACCGCCGCGTGACGGCGGCGTACTGCATCGCACTCAAGCGTAGCGAGCGGCGATGATTTGTGGCCAAGAAGCGCAACCGTGCTGGAGCACGGTGAGCATCGCAGGCCGCAAAGCGCGCCGCGCAGTAGCTTGGGTGCGGTGCCAGCTACTTAGTCGCGCTCGATGGCCAGAGCCACGCCCATGCCGCCGCCGATGCACAGTGCGGCCAGGCCTTTCTTGGCGTCGCGGCGTATCATTTCGTGGATCAGGGTGACCAGGATGCGCGCGCCCGAGGCGCCGATCGGGTGGCCGATGGCGATGGCGCCGCCGTTCACGTTGATCTTGCTGGTATCCCAGCCCATTTCCTTGTTGACGGCAATCGCTTGCGCGGCAAACGCTTCGTTGATTTCCATCAGGTCCAGCTCTTCATGCGTCCAGCCGGCCTTTTTCAGGCACAGGCGCGATGCGGAGACGGGGCCCATGCCCATGACGGCCGGGTCCAGGCCCGACGAGGCATAGGCCTTGATGCGTGCCAGCGGTTTCAGGCCCAGTTCCTTCGCTTGCGAGGCGGACATCATGATGACGGCGGCGGCGCCGTCGTTCAGGCCGGAGGCATTGCCGGCCGTGACGGTGCCATCCTTGGCGAACGCGGGGCGCAGGCCTGCCAGCGATTCCAGGGTCGAGCCGGGCTTGATGTATTCATCGCTGTCGAAGACGACCGTGCCTTTCTTGCTGGTGATTTCCAGCGGCAGGATTTCATCCTTGAACTTGCCCGCCTTGTGCGCCGCTTCCGCCTTCAGCTGCGACTGCAGGGCGAATTCGTCCTGTTCGGCGCGCGTCACTTCGTATTTCTTGGCGACGTTTTCCGCCGTGATGCCCATGTGGTACTGGTTGTACACGTCCCACAGGCCGTCGACGATCATGGTGTCGATCATCTTGAAGTCGCCCATGCGGAAACCGTCGCGCGAACCGTTCATGGCGTG
The DNA here is from genome assembly GCF_978021625.1 of Janthinobacterium foliorum. Lineage (NCBI taxonomy): Bacteria > Pseudomonadati > Pseudomonadota > Betaproteobacteria > Burkholderiales > Oxalobacteraceae > Janthinobacterium > Janthinobacterium foliorum. Next base: position 255,589 of record NZ_CDXDQE010000004.1, on the reverse strand, counting down.
CGGCGAGGCGCTCATGTTTTCCTGGCCGCCGGCGATGATGATGTTGGCGTCGCCGCACTTGATCGCCTGCGCCGCCAGGTGCGTGGCCTTCAGGCCGCTGCCGCAGACTTTATTGATGGTGAATGCGGGAATGCTGCTCGGCAGGCCGGCCTTGATGACGGCCTGGCGCGCGGCGTTCTGGCCGACGGCGGCCGTCAGTACCTGGCCCAGGATCGCTTCGCCGATCAGGTTCGGGTCGATGCCGGTCTGTGCCAGCAAGCCCTTGATTACATGTGCGCCCAGTTCGGACGCAGGAATCTTGGCCAGACTGCCACCGAATTTGCCGACTGCGGTACGGCCGGCGGCCACGATTACGACATCATCCATTTATTTCTCCGATATGCAGGCCACGAGGGCCAAGGTCAAGGTGTTAATACAAGCGAATAGAACCAATGAATCCGCGAAGACACAGCAGGCTGTGTTTCATTCTAGCGTGGCATGCGCCACAGTTCCAGCGCCGCACCGCAGGCGGCAACGATGTCTGCCTGCCCTGCGGTAGCATCGGGCGGCCTGGCGCGGCGGATAGCCGCTGCCCGGGCCGCGACGCGCTTACGTCCGGCTTGCAGGACGCGTGTTTTTATTTTTATCATACCCTTCATCGGCAGCCCCGAAAGGGGTTTTTAGAAAATTATTGAAGGGAATAATCAGTGGCACGGGGGTTTGCTTTACCACCTGCAACAGCTCGCCAAATTTTTGACGCGATGCAGCAAACTCACCCTTTGTCACGGTATCGAATTTCTCCTGCGTTTCCTGAGCAACATCCTTTGCCTGGCGACCATAGGCACCGATGCGCTCGATGGCTAGCTGCGACTGCGCACGCGACAGTTGCAGCAGCGCTTGCGGATCTTTCGCCGACAGCAGCTGATTGCCCGCCACCGTAGCGGCGGCCAGCGCCGTGCGGGCCGCATCGAGCTGCAGGTCGAGCACGCTGGCGCCGCTGTCGAAGGCGGCCTGCGCATATGCCTGCGCGCTGATCAATTGCGCTTCCACCACGGCCTTGCCGGCCAGTGTCCATTGCTCGGAAAATGAAAACATAGTGTTCCTCTCCAATGTGAAGGCGGTGCCATGTTGCGCCGCACAGTGCTCAACTGTAAGCGGTGGTTCATTGCTGAACCTTGATATAGCTCAAGGTTTTCTGTTGGTTTGTTTCCAATTCAACGTTGATCAAGACAACAACTTGATACCATCGAGCGACGCTGCGCACTGTTCCCGTATCACGCTGACGAAATCGCGCACGTACGCCTTGTCCTGCAGAGGGTCCGGCACGGACACATACAGGTCGCTCCACAGGCCATGCTCGCCCACGGGGCGCGCCACCACGTAATCGTAATCGACATAATTCTTGATGGCCCAGTTCGGCAAGGCGGCGATGCCGCGGCGGCTGGCCACCAGTTGCAGCACGGCCACCGTCAATTCGGCCGTGCGGCGTTCAAACTGGATGCCCGCCGGCCGCAGCACTTCGCGGATCAAATCGATGCGCTCTTCCGGCACGGGATAGGTGATCAGGGTTTCGCCCGTAAAATCGGCCGCCGCGAGCCGGCGCTGCGCCTGCAGCCGGTGCTTCTGCGCCATCACCACCAGCATTTCAAAGCGGAACAGGGGAAACACGGTGAAATCGGGGCCATACGGCGAGCCGATCACCAGGTCCGCCTCGCCCGAACGCAGCAAGTCGGCCGGCTCGCTGTGAAAGCCGGAGACCAGATCGATCTCCACTTCCGGCCAGCGCTGGCGGAACGCATCCATGACGGGCATCAGCCAGTCGAAACAGGTATGGCATTCCAGCGCCACGCGCAGCTGCCCCTTGTCGCCCTGCGACAGGCGCGCCACGTCGCGCTCGGCCAGTTCGATCTCGGGCAGCAGCTTGTCGGCCAGCTCCAGCAGGCGGCTGCCCGTGGCCGTGAAGGCGATCGGCATCGACTTGCGTTCGAACAAGGGCGCGTTGTAGCGCTCTTCCAGCAGGCGGATCTGGTGCGACAGCGCCGACTGGGTCAGGTTGAGCAGCTGCGCGGCGCGCACCAGGCTGCCGGACGAACGCAGGGCACTCAGGGTGCGCAGGTGGCGGATTTCTAGCATCGGGGAAATGAGTGATATGCGTGAATTATTTTCATGTTATTCGGCAAAATGTTTCGTTTTGATTATAGACCAGATTGCCGCACACTCTAGCGCATCCACATTAAATCTCGATGACATCATGACCGTGCACACCCACATTCTTGGCTTTCCCCGCATCGGCGCCGCGCGCGAATTGAAAGCGGCGCTGGAAAGCCACTGGCGCGGCGAGCTGTCCGAGGCGGCACTGGAAGCCACGGGGCAACAATTGCGCGCGCGCCACTGGGCGCTGCAGCGCGACGCCGGCCTGGAGCACGTCACCGTGGGCGACTTCGCCTTCTATGACCAGGTGGCCAACCATATCCAGCTGCTGGGCTGCGAGCCGGCCCGTTTCCACTTTGATGCGCAGCAATCGCCCCTGTCGCGCTACTTCAGCATGGCGCGCGGCGACGCCTGCCAGGCCGAACACGCCGGCTGCGGCCACGCGCACCATCAGCACGCCGGCGGCAGTCCGGCGCTGGAAATGACCAAGTGGTTTGACACGAACTACCATTATCTGGTGCCCGAATTTTCACCGCTGACGCGCTTTTCGCTGGCTTGCGAGCGCCTGTTCGATGAAGTGGCCGAGGCGCAGGCGCTGGGCCACCAGGTCAAGGCGGCCCTCATCGGCCCCCTCACCTTCCTGTGGCTGGGCAAGGAAAAGACGCCTGGTTTCGACCGCCTGGCCCTGCTGGAACAATTGCTGCCGGTCTACGGCGCCCTGCTCGACCGCCTCAAGCAGCAGGGCGTAGCCTGGGTGCAGGTCGACGAGCCCATCCTGGGCCTGGACTTGCCCCACGCGTGGCGCAGCGCCTTTGAAAGCACCTACTGGCAGCTGAACCAGGTGGGCGTGAATATCCTGCTGGCGACGTATTTTTCGCCGCTGGAAGAAAACCTCAGCCTGGCTTGCCGCCTGCCCGTGGCCGGCCTGCACGTGGACGGCATCCGCGCGCCGCAGGAACTGGTCAGCGTCACGGACTGGCTGCCCGCGCACAAAGTGCTGTCGATCGGCATCGTCGACGGGCGCAATATCTGGCGCACCGACCTCGACGCCGCCCTGGCCGTGCTGCAGCCGCTGGCGGCCAGGCGCAACGGCCACCTGTGGCTGGCACCGTCATGCTCGCTGCTGCACGTGCCGTTCAGCCTGGCAGCGGAAACGGAACTCGACGGGGAAATTCGGACCTGGCTGGCGTTCGCCACGGAAAAACTCACGGAATTGTCCCTGCTCAAGGGCGCGCTGCAAGGCCAGCCTGATATCGCCGCGCTGGCCGCTGCTCGCCTGGCCATCGCCAGCCGCCGCGCCAGCGCCCGCGTGCACCGGGCGCCCGTGGCGCAGCGCCTGCAGGCCCTGGCGCACGGCATCGACCGCCGCGCGTCCCGTTTCCCCCAGCGCCAGGGGGCGCAGCGCGCGCGCCTGCAGCTGCCCGATTTCCCCACGACCACCATCGGCTCCTTCCCGCAGACGGCAGCCATCCGCGCCGCCCGCGCCAGCCACAAGCGGGGTGAACTCAGCACCGCCGACTACGCACGGCAGATGCGCGCCGAGATCGCCCACGCCGTGGGCCGCCAGGAAGCCCTGGGCCTGGACGTGCTCGTGCATGGCGAAGCGGAGCGCAACGACATGGTGGAATATTTCGGCGAACAGCTCGATGGCTTCGTGTTTACCCGCCTGGGCTGGGTGCAGTCGTACGGCTCGCGCTGCGTCAAGCCGCCCATCCTCTACGGCGACGTGCAGCGCCCGGCCGCCATGACGGTCGAATGGACGGTGCACGCGCAAAGCCTGACGCGCAAACCCGTGAAAGGCATGCTGACGGGCCCCGTCACGATATTGCAATGGTCGTTCGTGCGCGACGACCAGCCCCGTGCCACCACGGCGCTGCAGCTGGCCCTGGCCATCCGCGACGAGGTAGCCGACCTGGAAACGGCCGGCATCGGCATCATCCAGATCGACGAACCGGCCCTGCGCGAAGGCTTGCCGCTGCGCCGCGGCCGACGGGACGCCTATCTGGACTGGGCCACGCGCGCTTTCCGCATCGCCGCCTCGGTGGTGCAGGACGCGACGCAGATCCACACGCACATGTGCTACGCGCAGTTCAACGACATCCTGCCGCAGATCGCCGCCATGGATGCGGACGTGATCACCCTCGAGACGAGCCGCTCGGACATGGAACTGCTGGCGGGCTTTGGCCAATTCCGGTACCCGAACGAGATCGGCCCCGGCGTGTACGACATCCACTCGCCGCGCATCCCCGCGACCGCCGACATGGTGCGCTTGCTGCAAAAGGCCGGCGCCGTCATCCCGCCGGCCAATGTTTGGGTCAACCCGGACTGCGGCCTGAAGACGCGGGGCTGGGCGGAAACGGAGGCGGCCTTGCGCAATATGGTGGCGGCGGCACGGCAGATGCGCGCGGCGTAGTCAAAAGACAAGGCCAGCAGACAAGGCCACCGCGCGCCTGGCGTCCCCATGGCGGGCGGCGGCGGAGCCCGGCAGCGCCACTGTATGCAAGTACAGTGGGCATCGTCGGCAGGCAATCGCGCTGCGCGGCCGCTTTTATCAGGCGCGCTCAAGCCGCATTCTTGGCTGCTTTCAGGGCGGCGCGGCGGTTTTCCGCTATGCCGCCCTGGTTTTTTGAAGGGAAGTGCTTGTTGCCCTGCGGAATAGCGCACGCCAGGCCCCTGACGGCGATTTTTTTGCAGTAGAATGCAAGAAATTTACTGCTCCCTATTGTTGCCGTACGGAACAGTCGGCCTGCCGCAGTTTCACCTTGATAAATGTTTATGTCCAAAAGCCCGTCGCAGAAGCCTATCGAAATCAAGATTTCCACCGTCGTCGCTGTCTCCGCCATCCTGCATAGCGCCGATACGCAGGCACTCGATGCCGCCTTGCATGACATGACGGGAGGCGTGGCGGACTTTTTCGAGGACGACCTGGCCGTGCTGGACGTGGCCGCCCTGCCATCCGGCGCCGCGCCCGTCGACTGGGCCGCCCTGGTGGCGCTGCTGAAAAAATACCGCTTGAATGCCGTGGCCGTGCGCAATGCGCCGGCCGAAATGCACGAGGCCATCCTGGCGCAAGGCCTGAGCCTGGACAGCGGCAAGACGCGCGACGATGCGCCGCCCAAGGATGGCCCGACGGCCGCCGCCCTGGCCGGCGCCGACGCGCAGGTGATGGTGGTCGACACGCCCGTGCGGGCCGGCCAGCGCATCTATGCGCGCGGCTGCGACCTGATCATCACGGCCGTCGTCAACAATGGCGCCGAAATCATCGCCGACGGCAGCATCCACGTGTATTCCTCGCTGTACGGCCGCGCGCTGGCGGGCGCCTCGGGCAATGCCCAGGCGCGCATCTTCGCGCTGGCCATGGAACCGGAACTGGTCTCGATCGCCGGCGTGTACCGCACGTTCGAGGATGGTTTCCCCCCGGAAATGGCGCGCGGCCCCGCGCAAATTCGTTTGGCTGGAGACAGAATCGATATACACTCTGTCAATCCGGTCACTCCCGTGAACCGCTCTTAAGCTGCACAATTCAAGAGATATCTGAAAAGGATTATTTGTGGCAAGAATTATTGTTGTGACGTCCGGCAAGGGCGGTGTCGGCAAGACGACCTCTAGCGCCAGTTTTTCCACTGGCCTGGCCATGCGCGGCCACAAGACAGCCGTGCTCGACTTCGACGTGGGCCTGCGCAACCTCGACCTGATCATGGGTTGCGAGCGCCGCGTCGTCTACGACCTGATCAATGTGATCAACAAGGAAGCAACCTTGAACCAGGCCTTGATCAAGGACAAGCACTGCGACAACCTGTTCATCCTGCCCGCCTCGCAGACGCGCGACAAGGATGCCCTGTCGGAAGAAGGCGTGGAACGCGTGTTGAACGACCTGATCAACATGGGTTTCGAGTTCATCATCTGCGATTCGCCGGCCGGCATCGAGCATGGCGCGCTGATGGCGCTGACGTTTGCCGACGAAGCCATCATCGTCACCAACCCGGAAGTGTCGTCGGTGCGCGATTCGGACCGCATCCTCGGCATCCTGCAAGCCAAGTCGCGCCGCGCGCAGACGGGCGGCGAGCCCGTCAAGGAACATCTGCTGATTACCCGTTACTCGCCGAAACGCGTGGAATCGGATGAAATGCTGTCCTACCAGGACGTGCAGGAAATCCTGCGCATCCCGCTGGTGGGCATCATCCCGGAATCGGAACAAGTGCTGGCCGCCTCGAACCAGGGCAATCCGGCCATCCATTTCAAGGGCACGGACGTGGCGCAAGCCTATGAAGACGTGGTCTCGCGTTTCCTCGGCGAAGATGTCGAGTTGCGCTTTACCAACTATGAAAAGCCTGGATTACTCCAGCGCATTTTTGGGGCGAAGTGATATGGCCTTGCTTTCTTTCCTGTTCCCCCCCAAGCCGAAGACGGCCACCGCGGCCAAGGAACGCCTGCAGATCATCATCGCCCGCGAACGCAGCGGACGCGATGGTCCGGACTTCCTGCCCGCCCTGCACAAGGAACTGATTGCCGTCATTTCCAAATACACCAAGGTCAATGCCGACGATATCAAGATCTCGCTGGACCGCCAGGGCAACCTGGAAGTACTCGACGTCAACGTGGTCTTGCCTGACGCCTGATGTCTTTCGCCCCTCCTGGCCACGCCCGGGACGGGCGCTCCAGGCTAATCCGGCCGCACCGTGAGCAACTCCTGCGCCACCGCGGCGCAGGCATTCACATGCTGGTTGCCGATCTGGCGGAACACGGCATAGCCGATCGCCGCCGCCACCGCCTGGCCGGCAAACGGCACGAAGCGCGCCACCTGCTTGGTGGCGATCTTGACGCCACTGCGCTTGAGCAGCTGGAGTATCAGTTCGCGCGACACCAGCTTTCCCACCAGCATGCCGCCCATGCCCACCGCCGCCCGGTAGGCCATCAGCTTGAACTGCGGGTTGAGACGCTCGATCTGTTCGGGCGTCAGGCCGAATTCGTGGTTGATATCGTTGATCAGCATGGAAAACAGGCCCACGTCCGACATCAGGTCGATGCCGGGAATGGGGATGGCCGAGGCGCCGGCCGACATCATGGCACGCCGCTGCACCAGGCGCCGGCAGCGCTCGCGCACTTGCTCGATTTCGGCACGACTGGCCGGTATCAGGGTCCAATCGGTGGTGCTTTTGTCGGACATGGCCGTTTCTCCGCAATGAGGTCGATGAACAAGTGTAGCGTAAAGGGCCTGCCCGCCGATTTCACTGGACACAGTTGCAATCTCTGTTATATTTCACTAGAGCATTCCTTAACATTACGATAAGCAGAGCGGACCGTCTGTTTGTTGCTACACATTCCAGCCAATTATGCGAATTGCCGTACTCGATAGCGACCATACTCAGGCAGAACTGATCTGCCAGGTGCTCACCGCCGCCGGCCACGCTTGCCACGAGTTTCAGAGTGGCAAGGAAATGCTGGGCCAGCTGCGCAAGGACAGCTGCGACATGCTCATCCTCGACTGGCATGTCAGCGACCTGGACGCCGCCGAAGTGCTGCGCCGCGCACGCGAGAAACTGGCGCCCAAGGCGCCGGTGTTGTTTATGACCAACAGCTCCGGCGAAGACGACGTGGTGGCGGGCATGACGGCGGGCGCCGACGACTACATGATCAAGCCCTTGCGCCGCAGCGAACTGACCCTGCGCACGCAGGCGCTGCTGCGCGTGGCGTATCCGGCCCAGAACGGCGCCGAGCAATTGCAATTCGGTCATTACACCTTTGAAACCCGTCCCGGCCGCCTGCTGATGGATGGCGAAGTACTGGACGTGACGCACAAGGAATTCGCCCTGGCGCTGCTGTTCTTCCGCAACCTGGGCCGGCCCCTGTCGCGCGCCTACATCCACGAAGCCGTGTGGCAGCGCGATACGGCCTTGCCTTCGCGCACCATGGATACCCACGTCTCGCGCGTGCGCAACAAACTGCAGCTGAAACCGGAACACGGCTACCGCCTCGTGCCCGTCTACAGTTATGGCTACCGCCTGGAAAAACTCGGGGGGTGACGGCGGCGCATCAGGGCGAAAACAGGCGGGCTGCTCAAAGAGCGGGCACAAAGCGCTATAATGTCGGCATAAGAATTCCCAACAGCCCTGAAATGCAACTGCTCGCCGTCGGCCTCAATCACACCACCGCACCAGTGTCGCTCCGCGAACAGCTGGCGTTTGCGCCTGAGCATCTGGGCCAGGCGGTGATGGCGGCGCGCACCTGGTTCCAGCGCATCGACTTGCGCGACAACGACGAAGCGGCCATCCTGTCGACCTGCAACCGCACGGAATTGTATGCGGCCAGCCACGTGCCCAATCCGCTCGACGCGGGCGCGCATTTCCTGGCCGACTACCACCAGTTGAACTACAGCGAGCTGCGGCCCCACTTGTATATGCTGCCGCAGCATGATGCCGTGCGCCACACCTTCCGCGTCGCCTCCGGGCTCGACTCGATGGTGCTGGGCGAAACGCAGATCCTGGGCCAGATCAAGGACGCCATCCGCACGGCCGACGAGGCGGGCGGCCTGGGCACGTATCTGCACCAGTTGTTCCAGCGCAGCTTCTCCGTCGCCAAGGAAGTGCGCAGCAGCACGGAAATCGGCGCCCACAGCGTGTCCATGGCGGCCGCCGCCGTGCGCCTGTCGCAGCGCATCTTCGACAAGATCGCCGAGCAGAACGTGCTGTTCATCGGCGCCGGCGAAATGATCGAGCTGTGCGCCACGCACTTCGCGGCGCAAAATCCGAAAAGCATCACCATTGCCAACCGCACCATGGAGCGGGGCGAGGAACTGGCGCACCGCTTCAGCGGCACGGCCATCCGCCTGGCGGACCTGCCGGAGCAGCTGCACCGCTTCGACATCGTCATCTCGTGCACGGCGTCATCCTTGCCGCTGCTGGGCCTGGGCCTGGTCGAGCGCGCCATCAAGGCACGCCGCCACAAGCCCATGTTCATGGTCGACCTGGCCGTGCCGCGCGACATCGAAGCGGAAGTGGGCCGCCTGAACGACGTCTTCCTGTACACGGTCGACGACCTGGGCAAGGTCGTGCAGACGGGCCTGGAAAGCCGGCAGGCGGCCGTGGCGCAAGCCGAATCGATCATCGAGACACGCGTGCAATCCTTCATGAGCTGGGTCGATGACCGCGCCATGGTACCCGTCATCCAGAATTTGCATGAAAGCAGCGAAGCACTGCGCCTGATGGAAGTCGAACGGGCGCGCAAGATGCTGGCCAAGGGCGCCGACGTCGACGCCGTGCTGGAAGCCCTGTCGAAAGGCTTGACGGCCAAGTTCCTGCACGGTCCGCAGCAGGCGCTGCATCACGCGCAAGGCGACGAACGCAAGCAGCTGGCCACCCTGCTGCCGAAACTGTTCCGCCCGCGCCGTTAGCGCTGCCCCGCTGGCCGCCCGCGCGCGGCCGCCCCTGCCCGCCTGCCGGGCTTGCCTGACCCGCCCTCTCCCTACACTCTTTACCGCGAATCGCTATGAAACCATCCATGCTGGCCAAACTCGATCAACTGGCGAACCGCCTGGTTGAACTCGACGAACTGTTGATGCACCCGGACGCCACGTCCAACATGGACAGCTACCGCAAGATGACGCGCGAGCATGCCGAACTGGGCCCATTGGTGGCCCTGTACCGCTCCTATCAGGAAGCGGGCAACGACATTGCCACAGCGCAGGACATGCTGGCCGACCCGGACATGAAGGAATTCGCCCAGGAAGAGATCGAAACGGCGAAAGCCACCATGGCGCAGCTGGAGCGCGAGCTGCAGACCATGCTGCTGCCGAAGGACGTCAACGACGAGCGCAACATCTTCCTGGAAATTCGCGCCGGCACGGGCGGCGACGAATCCGCCCTGTTCGCCGGCGACCTGCTGCGCATGTACACGCGCTTTGCCGAACGCAACCGCTGGCAGGTGGAACTGGTGTCCTCGTCAGATTCCGACCTGGGCGGCTACCGCGAAGTAATCGTGCGCATCGTCGGCAATGGCGCGTATTCCAAGCTGAAGTTCGAATCGGGCGGCCACCGCGTGCAGCGCGTGCCGGCCACGGAAACCCAGGGCCGCATCCATACGTCGGCCTGCACGGTGGCCGTGATGCCGGAAGCGGATGAAGTGGAAGACGTCAACATCAACCCGGCCGACCTGCGCATCGACACCTACCGCGCCTCGGGCGCCGGCGGGCAGCACATCAACAAGACGGACTCGGCCGTGCGCATCACCCACTTGCCGACCGGCATCGTGGTGGAGTGCCAGGATGACCGCAGCCAGCACAAGAACAAGGCGCAAGCCATGAAGGTACTGGCCGCGCGCATCAAGGACGTGCAGCTGCGCGAACAGCAGTCGAAGGAAGCGGCCACCCGCAAGAGCCTGATCGGCTCGGGCGACCGCAGCGAACGCATCCGCACGTATAACTTCCCGCAGGGGCGCCTGACGGACCACCGCATCAACCTGACGTTGTACAAGCTGGACTTCATCATGGATGGCGATTTGACGGAGCTGACGAATGCCTTGGCGGCAGAGCACCAGGCGGAGCTCTTAGCAGCGCTGGGCGATTAAAAAGCGTCCATGGCGGCGTTGCAGCGCCTGGCCGTACCTTCGTACTGCCTGCGGCGCTGCGCCTCGCCCTGAACACTTTTTAAAGCGCCCAGCCAGATCAAGGGTTTAAGTAGCGGCTAAGCAACAAAAATCGGCCCTTGTGCGAGAATGCGTAGCTCGATTCCATCCACCTCACCGTGTCGCCCATGAAAAATTCACGCACCGTCCTCCTGTTGATCGCCGCCCTGTGTTTCCTGATGCTGGGCGTGGCCATGTATTTGCAGCATGCCATGAACATGGCACCCTGCCCGCTGTGCGTGATCCAGCGCTACCTGTTCCTCGCCATCGCCATCGCCTGCCTGGCGGGCGCGGCGGCCAACCGTCCGAAGATCGGCGCCAGTGTCGGCCTGCTGGCGGCTTTGGGCGGCCTGGGCGTGGGCGCCAAGCACCTGTACGTGCTGGCCAACCCCGGCTTCTCGTGCGGCATCGACCCCGTGGAAACGGCGCTGAACAAGGTCTTCACGGCCGAACTCATGCCTTTCATGTTTGAATCGTATGGCGCCTGCGAAAGCGCGGGCGAGCCATTTTTCGGCCTGTCGATCCCGCAGTGGGCATTTGCCTGGTTTGCCATTTTTGCCATCGGCCTGCTGTGGACCTTGTTGCGCCGTAAGAAATAATTGAAAGCACCATGCCAGAAACCTTGATTCCCGCCGGCAGCACTGTCGGCGCCTTGCAAATCCGCCCCCTGCTCGACCCGCTCGACAACCGCATCCTGCTGGGCCACGCGCTGGGCCTGTCGCGCGTGAGCCTGATCACGCAATCGGAGCGAGTCCTTACTCATGACGAAGCCGAGCGTTTGTCAGGCCTGCTGGCGCGCCGCCTGCAGGGCGAGCCGATCGCCTACATCGTCGGCCAGCGCGAATTCTTCGGCTTGCCGTTTGCCGTCAGCGACGCCGTGCTGATCCCCCGCCCCGACACGGAAGTGCTGGTGGAACTGGCGCTCGAGCGCCTGCCACCGGGCGGTCGGGTGCTCGACATGGGCACGGGCAGCGGCGCCATCGCCGTCGCCCTCGCGCATACGCGGCCCGACGCCGTCGTCACGGCCCTCGACGTGAGCAGCGCGGCGCTGGCCGTGGCGCGCCGCAACGCCAGCGCCAACGGCGTCAACATCACCTTCATGGCCAGCGACTGGTTCGAAGCGCTGGGCACGGAAAAATTCGACCTGATCGTCTCGAATCCTCCCTACATCGCCAGCGGCGACCGCCACCTGGCCGAAGGCGACTTGCGCTTCGAGCCGGCCGGCGCGCTGACGGACCATGCGGACGGCCTGTCGGCCCTGCGCACCATCGTCGCCGGCGCCGCGCGCCACCTGGCGTCGGGCGCCTGGCTGCTGATGGAACACGGCTATGACCAGGCGGCACAGGTGCGCGGCTTGCTGGCCGAAGCCGGCTACGGCAAAGTGCAGAGCTGGCAAGACCTGGCCGGCATCGAACGGGTCAGCGGCGCCCGCCTGGGCTGACCGCATTGCTGTGCGCGTCGCTTGATCCAGCGACGCGCCAGATCCCCCTCAGTTTGTTAAAATATCAAGCGAATTCCTGACCGAAGCGTCGTCCCCGTGCCATGGGGCGGACGCTGGCGATGCGGCGTTTTTTGGGCCGGCGCCGACGCCTTTGCCAATTTTCGGTTAATCTCAGCACAAATTATTTATATGCTGCACAAGAAAGGAAGCTCAAATTGCCCAACCTGTTGACTCGCCGCCTGGCATTGCTGACTGAAGATGCCAACCGCGCGCTGCTGGGCGGCTTGCGCGGCATCGAGCGTGAAACCCTGCGCGTCGACGCCGCCGGCCATCTGGCTTCCACGCCCCATCCCGTCGCCCTGGGCTCGGCGCTGACGCATCCCGAGATCACCACCGACTACGCCGAAGCGCTGCTTGAATTCATCACGCCGGCCGAAGCCGATATCGCCACCACGCTGGACAAGCTGGACACCGTGCACCGCCATGCCTACAGCCGCCTCGGCGACGAACTGCTGTGGAGCCAGTCGATGCCCTGCCAGCTGCCGCCCGAGGCGGACATCGCGATCGCCAATTACGGCACCTCGAACATGGGCATGCTCAAGCATGTCTACCGGCGCGGCCTGGCCTTGCGTTATGGCAAAGCCATGCAATGCATCGCCGGCATCCATTACAACTATTCGCTCGATGAACAACTGTGGCAAGTGCTGGCCAGCCAGCCGGACACCAGCGCCAGCCCCGCGCATGCGACGGCCTCGGCCAAGGACGTGCAATCGGAAAGCTACCTGGCGACGATCCGCAACTTCCGCCGCTACAGCTGGCTGCTGATGTACCTGTTCGGCGCCTCGCCGGCCCTGTCGGCCGGTTTCCTGCGCGGTCGCGCGCACAAGCTCGACAGCCTGTCCGACGACACCCTGTTCCTGCCGTACGCCACCAGCCTGCGCATGAGCGACCTGGGCTACCAGAACGATGCCCAGTCGGGCCTGCGTCCGCACGAAAACAGCCTGGACGACTACGTCAACGCCCTCACGCACGCCGTCAACGACCCGTATCCGCCATATGAAGCGCTGGGCACGAAAAAGGATGGCGAGTGGATACAATTGTCCACCAACGTGCTGCAGATCGAAAATGAATACTATTCGACCATCCGCCCGAAACGCGTGATCCGCACGGGCGAGCGCCCCATCCAGGCCCTGTGCCTGCGCGGCGTGCAATACATCGAAGTGCGCTGCATGGATGTCGACCCGTTCGAGCCGGTGGGCATCAGCCTGGAGACGGGCCGCTTTCTCGACGCCTTTTTGCTGTTCTGCGCCCTCGACGACAGCGGCCCCATCTCGGCCGAGCAAAGCGCCTGCTATACCAACAATTTCGCCCGCACGGTGAAGGAAGGCCGCACGCCGGGCCTGACCCTGCGCCGCGACGGCAAGGAAATCACCCTGCAGGCGTGGGGCGAGGAACTGCTGGCGCGCATCGCGCCCGTGGCCGCCTTGCTCGACGCGCGCCAGGGCGGCACGCAGCATGCGGACAGCCTGGCGGCGCAAGCGCGCAAACTGGCCGACCCCGATGCCACGCCATCGGCCAAGGTGCTGGCCGAGCTGCGCGCCAACGGCGGCTCGTTTGCCGCCTTCGGCTTGCGCCAGAGCGAGCGCCACGCCGCCTACTTCCGCACGCATCCGCCCACACCCGAGCAAAGCGCGTATTTCGACCAGCTGGCCGAAAGCTCGCTGGCCGAGCAGCGCGCCATGGAAGCGGCACCCGCCGGCAGCTTCGACGACTTCGTCGCCGCCTACCGCGCCAGCACTTTGTGCTCGCACACCTGATCCTGCCCAGGCCCCGCCACGCGCCCCATGCTGACCTTCTACAATGAATTGCACGGCCAGCACCGGGGCCGCTTCGAATGGTTTCGCGGCGAGATGGTGCCCTGCTTCGAGACGCCGGAGCGGGTCGACATGGTGGTGGCCGAACTGGGACGGCGCAACCTGGGCCGCATCGTCACGCCGCACGGCGTGCCGCTGACGTCGCTGGAACGCATCCACACGCCCCGCTACCTGCACTTTTTGCGCCATGCGTGGCACGACTGGCTGGCGCTCGATCCCGACAACGCCAACAAGGACGCGCTGCCATCCGTGTGGCCCGTGCGCACCCTGCGCCACGATATCGAGCCGGAGAACTTCGCGGCCCGGCTGGGCCTGTATTCGATGGACAATGGCACGCCGCTCACGGCCGGCACGTGGACGGCGGCCAAGACGGGCGCCGACTGCGCCGTCAACGCGGCGCACGCGCTGCGCCTGGGCGAGCGGGCCACCTTTGCCCTGACGCGGCCACCGGGCCACCACGCGGGCAGCGATTTCTTTGGCGGCTACTGCTACCTGAACAATGCGGCCCTGGCCGCGCAGCACCTGCTCGACGACGGCGCGCGCAAGGTCGCCATCCTGGATATCGACTACCACCACGGCAACGGCACGCAGAGCATTTTCTATGCGCGCGACGACGTGCTGTTCGCCTCCATCCACGCCGACCCGCGCAACGAATATCCGTTCTACCTGGGCCACGCCGACGAGACGGGCAGCGGCGCCGGCGCCGGCTACAACGTCAACCTGCCGCTGCCGGCCGGCAGCAGCACGCCCAGCTGGTTCGCCGCGCTGGAGACGGCCTGCCTGCGCATCAACATGTACGCGCCCGACGCGCTGGTGGTCTCGCTCGGCGTGGACACCTTCGTCGGCGACCCGCTCTCGCACTTCGCCCTGCAAAGTGGCGACTACCTGCGCGTGGGCGAACGCCTGGCCCATCTGAACCTGCCCACCGCCTTCATCCTCGAAGGCGGCTATGCCGTGAAGGAAATCGGCATCAATGTCGTCAATGTGCTTGAGGGTTTTGAAACTGCGGAGTAATTCTGGGGTCAGACCCCCGTCCACGTTGACGGTGAGCCTGGCGTTAGCGGTATTGAGGGTCTGACCCCGGCTTGAGCAGCTCTACATATTCCTGAACAGCGCCATGAACGGCTGGCTCACGGCCAGGGTTTCCGGCCGCGTCTTCAGGCGCAGGACTCCCCGCCCCACTTCGTCGCGGGTGACGGACGCCACCGCCTTCATGTTGACGATGGTCGAGCGGTGGATCTGCTTGAAGATGGCGGGATCGAGCACGTCGAGCAGTTCGCGGATCGGCTTGCGCAGCAGCGCCTCGCCCTCGGCCGTCATGACGGCCGTGTATTTGGTATCGGACTGAAAATAAGCGATGTCGTCCACCATGATCAGCCGCGTATCCTTGCCGCTGCTGGCCGTCAGCCACACCAGCGGCGGCGACTTGGCGGCCGCCGGCAAGGCGCTCGTCAGCTGCTGCAGCAGGCCGGCCAGGGCGCTGTCGCTGGCCGCCCCCTTGGCGGCGCGCGCCTGCACGCGCTGCAGGGTCGCCTGCAGGCGCGCGCGGGAAATCGGCTTCAGCAGATAGTCGACGGCGCCCTTGTCGAAGGCATCGATCGCATACTGGTCATACGCCGTGACGAACACCACTTGCGTGGCGGGGCTGGCCTGCAAGGCGCCGGCCGCCACTTCCAGGCCCGTCAGGCCCGGCATGCGGATATCCAGGAAAGCGATATCGGGTCGCAGCGTGGCGATGGCCTCGAGCGCCGTGCCGCCGTCATCGCAGGCGGCGACGATGCGCAGGGCCGGCCACAGTTCACCCAGCATCGCCACCAGCGCATCGCGCAGCAGGGACTCGTCTTCGGCGATGACGCAAGTCAGGTCAAGCGGATCCATACGAGACTCCTTGCGCCGTGCTGTCGGGCACCGTGATGGTGGCCGTCACGCCATCGGGGAAATTGGCGAGGATGGAAAACGCGGCGGCGTTGCCGTAGGTCAGGCGCAGCCGTTCGCGCACATTGCGCAAGCCGATGCCCGTGCCGGCGCCATCGTCGCTGAAGCCCTTGCCATCGTCCGCCACCGTGACGATCACCGTGCCGTTGCCGCTGCGCGCCATGATCCAGATGGTGCCGCCGCCGCTTTTCGGCTCCAGGCCATGCTTGATGGCGTTTTCCACCAGGGTTTGCAGCATCATCGGCGGCAGCTCCGCCTGGCGCAGGTATTGCGGCACCTCGATCTGCAGGTTCAGCCGCGCGCCCATGCGGATTTTCAGGATATCGAGATAGGCGCGCGCCCGCTCCAGTTCCGTGCCCAGGGTCGACATAGCCTGCTCCGTGCGCGGCAGCGAGTGGCGCAGGTACAAAATCAGGTTGCCCAGCATTTCATCGGCCCGCGCCGGGTCGCTGCGCGTGAGCAGCTGCGCGCTGGCCAGGGTGTTGTACAGGAAGTGCGGCTCCACCTGCGCATGCAGCAGGCTCAGTTTCGCGACCGTGAGTTCCTTTTCCGTCACCGTCTGGCGCGCCTCGGCCTGTTCGCCGCGGCGGCGCTGCGCCACGCGGCGCGTGATGGCCCGCGTCACCGCTTCCGCGTTTTCCAGATTGCTGCCATGGTCGACGAGGAACCAGTCCGTCCAGGCATTGCGCGCCGGTTCGCAGATCAGGGTCACGCTGCCCGCTTCGCCGTTCGGCGTGACGGTGGCGAGGATCTGGTTCGGCCGCGGTTCCAGGAAACCCAGCACGCGCATGCGCGGCAAGCCCGTGTCCGTATAGGGCGCCGCGCGGCGCACGCGGGCCTGCACCTGCAGGCTGTCGCGCGCGCTTTCGACCACTTCGCTGCCCGGCAATTCGCGGATGGCCGCATCGATCATATCGAACGCTTCGCCCGCCTCGAAGGGGATCTCGATCTGGCGCCGCTGGCGGCTCGACAGGGTGCTGGCGTTGACACTGCCTGCGATCAGGCGCACGCGGCGCACGTGCGAAAACGCGTTCGTGACAACGGCGCTGGCCAGCAGCGCGCCGACGATGACAAAAAAGCCTTCCGTCTGCCCGAAGACATGGCGCAGAAAATTCTCGACCAGGATGGCGGTGGCGAGGATGTACGTGATCATCGTCGCCAGGGTGATGCGCAGGATAAAGAAGAAGCTGGTCATGATTTTTTCCTAGGCTATTGAAGTGGGGCCAGCATAACCACCGGCCCCGGCGACGGTGGCCATTATGCGACGGAAGGCGATTAATGGCGACAAAGGCAAGAAAAAAAGACTTGGGCGATGGAGGGCGAAATAAAATCGCTTGCAATTAAATAGCGCACGATATATATTGCGTACATGGACGCCGGAATGACTTCTTCAGACGGACATCCTGGGGCGACAGCCCGTGAAAAAAGTAGCACACTATTTAGTCGTCAACTATTTAACTAACGCAAGGAAACCATCATGTCGATCAAACAAGTCCTGTACCGCGCTCAAGCTACCGCCACCGGAGGCCGTGAAGGCCGTGCCGTCTCGTCCGACAATGTGCTGGACGTCAAGCTGACCACGCCAAAAGAACTGGGCGGCAATGGCGCCGTCGGCACCAATCCGGAACAACTGTTCGCCGCCGGTTACTCGGCCTGCTTCATCGGCGCCATGAAATTCGTCGGCGGCCGCGACAAGATCGCCCTGCCAGCGGACCTGTCCATCGAAGGCAATGTCGGCATCGGCGCCATCGAAACGGGCTTCGGCATCGAAGTGGAATTGAAAATCTCGCTGCCCGGCATGGAGCGCGCCGCCGCCGAAGCGCTGGTCGCCGCCGCCCACATCGTTTGCCCGTACTCGAACGCCACGCGCGGCAACATCGACGTCACCCTGACGATCGTGTAATCGAAGGAAACGCGCCCCTGCGCGTTGCACATCCCCGGCCACGCCACCCGGCGCCGCCGGGGATTTTTGCTTTGGCGCAGCGCCATCCCACGCCGGCGGCGTGAAGCCGGTAAAATCACGGCCACTCTCAATCAAGGATGACCCATGATCAGCTGGCAATGGAACACGTTCGACGCACTCGGCCCCCACGATCTGTACCAGGTGCTGGCCCTGCGCCAGCGCGTGTTCGTGCTGGAACAGCAGTGCCTGTACCCGGACCTCGATGGATATGACCAGCCAGCCATGCATCTGCTGGGCTGGCAAACGGTCGACGGCCAGCGCCGGCTGGCCGCCTACCTGCGCGTGCTGGCGCCCGGCGCCAAGTATGTGGAAATGTCGCTGGGCCGCGTGCTGACGGCGCCCGAGGCGCGCAGCACGGGCGCCGGCAGGCAGCTGTTAAGCGAAGGCATCGCGCGCGCCGAGCAGCAGCATCCGGGCCACGCCATCCGCATCGGCGCCCAGCTGTACCTGGAACGCTTTTATCAGTCGTTCGGCTTCGTCACCGTCAGCGCGCCCTACGATGAAGACGGCATACAGCACATCGACATGCTGCGTGCCGTTTCGGCGGGTACAGCGGCATGACGACGGCCCTGATTTCCTGGAGCGGCGGCAAGGATTCCTGCCTGGCGCTATGGCGCGCGCGCCACGCCGGCATGGCCGTGCCGCTGCTGATCACGGCCATGGATGAAGATGGCCGCAAGTCGCGCTCGCACGGCGTGCCGCCGGAACTGCTCGAGGCGCAGGCGGCCAGCCTGGGTGCGCGCCTGCAGCGCTATCACGCCAGCTGGGCCAGCTACGAGGAGCAATTCATCGCCATGCTGCGCGCCGCGAAGGACGAGGGCATCGCGCACGCCATCTTTGGCGACATCGACCTGCAGCCGCACCGCGACTGGGAAGAAAAGGTCTGCGCCAGCGCCGGCCTGACGGCGCACCTGCCCCTGTGGGGCGAAGCGCGGCGCGCGCTGGTCGATGAATTTCTCGCCGCCGGCTTCAAGGCCATCGTCGTGTGCATCAATGGCCAGCATCTGCCACGCGAATTTTGCGGGCGCGAGTTCGATGCCGCCTTTTTGACCGACCTGCCGCCCGGCGTCGACGCCTGCGGCGAAAATGGCGAATTCCACACCTTCGTCTACGATGGTCCCGCCTTCAGCGCGCCGTCGCGCTGCGCCGCACGCAAGTGCTGCAATATGATGCGCCAGCCAATCTGGGGGGCGCCACGTATTACTTCCAGGAGCTGGCGCCGGCCTGAGCGCCGTGAAAACAAAAAGGGCGATTCCGTGGAATCGCCCTTCTGTCTGTCACCGTGCGCGTGCTTACTTTTTCGTCACGGCCACCAGCTTGACTTCAAACAGCAAGCCCGCATAGCCAGGAATCTTCGGCGGGCTGCCCGCCTTGCCGTAGCCCAGGTCATACGGAATGGACAGGATGCGCGTGCCGCCCTCTTTCATGCCGACCAGGCCACGGTCCCAGCCCAGGATGACCTGGCCGATGCCCAGGGTGAGCTTGAAACCGGCAGCCGTCGGGGTCGCATCGAACTGCGCGCCCTTGTTGTCCGGCTTGCTCGCGTCATACAGCCAGCCGGTGTAGGTCACCAACAAATTATCGCCCGCTGCCGCCGTCGCGCCGGTGCCGACCACCGGGTCGGTGAAACTGAGTTCCTTCACTTGCGTATTCGGGTCGAGCACCACCGGCTTCTCGGTGTTTGCGGCGGCGCCGCAGGCAGTCAGAGCCACTGCGCAAGCGAGCGTGGCGATCATTTGAAATACCGATTTCATGGTTTCCCTTTAAATATTGGAGTGTGACTGAGGCCCGTACGGTGCGGACCGGTACGGGCTGGAGTGTAACAGGACTCGTGTACCCCGTTTGTAAGCAGACGTAAGCACGGCGGCAATTGGTGCGTCAATACAACGTTGATACAACGACCACGCCGCCGCTCCGTCCCGGCTAGATTTCCACCTGCGTGCCCAGTTCGATGACCCGGTTGCTGGGGATCTGGTAGTAATCGGCCGCCGTGCGCGCGTTGCGCGACATGGTGACGAACAAATGCTCGCGCCACGGCATCATGCCGGCGCCCGGCGTCGAAATGATGGTCTGGCGGGCGATGAAGAACGAGGTTTCCATCATCTCGAAATCGAGTCCCTGTTGCGCGCATTGCGCCAGCGCATCGGGAATGTCCGGCTCGTCCTTGAAACCGTAATGCACGTTGACCTGGTAGCACTGGTGGCCCAGGTCCACCACGCGCACGCGCTCGGACGGCGCCACCCACGGCTCTTCATGCATGAAGACGGTGAGGAAGATGACTCTTTCATGCAACACTTTGTTGTGCAGCAAGTTATGCAGCAGCGCATGCGGCACGCCGTCCGTTTCGCCGCGCAGGAAGATGGCCGTGCCGGGCACGCGCAGGGGCGGCGCGATGAACAACGACGAGAGGAAATCGTCGAGCGGGATCGCATGTTTTTCCAGATTCTGGAACACCAGCTGGCGGCCCCGCTTCCAGGTCAGCATGACGATGAAGAGGATCGAGCCCAGGAGCAGGGGGAACCAGCCGCCGTGGAACAGTTTCAGCGCGGTGGCCGACACCAGGTTG
Source organism: Janthinobacterium foliorum (assembly GCF_978021625.1). Taxonomy (NCBI): domain Bacteria; kingdom Pseudomonadati; phylum Pseudomonadota; class Betaproteobacteria; order Burkholderiales; family Oxalobacteraceae; genus Janthinobacterium; species Janthinobacterium foliorum. Next base: position 235,061 of record NZ_CDXDQE010000004.1, on the reverse strand, counting down.
ACGTCGATGATCAGGAAGAAACCCGTGGCGGCCCAGCACAGGGCCAGGTTCATCTTCCAGCGGTAGCGGATGACGAAGAAGGTCAGGATGGTGGTGCACAGCATGGTGGCCGTGACGGCGATGCCATAGGCGGCGGCCAGGTTTTCCGACGAGCCGAAGCCGACCACGGCCAGCAGCACCACGCACAGCTGCAGCCAGTTCACTGCAGGAATGTAGATCTGGCCGATTTCGCTTTCCGACGTATGACGCACGCGCATGCGCGGCAGGAAGCCCAGCGCGATGGCTTGCTTGGTCATCGAGAAGGTGCCGGAAATGGTGGCCTGCGAGGCGATCACGGTGGCCATGGTCGACAGGATCACCAGCGGATACACGCTCCACGCGCCCAGCTGCTGGTAAAACGGATTCGACACGGCTTCCGGATGGGCCAGCAACAAGCCGCCCTGTCCCAGGTAATTCAGCGCCAGCGCGGGAAAGGCGATCAGGAACCACGCCATGCGGATCGGCTTCTTGCCGAAGTGGCCCATGTCGGCATACAGCGCCTCGGCGCCCGTCAGCGCCAGCACCACGGCACCGAGTGCCACGAAGGCAACAAAGCCGTTATGCATCAGGAAAGTGGCCGCGTGGATGGGATTGAGCGCGGCCAGGATATGCGGCGACTTGATGATGTTGACCACGCCCATGGCGGCCAGCGAGGCAAACCACAGCACCATGATGGGCGCAAAATAGCGGCCGATGCCGGCCGTGCCGTGCGCCTGCACGGAGTACAGGGCCACCAGCACCACCATCGTCAGCGGCACCACGTATGCGCTCAGGGCGGGCGTGGCCACTTCCAGGCCTTCGATCGCCGACAGCACGGAAATGGCCGGCGTGATCACGCTGTCGCCATAGAACAGCGTGGCGCCGAAGACGCCGATGACCATCAGCGGGAAATGCCAGCGCGACAGGCGGCTGACGGACGACAGCACCAGCGCCATCAGGGCCATGATGCCGCCCTCGCCGCGGTTGTCGGCGCGCAGCACCAGGGTCACGTACTTGAGCGAGACGATCAGGGTCAGGCCCCAGAAGATCAGCGAAACGATGCCCAGCAGATTTTCGTGCGACAGCGCCAGGCCGTGGGCAGGATCAAAGACCGTCTTCAGGGTGTACAGCGGGCTGGTGCCGATATCGCCGTAAACGATGCCGACGGCCGCCAGCGTCATGCCGGCCAGGCCGCTTTTTTTGTGTTCCGACGTCAAGGTTGCACCCGTTTTTGTTTTGTTGCATCGCACAATATGATAGGTATTAGCAAATAGCAAGAGTATTTTTGCATGGTTCCGGGCTGCCCCAAAGGTCGTTGTTTTCTGCCGCTGCGGCGCCGTCAGGCGGGCTGGCGGCCGTTGATTTGCTGCCATTCTACGCCTCGCCAGCGGCGCCGGGCAGTCCCCGGTGTTTTCAGCGATAATGACAGACTGACCACTCTCCGGCGCCCCCATCATGAATCCAGGCATGCTGTACGCTTCCCTCGCCTTCCTCTGCTGGGGCCTGTTCCCACTCTACTTCCATGCAATAGACGAGGTCGCACCGCAGGAAATCCTTGCGCACCGCATGGTCTGGTCGCTGCTGTTCCTGGGCATCGTGCTGACCATCCGCCGCCAGTGGAGCTGGCTGGGCAGCTTGCGCGGCCAGCCGAAAGTGGTGGCCAGCTTCGTTGCCAGCGCGTTTTTATTGTCCGCCAACTGGTTCATCTATATCTGGGCCGTCAACAACGGCCACGTGGTCGATGCCAGCCTCGGCTATTTCATCACGCCGCTGGTGAATGTCATGCTGGGCTTTTTGCTGCTGCACGAGCGTTTGCGCCGCGCGCAATGGCTGGCCATCGGCCTGGCCGCCTGCGGCGTGGCCTGGCTCACCTGGCAGGCGGGGCAGGTGCCGTGGATCGCCCTGCTGCTGGCGGCCACCTTCGGCGGCTATGGCTTGCTGCGCAAGACGGCCGCGCTGGGCGCGCTGGAAGGCCTGTCGTTTGAAACCCTGATCCTGTTCCCGCTGGCGCTGGCCTACATGCTGTGGCTGGGCTGGCAGGGCCAGAGCGGCTTCGTCAATACGGAGTCGTCCGCCACGCGCGCGCTGCTGCTGGCGTCCGGCCCCATCACGGCGATTCCCCTGCTGCTGTTCGCCGCCGGCGCGCGGCGCCTGCCGCTGGCCGTGCTGGGCTTGCTGCAATACATCGCCCCCACGGGCCAGCTGCTGATCGGCGTGTGGGTCTTCCACGAATCGTTTACGCCCGAGCGCATGCTGGGCTTCCTCGTCATCTGGACGGCGCTGGCCCTGTATGCGGCCGAAGGGCTGTGGAACAGCCGCCGCGCGCGCCTGGCGGCGTAATCGCGTCTTTGCCCGCCCCGGCAGCGCGCAGCGCTGGCCGGAAGCGGGCGTTTACCGTATCCTGTCCGTCTTTGTATATCACCCGAGATTTCTAATGGCAAATTACGTCTACACCATGAATCGCGTGGGCAAAATCGTTCCGCCCAAGCGCCAGATTCTGAAAGATATTTCCCTCTCCTTCTTCCCAGGCGCGAAGATCGGCGTGCTGGGCCTGAACGGCTCCGGCAAATCGACCCTGTTGAAAATCATGGCCGGGATCGACACCGACATCCAGGGCGAAGCCGTGCCGATGCCGGGCCTGAACATCGGCTACCTGCCGCAGGAACCGCAGCTCGATCCGGAAAAAACCGTGCGCCAGGAAGTGGAATCGGGCCTGGGCGAAGTGTTTGAAGCGCAAGCCAAGCTGGAAGCCGTGTACGCCGCGTATGCCGAGGAAGACGCCGATTTCGACGCCCTGGCCACGGAACAGGCGCGCCTGGAAGCGATCATCTCGACCTCCGACGGCGGCAATTTGAACCTGCAGCTGGAAATGGCCGCCGACGCGCTGCGCCTGCCGCCATGGGACGCCAAGATCGGCGTGCTGTCCGGCGGTGAAAAGCGCCGCGTGGCGCTGTGCAAGCTGCTGCTGTCGAAACCGGACATGCTGCTGCTCGACGAACCGACCAACCATCTGGATGCGGAATCGGTCGACTGGCTGGAACAATTCCTGCTGCGCTTCCCCGGCACCGTCGTGGCCATCACCCATGACCGCTACTTCCTCGACAACGCGGCAGAGTGGATCCTGGAGCTGGACCGCGGCCACGGCATTCCATGGAAGGGTAACTACTCGACCTGGTTGGACCAGAAGCAAGCCCGCCTGAAGCAGGAAGAAGCGACGGAATCGGCACGCCAGAAGGCGCTGCAGAAGGAATTGGAATGGTCGCGCCAGAATCCGAAAGCGCGCCAGGCCAAGTCGAAAGCCCGTCTGGCCCGCTTCAACGAGCTGTCCGAGCACGAATACCAGAAGCGCAACGAAACGCAGGAGATCTTCATTCCCGTGGCCGAGCGCCTGGGCAATGAAGTCATCGAGTTCAAGAACGTGTCGAAAGCGTTTGGCGACCGCTTGCTGATCGATAACCTGAGCTTCACGGTGCCGCCAGGCGCCATCGTCGGCATCATCGGCCCCAACGGCGCCGGTAAATCGACCCTGTTCAAGATGATCACCGGCAAGGAAACCCCGGATAGCGGCGAAGTGGCCATCGGCCAGACGGCGCGCGTCTCCATCGTCGACCAGAACCGCGATAGCCTGGCTGACAACAAGTCCGTGTTCGAAGACGTGTCCGGCGGCGCCGACATGCTGACGGTGGGCCGTTTTGAAATGCCGTCGCGCGCCTACCTGGGCCGCTTCAACTTCAAGGGTTCGGACCAGCAGAAGCAAGTGGGCAACCTGTCCGGCGGTGAACGCGGCCGTCTGCACCTGGCGAAAACCCTGCTGATGGGCGGCAACGTCCTGCTGCTCGATGAACCGTCGAACGATCTGGACGTGGAAACCCTGCGCGCGCTGGAAGACGCCCTGCTGGAATTTGCCGGCAGCGTCATGGTCATTTCGCATGATCGCTGGTTCCTCGACCGTATCGCCACGCATATCCTGGCCTTCGAAGGCAACTCGCAGGTCACCTTCTTTGACGGCAACTATCAGGAATACGAAGCCGACAAGAAGAAACGCCTGGGTGAAGAAGGCGCGAAACCAAAACGCATCCGCTACAAGCCGCTGACCACCTAAGTTTAGGTCTGGCCATGCAAAAAGGCAGTTACCTCGCGGTAACTGCCTTTTTTTTCAGCATACTTCCAGTTTTTAACCGTAGCGAGCGGCAACGCGGCTCGGCGCCCCCATTTGCCCGAGAAGCGGAGCTGTGCTATGGCACAGTGAGCATCGGAGGCCGCAAAGCGCGCCGCGCAGTAGGTTTTTAGAAGTTGTAGCGCGCGCCCAGCGCGATGCCGGTCGCCTTGTGGCCCTGGTCGGCGCTCTTGCCGAAGTGTTCCACTTCTGCCGTCAGCGAGACTTTCTCGTTGATGGCGTACTGGGCGCCGACGGAGGCGTACACGCCCGTCTTGTTCTCGCCCGTCACGCCGGTCGACAGGCCGCTGCCGCTCAGGCTATTGTCGACGCGGGCCACGCCCAGCTTGCCGAACACGCCGACCTTGTCGCTCACGGGCATGGTGGCCTTCCCGGCCAGATAGTAGCCGTGCGAATCGCTTTTCACGGCACCGTTGCCGGCGCCAGTGACGTAGCTGTAGTCCTTGCTGCCGAAATCGGCGTAGCCGCCCTCGACCGCCCAGGTCTTATCAAAATCGTAACCGGCGAAAATCTTGCCGCCAGCCTTGTAGCCGCTGTGATTATCAGCGCTGGTGGCGCCAGGAATATCGAAGTTATAACGGTTGCCCGTGATGCCGGCACCCACATAGGCGCCTTCGGCGTGCGCGGCGCTCATGCCGGTCAGTGCGGTAACGGAAGCGATCATTGCAAACAGGATTTTCTTCTTCATCATGTTCTCTCTTTCAATTAGTGAATGTTCCTGGATTCGTGCCTGGATTCGCAGTTCAGCGAAGTGCGATGACTACACAATAACAGCCGAAAAAAGCTACGTCTTTCTCCATTCCGTAAGAACTGTGACAAGATGTAAGCCAAAATTGCAAACTGACAATAAGCGCAAAATGCGAACTGTTGAACGAACTTAAGATAGACTTAAGCACATTCCGGATTTTCAACGAAGAGGAGAGGGACATGCACAAACGCCAGTTTCTCGCCGCCGCCCTGGCCGCCGGCACGCTGTCCACCCGCGTGCGGGCCGCGCCGGCCGCCGCGCGCGGCCCGGCCCTGCTGACCGTCACGGGCAGCATCGACAAGCCCAACCGGGGCCCGTTCGACGCCGTGCGCGACCAGATGATGCACAAGCAAAAGATCAGCTTTGAGCGGGCGCGGGCGTTCGACTTCGCGGCCTTGATGAACTTGCCTGCGCGCACCATCCACCCGACTCTGGAATACGACGGCAAGGTGCATGCCCTGCGCGGGCCGCTGCTGGAAGAGGTGCTGAAGGCGGCCGGCGCGCCGGAGGATGGCGCGACGCGCCTGCTGCTGCGCGCCGTCGATGGCTATGCGGCGGCATTGACGCTGGCGCAGGCGCGCGCGCAGCCCATGCTGGTCGCCACCCACCTGGACGGGCAGCCGATGGCGCTCGGTGGCCTGGGGCCATTATGGGCGATCCACGATGCGGACCGCATCGCGGCCCTGGCGGCCTTGCCCCTGGCCGAGCGTTTTGCCAGCTGCCCGTGGGCGCTGTATCACATCGGCGTGGAGGCAGGTTGAAGCTACTTAAAACGCCAAACAACACCGTAGCGAGCGGAAGGGAGAGGTGGCTGAGAAGCGGAGCTGTGCGAATGCACGGGGCCGCCGAGGCAGTGAGCATCGCAGGCCGCCTATACCGACGCGCAGTAGGTTTTGATAGGCGTTTAGGCGTAGGCTTCCGCCATCGACATCACGCGCGGCGCGATGGCAATGCCGTGTTCCTGGAACAGGGCCGTGACGGCCGCCAGGTTATGCGTGCATTCATCCGTCTTCCAGCCCTTGAAGATGTCGGTGCCGTCTTTCTGGAAATGCAGGTCCAGCACCTTGCCCTGGTCCTTGTGCAGATAGGGCGAACTGTAGGTATTCTCGAAACCAAGCGCCTTCAGCTGGCCCAGCAAGGCATGCGGCGGGTTGTCGGGATCCGTGGCGAGAAACACGCCGAAAGTCTTGCCGGGTGGCTTGGCGGCGATATCGACCTCATAAATGCCGGGGGCCTTGCTGACGGACGTACTCTTTAAAAATAACATGCAACACTCCTTGCGCGTGGCGCCCTGCGCCGGAAACGGGCGGCAAGACAGGGTGATGCGCGATGCTTCCCCTCGTTAAATCTTATTGCTTATTTGCATCTTTGTCGACAAATCGACACTTTTATTTGGTAAGTCGTGGTTATCTTGTCGCGTTCGCCAGCATAAATTGCCAATAAAGCTAGTTATCATTGCATCAATACGGGGCCTGCTGCATACTTTTGGCTTGCGTAAAGATGGCCGCCAGCCGGTCTCCCTCGTCTCCATGCGTCTCCTGTCGATCAAATACCGCCTGCTCATCCTCCTGACCCTGATCCTTGGTGCGGGCTTCCTGGCCACCACCCTGGCCAGCTACCTGGCGTCGCGCACGGCCATCGAGCACGGCATCGCCGACCAGACCCTGCCTTTGACGGGCGACAACATCTATTCCGAGATCCAGAAGGACATGCTGCGTCCCGTCTTCATCTCCTCGCTGATGGCGCACGACACCTTCGTGCGCGACTGGATACTCGCCGGCGAGCGCGATCCGGCGCAGATCGTGCGCTACCTGGCCGAGGTCAAGAAGAAATACGGCGCCATCACCAGCTTTCTCGTCTCGGACAAGAGCAGCAAATATTATTATGCGGAAGGCACGCTGAAATCCGTCAGCCCGGAAGCCACGCGCGATATCTGGTACTACCGCGTGCGCGCCATGGAGAACAGCGACTACGAAACGAATGTCGACGTGGACATGGCCAACCGCGACAGCATGACCATCTTCATCAACCATCGGGTGTATGACTATGACGGCCAGTTCATCGGCGCCACGGGCATCGGCCTGACCCTGGCCACCATGAGCCACATCATCGACCGCTACCAGGCGCGCTTCCACCGCAACATTTATTTTGTCGATGGCGCCGGCACCCTGGTGCTGTCGGGCAAGAGCATGCGTGACGGCCATGGCAATATCCGCAGCCTGCCCGGTGTGCGCAGCATCGCCGCGCGCATCATCAACCAGCAGAGCGAGCCGACGCACCTGTCCTACCAGCTGGGGCACGCGCAAATCCTCGTCAACTCGCGCTTCATTCCGGAACTGGGCTGGTACCTGGTGGTCGAGCAGAACGTCAGCGACGAGGTCAAGTCGCTGCAGGGCGTGTTCATCCTGAACCTGGCCATCAGCTTTGGCGTGACCCTGCTGGTGTTGGGATTGACCTTGCTGACGGTGAACCGCTACCAGCGCCGCATCGAGCGCATCGCTTCGACGGACGCGCTGACAGGCCTGTTGAACCGCCAGTCGCTGGAGCTGCTGTTCCAGCGCGCCATGCTGCTGTCGCGGCGCACGGCGCAACCGATGTCGGCGATTTTGTTCGACATCGATTTCTTCAAGCGCGTCAACGACACGCACGGCCACCTGTGGGGCGACAAGGTGATCCGCGGCGTGGCCGAGGTGGCGCGCGCCAGCGTGCGCGAGAGCGACGTCGTCACGCGCTGGGGCGGCGAGGAGTACCTGGTGCTGCTGAATGACTGCAGCCTGGCGCAGGCGATGGAGGTGGCGGAAAACCTGCGCGCCGCCGTCGAGCGGCACGACTTCGGCATGCCCGAGCCGCGCGTGCCCGTGACGATCAGCCTGGGCGTGGCCGAATACCGGCCGGAAGAGAGCGAGTCTGGCTTCTTTTCCCGCGCCGACAGCGCGCTGTACCAGGCCAAGCATCGCGGCCGCAACCGCGTGCACGCCGCCTGACGTTCAGACCTGCGACTTGCGCCTGGCCAGCTCCTGCGTGGGCGCCACCAGGGCCCGGTACAACTCGCCCGTGCCGGCATCCCACTGCTGCACCGCCTGCTGCTGGCGTTGCACGGTAGCCGAGTCGCCGCGCGCGATGGGGCCGGACAGCGCCGGCGCCGCGCCCAGGCGGAAGACGTTCGCCACCGCTTCCGTCACCAGCGGCTGCGCCAGTTCGAGCGCCACGGGTTCGGGAATGCCGGCCGCCTGGTAGGCGCGCAGGGCCGCATCGAGCACCGTCACCAGGTAATTGCTGGCGAAGACGGCGGCGGCGTGGTACAGGGTCTTGGCGGCCGGATCGATGGGCACGGGGCGCGCGCCGATGGCGATCAAGGCCGGTGTCAGGAAGGACAGCGCCAGCGCATCGCCCTCGACACCGCAGAAAGTACCGTCAAAGGTGGCCGCCACCTGCTGCGGATCAGCGAAGCTGCGGATCGGGTGCGCGCTGGCCACCGAGGCGCCCGCCTGCGTGGCCGCCAGCAGCACGTTCGACGCCAGCGCCCCGCTGCAGTGGAAGACGATGGCGCCCGCCTGCCGCCCCTCGGCCACCAGCGCCGCGCAGGCGGGACCGATCTGGTCGTCGGACACGGCCAGCATGGTGACGTCGGCGTGGCGCAAGGCCGCATAGCGCTCGACAGGCGTGCCGGCGCCGATGAAGGCCACGGCGGCCTGCGCCGAGGCCATCGAGCGGGTCAGCACGTCCTGCACCGCAATGCCCTCTGCCTGTGCAAACAGCCGGCCCAGCACGCGGCCCACGTGGCCGGCGCCGATGATATTCAGGGTAACGTTCATGCGAATGGCCTAGAAACCCGATCCCGGCTGGCGCAGGAATTCCACCTCTTGCGGCGTCGAGGCGCGTCCGAGGATGGCGTTACGGTGCGGGAAGCGGCCGAAACGGGCGATGACTTCCTGGTGGCGCTGGGCATAATCGAGCATGCTCTCGAAACCCGGCTGCGCCTGCGACAGCAGCTGGAACAATTCAACGGCGCGTGCCTGCATGGCCAGGTCTTCCGCATGCTCGAACGGCAGGTACGCAAAGGCGCGCAGCATCGGCGGCAGCTGCTGGTCGAGACCCTGCTCGGTCAAAGACAGCGCCAGCGCCAGTGCCTGCTCATCGCCGGCAAACGCGCGCGGCGTGCCGCGGTGGACATTGCGCGTAAACTGGTCGAGCACGATGATGCGCGCCAGCGCGCCGTGCGGCGTCGCTTCCCAGTCGCGCAAGCCGCCATCGATGGCGGCATCGATCACGGTGCCGAAGCGCTCGGCGATGCGCGCATCGAAGGCGTCGTCCTTGCGGAACCATTCCACGCGCGACTGGCCATAGCCTGGGTTATCCGGCGGCAGAAACCAGAAATCGAGTACTGCCTGCGCCTGTGCGTCCATGTTTATCCTTGTCAGCGTGCTGCCTGGTGTCCAGGCTAGTTGCGGGCATGCGACAGCTGGAAGCCGGCGATGCCGTCGAAAGCGGCCAGTTCGGCCGACATGGCCGACAGGCTGGCGCCCGTGTTCTTGCCATGCGCAATGGCGACGAACCGCCATTCCTGCATGCCGTCCGTGCTGCCGATGGTCAGCGAGCCGCCGGCGATGTCATAGCCGCGCTTGGCCGCCATGCGCCGCAGCGCATCTTCGCGGGGAATGAAACCCTGCCGGAAGCGCATGGTGATGGCCACCGCGTGGCGCGACGGCAGCCAGTTCTCCAATTTTGACAGAAAAATCATCGCCATCGCGCACAGGAAGGCCAGGCCCATGGCCGACAGGTAAAAGCCGATGCCCACCATGATGCCGATCACCGACGAGGCCCAGATCGAGGCGGCCGTCGTCAGGCCGCTGATATTGAAACCTTCGCGCATGATGACCCCGGCGCCGAGGAAACCCACGCCCGTGACGATGCCCTGGATGACGCGCGTGGGGTCGCTGCCGATGATGCCGCCATGGCCGCCGTACCAGAATTCGGGATAGCCGCCCAGTACCGTCAGCGCGGCCGAGGCCATGCACACCAGGCTGTAGGTGCGCATGCCCGCCGCGCGCCCGTGATACGAACGCTCGTAGCCCACCAGTAGCCCCAGCAGCAGCGCGCCCAGCATGTTGAGCAGGATCACGCCATTCGTCGCCAGCTCGGCCGGTGACCAGTAGGCGCGCAGGAAGTCGATGGTCGGCATTTAGTCCTGGGACTTTTTGGTGAGCTGCTTTTCAAACGCCACATCGAGCTTGCTGACGCGGCGCGCCTTTTGCGGCCCCAGGCCATTGACGAAGGCGACAAAGGCGTCCAGTTCCAGCGGCGGGCACAAAGGCGGCAAGCCGGGACCTTCGGTGAGGAAGAACAGCTCGTCGCCCGTGCGCGCCATCGTGTACAGGCGGTGGCCGGTGCGTTCCTTCAGCCGCTCGATGGCGGAGGTGGCGCGGGTCGAGCGCATCAGATGGCTCCCGTGCGCTGTTCCAGCCACGCCAGCGCAGGCGCATCGGCCGGCGCTGCCAGGTGCGGCGCCAGGCGCGCGCGCACGGTGGCGTGATAGTCGTTCAGCCAGGCCGCCTCGTCGTCGCGCAGCAGGCTGCGCTCGACGCAGCGCGTGTCGATCGGGCACAGGGTCAAGGTCTCGAAGCGCAGGAATTCGCCGAATGGCGTCGTTTCGGCCGCTACATTCAGCACCAGGTTCTCGATGCGGATGCCCCACTGGCCCGGGCGGTAGATGCCCGGCTCGATGGAAGTGATCATGCCCGGCTCCATGGCCGTCTGCGGCTCCGGCATGGCCGTCTGCGAAATCGACTGCGGGCCTTCGTGCACGTTCAGGAAGAAGCCCACGCCGTGGCCCGTGCCATGGCCGAAGTCGATGCCCTCGGCCCACAGCGGCGCGCGGGCGATCGCGTCGAGCATGGGCGACTTCACGCCGCGCGGGAACTGCGCGCGCGACAGCGCGATCATGCTGCGCAGGACGAGGGTGAAATCGCGCCGGTGCTCGGCCGTGATCGTGCCGACGGGGACCACGCGCGTGATGTCCGTGGTGCCGCCCAGATACTGGCCGCCCGAATCGATCAGCAGCAGGCCGTCGCCTTCGATGGTCGCCTGCGTGCCCGCATGGGCGTGGTAATGCATGATGGCGCCGTGCGCATTGAAGCCGGCGATGGTGCCAAAGCTGGGGCTGACAAAACCGGCGCGGCGCGCGCGCGCGGCCGTCAGGTGCTCGTCGACGCCGATTTCCGTCAACGGGGCGCGCCGCGGGTCGGCCAGGGTGGCATCGAGCCAGCTGAAAAATTCGCACAGGGCCGCGCCATCCTGCTCCATGGCGGCGCGCACGTGAGCCGCTTCGCTGTCCGTCTTGCGCGACTTGGCAAACGTGGTGGGATTGATGGCTTCCACCACGCGCACGCCATCGGCCACGGCCTGGCGCGTGCCGTAGGTGATGCGGCGCGGGTCCAGCAGCAGGGTGGCGCCGGCCGGCAAGGCGGCCAGCGCGGCGGCCGCACGGTCATACGCGGCCACGTCCACGCCTTCGCTCTCCAGGGTGGCGCGCAGGGTGGCCGGCAGCTTGCCGTCGGCAACGAATAACGTGGCACGCTCGGGGCCCACCAGAGCATGCGCGAGGAAGACCGGGTTGTAGTGCACGTCGGCGCCGCGCAGGTTGAACAGATACGCGATGTCGTCGAGCGTGGAAATCACATGGTCGCTGGCGCCGTGGCTCGCCATGCTGGCGCGCAGGGCCGCCAGTTTCTGCGTGCGCGACAGGGCCGGATACCCGGCCGCGTGCTCGTACACGGGCGCGGCCGGCATGGCCGGACGCTCCGGCCAGACGGCGTGCAGTACATCGATATCCGTGCGCAAGGTCACTTGCGCGCCCAGCGCCTGCTGCAGCAGGCGCGCATTGGCCAGGCCCAGCACGGCGCCGTCGACGGCCACCGTCTGCCCCGGCTGCATGGTCTCGCCCAGCCAGTCGATGTACAGCACGCTGGCGCCGGACGGGATTTTCTTCAGGACGATGCCGCTGCCGGCCAGCTCGTCTTCCGCCTGTTCCCAGTAGCGGCCATCGGTCCACACGCCGGCAAAGTCCTGCGTGACGACCAGCGTGCCGACGGAGCCCGTAAAGCCGGACAGCCATTCGCGGCCCTGCCAGCGCGCCGGCAGGTATTCGGACAGGTGCGGGTCGGCCGAGGGCACGATGCAGGCGTCGATGTGCTGCGCGCGCATGGCGGCACGCAGCTCGGTCAAACGGGAAGCGGGGGTACTCTGAACGGATGTCTGCATGGCGGCGAAGAGGTGCGGTGCTGGGAAGCGTCTATGATACCGCGATTAGCCCGGCGCTTGCAGGCCGTTCCGGCGGCGCGGCCTCATTCCGCATCATCGGCTTCATAGCGGCGCAAGCCGTCGAGGTCCAGCACGCGGATGCCGCCGTAATCGAGGCGCAGCAAGCCCTTTTTTTCCAGCACCTGCAAGGCCTGGTTGGCGCGCTGGCGCGAAGAGCCGGACAGCAGGCCGATTTCCTCCTGCGACAGCTGTACCAGGGTGTCCACGCCCGGATACAGATGCGAGTTGAACATCGACGCCAGGCAGCGCGCCACGCGCGTGTTCAGGTCCAGCAGGCGCTCGTTTTCCACCATGCCGATGAACTGGCCCAGGCGTTCGTTCAGCTGCATCAGCAGGAAGCGCGTAAACGGCAGGCTCGTTTCCAGCAGCCAGTGGAAGGTGGTGCCGGGCAGGCGCGCCACGCGCGTGTCGCGCAGGGCCATGGTGTCGTATTTGCGGATTTCATTTTTCAGCAGCGAACCTTCGCCGAACCAGCTGCCGGGCGGCACGCCGATGAAGGTCATGGCCTTGCCGGAGGCGGAAAAATTATTCATCTTGACCATGCCGCTGATGACGCCGATCCAGTTGTCCACCGGCTCGCCCTTGCGGCAGACAAAGCCGCCTTTCGGCACGAAGGTTTCAAACACATCCGCTTCGACCCGCGCCAGTTGAGCGGGGTCGAGCAGCCGTGCCCAGTGGGCCGCGCGCACGGCATCCTTGAGACTGATATCAGGGTTGGTCATTGTGCGATGCACCATCGAAAAGTGGGTAAATGTCCCCGAAAAGACAACTCGGCAAACTAACGCAAGCTACTATCATTGCACAAACGCCTGACACATAAAAAACACAGAGCGCCATCCAACGAGGTGGGGCCTGAGACAAGCAACAGGGAGACACTGGTGCAGACACATACCACAGCAGCAATGCCGACTTTTCCGCGGCGCTTATTGCAACACGGGACAGCACGATCCGACAAGCCCGCCTTTCGCGAAAAATACCTGGGCATCTGGCAGACCTGGACCTGGGCCGACGTCAACGACGAAGTGCGCGCACTGGCCTGCGGCCTGGCCGCCATCGGCTTCCGGCGCGGCATGAACCTGGCCATCATCGGCGACAACCGCCCGCGCCTGTACTGGGCCATGCTGGCCGCGCAAAGCCTGGGCGGCGTGCCCGTGCCCCTGTACCAGGACGCGCCGGCCGCCGACATGGCCTACGTGCTGCAGGATGCGCAGATCCGCTACGCCATCGTCGAGGACCAGGAGCAGGTCGACAAGCTGCTGGAACTCAAGGCGCTGTACCCGCACGTGGCCCACATCGCCTACGACGATGAGCGGGGCATGCGCCACTACCGCCAGCCGGAACTGATGTCCTTTGCCGCCCTGCAGACCTTGGGGCGGGCCTACGACCGCGAACATCCGGGCTTCTTCGACGCCGCCGTGGCAGCGGGACTGGGCAGCGACTCGGCCGTCATCCTCTACACCTCGGGCACCACGGGCAAGCCAAAGGGCGTGTGCCAGAGCCACACGGCGCTGCTGGCCGCCGGCGAAGGCTGCGTCGCCTTCGACAAGCTCACCGACAATGAGGACATCCTCTCCTACCTGCCCATGGCCTGGGTGGGCGACTGCCTGTTCTCGCTGGCGCAGGCCATGGTGGCCGGCTTCACCGTCAACTGCCCGGAATCGGGCGACACGGTGATGATCGACATGCGCGAAATCGGCCCCACCTGCTATTTTGCGCCACCGCGCGTGTTCGAGAACATGCTCACCAGCGTGATGATCCGCATGGAAGACGCGAGCAGCATCAAGCGCCGCATGTTCAGCCATTTCATGGACGTGGCCAGGCGCTGCGGCGCACAGATTTTGGACGGCAAGCCCGTCTCGCTGGCGGACCGCGTCAGCTACAGGCTGGGCGACATCCTCGTGTATGGCCCGCTGAAAAACGTGCTGGGATTGACGCGCGTGCGCGTCGCCTACACGGCCGGCGCCGCCATCGGCCCGGACCTGTTCCGCTTCTACCGCTCCATCGGCGTCAACCTCAAACAGCTGTACGGCTCCACCGAAACCTGCGCCTACGTCTGCCTGCAGCCGGACGGCAATATCAAGTTCGACAGCGTGGGCTTGCCCGCGCCGGGCGTGGAAGTCAGGTTGGCGGCGAATGGCGAAGTGCTGGTGAAGTCGCCCGCCACCATGAGCGGCTATTTCCAGCGCCCCGACGCCACCGCCGAAGTCATCGACGATCAAGGCTACTTCCATACGGGCGACGCGGGCGTGTTCGACGCCGAAGGCCATTTGAAAATCATCGACCGCGCGGCCGACGTGGGCAAGATGAATTGCGGCGCCATGTTCGCGCCCAACTACATCGAAAACAAGCTCAAGTTCTTCCCCTTCATCAAGGAAGTGGTGGCCTTCGGCCATGCGCGCGACCAGGTGTGCGCCTTCATCAATATCGATATCGAGGCGGTGGGCAACTGGTCCGAGCGGCGCGGCATCGCCTATTCCGGCTACACGGACCTGGCGGCGCGCGCGGAAACCTACGGCTTGATCCGCGACTGCATCGAGCAGGTCAACGCGGAACTGGCGGCCGATCCGCTGATGGACCGCACCCAGGTGCACCGCTTCCTGGTGCTGCACAAGGAACTCGATCCCGATGACGACGAACTGACGCGGACGCGCAAGGTGCGGCGCAAATTCATCGCCGAAAAATACGCGGTGCTCATTTCCGCCCTGTACGACGGCAAGGCAACGCAGTACATCGAGACCCAGGTGAAGTTCGAGGATGGCCGCACCGGCTCGACCAGCGCCGACCTGCAGATCTGGGACAGCAAAACGTACCGGCCCCAGGGCCTGGCCGCATGATGGAGCACAGCACGATGCAAATGAACGAACCTGAGACCCATTTCGGCACGGCGCGCAAGACCGGTCCCGTGATCCTCGACCTGAAGAATATCTCGCTGTCCTTCGGTGGCGTCAAGGCGCTGACCGACATCTCGTTTGACGTCAGACAGCATGAAATCCGCGCCATCATCGGCCCGAATGGCGCGGGCAAAAGCTCGATGCTCAACGTGATCAACGGCGTGTACCGCCCGCAGCAGGGAGAAATCATCTACCGCGGCGAACACCGGCGCGGCATGGATTGCTATGCGGCCGCCAAGTCCGGCATCGCCCGCACCTTCCAGAACATCGCCCTGTTCAAGGGCATGACGGTGCTCGACAACATCATGACGGGACGCAACCTGAAAATGAAGTCGAATTTCCTGCTGCAAGCCCTGTACTGGGGACCGGCGCGGCGCGAGGAAATCGAGCACCGCAAGAAGGCCGAGGAAATCATCGACTTCCTGGAAATCCAGGCCATCCGCAAGACGCCCGTGGGACGCCTGCCGTACGGCTTGCAAAAGCGCGTGGAGCTGGGCCGCGCCCTCGTGGCCGAGCCGGAAATCCTGCTGCTGGACGAACCGATGGCCGGCATGAACGTGGAAGAAAAACAGGACATGTGCCGCTTCATCCTCGACGTCAACGACCAGCTGGGCACGACCATCGTGCTGATCGAGCACGACATGGGCGTGGTGATGGATATCTCCGACCGCGTGGTGGTGCTCGATTACGGCAAGAAGATCGGCGACGGCACGCCCGACGAGGTGCGCAGCAACCAGGATGTCATCAACGCCTACCTTGGCACGAGCCATTAATTCCCGGGACCCGTATGAATATCAATTTTTTCTTTGAAGTGCTGATCGGCGGCCTGCTGTCGGGCGTCATGTACGCGCTGGTGGCCATCGGTTTTGTATTGATCTACAAGGCCTCGGGCGTCTTCAATTTCGCGCAGGGCGCGATGGTGTTCTTCGCCGCCCTCACCTGTGTGGGTTTCATGGACAAATTCGGCCTGTCGCTGTGGCTGGCCATTCCGCTGACGATGGTGACCATGATAGCTCTGGGCATGGCGATTGAAAAAGTGGTCTTGCGCCCGCTCGTCAACCAGCCCGAGATCACGCTTTTCATGGCCACCATCGGCCTGACCTTCTTCATCGAGGGCCTGGCGCAGCTGATGTGGGGCTCGCAGGTGCACAAGCTGGACCTGCCCATCGAAGACGTGCCGATGCCCTTCCTGATGGACCACTTCAATATCATCGTCTCGCAGTTCGACGTGGTGGCGGCCGGCATCTGCGCCCTGCTGGTAATTTGCCTGGCCCTGCTGTTCTCGAAGACCAAGGTGGGCCGCGCCCTGCGCGCCGTCGCCGACGACCACCAGGCGGCGCTGGCAGTGGGCATTCCGCTGCAGCGCATCTGGGCCGTCGTGTGGGGCGTGGCGGGCCTGGTGGCCATGGTGGCGGGCTTGCTGTGGGGCGCGCGCAACGGCGTGCAGTTCGCGCTGACCTTCATCGCCTTGAAGGCCTTGCCGGTGCTGATCCTCGGCGGCTTCACCTCCGTGCCAGGCGCCATCGTCGGCGGCCTGATCATCGGCGCCTCGGAAAAGCTGGCCGAAGTCTACCTCGGCCCCATGGTGGGCGGCGGCATCGAAGGCTGGTTCCCGTACGTGCTGGCCCTGCTGTTCCTGCTGGTGCGCCCGGAAGGCCTGTTCGGCGAACGCATCATCCGGCGCATATAAGGCAGCAACAGCAGCGTAGGTCGGGTTAGCCGAAGGCGTAACCCGACAAACACCCCAACAGCGAGCAAAGGACCACCCCATGATCTACCGTGAAGCAGGACAGTTCAAGACCAGCTACCAGGCGGACAACCAGATCTTCCCGATCCGGCAAGACCGCCTGGCATTGACGGCGACATTGATCGCCGCCGTGTTCATCCTGCCGTATTTCGCCTCGCCGTACATGCTCTCGGCGATCCTGATCCCGTTCCTGATCTTCGCCCTGGCGGCATTGGGCCTGAACATCCTGACGGGCTACGCGGGCCAGCTGTCGCTGGGCACGGCCGCCTTCATGGCCGTGGGCGCGTTCGCCTCGTATAACTTCATGGCCCGTCTGCCCGGCCTGCCGCTGCTGGTGTCGTTCATCCTCGGCGGCCTGTGCGCGGCCATGGTGGGCATCGCCTTCGGCCTGCCGTCATTGCGCATCCGCGGCTTTTACCTGGCAGCGTCGACGCTGGCCACGCAGTTCTTCGTCGTCTGGTGCCTGACCAAGATCCCGTACCTGACCAACTACAGTTCCTCGGGCGTCATCACGGTGCAGAAGATGAGCATCTTCGGCTACCAGTTCGACACGCCGCAAAGCAAATACCTGCTGGTGCTGGCCATCGTGGCCGGCATGGCGCTGATGGCCAAGAACATGATCCGCTCGAACGTGGGCCGCTCGTGGATGGCCGTGCGCGACATGGACATGGCCGCCGAAGTGATCGGCTTTCGCCTGATGCGCACCAAGCTGCTGGCGTTTGCCGTCAGCTCCTTCTATTGCGGCGTGGCCGGCGCCCTGTATGCGTACGCCTACCTGGGCACGGTGGAACCGGAAGCGTACAACCTGGACCTGTCCTTCCGCATCCTGTTCATGATCATCATCGGCGGCGTCGGATCGATCCTCGGCTCCTTCCTTGGCGCGGCCTTCATCGTGCTGCTGCCCGTCTTCCTGAACACCATCGCGCACGGCCTGGCGCTGCCCACCAGCGTGGCGTCGAACCTGGAGCTGATGGTGTTCGGCGCGCTGATCATCTTCTTCCTGATCGTCGAGCCGCACGGCCTGGCCAGGCTGTGGCAGATCGCGAAAGAGAAACTGCGTTTGTGGCCTTTCCCGCACTAAGAATTTGTACCTTGCAGTCAGATGTCGGTTCTGTTGAAAACCAAATAAAACAAGAGGAGACACAATGAAACACATCCAATCGCTCATGCTGGCCGCCGCCATCGCCAGTGCCGCACTCACCATGGCCGGCAGCGCACAAGCCCAGGACAAGGAACAGTACATCGCCCTGCCGTCCTACCGCGTGGGCCCCTACGCGGCCGGCGGTTCCGGTTTCTACGGCGGCATCATCGACTACTTCAACCTGGTCAACCAGGCCGGCGGCGTGAATGGCGTGAAGATCAGCTGGGAAGAGTGCGAAACGGAATACAACCCGTCGCGCGGCGTGGAATGCTACGAACGCCTGAAAACCAAGCAGGGCGGCGCCACTCTGGTGGAAACCCTGTCCACGGGCGTCGCCTACGGCATCCTCGACCGCGTGGCGCAGGACAAGATCCCCATGACCATGATCGGCTACGGCCGCTCGGACGCCGCCAACGGCAAGGTCTTCCCGTATGTCTATCCGCTGATCTCCAGCTACTGGAGCCAGGCCGCCGCCATGATCAAATACCTGGGCGACAAGGATGGCGGCATGGACAAGCTGAAAGGCAAAAAGATCGTCCACCTGTACCACGATTCGGCCTTCGGCAAGGAGCCGCTGCCCGTGCTCGAAGCGCTGTCGAAACAGTACGGCTTCGAGCTGGTGAAAATTCCCGTCGCGCCGCCAGGCAGCGAACAGCAGTCGCAATGGCTGCAGATCCGCCAGGCCAAGCCGGATCACGTGATCCTGTGGGGCTGGGGCGTGATGAATTCCGTGGCCATCAAGACGGCGCAGCGCAACGGCTTCCCGCGCGACAAGATGCTGGGCGTCTGGTGGGCCGGTTCCGAGGAAGACACGATTCCATCGGGCGACGCGGCCAAGGGCTACACGGCGATGACCTTCAACACGCCCGGCAACTACCCCGTGCTGGACGACATCCGCAAGAAGCTCTACGCCTCCGGCAAGGGCAATCTGTCGGACCAGTCGCGCATCGGTTCCGTCTACCACATGCGCGGCGTGACGGCCGGCATCCTGTGGGTGGAAGCGATCCGCACGGCGCAGGAAAAATTCGGCAAGGGCAAACCGATCACGGGCGAGCAGATGCGCTGGGGCCTGGAAAACCTGAACGTCGACGACGCGCGTCAAAAAGCCGTGGGCGCGCTGGGCATGTTCCCCACCGTGAAAACCAGCTGCGACGACCATGAAGGCTCGGGCGCCGTGAAGGTTCAGCAGTGGGATGGCAAGAAATGGACCGCCATCACGCCGAAGTGGATCGTCGGCGACAAGGCCCTGGTGCGCAAGCTGGTCGAGGAATCCTCGAACAAGTACGCGGAAGAGAAAAAGATCACGCCGGCGTGCATGAAGTAAATCGCTGCCGATGGTGGTGTCGGATTACGGCCCGCGGCCTAATCCGACCTACGCCGCATCCACGTAGGTCGGATTAGCGAAGCGTAATCCGACAGCATCGCCAACACATATGAAAACGAAGCAGCCATGACCCACACAGCCACGCAAACCCCGATCAAGCCGGACGCACCGCCGCCGTACCTGTCGGTGAACAATATCGAAGTCATCTACGACCACGTGATCCTGGTCTTGAAGGGCGTGTCGCTGCAGGTCCCGCAGGGCAAGATCGTGGCGCTCCTGGGCGCGAACGGCGCCGGCAAGTCGACCACCCTGAAAACCATCTCGACCCTGCTGCGCGGCGAGCGGGGCGACGTCACCAAGGGCGAAGTCCAGTTCAAGGGCGAACGCGTGGATCAATTGACGCCGAATGAGCTGGTGAAGCGGGGCCTGTCGCAGGTGATGGAAGGACGCCATTGTTTCGGCCACCTCACCATCGAGGAAAACCTGCTGACGGGCGCCTACACGCGCAGCCTGTCGCGCGGCGAATTGAAGGACGCGCTGGACAAGGTGTACCACTATTTCCCGCGCCTGAAAACGCGGCGCGCCAGCCAGGCCGGCTATACCTCGGGCGGCGAGCAGCAGATGTGCGCCATCGGCCGCGCGCTGATGGCCAGGCCCTCGATGATCCTGCTCGACGAACCGTCGATGGGCATCGCGCCGCAGATCGTCGAAGAGATCTTCGGCATCGTCAAGGACCTGAACCACAAGGAAAACGTATCGTTCCTGCTGGCCGAGCAGAACACCAACGTGGCCCTGCGCTACGCCGACTTCGGCTACATCCTGGAAAACGGCCGGGTCGTGATGGAAGGCCAGGCGCAGGAACTGGCCAGCAATGAAGACGTCAAGGAATTCTACCTGGGCGTGTCCAGCGCCGGGCGCAAGAGCTTCCGCGACATGAAGTTCTACCGCCGCCGCAAGCGCTGGCTGGCCTGACGCGGGAGGCAAGGCATGGACCTGGAGCGGGCGAAAGCCGTCTGCCGCGGCTTTCCCGGCGCGACAGAAGACATCAAATGGACGAACGTGCTGGCGTTTTCTGTCGGCGGCAAGCTGTTCGCCCTGTGCGGCGCGGAAGCGCGCAGCACGCGCGGCATGAGCTTCAAGGTCGATGCGGAACGCTTCCTGGAACTGACGGACCGCCCCGGCTTGCGTCCGGCGCCCTACTTGGCACGGGCCGGGTAGGTGCTGGTCGCCAGTCCCGATGCCCTCTGGCCGCCCTGCTGCACCGCGCATACCGCCTGATTGTTGCCGGGCTGACCAAAAAACTGCAATTGACCTTGGAGAATCCGTAACATGACCGATACGCTCGACAGTCTGGAAACGCGCGCCCCCGACGCGCGCGAACGCGAATTGATGGCCGGCCTGCCGCAGCTGATCGCGCGCGCGCAAGCGGCGCCGGGCTGGGCCCGCATCCTCGACGGCATTGATGCGGCCAGCATCACCAGCCGTGCCGCGCTGGCGCAGCTGCCCGTCACGCGCAAGTCCGACCTCAAGCAGCTGCAGCACGCGCAGCTGCCGTTCGGCGGCTTGAACACGACGCCGAAAAACGCCCTGTCGCGCGTTTTTGTCTCGCCCGGTCCCATCTTCGACCCGGAAGGCCGCGGTCCCGACTGGTGGCGCTTCGCTCGGCCCATGTATGCGGCTGGCGTGCGCGCCGGCGGCCTGCTGCAAAACTGCTTTTCGTATCACTTTACGCCGGCCGCCTTCATGGTCGAAGGGGGCGCCGCGCGCATAGGCTGCACCGTCATCCCGGCCGGCATCGGCCAGACGGAAATGCAGGTGCAGGCGATGATGGATCTGAAGCCGGACACGTATATCGGCACGCCGTCCTTTTTAAAACTGATCATTGAAAAGGCGCGCGAGATGGGTGCCGATATCAGCAGCGTCACCAAGGCCGTGATGGGCGCCGAAGCCTTGCCCGAATCGCTGCGCAGCTGGTTTGCCGCGAACGGCGTGCCGCACGTGTTCCAGACCTATGCCTCGGCAGACATCGGCAGCATCGCCTATGAAACGGCCAGCAATGGCAAGCTCAATCCGGGTATGGTCATCGACGAGAACGTGCTGCTGGAAATCGTCCATCCGGGCAGCGGCATGCCCGTCGCGCCGGGCGAGGTGGGCGAAGTCGTCGTCACCGTCTTCAATGCCGACTACCCGCTGATCCGCTTCGCCACGGGGGATCTGTCGGCCGTGCTGACGGGCGCGCCGGAGTCGCCGTGCGGGCGCACGAATACGCGCATCCGTGGCTGGATGGGGCGCGCCGACCAGACCACCAAGGTGCGCGCCATGTTCGTGCATCCGTCGCAGGTGCACGAGATCGCGCGCCGCCACCCGCAGATCAAAAAGGCGCGGCTGGTAGTGTCCGGGCGCATGGCCAACGACGAGATGACTTTGCATTGCGAAGTCGATCATCCCCATGACGCCAGCGGCACGGAAGCCATCATCGGCTCGATCCGCGAGCTGACCAAGCTGCGGGGCGACGTCCTGCTGGTGGCCGTGGGCAGCCTGGCGCAGGATGGAAAAATCATCGACGATATACGCGATTACAATTAGTTCGCTGGCACGCGGATGGCGTTTGCGGGATAATACCCGCATTCATCATCAGCCCCATTCATCGCCATGCAAGAGTCCATGCAAGAATTTCATCACAACCGTGCCCGTGACCTGATCAAGAACGCGGAACTGCTGTTCGACCAAGATACCGTGCAGGCGTCGATCACGCGCATGGCCGATGTGCTCAACACGCGCTTCAACGCCGACGATTCCAAGGAATTCCCGCTGGTGCTGGGCGTAATGGGCGGCGCCGTCGTGTTTACGGGCAGCCTGCTGCCGCAACTGAGCTTCCCGCTGGAGTTCGACTACATCCACGTGAGCCGCTACGGCGACGATGACAAGGGTGGCGAAGTGGTATGGAAAGTCATTCCCCGCTCGAACGTATCGGGACGCACCGTGATCGTGCTCGACGACATCCTGGACGAAGGCGAAACCCTGGCGCACGTCAAGCAGCGCCTGCTGGACATGGGCGCCGCGGAAGTCATCCTGGCCGTGTTTGCCGACAAGGCCATCGGCAAGAAAAAGCCCGTGCAGGCCGATATCGTCGGCCTGGTGATCCCGAACCGCTTCGTCGTCGGCTTCGGCATGGACGCCTATGGCTACTGGCGCAACCTGCCAGGCCTGTGGGCCATCAAGCCCGAGGATTTGAAGCAGGAGTGATGGCGACATGCCGGGGCCAGACCCCGGCATTTACGTTTTACAGCTTCAGCCGCGCGCGCGCCGCCTCATATTCCGCCTTCAGGCGCGCCACCATCTCTTCCACGCTCGGCACGTCATCCATCAAGCCCACGCCCTGGCCCGCGCCCCAGATGTCGCGCCAGGCCTTGGCGCTGCCCGAACCGAAGTTCATCGAACTCTTGTCCGCTTCGGGCAACGCTTCCGGATCGAGTCCCGCCGCTTCGATCGATTTTTTCAGGTAATTGCCATGCACGCCCGTAAACAGGTTCGTGTAGACGATGTCCGCCGCGCTGGAATCGACGATGGCGTCGCGGTAGCCGTCGCTGACGTTCGATTCCTTGGTCGCCAGCCAGCGCGAGCCGATATAGGCAAAGTCGGCGCCCATGGCTTGCGCGGCCAGCACGGCATCGCCCGTGGCGATGGAGCCGGACAGCGCCAGCGGACCATCGAAGAACTTGCGCACCTCGCCCACCAGGGCGAACGGCGACAGGGTGCCGGCATGGCCGCCGGCGCCCGTGGCCACCAGGATCAGGCCGTCGACGCCCGCTTCCAGGGCCTTTTTCGCGTGGCGGATCGAAATCACGTCATGCAGCACGATGCCGCCATAGCTGTGGATGGCGTCGAGCATTTCCTTCGGCGGCGCGCGCAGCGAGGAAATGATGATGGGGATGCGGTGCTTCACGCACACTTCCACGTCATGCGCCAGGCGGTCGTTCGACTGGTGCACGATCTGGTTGACGGCGATCGGCCCCACTTTTTTATCGGGATGGGCGGCCTGGAAGGCGGCCAGTTCGGCTTGCAGCTCGGTGAGCCAGGTGTCGAGCAGTTCAGCGGGGCGCGCATTCAGGGCAGGGAAGGAACCGACGATGCCGGCCTTGCACTGCGCCGCGACGAGGGCCGGGCCGCTGGCGATGAACATCGGCGACGCGATAACGGGTAAGGAAAGGTTTTGCAACGCTACAGGCAATGCCATGGCGGACTCGCTGAAAAGTTGATCGGACGTGGAAACACACACTGAACGGTGATTATAGTGCAGAAAAAGTACGATCGTGCTGAATTTAATCTGGCATCGCGTCAGCCATCGTTGAGCAAGTACTCACCCTCGACCCGCGCCGCCACCGCCCTGACCAGTTGCGCAATCGCCCACTCGGCCAGCGCGGCCGCTTCCTGGCGCAGGAAGCGCCGGTTGGCCTCTTCGAAGATGGGCATGCCGCGCAACAGTGCCGGCACCTCGGCGATGGCGATGCGCCGGCGTTCCAGCAGCAGGAACTTCAGCAGCACTTTCACGGCGTTCTGCGCATTGCGCACGGGATCGGACGCCAGATAATCGAGGCGCGAATACGCGCGCTGCAGGGCGCCGGCGGCATCCTCGAACGGCCGCCCGTGGCCGGGGATGACCACGCGCACGTCGAGGCTGGCGATCAGGTCCAGGGTGGCGCGCGCCTCCAGAAAGCCCGAGCCGCCATCGAGTTCGGGGAAGATCACGCCAAAGCCGTTTTCCCACAGGGCGTCGGCCGAGATCAGGATGCCTTCACCGGCACAATAAAAGATCAGCGAATGGGGGTCGTGGCCGGGCGCGCCCAGCGCCTGCCAGGCCATGTCGCCCAGCGTCAGCATGTCGCCGGGAGCCAGGGTGGCGTCAAAGCCGAAGCGCGGGCATTGCTGGCCCGTGGCCTGGAAGCTGAGGGCCTCGACATCCCAGGCGCGCACCTTGTCCGCTTCCGTCGCGGGAATGGCCGTATGGCAGCCGTATGCGGCCTGCAGCAGCGCGTTGCCGCCGCAATGGTCGGAATGCAGGTGGGTGTTGAACAGCCGGTCCAGCGGGCGGCCGGCCAGGCTGTGGCGCAGCAGGGCCAGCGTTTGCGGCGCGTGGGTCACATAGCCGCTGTCGATCAGCGCCGTGTCGTCCCGGCCCAGGAACAGGATGTTATTCGACGACAGCCAGCCGCGTTCGAACACCTGCATCGCATCGGGGAACAGTGCTGGCGATCGCGGCATGGGCTTTCCTCAGTAGTCGGGCTCGAAGTCGAGCAGCGATTCGCGCCCCGGCAATGCGGCCCAGACGGCGCGCTTGAAGTCGTCGTCGGCCTTGCTCCAGGCGATGATTTCGTCGAGCGTGCGCAAGCAGCCTTCGCACAAGCCGCTGTTGCGGTTCATCTTGCACAGGCTGACGCACGGCGAGGGCACGGGCGACGGCAAGGAGGGCGGAACGGCGGGCGGAGGGGGCGTAGCGGCCATCATGGAGCGGCACCGGTAAATGGACAGGCTTGCATTATGCCGCGAAACCATGCGGACGCGGCGATGGCTTCCCTGGACAATGTTTCTACCGCGATAATTTTTCATGCAAAACATGATCAGAAAGGCAATGTCTGCACATTTATTTTGTGCCGCGTTTTCATTCTGCGGGTGCCCGTCCTACAGCCTTGTCAGGCCAAATCCTGCTTGACTTGATGTTTTTCAGACCTATACTACCATCCATACAGATGGCAATTGGATGCCACAGGGAGTTTATGGAGACATATGGCCAAGCAAGATAGCAAGCCCAAAATTGGGGAATCAGAAAAAATCACGATCAATCTGGGCTTGATCGACCTGGGGCAGATCGATCTGCTGGTCCAGGAAGGATTTTATTCCAACCGCACGGATCTGATCCGTACGGCCATCCGCAACCAGCTGGGCACCCACGCCGACGTGGTGAAACAAACCGTCGCCCGCAAAAGCCTGGTACTGGGCATGCAGCATTATTCGCGCGCCGACCTGGAAGCGATCCAGGCAGCCGGCCAGCGCCTGCAGATACAGGTGCTGGGACTGGCCAGCATCGCCAGCGACGTCTCCGTGGAACTGGCCCTGGCCACCATCGAGTCGATCTTCGTATTAGGTGCCCTGCACGCCAGCACCGTCGTCAAGACGGCGCTTGCAGGGCGAATTCACTAGCGCACCGGTTTGCGGCAATGACCCGGCCGTTGCGCGGCACCGTTAAGGATGGTCATGAAACTAGCTCAAGACATGTTGGCGCACATGCGCGCCGCAACCCGCAATCTGATGGGCAGCGGTCCTGCCGCCGCCACCGAAGCCATCCAGCAGGCGCTGTCCGCCGCCGGCCTGGCGCCGCCGGCCGCCACGCCGCAGCCGGCGCCACAGCAGCCGATGCGCGACATCAATCCGCCGCCCGCGCCACCACCGCCACCACCGGCGGGCGCGCGGCCGCAACCGGCCGCCGCGCAGGAGGCCCCCGCCGCGCCTGCAGCACCTTCGACGCCCGCGCAGGCGGCGCAGGAATTCGCGCAGGATTTCATGGCGCGCCTGGGCGTGCCGGCCGGCCTGGGCCAGCACAGCTTCGACATGCCCAGCTTCGAACTGCCGAACTTCCACCCGCCCGGCTTCAATACGCCGGGCACCACGCCGGTGGACGTGCCGGCCGGCGCGCAATTCATTGACGGCGTGTACCGCAACCATGCGGGCACGCGCGCCTATAAACTGTATATCCCCAGCAGCTACCATGGCCAGGCCATGCCGCTGATCGTCATGCTGCACGGCTGCACGCAGAATCCCGACGATTTCGCCGCCGGCACGCAGATGAACGCGCTGGCCGAAGAAAAGGAGTGCTTTGTTGTCTACCCGGCGCAGACGCAGGGCGCCAACAGCTCGCGCTGCTGGAACTGGTTCAATGCGCTCGACCAGCAGCGCGACCAGGGAGAACCGTCGCTGATCGCCGGCATCGCCCAGCAAGTCATCGACGAATATCCCGTCAATGAACGCGAAGTGTTCGTCGCCGGCCTGTCGGCGGGCGGCGCCATGGCCGTCATCGTCGGCACCCTGTACCCGGAACTGTTTGCCGCCGTCGGCGTGCATTCGGGCTTGCCCTTCGCCTCGGCGCAGGACTTGCCGTCGGCGCTGGCGGCCATGAAGGGCGGCGCCATGCCCAATCCGAAACGCCAGGCGCCCGCAGGCGGCGTGCCCATCATCGTCTTCCATGGCGACCGCGACAACACCGTCAACCTGCGAAATGGCGATGAACTGATCGCCCAGGGCGTGCGCAGCCAGGCGGGCGGCAAGGCCGCCAAGGCGGCCTCCATCGATGGCAGCGTGCCGAATGGCCACCGCTATACGCGCACCACGCACAGCCAGGCCGACGGCTCGCCGCTGGGGGAATACTGGGTCATCCACGGCGCCGGCCATGCGTGGTCGGGCGGCAGCGACAGCGGCAGTTATACCGACGGCAAGGGCCCGGACGCCAGCCGCGAGATGCTGCGCTTCTTCAAGACGGTCAGTTAAGGATTGCTGGCGCCGCCGACGAAAGGCGCCACCTGCCGCTGCTTGTCGGCGATCTCGCATACGCCGTCGGCGTAGCGGTTGGAGATGGCGATGAACTGGTCCTGGATCTGCAAAAAGGCGTCGACGATCTCGGCGTCGAAATGCGAGCCGCGCCCTTCGCTGATGATCTGCACGGCCTGCGCATGGTCCATGCCCTGCTTGTAGATGCGCCGGCTGATCAGGGCATCGTACACGTCGGCCAGCGCCATCAGGCGCGCCGAGATCGGGATGGCTTCGCCCGCCAGCCCCTGCGGGTAGCCCGTGCCATCCCATTTCTCGTGGTGGCTGTAGGCGATCTCCTTGGCATACTTCAAAAAATCCACCTCGATGCCCAGCTCGTGCTCGGCCGCCAGGATGGCGTCGCGTCCCAGGGTCGTATGCGTCTTCATGATGGCCATTTCATGCGGCTCGAAGCGGCCCGGCTTGAGCAGGATATGGTCGGGGATGCCCACCTTGCCGATGTCGTGCAGGGGCGCCGTCTTGAACAGCAGCTCGATATTCTTGTCCGTCAAAAAATCGCGGAAGCGCGGCAAGTCGCGCACTTTTTCCGCCAGCGCCTTCAGGTAATGCGACGTGCGGCGGATATGGTTGCCCGTCTCGCTGTCGCGCGTTTCGGCCAATGACGCCATGGCGTGGATGGTGACGTCCTGCAGTGCCTTGACTTCCTGCACCCGGCGCTCCACTTCCGTTTCCAGGTACTGGTTCTGGTCGCGCAAGAAATCCTGCATCTGCTTCATCGCCAGCTGCGTCTTGATGCGCGCCAGCACGATGGGTGCCGAGATCGGCTTGGTGATGTAGTCGACGGCGCCCAGGGCCAGGCCCAGCTGCTCGTCGGCCACTTCGCTCATGGCCGTGACGAAAATCACGGGAATGGCGGCCGTGGCGGGACTGGCCTTGAGCGCGCGGCACACGTCGTAGCCGCTCATGCCCGGCATCATGATGTCCAGCAGGATCAGGTCGGGCTGGTCGTTGCCGGCGGCGATCTTCAGGGCGCGCTCGCCATTGACGGCGATCTTGGTGCGGTACTCGCCTTCCAGCACGGCACGCAGCAGGTCGATATTGTCCGGCGTATCATCGACCACCAGTATGGTTGGCTTGCTTGCCGGCGCCGTCATGCCCTTCTCTCGCTCTGCATAGTTATCCTTGTCACAGTGTCATTTCCAGCGCCTTGGCCACTTCGCCCAGCTGCGCCAGCGCGCCTTCAAAATCGTATTGTCCCAGCATGCGCTTCAACTGGCGCGCATGTTCGGCCTGCCCTGCCGCGACCAGCATGGGGCCGATGCCGTCCAGGTGCTTGACGGCCTGGGCGTCGTCCTGCTGCAGCAGCAGGGACAGTTCGCGCAAGCCTGTTTGCAGCTGCGCCCTGTCCACCGGCGCCACTGCCACCACGCCGGCGCCCGCCTCGGCCGCGCCGGCGCGCGACTGCATGGCCAGCACGATCTTTGGCACCAGTTCGTCGAGCGCCTGGGCGCAGGCGGCGAGCGCCTGCGGCAAGCCGTCGTGCGATCCAAGGCTGAGCAGATGCTCGACCCGCGCGGCGCCGTCGGCCAGTCCGCCGGCGCCGATATTGCCGGCAAGTCCCTTCAGCGTATGCGCTTCGCGGATGGCCGTGTCCAGCTGGTTGTTCTCGATGGCGCTGATGATGCGCAGCGTGGCATCGAACTGGGTCTCCACGAAACGCTCCAGCAATTTTCGCATCAATGCGGCATTCCCGCCCACGCGGCGCATGGCTTCCGTCATTTTCAGGCCCGCGACCAGGGGCAGTTCCACCTCCGGCGGCGTCTGCTTCACGCGCATCGCCTGCGGCGCGGCCGGATTGATCCAGCGTGCCAGGGTACCGAACAGCTGGGCCACGTCGATCGGCTTGGCGATGAAATCGTTCATGCCGGCGTCCAGGCATTTTTCCTTGTCGCCCACCATGGCATTGGCCGTCATGGCAATGACGGGCAAATTCGAAAAGCGCGGGTCCTGGCGCAGCTTGCGCGTCGCCTGGTAGCCATCCATCACCGGCATCTGGCAATCCATCAGCACGCCGTCATAGGCGTTTTCCGCGATTTTCGCCAGCGCGATGGCGCCATTGCCGGCGATGTCCACGCGGATGCCCGCATCGTTGAGGATATGCTGCGCCACTTCCTGATTGACTTCGTTATCTTCCACCAGCAGCAGCCAGGCGCCGCGCAAGGCCCGCTCGTCGTCGCGGTAGCTGCTCTGGCGCCGGGTCTTGCGGCTCTGGCCCGTGACGCCGCCAAACACGAACGCAATCTGATCGAGCAGGGTCGAGGCGCTGACCGGCTTGCTCAACACGCCATCGAGCGGCAGCTCGCGCCGGCGCGCCGCCTCCAGCAGCGCTTCGCGGTGAAAGGCGGTGACCATGATGCAGGCCGGTACCGCGTCGATGCCGGCGCCATCGGCGCGGATGGCGGCCAGGGTATCGAGGCCGTTCATGTCCGGCATTTTCCAGTCCATCAGCAGCAAGCCATACGGACGCCCTTCGGCGCGCGCCTGCGCCACCGCGCCGATGGCCAGCACGCCGCCATACACGGCGCGGGCTTCAAAGCCCAGCGCCGTCAGCATGCTGACGAAGATCTCGCGCGCGCTGGGGTTGTCGTCGACCACCAGCACGCGCAGGCCCTTGAACTGCTGCTGATACTGCGTTTGCGGCAGGCTGTCGCGCGGCACGGCGGCCAGGCCGAAACGGGCCGTGAAAAAGAAGGTGCTGCCCACGCCCGCTTCACTTTCCAGGTCGATCTCGCCTTCCATCATTTCCACCAGGCGCTTGCTGATGGTCAGCCCCAGCCCCGTGCCGCCATGGTGGCGCGTGGTGGAGGTATCGGCCTGCGTAAACGCCTGGAACAATTTGCTGCGCTGGGCCGGCGTCAGGCCGATGCCCGTGTCGCGCACCGCGACGCGCAGGACGGCCGCATGTTCCTCGCGCTGCTGCAGGCGGATGGTGACGACGATCTCGCCCTTCTCCGTAAACTTGATGGCGTTGTTGGTGAGATTGATCAGCACCTGGCCCAGGCGCAGCGGGTCGCCCTGCAAGGCATTGGGCACGTCGGGCGCGACGTCGAACAGCAGTTCGAGTCCCTTGTCCTGGGCCCGCATCACGGACAGGTCGGCGATCTGCGCCAGCACGTCTTCGAGGAAAAAATCGACCTTTTCAAAGGCCATCTTGCCCGCCTCGATCTTCGAGAAGTCGAGGATGTCGTCGATGATGGCCAGCAGGTTCTTCGATGCCGATTCCACCTTCTCCAGGTAGTTGCGCTGGGTCGGCGTCAGCTCCGTCTGCAGCGCCAGGTGGGTCATGCCGATGATGCCGTTCATCGGCGTGCGGATTTCATGCGACATATTGGCCAGGAAGTCGGACTTCATCTTGGTCGCGTCCTCGGCCACCTCGACGGCATGGCGCAGGTCCTGCTCGACGGCCAGGCTGGTGCTCATGTTTTTCAGCGCCTGCATCAATTCGCCCGTCTCGTCGCGCGACGTCACTTCGATGGCGGAGCTGAAGTCGCCATTGGCCACGCGCGTGGCGATCGCCACCGCCTCGCCCAGGGGCCGCGTGATCGAGCGCGCCGACCAGGCAAACGCCAGCCCGACCAGCAGTGCCGCCAGGCCGATGCCGCCCATCAGGGTCAGCGAGGTATCGATGTCATTGCGTATCCGGGCAGCGCTGTCGCGGATCTGCTGCTGCTGCAGGTCGTCAAGCTGTCCCACGTACAGCAGCACCTTTTCCAGCACGGGCAAGGTTTGCGTCTGCATGGCCTGCCCGGCGCCCGCGGCATCGCCCTGCCCGAGCAGTGCGAACAGCGCCTGCAGCGACGCGTAATAGTCGGCACGCGCGCGGTGCATCTGCTCCAGCAGGCGGCGCTCCTCGGCACGCGCCTTCAGGCCGTCGAGGATGCGGACCTGCTCATCGATGCCTCGCTTGATCGCTTCCAGGCGTTCCTGGTTCGCCTGGCGCAGCGCCAGCTTGTGCTGCTCCGGCAGGCTGGCGATGCGCGTGGCCGCCTCGCGGGCCAGGCCGTGGATCTTGCTGGTGGCCTTGGCGGCGACCCAGTCGCGCTGCAGGATATTGTCCGTCTCGGCGCGGATCGCATAGATGCGGCTGCCCGACAGCACGATGACGACCAGCATCAGCACGATCAGCATGGCGTAGCCCGCGTTGATGCGCACGCCGATCCGGATATCCCTGAAACGCATGACAGTTTCCTATCAGAAATTCTTAAAAACGGCAGTCTGAGCCTATTCCCCTACAAAATGCAAGGTCTTTTGCAAAGGAATGACGCGGCAAAGCGCCTAGCCGGCCGGTGTCGGGGCTTTTTCAGGAGGCGTCAAGCGGGCGATATGGGTTTGCAGACACGCGGGGCACCAGCACCCCGAATCGGCGCTGCCGGGCACGGGAACGGCCGGCGGCAGGGCCACGCACCAGCACGGCGCGCTGGCGTCCGGGTCAAGCTGGCCGCACTGGAAGGTGGCGCCGCAGCGGCTGCACTGGCTCATGGCTGTGTGTGAATTGGCAAGTGTGTGACATAGCGCAATTGCGGTTGACGCACATGTAACTGGGGGTAAAAGGGCTGGCTGGCGGACATATCGGGCCAGACTATAGGATCATCAGGGAAAATACAACAAGATCGCCCTATAATGCCTCCAGGATTTTCTTCTTCCCTGTAAAATCGCACAAATCTATTTTCCGGACTCGCCATGAATCAACTAGCTAACTTGAACCTGGACATGAATGACGACTTGACGGCGGTGTCGCCGCAAATCAAGGCGCAGATTCTGGCCGAGGCCCTGCCATACATCCGCAATTTCCACGGCAAGACCATCGTCATCAAATACGGTGGCAATGCCATGACGGACGAGCGCCTGAAGCACGGCTTCGCGCGCGACGTCATCCTGCTCAAGTTGGTCGGCATGAATCCTGTCGTGGTCCACGGCGGCGGACCGCAAATCGACAACGCGCTGAAAAAGATCGGCAAGCAAGGCACTTTCGTGCAAGGCATGCGCATCACCGATGAAGAAACCATGGAAGTGGTGGAATGGGTGCTGGGCGGCGAAGTGCAGCAGGATATCGTCATGCTGATCAACCATTACGGTGGCCAGGCCGTCGGCCTGACGGGCAAGGATGGCGGCTTGATCCGCGCGCGCAAGATGCAGATGCCGGACCGCGAACATCCGGGCGAATTCCTCGACATCGGCTTCGTCGGCGAGATCGACGCGATCAACCCGGCCGTCGTCAAGGCGCTGCAGGACGACGCCTTCATTCCCATCATCTCGCCGATCGGTTTCGGCCAGGATGGCCAGGCCTACAACATCAACGCTGACGTGGTAGCGGGGAAGATCGCGGAAATCCTGAAGGCGGAAAAGCTGATCATGATGACCAACATCGCCGGCGTCCAGGACAAGCAGGGCAACCTGGTGACCGACCTGTCGGCACGCGAAATCGACGAGATGTTTGCCGATGGCACGATCTCGGGCGGCATGCTGCCCAAGATCTCGTCCGCGCTCGACGCCGCCAAGTCCGGCGTGAACACGGTGCACATCATCGATGGCCGCATCGAACACTCATTATTGCTGGAAGTGTTGACCGAGCAAGCTTTTGGTACTATGATCCGTTCGCACTAAAAAAATCGCCATGCATCACGGCGAGCAGTTTGGCGGCGCAGATCACCTGGCGCCGCTTTTAATTTGCCCTTGTAGCTCAGTGGTAGAGCACTCCCTTGGTAAGGGAGAGGCCACGTGTTCGATCCACGTCAAGGGCACCATCGATTTATCCCCGTATCTGAAAAATGTCCATGGCCGCGTTGTCTCGCCTCGCCGACCATGCGTCCTGTCTTCGGCTCGACGCCTTGCCCTGAACACTTTTCATCTACTCTGCCGTCATCTCCCATAGTAAAAATGCCCATGGCGGCGTTGTCCTTCCTCGCCGTACTTGCGGACTGTCTTCGTCAGTCCGCCTTGCCCTGAGCACTTTTCATCTGCTTAGCCGCGTGCTTTACGCGGCTAAGCTAGGGCATCCTTGCTGCCGGTTTTCCAAACTTAATACACCCGCTCGACCTTCAAGCCCTTCTGGCGCAACAAATCCGGGACGCTTTTCGTTCCCATCAGGTGCAGCACGCCGATGGCGGCCAGGCTGTGTTTTTCGCGCGCCAGCAGGCGGGCGATGCCGTCGGCCAGGGCGGGATTGCGGCCGTCGAGCAGCACTTTTTGCACGAATTGCGCGGCGAACGAGGGGTCTGTCGCCGCCTTGGCCGCCAGCTTCTCGAAGGCGGCCGCGTCGGCCGTGCGCCAGGCGTCGGCGATCTCGCGCGCTTCCTGGCTTTGCTCCTCATCTTCGATCGAGACCACGCCGTCTTCCAGGAAGCGGCACTGGTCCGCCGGCGTCATCGCGCCAAACAACGCCATCTGGCCTTCCATCGATTCCAGTTCCACCACGGGGATCTTGCGTGCCTTGGCCTGCTGCGACAGATAGCTGTCCACGGCCAGCTCCGAGCGGTAGCCCAGCGTGGAAAATTCGCCGATGGCCAGCACGCTGGCCAGCATCCACGGCTTCATCGGCGCCACCGCTTCGGGCGCCATGCCATATTTTTTCAGCAGCGGCGCGAGGCGCGGCGCCAGGGTCTGACGGCAGTCGTCCGGCACCTTGCTGCCCGGCGCCTCCATGCCATATTTCAGCACGGCGCGCACGGCCGCGCGCGGATCGGCGCCCGGGTCGATCTCCAGCGCCAGCGCGCCGGCGCCCTCCAGTGCCCGCGTCACCGTCGGCTCGAGCGGGTAAAAATCAGGGGAGCCCACGTGGATGGTGCCGAACAAATACAGGGTGTGGCTGGCGTCCTGCACCTTGAACAGGGCGCCCCGGTTTTGTGCCACGGGCGGCGCTTCGGCGCGGGCCGCCTGCAACGGCAGCAAGAATAATCCGCAAAACATCACTATAATCTGGCGTCGCATGGTTTTCCTGATTGTTGAATTTTTCATCTAGCTAGTAAAGACTCCTGTGCCTGTGTCCCATCTTAACCGCTCGTCGCCGGTCTGGTTGTTTGACCTCGACAACACGCTGCACAATGCCTCGCACGCCATCTTCCCCACCATCACGGCCAATATGAACACGTATATTGCCCGCGTGCTGGGCGACGGCGTGACGCCGGCCGGCGACGCCATCGTCAATGCAGCGCGCGCGGCCTACTGGCGCCGCTATGGCGCCACCCTGCTGGGCATGGTCAAGCACCACCAGGTGCAGGCCGCGCATTTCCTGCACGAGACGCACGCGTTCGACGATTTGCCCGCCATGATACGCGCCGAGCGGGGACTGGGGGCTTTACTCAAACGCCTGCCTGGCCGTAAAATTTTACTCACCAACGCGCCGCTGCGCTATTCGAGCGACGTGATGCGCCACCTGGGACTGCGCCAGCATTTTTCACACCACGTCGCCATCGAAGCGATGCATGTGCACCGCCAGCTGCGGCCCAAGCCATCGACCCTGATGCTGCGCAAACTGATGCGCAAGCATCGCATCCGGCCCGGCCGCTGCATCCTGGTGGAAGATACGCTGGCCAACCTGAAGGGCGCAAAAAGGCTGGGTTTGCGCACGGCCTGGGTCACGCAGTACCTGAAAATGGCCGATCCGATCGGCGTGGCAAAACTGCCCAAGGCGTTAAATCGCCCCGCTTACGTCGATGTCAAAGTAAAATCTGTCCGGCATTTGGCACGCCGCCTTCACCGCCTGCGTTGAAGGGGAACTCCTGGGCCTCCGCTTGACAGCGGAAGCCGCACCGCTAGCGGCGGTGACGGAATTTCCCATCAAGGCAGCATTTTTTTTAACGACAAGAGAAAATATGGCAAGCACACCGCCGGGCCAACGCAGGCTACAAATTCTTCAGGCCCTCGCCGCAATGCTGGAGCAGCCGAAAGGCGAAAAGATCACCACCGCCGCACTGGCCGCCAGACTGGCCGTCTCGGAAGCGGCCCTGTACCGCCATTTTGCCAGCAAGGCGCAAATGTTCGAAGGGCTGATCGAATTCATCGAGTCGAGCGTCTTCGGCCTGATCAACCAGATCGCGGAAAAGCACAGCGATGGCATGACGCAGACGCGCGACATCGTCGGCATGCTGCTCAACTTCGCCATCAGCAATCCGGGCATGACGCGCGTGCTGATCGGCGACGCGCTGGTGAATGAGGACGAGCGCCTGCAAGTGCGCATGAACCAGTTCTACGACCGCGTGGAGCTGGCCCTCAAGCAGGCCTTGCGCGTGGCCGCCGCCGAAGGCCACGGCAAGGAAAGCGAAGTGGCGGCGCGCGCCACGCTGATCGTCAGCTTCGTCATCGGACGCTGGCACCGCTACGCCAAGAGCGGCTTCAAGATCAATCCGTCCCAGGAAGCGGCGCTGCAAATCGCCATGCTGCTGGGATAAATCACCGCCGTCGCTGTCCCCATGCCTACCGACTGTTTCGCCCTGCTCGACGACGCCAGCTCTCCCGGCGCCGGTTCGCGCCTGTACACGGGCCTGGCCGCGGTCTTGCAGTGCACCGGGGGGGATGCCTGGCCCGCCTTGCTGGAAGACCTGCAAGAGGCCTTAAATCGCGGCCA
This sequence comes from Janthinobacterium foliorum, assembly GCF_978021625.1. Classification (NCBI taxonomy): domain Bacteria; kingdom Pseudomonadati; phylum Pseudomonadota; class Betaproteobacteria; order Burkholderiales; family Oxalobacteraceae; genus Janthinobacterium; species Janthinobacterium foliorum. The sequence continues at coordinate 199,533 of NZ_CDXDQE010000004.1, read as the reverse complement.
GTACGCCGTCAGCGTGTGCAGCTACGAACTGGGGGCGCACCTGCTGGCCATGTCGCCGCGCGCGGCTGCGGCCGGCGCGCCGCCACTGGCGCAGGTGCTGCTCTTCGAGCACTGCACGCCGCTGTCGCAGGACGAGGTGGCGCAGTGGCTGGAAAAGCACGCGCCGGCCAGTGCGACGCCGGCCGGCGTGGCCGGCATCGCGGCAAATGTCGACCAGGCCAAATTTACGCAAGCGCTCAAGCGCATCCACGACTACATCCTGGCCGGCGACACCTACCAGGTCAACTACACCTACCGCTTGCGCTTCGACGCCTTCGGCTCGCCGCTGGCCCTGTATGCGCGGCTGCGCGCGCGCCAGCCCGTGCCGTATGGCGCGCTGGTGATGCTGCCCGATGGCGGCGCCCTGCTGTCGCTGTCGCCCGAACTGTTCGTGCGCCATGCACAGGGCGAACTGACGGCGCGCCCCATGAAAGGCACGGCGCCGGCCGCCCCTGCGGAACAGGCCGAGGAGAACGCGCGCCGCGCCAGCGCCCTGGCCCATGATCCGAAGAACCGCGCGGAAAATCTGATGATCGTCGACCTGCTGCGCAACGACATCGGCCGCATCGCCGTGACGGGCTCCGTCAAGGTGCCGGCGCTGTTCCAGGTGACGCGCTACAGCAGCGTGCTGCAAATGACCTCCACCGTGCAGGCGCGCCTGCGCGATGATGCCGGCCTGGCGGACATCTTCCAGGCCTTGTATCCGTGCGGTTCGATCACGGGCGCGCCAAAGCGCCGCACCATGGAAATCATCGCCGAACTGGAGCCGGCGCCGCGCGGCATCTATACGGGCGCCATCGGCTGGTTCGATCCGCCGGCCGCCGGCGCTGCCCACCCAGTCGGCGACTTCTGCATGTCCGTGCCGATCCGCACGCTGGCCTTGCAGCCGCCTGGCCCTGGCGGCATGCGGCGCGGCGAAATGGGCGTGGGCGCCGGCATCGTCCTGGACAGCGACCCGCAAGAAGAATTCGCCGAATGCCAGCTCAAGGCGCGCTTCCTGACCGGCCTGACGAACGACTTCGAACTGTTCGAAACCCTGCGCGCCAGCCGCGCCGATGGCTGCCGCCAGCAGGAACGCCATGTGGCGCGCCTGGCCGCGTCCAGCGCCTGTTTCGGTTTTGCGTGGGATGCCGACGCCGCCCGCGCCGCGCTGCGGGCGGCCTGCGCGGCACGCCCCGATGATGCGCCTTTCCGCCTGCGCCTGGCGCTGCGCCAGGACGGCCAGTTCAGCGTGCAAAGCGGCGTCCTGACGGCCTTGCCCGAGACCGTGAAAATCATGCTGGCGCCCGACGCCACCACGGCGGACGACCTGTTCCTGCGCCACAAGAGCAGCGTGCGCACGCGCTACGACGCGGCCTGGCGCGCGGCCGAAGCGCAAGGCGGCTTCGACATGCTGTTCTTTAACGAGCGGGGAGAATTGACGGAAGGCGGGCGCAGCAATGTATTCGTGCGGCTCGATGGCCGCTGGCACACGCCGCCCCTGTCCTGCGGCCTGCTGCCCGGCGTGCAGCGCGCCGCCATGCTGGCCGATCCCGTCTGGAACGCGCAGGAAACCATCATCACGCGCGCCATGCTGGCACGCGCGGAAGCCATCGTCGTCTGCAATGCCCTGCGCGGCGCGCTGCCGGCGCAGCTCATCCTTTAAAGCAGAAGCTGCCGAAACCGTTCAAGTCAAGGCGCATTGCCGAAGGCAGTGCAGCGGCACGGCGACGCACTGCAACGCCGCCATGGACTCCTGAAACAGTTCAGGGCAAGGCGCATTGCCGAAGGCAGTGCAGCGGCACGACGAGGCACTGCAACGCCGCCATGGACTCCTGAAACAGTTCAGGGCAAGGCGCATTGCCGAAGGCAGTGCAGCGGCGCGACGAGGCACTGCAACGCTGCCATGGACTGTTTCAGCGGCTAGGCATCGATACGCATTTCGTAGCCGCCATAAATCATCCGCTTGCCATCAAACGGCAGCTTGGCCGGATCCATCATGTCGGCCAGGCGGGGGTCCTTCATGACCTTGTCGTTGATTTCATCGCGCCTGGCGCGCGACTCGTACACGATCCAGGAAAACACCACCACTTCGCCATCCTGCAAGTCCACCGCCTGCGGGAACGAGGTCAGCTTGCCCGGCTTGACGTCGTCGCCCACGCATTCGCGAAACTCCAGCGCGCCGTATTCGCGCCAGACGGCGCCGCAACTGCGCGACATGGCCAGATAGTCATCGAGCTTGGCTTTCGGCACCGGCACCACAAATCCATCGACATACGCCATGATCGTCTCCTTGATGGTTGTTTTGACAAATTTTTTTGACAAACGCGAACCACCAGCTTAGGACAAGCATGGCAAGACGACAAGCACGGCCTTAAAAAAAAGCAGGCCCGCGCGCCTGCTTCTGCTGTTACATCGCCAGCGCCTTTTCCACCGCGCCCACGAGTTTCTTGTCGTCCGGCGTCACCTTGCTGGGGAAGCTTTCCACGACCTTGCCGTGGCGGTCGATCAGGTATTTATGGAAATTCCAGGCCGGCGTCTTGCCCGTCTGCTTGATCAAATCGACATACAGCGGGTTCGGCGTGGGGCCGGAAACCACCGACTTGGCGAACATGGGGAATTTCACGCCATACGTGTTGTAGCAGAAATCGGCGATTTCCTTGCTATTGCCCGGCTCCTGCTTGCCGAAATCATTCGACGGGAAGCCCAGCACCACCAGGCCCTTGCTGCCGTACTTGGCGTACAGCGCTTCCAGCCCCTCGTATTGATTGGTAAAACCGCAATAACTGGCCGTATTCACCACCAGCACGACCTTGCCCGCGTACTGGCACAGGTTTTGCGGCGTCTCGTCTTGCAGGCGGTTGAAGGTCTGCTTCAGAATGGCGGGACAGGCCGCCGGCACCGCTGCCGCGCCGGGGGCGGCGTCGGCGGCATGGGCCGGCACGGCCAGGCTGGCACTGGCGGCAAGGGTGGTCAGCGCGAACAGCTGGGCAAGGGTCTTGGACATGAAGGGCACCATGGTCGAAAAAGAAAAAAACCATTCTATGCCAAACGCTGCCTGCGCGTATGCGGGCGCCAACAACAGCGATTACTTGAGCGACATCAAGGACGATGCAGTACTTGCCCAGCGCACAGTTTTTTTACCTATGCTCGGCCTTCCTACCCCTTTCCTTGCCCTGTGGAGTCGCCATGCCCTACCCGCACCTGACCGCATTCCCCGCCGCCCTGCTGGCCGCCAGCCTGCTGCTCCTGGCGCCAGCCGGCGCGCACGCCGCCACGACCGCCAAGGCCGTCAAGCCCGCCGCGACGAAGGACGCCCCCGCCCTGCCCGGCTACCAGGCAGACCTGAGCCAGACCACGGTTTCCGGCCTGTCCTCGGGCGGCTTCATGGCGGCGCAGTTTGCCGTCGCCTACTCGGCCACCGTCGCCGGCGCCGGCGTCGTCGCGGGCGGCCCGTTCTTCTGCTCGGGCCAGCCGGGCCGCTTCCCCTACATTCCCTACCTGACGAACGCGCTGACGACCTGCATGAACCCGGGCGAGTCGCAAGTAGCGCCGCCCGTGGCCAGCGAATTGCTGCGCGCGGCGAACGACTTTGCGCGCGCCAATTGGATCGACGATACGGCCAATTTGACGCGCCAGCGCGTGTACTTGTTCAGCGGGATGAAAGACCGGACCGTGACGCGGCCGGTGGTGGAACAGGTGAATCAGTTCTATCTGCTGGCGGGCACGCCGGCGGCGCAGATCCGCTTCATCGACAATGTCGGCGCGGGCCACGCCATCCTGACGGACAGCAGCGCCGACAAGCCGTGCGCCGTGACGGAGTCGCCGTTCATCAATGACTGCGACTACACGCAGGCGCGCGACATCCTGCAGCATCTGTATCCGGACCTGCTGCCTTCATCAGGCACCCTGACGGGCAAGGTGATCTCCTTCAACCAGCGCAGCTTCATCCAGGAAGCGTATTCCAGCATGAACAATACGGGCTATGCCTACATCCCGAAAGCCTGCGACAGCGAGAGCTGCCGCGTGCACGTGGTATTCCACGGCTGCCTGCAAACGACGCAGGCGATCGGCAACCGCTTCTACACCAGCACCGGCTACAACCAGGTGGCCGATGCCAACAAGATCATCGTGCTGTACCCGCAGGCCGAGCCGAGCCCCATCTACCCCTACAACCCGAAAGGCTGCTGGGACTTCTGGGGCTACACCAGCATCAACCCCATCGACCCGGATTTCTACCGCAGGAGCGGCACGCAGATGCAGGCGGTCAAGGGCATGCTGGACAGGTTAGGATCGGTTCGCAACAGCCGTCGATAACGGACATAACGGATGCTTGAGAAAATCGTAGCGAGCGGCAGGCCCTGCGCCCCCATCTGGCGAAGAGGCGCAGCGGTACTCCAGTACAGCCGGCATCGCCGGCCGGAAAGCGCGCCGCGCAGCAGATTTAATCGAGCATCCTAGATACCGCCCATGCAGATGTACTTGATGACCAGGTAGTCCTCGATGCCGTAGGTCGACCCTTCGCGGCCCAGGCCAGATTGCTTGACGCCGCCGAAGGGTGCGATCTCGTTCGAGATCAGGCCCGTGTTGACGCCGACCATGCCCGTTTCCAGGCCTTCGGCCACGCGCCAGATGCGGCCGATGTCGCGCGAATAGAAGTAGGCAGCCAGGCCGAATTCCGTGTTGTTGGCCAGGCCGATCACTTCTTCGTCCGTCTTGAAGCGGAACAGCGGCGCCAGCGGGCCGAAAGTTTCTTCGGTGGCCACGCGCATGTCGTTCGTCACGTCGGCGATGATGGTCGGCTCGAAGAAGCCATTGCCCAGCGCATGGCGCTTGCCGCCGGCCAGCAGGCGGCCGCCCTTGCCCAGTGCATCGGCCACGTGCTCTTCCACCTTGGCGACGGCCTTGTCATCGATCAGCGGGCCTTGCGTGACGCCCGCCTCGATGCCATTGCCGACCTTCAGCTTGGCCACGGCCGCCACCAGTTTTTCGGCGAACGCTTCATACACGCTGTCCTGCACGTACAGGCGGTTGGCGCAGACGCAGGTCTGGCCCGCGTTGCGGTATTTCGAGGCGATGGCGCCTTCCACGGCCGCGTCCAGGTCGGCGTCGTCAAAGACGATGAACGGCGCATTGCCGCCCAGTTCCAGCGACAGTTTCTTGATCGTCGGCGCGCATTGCTCGGCCAGCAGACGGCCCACCTGGGTCGAGCCCGTAAACGTCAGCTTGCGCACGATGGGGTTCGATGTCATTTCGCCGCCGATGTCCTTCGGCGCGCCCGTGACGATGCTGAACACACCGGCAGGCACGCCCGCGCGCTCGGCCAGCACGGCCAGCGCCAGCGCGGAAAACGGCGTTGCTTCGGCGGGTTTCAGGACCATCGGGCAGCCGGCGGCCAGGGCCGGGCCTACCTTGCGCGTGATCATCGCGGCCGGGAAATTCCACGGCGTGATGGCGGCGCACACGCCGATCGGTTCCTTGGTGATGACCATGCGGCGGTCCGGCCATGGCGACTGCAGGGTGTCGCCGGAGACGCGCTTGCCTTCCTCGGCAAACCACTCGATGAACGAAGCGCCAAACTGCACTTCGCCCTTCGCTTCCGGCAGGGGCTTGCCCTGCTCGGTGGTCATGATCAGCGCCAGGTCGTCGGCGTTTTCCAGAATCAGGTCGTGCCAGCGGCGCAGCACGGAGGCGCGCTCCTTGGCCGTCTTCTTGCGCCACGCGGGCCAGGCCGCATTGGCCGCCTCGATGGCGCGGCGCGTCTCGGCCGCGCCCATCAGGGGCACCGTGCCGATATGCTCGCCCGTGGCGGGATTGCTCACATTAATCGTCTGGCCACCATCGGCATCGACCCAGGCTCCATTCAGGTAAGCCTGGTGACGCAACAAGGTAGGATCTTTCAACTGCAGCATATGAATCTCCGGTCTGGTTTGAATTATCGACGGGAGATACTATGCCACAGCGCGGCCGATTCCGCAGGCGGGCAGCCGAATCGCCCGCGGATTTACTCGACCTTGAAGGACGACAGCTTCGGGTCCGGCGGCGGATACGCGAGCTTCATGCCCTGCAGGGTTTCCAGCAGCAGGGTTGCCACCACCAGGTTGCGCTGGGTCTTGGAATTGGATGGCACCACATACCACGGCGCATGGTCGGCATCCGTCTCGCGGATCGCCGTTTCATAGGCGCGCTGGTAGGCGTCCCACTTCTTGCGCTGGGCGATATCGTTGGGATCGAACTTCCATTGACGGTCGGGATCATCGAGCCGTTCCTGCAGCCGTCCCCGCTGCTCGTCCTTGGAAATGTGCAGGAAGATTTTCAGGATGACGGTGCCCGTTTCGCTCAGCATGCGCTCGAAATCGCGGATCTGCGCATAGCGGCGCTGGCATTCCGGCTTGTCGATCATGTCCTGCACGCGCGTGATCAGCACATCCTCGTAATGGCTGCGGTTGAAGATGGCGATCTCGCCCTTCACGGGCACGTGCTGGTGCACGCGCCACAGGTAGTCGTGCGCCAGTTCGATATCCGTCGGGCCCTTGAAGGCCACGGCGCGGATGCCCATCGGGTTGATATTGCTGAAGATCGCCTTGACGGTGCCGTCCTTGCCCGAGGTATCCATGCCCTGCAATACCAGCAAGACCTTTTTCTTGTGCTGCGCGTACAGCATGCTCTGGCACTCGGCGATCTGCGCCGTCAGGGCCACGGTTTCCTCGCGGTCCAGCGCCTTGCACTGGGACGCCGTCAGCTTCTTGTTGGCCGCCTTGGCGGCGGCGCCCAGCAGGCGCTTGCCGGCGAAATCCTCGTCCAGCGCATAGCCCTTGCCAGCCCGGAATTGCGTGCGCGCCTTCATGCCGCCACCGCCAGCTTGCGGTGCTCGATTTTCGTGCAGTGGTCCATCACCACCTCGAGTCCTGCCGCCCGCGCCAGCTGCGCCGCCGCCTCGTTGACGACCTCCAGCTGCAGCCACAGGCAGCCCGCCTTGACGGCGATGGCTTCCTCGGCGATGGGCAGGATATCCTCGGACTTGCGGAAGCAATCGACGATGTCGATGCGCGCGGGCGCGACAAAGGCGGCCGCCTCCGTCAGGGTGGCAAAGGCGCGCTGGCCCAGCACTTCTTTTCCCGCAAGGGCAGGATTGACGGGCAGCACGCGGTAGCCATGCTGCAGCAGGTAGCCGGCCACCTCGTGGCTGGCGCGTTCCGGCTTGTCGGACATGCCGACGATGGCGATGATGCGGCTCTCTTGCAGGATGCGGGCGATGTTGGACATGTTTTTTCTGTAGTCAGGCGTGCGACATTGCCCGCCTAGCGTAGCAGAAAAAGCCCGCTGCGCGGCGCGATTTGCGGCCTCCTGTGCTCACTGTGCGCACGCACAGTTGCGCTTCTCAGCCACAACTCACATCCGCTTGCTACGGTTTTCTCGGAACGAAGCTATTCTGAGAGCGCAGCGCCGCCAGCGTCGCCACGAAGGCCCGCGCGCGCGCCGTCACGGCGGCATAGTCTCCCGTGGCGCCCGGGCCACTCAAGCTGCTGCCGATGCCCACGGCCACGGCGCCGCTGGCGAACCACTCCGCCAGGTTTTCCACCGTCACGCCCCCCGTCGGCATCAACGGCGCCTGCGGCAGCGGCGCGCGCAGGGCCTTGATGTAGGCGGGGCCAAACATCTCGGCCGGGAAGACCTTGACGATGTCGGCGCCCGCCTGCAGTGCCGTGACGATTTCCGTCGGCGTCATCGCCCCCGGCATGGCCAGCACCTGGTAGCGCCGGCACAGGGCGATGGTTTCCACATTGACGCCGGGCGAGATGATGAACTGGGCGCCAGCCAGGATGGCCGCGCGCGCCGTCTCGGCATCGAGCACCGTGCCCGCGCCCAGCAGCACGTCATGGCCATGGCGTTCGCGCAGGCTGCGCAGCACGCCCAGGGTGTCGGGCGTGGTGAACGCCACTTCCAGCGCCGTGATGCCGCCGGCGATGCACGCCTCGGCGATCTGCAAGGCCGCTTCGGGCGTGCCGGCGCGCACGATGCCCACCATGCCCCGTTCGAGGATGCCCTGGAAAACCGTGTGCTTGTCCATGTTTTTCTCCTCTCAGGCCGGCAGGGCGCCGAAGCGCACTTCCGGCAAGCCGCGCACGTCCGGCTGGCGCGCATGGAACAGGCCACCGGCCAAAGGTTCGGCCGCCAGCTGCGCCGGCGCCAGGCTTTCCTGCGCCGTGGTGATGAACAATTCGTCAAACGCAGCGCCACCGAGGCTCACGCAGCTGGGCTGCGAGACGGGCAGGCGCACCGTGCGCTCGACGCTGCCATCGGGCGCGAAGCGCAGCACCTTGCCGGCGCCCCACTGCGCGCTCCACAGGTGGTCGTGGGCATCGATGGTGGCGCCATCGGCCGCGCCCGGGCCAGGATCGAGCACGGCGAAGACGCGTACCTTGCTGGCGTCCCCCCCCAGGTAATCGTCCCAGCGGTAAATGGCCTTTTTCATCGAGTCGCAAAAATACATGGCCGTGCCATCGACGCTGAAGCAGATGCTGTTCGAAATGGCGATCGCCGGCAGCGGCAGGCGCTCCAGGCTCAGATCCAGGTTGAGGCGGTAAAAGCCGGCGATGGCGTCGCGGCACGGGCGTTCATCGAGCGTGCCGAAGACAAAGCGTCCCTGGCGGTCGCAGCGGCCATCGTTCAAGCGCGTCATGGGCAGGTCGCCCTCCACCGTGTGCAAGGGCGTGACGGCGCCGCTGCGCGCGTCAAACCACGCCAGGCCCGAGGCAAGTCCCAGCAGCAGGATATCGTCGCTGTCCGTCTGCGCGAAACAGGCCAGGCGTTCGGGCATGTCCCACGTCTGGCGCGCTCCCGTGGCCAGCGCCAGCGCATGCAGCTGGCAGCCTTCGATATTCGTCCAGAAAACCCGGCCGCTGCGTTCGCACCAGCGCACGCCCTCGCCCAGGAAATTTTGCGCATCGACCAGTAATTGGGCCTGTGTCCCCATCTTTGTTCCTTTTTATTTTTCGTTCAATGCGATTCGCGCGGCACTGCGGAGCCGCGGCAGCCGACGAGAAAGTCGAGGTCCGCGCCTTCGTCGGCTTGCGTCACGTGCTTGATGTACATGGACTGGTAGCCGCCCTTCATGGCCGGCTGCGGCGCTGTCCACTCGGCGCGGCGGCGCGCCAGTTCCGCCTCGTCGACGTCCAGGTGCAAACGCCGGCCTTCCACGTCCAGTTCGATCATGTCGCCGTCGCGCACCAGGGCCAGCGGCCCGCCCACGGCCGCTTCCGGCGCCACGTGCAGCACCACGGTGCCGTAGGCCGTGCCGCTCATGCGCGCATCCGAGATGCGCACCATGTCGCGCACGCCCTGCTCCAGCAGTTTTTTCGGCAGTCCCATGTTGCCCACTTCCGCCATGCCGGGATAACCTTGCGGGCCGCAGTTTTGCAGCACCATCACGCAGCTGGCATCGATATCGAGTGCCGGATCGTCGATGCGTTTTTTATAGTGCTCGATGCTGTTGAAGACGACGGCGCGGCCGCGGTGCTGCATCAGCGCGGGCGTGGCGGCCGACGGCTTGATGACGGCGCCGCGCGGCGCCAGGTTGCCATGCAGGACGGCGATGCCGCCCTCTTCCTTGAATGGCCGGGCCAGCGGCGTGATCACTTGCGGGTTGAAGTTTTCCGCTTCCGCCACGTTGACGGCCAGGGTGGCGCCCGTCACCGTCAAGGCCTCGCCATGCAGCTTGCCCAGCAAGTCGCGCAGGATGACGGGCAGGCCGCCCGCATAATAAAAATCTTCCATCAGGTACTGCCCCGACGGCATCAGGTTCAGCAGGCACGGAATGTCGCGTCCCAGGCGGTCCCAGTCGCCCAGGCGCATGTCCACGCCGATGCGCCCGGCGATGGCCAGCAAATGGATCACCGCATTGGTCGAGCCGCCGATGGCGCCGTTGACCATGATGGCGTTTTCAAACGCTTCACGGGTCAGTATCTGCGACAATTTCAGGTCTTCATGCACCATGCCGACGATGCGCCGGCCCGTCAATTGCGCCTGCAGCTTGCGGCGCGCATCGACGGCGGGGATGGCCGCGTTGCCAGGCAAGGTCACGCCCAGCGCTTCGACCATGCTGGCCATGGTGGACGCCGTGCCCATGGTCATGCAGTGGCCGGCGGAACGCGACATGCACGATTCGGCCTGCTTGAATTCGTTTGAAGTCATGCGGCCGGCACGCACGTCCTCGGAAAACTTCCACACATCCGTGCCCGAGCCGATGGGCTGGCCGCGGTAATTCCCGTTCAGCATGGGGCCGCCGGACAGCACGATGGTGGGCAGGTCCACGCTGGCCGCGCCCATCAGCAGCGCCGGTGTCGTCTTGTCGCAGCCCGTCAGCAGCACCACGCCGTCGATGGGGTTGGCGCGGATCGATTCCTCCACGTCCATGCTGGCCAGGTTACGGAACAGCATGGCCGTGGGGCGCAGATTCGTCTCGCCCAGCGACATCACGGGAAACTCGACGGGAAAACCGCCCGCTTCCAGCACGCCGCGCTTGACCATCTCGGCCAGGTCGCGGAAGTGGCCATTGCAGGGCGTCAGCTCGGACCAGGTATTGCAGATGCCGATCACGGGACGGCCATCGAAGGCGTCGCTGGGATAGCCCTGGTTCTTCATCCAGCTGCGGTGAATGAAACTGTCCTTGTCGTCGCCGCCGAACCATGCCTGCGAGCGCAAGGGACGCTTAGCCTTCAATTCGCTCATGCTGCCTCCTGGCGGGCCATCAGGCCGCGCGCGGCGGCGATCAGCAGCGCGCCATGGCCGGCCAGATACTCCTGCTGGCGATCGTCGACGACGATGCGCTTGCCGTAAAAGAAACCCTGTTCCTCGATCAGCAGCGACAGCGCCTGGCGCAGCATGGGCTTGCCCGCAATGACGAGCGGCGTGTCGGGACGCATCTGGATGGCCGTGCTGTTGCGCAGCGCCAGCAAGTCGCCACTGAGCACGGCGCCCATCAGGAAGTTGGCCCGCTCATTGCAGTCGACGGCGCTGAACTGGCCCAGGGTGCGCACGCTGAAGCAGGCGCGCGCCAGCCCCGTTTTTTGCGCGGCGGCGGCGCCGGCCAGCAGCATCTTCGGCACCAGCGTCTGCGCAAAGCCGCCCTCGACCGATTGCTTGATCAAGGTATGCTGCGAGATCGCCTGCAGCAGTTCGCCGGCGATGGTGGTGCTGCAGCCGAGGATGCGGCGCTGCTCGTCCACGCTGATCAGTTTCGTGTGCGAGCCGGGCACGATGATGGTGGCCGCGCCGCGCAGCTGCAGCCGCTCCAGCAAGCCGATGACTTCCGTCTCTTCGCCGCGCATCATGTCCATCGCCTCGACGTTATGCAGGCCGATGGCGCCGTGCTGGTTGCGCACGCCGGGAATCAGCCACAGGGGCTGCGCCAGCACATCGGGCACGTCCACCGCCTGCATGCCTTGCGCCAGCTGCGCCAGTCCGGCCGGCGCCGGCAAATGCGGCACTTCCTGCAAGCCCATGGGCGAGCTGATCATGCCCGATGCCAGCGCCAGGTGCACCTCCGCCGGCGCGATGCCGGCACTGGCCAGCACCGCGGCGATGGTCTCGCGCAGCGCCTGTTTCAGCGCGCCGTTATGGCCATCGATGGCCGTGTTGCGCACGCCCGTTTCCTGCTGCGCCTGGGCCAGCACGGCGCCGTCCCGCCATAAGAGGGTGCGCGTATTGGTGGTGCCGGCATCGATGGTGACTATATTCATGGGCAGGTTCGCAGCGTCGGTAAGAAAGAAAAAAAAGGGGAAAAACTACCTCATGGTAGAACTGCCCCGCATATCTGACCAATCACTTATTTAACATCATTGATACCGGTTCGGATATGTCAAAATCATCGATATCCTGCACGCCCAAACGGTAGCTCAACGCCAGCCGCGCGCATTGTCCGGGCTGCAGTTCCAGGGCCTGCGCGGCACAGCAAAAACCGCCCGCATCGGAGCGCAGATGCAAGCCGTTCTGCGTGGTGGAAACACGCAAGACCCGGCCCGATGCGGGATCGGCGACGCGCGCCGCCTGCATGCCGGCCTCGCGTGACAGGCCGGCATCGGCGCAGTAGAAATCGTGATCGAATCCGTGCGCCCCCGCCAGCGCAGGCCATCCCAGCCGGGTGCCCATGGGCGCGGGCTGGCGAAAATCCAGGGCGCTGCCCGCCACATCGCATGGCTCCTGCATCCACCGCCCTGCGGGCCGGCAGCGGCCGGCAGCCAGGCACAGCACATGGTCGGCCACGCTGGTGCTCCCGCCCTGCAGATTGAACCAGGGCGCGGGAAGCCGCAGGCGCGACACGGCATCGGCCGTGGCCTCGCAAACGAGGTGCAGGCTGCCATCGTCGCCAAGGCGGTAGTGCAGGCGCGCCGACAGCCCATCGCGCGAGAAGTGCAGCAACAAGCTGCCTTCATCCGGCATCCCGCCCTGCCAGCCCGCCAGCGATGGCGCCAGGGGCGCGCTGGCGGCCAGCACGTCGGCCATGCGGCCATAGCGGTCGGGCGCCCACCAGGCCTGCAGGCTGGCGTCATGGCTATCGATCGCCACGCGCATGCCGCGCGCGTTGTACAAGGTAAATATCGTCATGACGGCGGGCGGCTGCGTTGCTGGAATTCGCGCGGCGTGCAACCGAGTTCGCGCTTGAAGACGGCGTGCATGTACTGCACCGTGGTAAAGCCGCAGCGCACGGCCACGTCGGCCACCTGGCCCGGTTCGCGCGCCAGCAGGGTCTTGGCCGCATCGAGCTTGAAATGCAGGATCTCGTCGTGCACGCTGCGTCCCAGCTCGTGGCGGAAGTGCGCTTCCAGCGAGGAGCGCGACACGCCCACGTAATCGGCCACCTGCTCCGTCTTGATGCCCTGGCAGGCGTACTGGCGGATGAAATGGCGCGCCTGCATCACCTGCGGATGCTGGAAGGGCTGGTGGCGCGTGGAGGCGAGCACGTTCAGGCCCGCCGGCGGCACCAGGATGCGCGTGCCGGACAGGCGCGCGCCGTTGAGCATCTGGTGCAGCAGGTGCGCCGCCGTGCGGCCCATTTCCTCGGTGCCCTGGATCACGGAACTCAAGGGTATGCGCGTGAGCATGCGCGCCAGCGGGTCGTTGTCGATGCCGATCAGGGCGACTTGCTCCGGCACGGCGATCCCCGCGTGCATGCAGGCCTGCAGCAGCTGGCGCGCCCGCGCATCGCTCACCGCAATGATGCCGACGGGTTTTTCCAGGCTGTTCAACCAGGCGATCTGCTGCTCCACCGCTTCGTCCCACGAGGGCGCGCTGGTAGCCACGCCACGGTACACGTCGGCGCGCAGGCGGTCGCGCTGCATCAGCGCGCAAAACGCCGTTTCGCGCTCCTGCGCCCAGCGGTTGACGTCCGCCTCGGGCAGGCTGAAACAGGCGAAACGCGTCAGGCCCGCCTCCACCAGGTGGTCATAAGCCAGCTTGACGATCTTGAAGTTATCGGTGGCCACGTAGGGAATGCCGGCCGGGTAGGCGTCTTCGCGCGCATACGAGCCGCCCACGGCCACCACGGGCACGCGGCTGTGCGCCAGCGCCGCGCACACGGCGGGATCGTCGAAATCGGCGATGATGCCGTCGCCCTGCCAGCGCTCGATGCCGGGCAGGCGGCAGCGAAAATCCTCTTCCAGGAACAGGTCCCACGACACGCGCGTGGTGTTCAGGTAGGCGGCGATGCCGGCGATGATGTCGCGGTCATAGATCTTGTTGCCGTTGAACAGCAGCGCGATGCGGTGCGCGGTCGGTAACTTCATGCTGGTGTCTCCTCCATGTGGCGGCCGGGACGTATCTTCGTCCCTGGCTGCCGGTCACGCATCGGTCTTACCGGCGTCCCGCTCTGGTACTGACATCGACCCAGACGGCGAGGGTCAGAATACTGCCTTTCACGATCATCTGCCAGTAGGTGTCCACGTCCAGCATGGACATGCCGTTGTCCAGGCTGGCCATCACCAGCGCGCCGATCAGCGCCCCGTACACCGTGCCCGAGCCGCCGCGCATCGACGTGCCGCCGATGAAGCAGGCGGCGATCGCATCGAGTTCGCTGAAGGTGCCGGCCGAGGGCGAACCGGCCGCCAGCCGGCCCGTGTTGATCAAGCCCGCCAGCGCGCACATCAGGCCCATGATGCCGAAGATCCACAGCTTGACGGCTTGCACGTTGATGCCGGACAGGCGCGTCGCCTCCATATTGCTGCCGACGGCGTAGATGCGCCGGCCAAACACGGTCTGGCTGGTGATGTAGCTGAACAGGCCCAGCAGCGCCAGCAACAGCAGCACGGGCAGCGGAATTCCTTCATAGCCGTTCAGGGTCTGCACGAAGGCGTACAGCACGGCGCCGATGACGATCACGCGCAAGCCGTCGAGCCACGCGGCCGTTTGCGGCAAGCCGTGCTGCGCGCGGCTGGCGCGCGCGCGCCACGTGAGGAAGGCGGCCAGCAGGAACAGGCCGATGCCCAGCGCGATGCCGGGCAGCGCGGGCAGGTAGCCCTGCCCCAGGTAGACCAGCGGCTCGGAGACGGGCGCGATGGTGATGCCGCCCGTGATGCCCAGCAAAATGCCGCGGTAGGCCAGCATGCCGCCCAGGCCCACGATGAAGGAGGGGATGCCCCGGTACGCCGTCAGGTAGCCATTCAAGAGCCCGATCACCAGGCCGCAGCCCAGCACGGCCGCCAGGTTCAGCGCCAGCGGCCAGTGCTGCGTCACGTCCAGCACGGCGGCGATGCCGCCCAATAGCCCCAGCAGCGAGCCGATGGACAGGTCGATCTCGCCGGCGATAATCACCAGCACCATGCCGCAGGCGAGGATGCCCGTCACCGACATCTGGCGCAGCAGGTTCGACAGGTTGCGCGGCGTGAGGAAACTGCCCTCCGTCTTCCAGGAAAAAAAGGCCCAGATCAGCGCCACGGCGATCAGGAGGGCCAGCATTTTATACTGGGTAAATAACTGTTTCACGCTCGGGGTGTTCATGCGGCGGGTTCCTTGTATGCGGTGGTGGCGGCAGGCGCCGGATGCTGGGCCAGTGCCGCCGCCAGCACGGTTTCCTGGCTCAGGCCATCGTTGATAAAGTCGCCGCGCAGCCGGCCTTCGCCCATCACCAGCACGCGGTCGGACACGCCCAGCACTTCGGCCAGTTCCGACGACACCATGATGATGGCCACGCCCTGGTCGGCCAGCGCCAGCATCAATTTGTAGATTTCATATTTGGCGCCCACGTCCACGCCGCGCGTGGGTTCGTCGAGGATCAGCACGCGGGGGCGCGTCAGCAGCATCTTGGCCAGCACGGCTTTTTGCTGGTTGCCGCCCGACAGGCTCGTGATCGGCAGCGACGGGCTGGCCGCCTTCAGCTCCAGCTGGGAGATCTCGCCGCGCACGGCAGTCAATTCCGCTTCGCCATCGATGCGCGTGGCGCGCGCAAACTCCGCCAGCACGGCCAGGGTAATGTTCTGCCCCACGTCCAGGTCTGGCACGATGCCATGATGCTTGCGGTCTTCCGGCACCATGGCCAGGCCCATGGCGATGGCCTTTTGCGGCGTGCCGGCATCGATGCGGCGGCCATCGAGCCACACCTCGGCCTGGCACGGCCCCTGGTAGGCGCCGAACAGGGCGGAGACGAGCTCCGTGCGCCCCGCTCCCACCAGCCCGGCGATGCCGAGGATTTCGCCCTTGCGCAGGGTGAACGACACGTCGTCGACGCGCTTGCGCTGCGGGTTGTCCGCATCGATGCAGGTCACGTGGCGCGCCTCGAACAGCACCTCGCCGATCGCGTCTTTCTTGCCGCGCTGCGGATACAGCTGGCTCATTTCGCGGCCCACCATCTGCGCGATGATGCGCTCGACGTTCATCTGCGCCATCGGCGTGGTGGCGATGTGCTTGCCGTCGCGGATGACGACGATGGTGTCGCAGATGGCGGCCACTTCGTCGAGCTTGTGCGAGATGTAGATGCAGGTGACGCCGCGCGCCTTCAGCGCGCGCAGGATGTCGAGCAGCACGGCGATTTCCGACGTCGTCAGGGACGACGAGGGCTCGTCGAGGATCAGCAGGCGCGCATTTTTGTTGAGCGCCTTGGCGATTTCCACCAGCTGCTGGTGGCCGCCGCCATAGTTCATCACGGGCAGCGCCACGTTCAGCTGCGGAATCTTCAGTTCACGCAGCAGTTCGTCGGCGCGCTTGTACATGGCCGCGTAGTGCATGCGCCCACCTGGCAGGGTGAGCTCGCGGCCCATGAAGATGTTCTCGGCCACGGACAGCTGCGGCACCAGCATCAGTTCCTGGTGGATGATGATGATGCCCGCATCTTCCGTATCGCGGATCGATTGGGCGCGCAGGGGCTGGCCTTGCCACAAAATCTCGCCTTCCCAGCTGCCATGCGGATAGACGCCGGACAGCACCTTCATCAGGGTCGACTTGCCGGCGCCATTTTCGCCGCACAGGCCGATGCATTCGCCGGCCCGCACCTGCAGGTCGATGCCGTCGAGCGCGCGGACACCGCCTACGCGGACGTCGCCAAACTGTTTGACGATGCCTTTCATTTCCAGCAGATAGTCGGACATGCTCACTCTCGTTGCGGATACGGGGAAGAATGTCGGATTACGCAACGCCCATGGCGTCGCTAATCCGACCTACGCTTTTTTCTCGGTAGGTCGGGTTGGCGCGCAGCGCGTAAGCCGACATCAAGGCGTAGGCCGGGTTGGCGCACAGCGCGTAACCCGACACCACCACTCGAGGGACTTAATTACCCAGCTGCGCCTTGGTATAGAAGCCGTCATCGACGAGAATGTTCACGTTCGCCTTGGTGAGCGGCGTCGGTTTGAGCAGCACGGTGCTGACTTTTTTCAAGCCGTTGTCATAGCTGGAGTTGTAGGCCGGCTTTTCATTGCGCGCCAGCTGCACCGCCAGCCTGGCCGCTTCGGCGGCGATGGTTTTCAGCGGCTTGTAGACGGTCATCGCCTGCGTGCCGGCGATCACGCGTTTCACTGCTGCCAGGTCGGCGTCCTGGCCCGAGACGGGCACCTTGCCGGCCAGCTTTTGCGCGGCCAGCGCCTGGATGGCGCCGCCCGCCGTGCCGTCGTTCGAGGCGACGATGGCGTCGATCTTGTTGTTATTCGCCGTCAGCGCGTTTTCCACGATTGACAAGGCTTCCGTGGCGCTCCAGTCCTTCACCCACTGCTGGCCCACGACCTTGATGTCGCCCTTGTCGATGTACGGCTTCAAGACCTTCATCTGGCCTTCGCGCAGCATCTTGGCGTTGTTGTCCGTCGGCGCGCCGCCCAGCAGGTAGTAATTGCCCTTCGGCTGCAGCTTGACGACGCCTTCGGCCTGCATCTCGCCCACTTTTTCGTTGTCGAACGAGATGTAGGCGTCGATATCGGCGCCCAGGATCAAACGGTCATACGACAGCACCTTGATGCCGGCCTTTTTCGCTTCCTTGATGGTGTTGTTGAGGACCGTCGCATTGAACGGCACGATCACCAGCACGTCCACGCCGCGCGAAATCAGGTTTTCGATCTGCGAAATCTGGCGCTGCTCGCTGGCGTCGGCCGATTGCACGAAGACCTTGGCGCCCTGCTTTTCGGCCGCGGCGATGAAGAAATCGCGGTCGCGCGTCCAGCGCTCCACGCGCAAATCGTCGATGGAAAAACCGATCTTCGGGTTCTTCGCGTCGGCCAGGGCGGCGCTGCTGGTCAATGCCAGCATGGCGGTCATGATGGCTGCACTGATGATCTTGTTCATTACGTGTCTCCTTGTTGGATTTTATTAACGACGTTTTTTAACTGCGGGTACAACGGACAACAAATACACTAGTGATTGTGGCGCGGCAGGGTCTGGCCCACGGCACGGTATTTCAGGGCCAGTTCCATGCAGGCGCCCGTTTCCAGCTGGCCCACGCTGGCGCGGTAGATCTCCTGCCACGGCGTGGCGCTGTCGTTCACGGGGGGCGGCAGCGCCGTAGCGCGGCGCGCCAGCTCAACGCCGTCGACCAGCATGTCGCAGCGGCCCGCATGCAGGTCCACGCGGATGATGTCGCCCGTGCGCAGCAGGGCCAGGCCGCCGCCGACGGCGCTTTCCGGCGAGGCGTTCAGTATCGACGGGCTGTCCGAGGTACCCGACTGGCGCCCGTCGCCCAGGGTCGGCAAGTTCAGGATGCCGGCCTTGAGCAAGGCGTCGGGCGGCTGCATGTTGACCACTTCGGCCGAACCGGGCCAGCCCACGGGCCCCGCGCCGCGCATGACCAGCATGCAGCTGTCGTCAATGGCAAGTGCCGGGTCGTTGATGCGCGCGTGGTAGTCGGCCGAGCCATCGAACACAATGGCGCGCGCCTCGAACACGCCCTCGCAGCCGGGACGCGACAGGTAGCGCTCGCGGAAAGCGGGCGAGATCACGCTGGTCTTCATGATGGCAAAGTCGAACAGATTGCCCTGCAGGGCCAGGAAGCCCGCCTTGTCCTTCAATGGCGCGGCAAACGGGCGGATCATCTCGCGGTCCGCGCTTTCGCGGCCTTGCAAATTGGCGGCCATGCTCAGTCCCGTGACCGTCAGGCGGTCCGCATGCAGCAAGCCCGCTTCTTGTAACTCCCACATGACGGCCGGCACGCCGCCGGCGCGGTGAAAACGCTCGCCCAGATACTTCCCGGCCGGCTGCATGTTCAGCAGCAGCGGCACGTCGTAGCCGTGCGCCATCCAGTCACTGGAGTGCAATTCCACGCCCGCGTGGCGCGCCATGGCCATCAGGTGCGGCTGCGCGTTGGTCGAGCCGCCAATGGCCGCGTTGACGATGATCGCGTCCAGAAACGCCTCGCGCGTCAGGATGCTGGACGGGCGCACGTCTTCATGCGCCATGCCGACGATGCGCTGTCCCGTGGCGTAGGCGATCTGCCCGCGTTCGCGGTACGGCGCGGGGATCGCCGAGCAGCCCGTGAGGGACATGCCCAGCGCCTCGGCCAGCGCGTTCATGGTCGATGCCGTGCCCATGGTGTTGCAGTGACCGGCCGACGGCGCCGAGGCGGCGGCGATCTGCAGGAATTTATCGCTGTCGATGGCGCCGGCGGCCAGCTGGCGGCGGCCTTTCCAGATGGCGGCGCCGGAGCCCACCAGTTCCCCATCCATCCAGCCGTCGAGCATGGGGCCGCCGGACAGCACGATGGCGGGAATGTCCACCGTGGCGGCGGCCATCAGCTGCGCCGGCGTCGTCTTGTCGCAGCCAGTGGTCAGCACCACGGCGTCGATCGGATAGCCATGCAGGATCTCCACCAGGCCCAGGTAGGCCAGGTTGCGGTCCAGCGCCGCCGTGGGACGGCGGCAGTTTTCGAAGATCGGATGCAGCGGGAATTCCATCGGGATGCCGCCCGCGTCGCGGATGCCGTCGCGCACGCGCTGCGCCAGCTCCAGGTGGATGCGGTTGCACGGGCTGATATCGCTGCCGCTTTGCGCGATGCCGATGATGGGGCGGCCCGAACGCAGCTCTTCCGCCGTGATGCCGTAGTTCATGAAGCGCTCCAGGTACAGCGCCGTCATGTCGATGTGGTCCGGATTGTCGAACCAGTCCTGCGAACGGAAGCGCCGTGCCGGCGTCGTCGCGCCGCTCATGCGCCGTACCATCCCGCATCGACAAAGTATTCGCGTCCCGTGCACTTGGCCGCGTTGTCGGAGGCCAGGAACAGCGCCAGCGCCGCCACGTCGTCCGGTTCCACGCGCACCTGCAGGCACTGGCCCCGCAGGATGACGGCTTCCGCTTCCGGCGTGTGCCACAGGCGCTCCTGGCGCGGCGTGCGCACGGCGCCGGGAATGATGCAATTGACGCGGATGCCATCGCCGCCCAGGTCGCGCGCCAGGCCATGCGTCAAGCCTTCGATGCCCGCCTTGGCCGTCATGTAGATCGACAGGTTGGCCTGCGCCAGGTGCCAGGAAATCGACCCCAGGTTGAGGATCACGCCGCTGCCCAGCGCCCGCATGGACGGCGCCACGGCCTGGGCGCAGAAATACTGGTGGCGCAGGTTGACGGCGATGCGTTCGTCCCAGTAGGCGGGCGTGACGTCCTGCAGCTGGTGGCGGTCGTCGTTGGCCGCGTTGTTGACGAGGATATCGGTGGCGCCGGTGGTGTTGCCGATGTCGGCAAAGGTGCTGGCCAGCGCATCGAGGTCCGTCAGGTCGCAATAGCGGAAAACGGGGGGCTGCGGCAGGTGTGCCAGCTTTTCCTGCAGCGCCAGCGACGCCTCGCGGGCGATGTCGAGAAAAGTGACCTGGGCGCCCTGGCGCGCGAATGCCTCGACGATGGCCACGCCGATGCCGGTGCCGCCGCCCGTGATGACGACGCGCTTGTTGGCCAGGCTGGGATAGGTTGCATGCTGCATGGGGACTCTCGTTGTAGGAAGGGGGAAATCAGATCAGGCCGCGCTGCGCCAGGTTCTGGTACAGGGCGCGCACGCCAAAAGTCCAGGGCGGGATCGCGTCGCAGGGCTGCACTACGTTGACCAGCGCGCCCAGCGCGGCGCTGGCGATGGTGACGCGGTCGCCCGGGTGATGCGTAAAGCCGCCGCCCTGCGCGTCGCGGTCCTTCACGGGCGAGAACATGGTGCCGAGAAAAAGCATGAAGCCGTCCGGATACTGGTGGTACCGGCCCGCCGTCTGGCGCACCAGGTCCAGCGGATCGCGGCTGATCTCGCGCATGAAACTGGCGCCTTCCAGCACAAAACCGTCGTCCGCACCCTCGATCAGCAGCGACACTTCCGCCTGGCGCACGGTGTCGAGCGTGAAGCCCTCGTCGAACAGGCGGATGAAGGGGCCGATGGCGCAGGAGCCGTTGTTATCCTTGGCCTTGCCCAGCAACAGCGCGCTGCGCCCTTCGATGTCGCGCAGGTTGACGTCATTGCCCAGGGAAGCTCCCAGCACCTGGCCACGGCTGTTGACGGCCAGGACGATCTCGGGCTCCGGGTTGTTCCAGGCCGATGATGGCAGCAAGCCCACCTGAGCGCCGCAGCCGACCGAGGACATGGCCTGCGCCTTGGTAAACACTTCCGCATCGGGGCCGATACCCACTTCCATGTACTGCGACCAGGCGCCCCGCTCCTGCAGTTGCCGCTTCAGGCGCTGCGCCGCCTCCGAGCCGGGGCGCAGCGCCGACAGATCGCTGCCCAGGGTGGCTTGCAGCGCGCCGCGCAGGCTGGCGGCGCGCGCCGCATCGCCTCCAGCCTGCTCCTCGATCACGCGCTCGAGCAGGCTGACGGCGAACGTCACGCCGCAAGCCTTGATCGCCTGCAAATCGCACGGCGCCAGCAGCAGCGGCCGCTCCGGCGGGGCGGCCATGGCCTGCTCCAGCAATGCCTGCACGGAGCCAAGCGCGGTGCCCGGCGCATGGCGGGCGATGCCCAGCGCATCGTCGCTCTCGAACAGCTCGGCCACGGTGGCGACGGTGTCCGTGATGTCGACCACTTCACCGCCGCGCACGGCGACGACGCAAGGGCCATCGCGCCAGATGCGGCCAATCAGGGTGGCCTGCGCCAGGTCGGCGGGTAGCAGGGAAGCGGGAGAAATCGGCAGCATGGCAGCTTTCAAAAGACGGTCGTCGGAAGGTCGGACTTCAAGGTCGAACCGATTCTGCGCGCCGCCATGGGTCACCGCAATTACGAAAATCACCAAATTGCATGATGATTATTGGTATTGCGGCGCACCAAAAAACGCCGCGCGAAGGCCCCCGGATTACCCCCGTCTGCGCGTCTGGAAGAGGAGATTTGGCGCATCGCATCAATCGCGCCAGCGATACCGTTTTGGATATCGGCAATGCGAAAAAAGTGATTGGTGGGGCCGGTATGGACAAACTAGTATCAGCCGTGGCCCACATGCGGCCATCGGCACGGAGCCGGCCCACAGAGGCCACGACGCCGGCACATTCACACTCAAAGAAGGTGGAGACCCGAAATGAAAACAACAATGAAAATGCTGGCCGCGAGCCTGCTGCTGGCGACGTCCGGCATGGCAGTCACTCCCATGGCGAATGCCGCTGACAAGGGCGCCATCGGCATCTCGATGCCGACCAAATCCTCGATGCGCTGGATCGCCGACGGCGACAACATGGTCAAGGTATTCAAGGAACGCGGCTACAAGACGGACCTGCAGTTTGCCGACGACGATATCCCCAACCAGCTGGCGCAGGTGGAAAACATGATCACCAAGGGCGCCAAGGTGCTGGTCATCGCCGCCATCGACGGCACCACCCTGTCCGACGTGCTGAAAAAAGCGGCAGACAAGGGCATCAAGGTCATTTCCTATGACCGCCTGATCCGCGGCACGAAGAACATCGATTATTACGCCACCTTCGACAACTTCCAGGTCGGCGTGCTGCAGGCGGGCTATATCGAATCGGCGCTGAAACTCAAGGAAGGCAAGGGTCCGTTCAACATTGAACTGTTCGGCGGCTCGGCCGACGACAACAACGCGCACTTCTTCTACAACGGCGCCCTGTCGGTGCTGAAACCCTACATCGACAGCGGCAAGCTGGTGGTGCGTTCGAAGCAGATGGGCATGGACAAGGTGGCGACCCTGCGCTGGGATGGCGCCGTGGCACAGGCGCGCATGGACAACCTGCTCAGCGCCTACTACGGCAACGCCAGGGTCGACGCCGTGCTGTCGCCCTACGATGGCCTGAGCATCGGCATCCTGTCGTCGCTCAAAGGCGTCGGCTACGGCACGCCGAAGCAGCCCTTCCCCGTCGTCACGGGCCAGGACGCGGAAATCCCGTCCGTCAAATCCATCATCCGCGGCGAGCAGTCGTCCACCGTGTTCAAGGATACGCGCGAACTGGCCAAGGTGACGGCGAACATGGTCGACGCCATGTTGTCGGGCAAGGCGCCCACCGTCAACGACACCAAGACCTACAACAACGGCGTGAAAGTGGTGCCGTCCTACCTGCTCAAGCCCGTCACCGTCGACAAGGCCAACTGGAAGCAGGTGCTGGTCACGGGCAGCGGCTATTACACCGAAGCGCAGCTCAAATAACAGGATCGCTCTCCATGACGGACACCCTGCTGGAAATGCGCGCGATCCGGAAGACCTTTCCCGGCGTCGTCGCGCTTGACCGGGTCGACCTGCGCGTGCGCAGCGGCGAAATTCACGCCATCGTCGGCGAGAATGGCGCCGGCAAGTCGACCCTGATGAAAGTGCTCAGCGGCGTATACGGCGCCGGCTCGTACACGGGCGATATCGCCTGGCAGGGGCAGGTGAGCGAGTTTGCCGGCATCCGCGACAGCGAGGCGCTGGGCATCATCATCATCCACCAGGAACTGGCACTGGTGCCGCTGCTGTCGATCGCCGAGAATATTTTCCTCGGCAACGAGCCGGCGCGGCACGGCGTGATCGACTGGGAAGAGGCGCAGACGCGCACGCGCGCGCTGCTGAAAAAAGTGGGTTTGAACGAGCAGCCCGACACCCTGGTGACGAACCTGGGCGTGGGCAAGCAGCAGCTGATCGAGATCGCCAAGGCGCTGTCGAAGAACGTCAGGCTGCTGATCCTCGACGAACCCACAGCCAGCCTGAACGAGAGCGACAGCGCGGCCCTGCTGGACCTGCTGCTGGAGCTGCAGCGCCAGGGCATCGCCTCGATCCTGATCTCGCACAAGCTCAATGAAATCTCGCGCGTGGCCAATACCATCACCGTGCTGCGCGACGGCAAAACGGTGGACAGCATCGACTGCCGCGCCGAGAAAATCAGCGAAGAGCGCATCATCGAGAAGATGGTGGGGCGCGAAATGGCCGAGCGCTACCCGAGCCGCGAACGCCACATCGGCGCGACGATTTTCGAAGTGCGCGACTGGCGCGTGCACCACCCGGACCATGCGGAACGGGCCGTCATCAAGGGCGTCAGCCTGCACGCCAGAAAGGGCGAGATCATCGGCATCGCCGGACTGATGGGCTCGGGGCGCACGGAGCTGGCGATGAGCATTTTCGGGCGCGCCTGGGGCCAGGGCATCAGCGGCACGGTGCTGAAGAACGGCGCCGCCATCGACGTGTCGAGCATCAGCAAGGCCATCGCGCACGGCATCGCCTACGTGACGGAGGACCGCAAGGCGCTGGGCCTGATCCTGGAAGAGGACATCACGCTCAACACCAGCCTGGCCAACCTGCCGGCCGTATCGCGCCACCTGGTGATCGACGAGCAGCAGGAATTCGCCGTGGCCGACGGCTACCGCCAGCGCCTGAACATCCGCTGCTACAGCGTGCTGCAAAAAGTCGTCAACCTGTCGGGCGGCAACCAGCAGAAAGTGGTGCTGGCCAAGTGGCTGTTTTCGCGCCCCGACATCCTCATCCTCGACGAACCGAGCCGCGGCATCGACGTGGGCGCCAAGTACGAGATCTACAGCATCATCAACGAGCTGGCCGCGGAAGGCAAATGCATCATCATGATTTCCTCGGAAATGCCTGAATTGCTGGGCATGTGCGACCGCATCTACGTGATGAATGAAGGACGTTTTTCCGCCGAATTCACGGCCGCCGAGGCGACGCAGGAAAGCATCATGCGCGCCATCGTCACACAGGGAGACAAGCATGCACACTGACACCGCCGAGACGGCCAAACCGGCAGCGGCACCGATTCCAGCGCCGGCGGCGCCACCCGCCAAATCGTATGCGGGCTTCCTGAAAAATAATATGCGCGACTACGGCATGCTGCTGTCGCTGGTGGCCATCATGGGCTTCTTCGAGTACATGACGGACGGCACACTGCTGCAGCCGCTGAACCTGACCAACCTGGTGCTGCAGAACAGCTACATCGTCATCATGGCGCTGGGCATGCTGATGGTGATCGTGGCCGGCCATATCGACCTGTCGGTCGGCTCCGTCGTCGGCTTCGTGGGCGCGCTGGCGGCCGTGCTGATCGTGCGCTACGACATGAACTTCATCGCCGCCAGCATCCTGTGCCTGCTGGCCGGTGCCGTCATCGGCGGCGCGCAAGGCTATTTCGTCGCCTTCTTCAAGATCCCGTCATTCATCGTCACCCTGGCCGGCATGCTGGTCTTCAAGGGCCTGACCCTGGCCCTGCTGGAAGGCCAGTCCGTCGGCCCGTTTCCGGCCGGCTTCCAGATGCTCAGTTCCGGCTTCCTGCCCGATCCGTTCAATGGCGACAACCTGCGCGGCTTTTCCCTGCTGCTGGGCGTGATCGGCGCGGCCGCCCTGCTCTTCGCCTCGCTGCGCGCGCGCGCCAGGCAGCTGCGGCACGGCATGGAAAATGAACCGCGCGCCTTCTTCCTGCTGAAGAACGCCATATTTGCCGCCATCATCGTGTATTTCAGCTACCTGCTGGCTTCCTACAAGGGCTTTCCCAACGTGCTGGCCGTGATGTCGGTGCTGATCATCGCCTACACCTACATCAGCAAGCGCACGGTGCTGGGACGGCGCGTGTACGCCGTGGGCGGCAACGAGAAGGCGGCGCGCCTGTCCGGCATCAAGACGGAGCGGGTCAGCTTCTACACCTTCGTCAACATGGGCATGCTGGCCGCGCTGGCCGGCCTGATTTTCGCGGCGCGCCTGAACACGGCCACGCCCAAGGCTGGCACGGGTTTCGAGCTGGACGTGATCGCCGCCTGCTTCATCGGCGGCGCTTCCGCCTCCGGCGGCGTGGGCAAGGTGATGGGTGCCGTCATCGGCGCCTTCATCATGGGCGTGATGAACAACGGCATGTCCATCATGGGCATCGGCATCGACTACCAGCAGGTGATCAAGGGCCTGGTGCTGCTGGCCGCCGTGTTCATCGACGTCATTAATAAAAATAAATGAGAAGAACAAGGAAGCACAGGTTCGAGCCTTAGGGGGCTCTGGCCGGCGTGCGCGCCGGCCTTTTTCATTGCATGGCCAGCCGCGCGGCCCGGTCGCCCCACCACGCCGCTTCCTCGAACACGGAAAACCCCGACAAATCGGCGTGCGCGAACAGGATGGCGCCATCGTGCTCGCGCAACGCCTTCAAGCCCGCATTGCTGCGAAAACCCGTCAACGGCGCGGCCATGGCGTGGCCGCGCACGGTGATGTCGACGCGCTCGACGCAGCTGGCAAAGTCGCGTCCGTATGCCGTCTTCAGGTCGACGCTGGCCAGTGCCAGCAATTCCTCGGGCGTGGCCGTGTCGAGCCATTTGCGGGCTTCCTGCGGCGTGCGGTCGGACAGGGCCACGTAGGCGCTGAAGACGGTCTTCTCCGGCGGGCGCACGCGGATGTCCTGGTGCGTGGCGACGACATAGCCCAGGCCCGGTTCCTGGTACACCACGTTGTCCCAGCACAGGGGCGCGTGCGGCCGTTCGTCGGGAAAGCGCTTGAGCAGAAAATTGGCCACCATCCACGGCGCATACGCGGGCGTATCGCGCCGCATATCGAAGCCGTAGGCGGCGATGTCACGCACCACGCGCGCCGCCACGTACACGGGCATGGCGCAGATGGCCTTGCGCGCCTTGACCAGGTAGGTGCGCGGCTGGCCATCGATCAGTTGCAGGCACAGCGCTTCCACGCCCTGCGCCGTGGTGGCCACGGACACCACCGTGCCGGCATGGCGCCTGACGCCCGAGGCGCGTTCCATCGCCGTGGCCACGGGCTGCATGCCGCCCGGCCAGGTCAGCCAGGCACCGCTGCCCGCATTGGCCGCCTGGCCCCAGCGGCTGCAGTAGTAATGCAGGCCGGCCCAGGCCGAAACCTGATCGTAGCGCGTGCCGTAATCGTCGCGGCAGCAGTAGTTCAGGTACCAGTGCAGGGTGGGCGAGGTATAGCCTTCGCGCTCCAGCCACTGCTTCAAGGTGATGCGGTCGAGCGCCTGCCAGGCGGGGTCCTGCGACGACGCCACGGTGGGAAAGACGAAGACGCGCCTGCCGTCGTTGCCATGCGTCTGGCGCAGGCGCCGCACCTCGGCAAAGAAGCGCTCGTGCTGCGCCAGTTCCGCCGGCGCCACGCCTTCCGTGGGGATGAAGCCGTCCTGCCACTGGCCATTGAACAGCAGGCGCTCCTCGGGCGCGTGCAGGATGTAGCGCTCGTCATAGGTCGGCTTTTCCGCCATCGGATCGCGCTGGATGATGCCCAGGTCGAACAGGATCTCGCGCACGTGCGTCGATTCGGGCGAGGGCAGCGGCAGATAGTGGCCGCCCGTGGGATAGGCCAGGTCGCCGAATTGCCCGCCGGCCGCGTTGCCGTATGGCTGCGGGCCGTCGACCATGAGGAAATCCCGGTGCCCCAGCTTCTTCAGGCGCCAGGCCGCCGTCAGGCCGGCGATGCCGGAACCGAGGATGGCCACGTCGGTGGTGAGGGTTTCAGCGGGCGGCGGCAAGGCCCTGCGTTCGCGCAGCAGGTCGCGCAGATAGTGGCCTTCATCCCGGCCCGGATACAGCACCCTGGGCGTGACTTCCTGCCAGCGCAGGTACGCCGCGATGCTGCCGATGCCGGCCGCCGCCGCCGTGGCACCGCCGGCGGCCCACAGCAGGAAGGAGCGGCGCCGCATCAACGGATCACCCGGTTCCAGTCCTGCTCGAATTCATGCACGAGCGACTGGGTGTTCAGGCGGTTCGGCGCCATCGGCAAGCGCTGCATGTCGGGCGGGAAGATGAACATCTCGCGCGTGGTGTCCGCATTCAGGTAGCGCATGGGCAGGCGGTAGGTCGTCGGCGGCGCGTAGTCAAGCTGGGGGGAGGCAAGAATGAACCCCCATTCGCCGAACGAGGGCACGTAGGCGTGATATGGCCAGGTGCGCATGCCCACTTCGCGCAGGGTGGCGTCGATGGTCCAGTAGGCGTGCGGCGCGAAGAACGGCGACGTCGATTGCACCACCATCAGGCCCTTGGCGGCCAGGTGCTTTTTCACCAGGTCGTAGAAGGGCACCGAATACAGTTTGCCCAGCGCAAAGCTGGACGGATCGGGGAAGTCGACGATGGCCGCATCGAACATGTCGCCGTTGTTGCGCAGCCAGACGGCGGCATCGGCATTGATGACGGTGACGCGCTTGTCCGAGAACGAGCCGTTATTCAGCTTTGCCAGTTCCGGGCGCGTGGTAAACGCGGCCGTCATGGCCGGGTCGAGGTCGACCACGGTGACGTGCTCGATGTGCGGGTAGCGCAGGATTTCGCGCAGGGCCAGGCCGTCGCCGCCCCCCAGCACCAGCACGCGGCGCGCCCACGGCAAGGCTTCCAGCACGGGATGCACGAGCGCCTCGTGGTAGCGGTATTCGTCGCGCGAGGAAAACTGCAGGTTGCCATTGATGTACAAACGCGTATCGTCCTTCCAGCGCGTGATCACCAGGCGCTGGTAGGGCGTGGTGGTGGAGTAGACGATCTGGTCGCCGAACAGGCCGTGTTCGCCCCACGCCACCATGCGGTCCGACATGGCAAACCCCACCACCAGCAGCAGCATCACGGCGCAAGCGCGCAGGAAGCGTCCCGTGAGATTTTTCAGTTCCGCGCGGAAGACGTAAATGGTCCACAGGCCCACGCCCACGTTCAGCATGCCGAACAAAAAGCCCGTGCGCACCAGCCCCAGATACGGCGACAGCACCAGCGGGAACAGCAGCGAGACGGCCAGCGCGCCCAGGTAATCGAAGGTCAGCACGCGGCTGACCAGCTCGGAAAATTCCGTCTGGCGCGAGTTCAGCGCGCGCATCACCAGCGGCACTTCCATGCCGACCAGCGCGCCGATCAGGAAGACCATCACATACAATAGCGTGCGGAACGGCGCCGCCATCCACGAAAACGTCATGAACAGGATGGCGGCCGACAAGCCGCCGATCAGGCCCACGGCCATCTCGATGTCGACGAAGCGCGAGAGCACGTCATCATCCTTGACATATTTTGAAAAGTGAGCGCCCACCCCCATGGCGAACAGGTAGCAGCCGATGATGGTGGAAAATTGCAGGATGGAATCGCCGAGCAGGTAGCTGGACATGGCGCCGGCGATCAGTTCATATGCGAGGCCGCAGGAGGCGACCACGAAGACGGACAAGATCAGAATCTTTTTGTTCATGGGGCTTTTTTTTGTTCTAATATGCGTTGACGTTATCAAATGCTCATTGCGAGGAATGCCGTGCCCGCCATCCTAAACTATCTGATCCATCTTATACTGGCGGCCGCGCTGCTGATTGCCTTTTTTATCATCTATACGCGCGTCACGCCCTATAACGAGGTGCTGCTGATCCGCCAGGGCAACCACGCGGCGGCGCTGTCGCTGGGCGGCGCGCTGCTGGGCTTTTCCGCCACCATCGCCTCGTCGCTGATGCACACGGCCGACTACCAGCAATTCTTCGCCTGGGCCTTCGGCGCCATGGTGGTGCAGCTGCTGGTGTACCTGGTCACCACGCGCCTGCTGCGCATGTCGAAGGACCAGATCGAATCGAACAACAGCGCGTTTGGCGGCCTGCTGGGCGCCATTTCCCTGTCGATCGGCGCCATCAACGCCGCCTGCATTTCCTGACACCGCTTCATCTTATTCAAGGACATCCATCATGAGCCTCGGCAGCTTTATCAAGAAGCAGTTTATCGACGTACTGCAGTGGAACGAAGAGACGGAAGGCGTACTGGCCTGGCGCTTCCCCATGCAGGATTTCGAGATCCAGAACGGCGCCATCCTGAACGTGCGCGAATCGCAGGTGGCCGTCTTCGTCAACGAAGGCAAGATCGCCGACGTCTTCGGTCCCGGCACGCACAAGCTGACGACGCAAACCTTGCCGCTGCTGACCAACCTGAAAAACTGGGACAAGCTGTTCGATTCGCCGTTCAAGTCGGACGTGTATTACTTCAGCACCCGCGTGCAGACGGGCCGCAAGTGGGGCACGCCGCAGCCGATCACCATCCGCGACAAGGATTTCGACATGGTCCGCGTGCGCGCCTTCGGCATGTACTCGTACCGCATCGCCGACGCCCGCACCTTCTTCACCGAGATCAGCGGCACGCGCGAGGTCTACACGCGCGACGAAGTGGAAGACCAGTTGCGCGGCATTTTGATGTCGAGCATGGCCAGCTCGCTGGGCGGCGCGAATGTGCCCTTCCTCGACATGGCGGCCAACCAGGCGCTGATGGCGCAGGAGGTCAAGGATGGCCTGGCGCAGGCGTTCGCCCGCTATGGCGTGGGCCTCGATGAATTCAACGTGGCCAGCATCAGCCTGCCAGAGGAATTGCAGGCGGCGCTGGACGAGCGCATCTCGGCCGGCATGAAGGGCGGCCTGGGCGCCGACAAGCTGGGCGGTTTTACGAAATTCCAGGTGGCCAACGCGATCCCGCTGGCGGCGCAGAACGAAGGCGGCATGGCCGGCATCGGCGCGGGTCTCGGTGCCGGCCTGTCGATCGGCCAGGTGATGGCGCAAAGCATGGCGCAGGGTACGGGCAACGCGCTGCAGCAACCCGCACCTGCTGCGCCACCGGCCCCCGTGGAAGAAGCGATCGAGGCGCGCCTGGAAAAGCTCAAGGGCTTGCTCGACAAGGGTCTCATCTCGCCGGCCGACTACGACGGCGCCAAGGCTGAACTGCTGAAAAAACTGATCGGCTAAACGCGACTGCATGCAAACTGTTTCCTGTCCCAGCTGCGGCGCGGAAGTTCACTTCCGCTCGCACGCTTCCGTGCTTGCCGTGTGCGAGTACTGCCACAGCACCATCCTCAAGGACGCCGACGCCGTCCGGGACGTGGGCAAGATGTCGGCCGTCCTGGAAGACTATTCGCCGATCCAGATCGGCACGGCCGGCGTGCACGATGGCGTGCACTTCAGCGTCGTCGGGCGCATCCAGCAGCGCTACAGCGCCGGCACGTGGAACGAGTGGTATCTGCTGTTCGATGACGCCAGCACGGCGTGGCTGGGCGATTCGTCCGGCCTGTACACCCTGACGCGCGAGCGCAAGACCCAGGATGCCCTGCCCGCCTTTGGCGAACTGGCGCCAGGCCGGCGCTACACGATCTGCGGCGAGCCCTACACGGCGGCCGAGATCCGCAACGCCGAATGCATCGCCGGCCAGGGCGAACTGCCGTTCAAGGTGGGCGCCGGCTGGCGCATCCAGGTGGCGGACTTGCGCAACTACGCCAGCTTCGTCACGCTCGACTACACGGACGGGCCCCAGCCCGTCGTCTACCAGGGCGTGGCCGTCACCCTGGACGGCTTGCAGTGCCAGCTGCTGCGCGATGACGACGCCATCGCCAGGAGCGCCGGCAAATACCGCGGCAAGCTCGATGCGCTCGACTGCCCCTCCTGCGGCAGCGGCATCGAGTACGTGCCTGGCGCCGCGGCGCAGCTGGTGTGCCCCGCCTGCCACGCACAGCTCGACGCCAGCGGCCCGGAAGCGCAGGTGCTGGCCATCGGCAAGCAGGTGCACGAGAACGCCGACATCACGCTGGAGCTGGGCGCCAGCGCGAAGATCAACAATGTCGACTTCACCGTCATCGGCATGATGCGCCGCGCCGATGACGAGGGCAGCGAGTGGAACGAATACCTGCTGTACAACGCGCGCGCCGGCTTCTTCTGGCTGGTGGAAACGGACGATGGCTGGTCGCGCGCCAACGTGCTGCCGAACTGGCCCACCTGGGCCTCGCTGGACGCGGAGCGCTGCACGCTCGATGGCGCCACCTACACCAAACTGTATGGCTACGGTTCGCAAGTCGTGTATGCGGCGGGCGCGTTCAACTGGAAGGTGGCCGTGGGCGACACCACGCAGGTGGTGGAATTCGCGCAGGGACAGACCAAGCTGGCGGCGGAGCTCACCGGCGAGGAAATGACCTGGTCGCGCTCCGTGCCCGTCGCCCATGACCAGATGGCCGCCTGGTTCGGCGCCGCCTTCCATGGCGCCGTCAAGACGACGGATATCCGCCTGAGCCACCGTGGCGTCGCCAAGATCTTCATCGTCATCGTGCTGGTGTTGAATGCGATCCCCATGTTCGTCTCGTTTTCCAGCACCCTGATGTGGAGTCTGCTGGGCTGCCTGGCGCTGTTCCTGCCGGCCGCCTTCCTCGACAAGAATGAAAAGAATCCGCCATGAGTAAGTATGTGATTTATGCCTTGATGGTGACGTTTTCCGTCACGGCCGCCAACTGGGTGCGCATGTTCAAGGTGGCCGGCAGCGGCGGCGGCAGCAGCTGGAGTTCGCGCACGGGCAGCGGCGGCGGCAGCTATGGCGGCGGCTCCAGCGGCGGCAGCCACAAGTAAGCATGCCAGCCACACCGCATCTGCCCCTGGGCACGCATCTGCTGGCTGACCTGTCGGGCATCGCCGCACCACGCCTGCGCGACAGCGCCGCGCTCGAACGGCTGCTGCGCACGGCGGCCAGCACGGCAGGCGCGCAAGTGCTGCACAGCCATTTCCACAGCTTCGGCGCCGGCATGGGCGTCACGGGCGTGGTGCTGCTGGCCGAATCGCACATCTCCATCCATACGTGGCCGGAATGCGGCTTTGCCGCCGTCGACATCTTCATGTGCGGCGCCGCCCGGCCGCAGCTGGCGCTCGATGCCATCCAGGATGCGCTGCAGGCGCCGCATTGCCAGCTGCAATCCGTGCGGCGCGCGCCACCCGAGCATTCCTAGCGTCGCTGGTGGATCGCGTGGCGATCGCTTACACTGTCGTCTCCTACTCCTATCGTGACTTCCATGCGCCGTTCCGCCCTCCTTGCCCTGCCCCTGCTGCTGCTGGTTTCCGCCTGCGATGACTACACGGCGCCCAGCCTGTACCAGGCCACCACGCCCGAGTGCAAGACGTGGACGGAAGGTTCGCGCTTCGAACTGCCGCGCGGGATCAGCGTGTATGCCACGCCGCCCGTCACCCTGAAGGATGGCGGCACGGAACTGGCGCTGATCTTTACCCTGCCCGTGGGCACGCAGGCCAGCTTCACGCGCCTGTCGTTCCTGCTGGAAGAACCGCACCAGCCGCCGTTCGCCGAAGCCAAGGTGCTGACCATCTACCAGCGCGGCATGAACCAGAAAGCGGAGATCGTCGACGTCATCGAGCAGCTGCCCATCATGTTTGCCGCCGTCGGCAACAGCAAGGAAACCCAGTGGCGCCTGCGGCTGCAGCTGCCGCGCCAGCTGCCGCAGCGCTTCGACCTGTCCATGCCCGACATGCTGGTCGCCGGCAAGCGCTATCCGGTGCGCACATTCACCTACCGTTATTTCCCCGAGCGCCAGGCCTACGGCATGTGCAGCTGAACCACGCCATCCATTGACGGCGGCGCATGCCGCTGGCACACTGGCGTTTTCCATCACACCACAGGAGTAGACAACATGCGCCATTCGGATACTGCCGTGCTGTCGGCTGCCTGATCACTGTACTGCCCCCGCCAAGCCACGCTTGGCCCGCTGTTTTGCCATACGCGTGATCGCGTAGCCGACTTCCCTTTCTTTCGTGCCAGTCATGCCGACTGGCGGTGCCTGCACGCGCAGGCGATATGTCCGCACGCGGACGACAGAATACGGAATCACGCTACCATGATCGCATTCGATTTTGCGCAACTACGCCCCATCGGACTGCAGCAGGCCACCGCCAGCGCAGCCGCCCAACTCGACCTCCCTTCTTCCACCGCACAGCTGATGCGCGTGAGCGCCGTGCACCGCGACAGCATTCGCGTGCACGACGGCAGCCAGGAACACCCGGCGCTAATCATGCCGCGCCTGCTGCACGAGCTGCAAACGCAGCACACCACGCTTGCCGTCGGCGACTGGATCGCCGCCGAAGCCGATGCGCGCGGCGCGCTGTGGATAACGGCGCACTTATCCCCGATGACCCAGATCGCCCGGCGCGGCAATGACGGCCGGCGCCAGGTACTCGCGAACAACGTCGATACGGCCCTGCTGGTGATGGGACTGGACGCCGACTTCAATCCGCGCCGGCTGGAGCGCTATCTGGCCATCGTGCTGGCCGCGCGCGTGACGCCCGTGGTGGTGCTGAGCAAGGCCGACGTGGCAGGGGACGTGGCGGGCAAGCTGGCGCAGCTGAAACACCGCCTGCCATCCCACGTGCCCCTGTTTGCCATCGATACGCGCCATGCGTACGACGTGGCCATCCTGGAACCCTGGCTGGACGCGGGCCAGACCCTGGTGCTGCTCGGTTCTTCGGGCGCCGGCAAGTCCAGCCTGACCAATACCCTGTGCGCGGCGGAGCAATCGACGCAGGGCGTGCGCCACGGCGATGGCCGCGGCCGTCATACGACGACGGCCCGTTCGCTGCACCTGTGTCCGGGCGGCGCCTGCATCATCGACACGCCGGGCCTGCGCAGCTGGCAGGCCGACGCCGACGCGCAGGCCCTGGCCGCCACCTTCGACGACATCGCCGCGCTCGCCATGACGTGCCAGTTCCGCGATTGCCGGCACGCCAGCGAACCCGGTTGCGCCGTGCGCGGCGCCGTCGATACGGATCGCCTGCGCAATTATCACAAGCTGCTGCGCGACGCCCGGCGCGGCGAGGCCACGCCGCTCGAACGCATCAGCGCGCGCGCCAGGTGGAAGACGATATTGAAGGCGGGACAGGAAAGGAGCAGGCAGAAGCGCCAGGAATAGGCGTCAAAAAAAGGCATAAAAAAAGGCAGCCCGAAGGCTGCCTTTCTTGTGCGGCGCAAAGAATTAAATCTTGCGCAGCTTCTGGATCGCTGCCAGCTGCGCAATCGCGCTGGCCAGCTCGGCTTGCGCTTGCGCGTAGTCGATGCCCGAATCCTTGTTGTGGATATTTTCTTCCGCCAACTTCTTCGCTTCCAGCGCTTTCGCTTCATCCAGGTCGTGACCGCGGATCGCGGTATCGGCCAGGACGGTCACGGTATCCGGTTGCACTTCCAGCAGGCCGCCGGCGACGAAGACGAACTCTTCTTCAGCCTGGCCGACTACCTTGATGCGGACCGCGCCCGGACGGATGCGGGTAATCAAAGGCGTGTGGCGTGGGTAGATACCCAGCTCGCCCTGTTCACCCGGCAACGCGACGAATTCTGCTTCGCCTGAAAAAATCAGTTCTTCAGCGGAAACCACGTCAACGTGAATTGTGTGTGCCATGTGTGTCCTATCGGGTTGAAGAACCCCGCCGTGTGACGGGCGGGGTTAGGCCCAGACTTAACTTAGTTAAGTTTCTTGGCTTTTTCGATTGCTTCTTCGATCGTGCCGACCATGTAGAACGCTTGTTCCGGCAGGTGATCGAGTTCGCCCGAAGCGATCATTTTGAAGCCCTTGATCGTGTCTTTGAGCGAAACGTATTTACCAGGCGCGCCGGTAAAGACTTCAGCGACGTGGAAAGGCTGCGACAGGAAACGCTGCATCTTACGTGCGCGGGCAACCAGCAGTTTGTCTTCCGGTGCCAGCTCGTCCATACCCAGAATCGCGATAATGTCGCGCAATTCCTTGTAGCGTTGCAGGGTCGTTTGCACGGCACGCGCGGTGTCATAGTGCTCTTGACCGACGATCAACGGATCGAGCTGACGCGAGGTCGAATCCAGCGGGTCCACGGCTGGGTAGATACCCAGGGAAGCGATGTCACGCGACAGCGCAACGGTCGAATCCAAGTGAGCAAACGTGGTAGCAGGCGACGGATCGGTGTAATCATCGGCTGGAACGTAGACGGCCTGGATCGAGGTGATCGAACCGGTCTTGGTCGACGTGATACGCTCTTGCAGACGGCCCATTTCTTCCGCCAGGGTCGGTTGGTAACCCACGGCCGACGGCATACGGCCCAGCAGTGCCGACACTTCGGTACCGGCCAGCGTGAAGCGGTAGATGTTGTCGACGAAGAACAGAACGTCCTTGCCTTCATCACGGAACGATTCAGCGATCGTCAGGCCGGTCAGCGCGACGCGCAGACGGTTACCTGGCGGTTCATTCATCTGACCGTAGACCATCGCTACTTTGGAGTTCTCTGGATTTTCCAGATCGACCACTTTCGCGTCAGCCATCTCGTGGTAGAAGTCGTTACCTTCACGGGTACGCTCACCCACGCCGGCGAACACGGACACGCCGCTGTGCGCCTTGGCGATGTTGTTAATCAGTTCCATCATGTTCACGGTCTTGCCTACGCCAGCGCCGCCGAACAGACCAACTTTACCGCCTTTTGCAAACGGGCACACCAGGTCGATCACCTTGATGCCGGTTTCCAGCAGTTCTTGCGAAGGCGACAGTTCGTCGTATGCAGGAGCGGTGCGGTGGATCGACGCGATCTGCTCGTGCGACACGGGGCCGCATTCGTCGATCGGGTTGCCCAGCACGTCCATGATGCGACCCAGGGTTGCTTTACCGACTGGCACCATGATAGGTTTGCCGGTGTTCTGGATCATCATGCCGCGACGCAGGCCATCGGACGAGCCGAGTGCAATGGTACGGACAATGCCGTCGCCCAACTGCTGTTGTACTTCCAGGGTCAGTTCCGAGCCTGCCATCTTCAAGGCATCAAATACCTTAGGCATCGCGTTGCGGGGAAACTCAACGTCCACCACAGCGCCGATACACTGAACGATTTTGCCATCAGCCATGTTCGTTCCTTCAATATAGTTAAATTCGTTTAAACCGCAGCCGCACCGGCGACGATTTCGGAGAGTTCTTTGGTAATCGCAGCTTGGCGGGTCTTGTTGTAGATCAGCTTCAATTCGCCGATCACACTACCCGCGTTGTCGCTTGCAGCTTTCATCGCGACCATCCGTGCCGATTGCTCGGACGCCAGATTCTCCGCGACTGCCTGGTACACCAGCGCTTCTACATAGCGCTCCAGCAATTCGTCGATGATGCTTTGTGCATCCGGCTCGTAGATGTAATCCCACGAGTGTGCGCTCTTGTCGGCGACCATCTTGTCGGCCGTCAACGGCAGCAACTGTTCGACCACTGGTTCCTGCTTCATCGTGTTGATGAATTTGGTGTAGCACAGGTACACTGCGTCGAGCTTGCCAGCCTGGAACTCTTCGAGCATGACCTTGACAGGTCCGATCAATTTATCCAGGTGGGGCGTATCACCAGTTTGAATGGCAGAAGCGACGATCTTGACGCCGATGCGATTCAAAAAACCCAAACCCTTGTTACCGATGGCAACTGCTTCAACCCGGTTGCCAGCTGCTTCCAGCTCGCGCGACTTCGACGTCACCTGGCGCAGGATGTTGGTATTCATGCCGCCGCACAGACCCTTGTCGGTCGTGACAACGATGAAACCCACTGCCTTCGCTTGCGTACCCTGGGCAGCTGCCAGGAACGGGTGCGTGTATTCCGGATTGGCGGTCGCCAGATTGGCGGCGATATTCCGAATCTTGTCACTGTAGGGACGGGCGGCCCGCATCCGGTCTTGCGCCTTGCGCATTTTGGACGCGGCGACCATTTCCATCGCCTTGGTGATCTTCTTCGTATTCTCTACGCTCTTGATCTTGCCTCGTATCTCTTTGCTTGATGCCATGAGTCCTTACTCCTTCTGCGCGTAGGGCGGCGCCTCACTCAAAGGTGGGCGCCGCCTGGCCGCTTAATATGCGCCGGATTTCTTGAAATCAGCAATGGCCGCCGACAGAGTTGCTTCGCTGTCTTTGTCGAGTTGCTTGGTTTCTTCGATCTTGGCCAGCAGAGCAGCTTGCTTGGTCTTCATGTAAGCGTGGACACCAGCTTCGAACGACAGCACTTGCTTGACTGGCACGTCGTCCATGAAGCCTTTGTTCACCGAGAACAGCGATACGGCCATCAGCGAGATCGACAGTGGCGAGTACTGGGCTTGCTTCAGCAATTCCGTTACGCGGGCACCACGGTCCAGCTGCTTGCGGGTCGATTCATCCAGGTCCGAAGCGAACTGCGCAAACGCGGCCAGTTCACGGTACTGCGCCAAGTCGGTACGGATACCGCCGGACAGGTTTTTGATGACCTTGGTCTGGGCGGCGCCACCGACGCGCGATACGGAAATACCGGCGTTAATGGCAGGACGGATACCGGCGTTGAACAGCGAGGTTTCCAGGAAGATCTGACCGTCGGTAATCGAAATCACGTTGGTTGGAACGAATGCGGACACGTCGCCAGCTTGCGTTTCAATGATCGGCAGGGCCGTCAGGGAACCGGTCTTGCCTTTGACGGCGCCGTCGGTGAACTTCTCGACGTAGTCGGCGTTCACGCGTGCTGCGCGTTCCAGCAGGCGGCTGTGCAGGTAGAACACGTCGCCTGGGTACGCTTCGCGACCTGGTGGACGGCGCAGCAGCAGCGAGATTTGACGGTATGCAACAGCTTGTTTGGACAGATCATCGTAGACGATCAGTGCATCTTCACCGCGGTCACGGAAGTATTCGCCCATGGCGCAACCGGAGTACGGCGAGATGTATTGCATGGCGGCCGATTCCGACGCGGAAGCGGCGACAACGATGGTGTATTCCATCGCGCCGTGCTGTTCCAGCGAGCGCACGATGTTCTTGATCGACGAGGCTTTTTGGCCAATCGCGACGTAGATACACTTCATGCCCTGGCCTTTTTGATTGATGATCGCATCAATCGCCACGGCCGACTTGCCGGTTTGACGGTCGCCGATGATCAGTTCGCGCTGGCCGCGGCCAACTGGAACCATCGCATCGATCGACTTCAGGCCGGTTTGCATCGGTTGCGACACGGATTCACGGGCGATCACGCCCGGGGCGATTTTTTCAATCGCGGCCGTCAGTTTGGTGTCGATGGCGCCTTTGCCGTCGATCGGCTGGCCCAGCGCGTTGACAACGCGGCCGAGCAGCTCAGGACCGACTGGCACTTCCAGAATGCGGCCGGTGCATTTCACCGTGTCGCCTTCGGAGATGTGCTCGTAGGCACCCAGAATGACGGAACCGACGGAGTCGCGTTCCAGATTCATTGCCAGGCCAAACGTGTTGCCTGGGAATTCCAGCATCTCGCCTTGCATCACGTCCGACAAACCGTGGATGCGGCAGATACCGTCGGCAACGGAGATAACCGTGCCTTGATTACGCACTTCAGCGCCGCCGTCAAGACCTTGGATCCGGCTCTTGATCAACTCGCTGATTTCAGATGGGTTGAGTTGCATACTAACTCCTAAAAGTGTTTCTCTCAGCTTGCGCGAGGGGTAAGGGTCTGTCTAAGCTGGCCTGCCGAAGCGCGTGTCTTACGACACCAGTGCAGCGTGCAGTTGCTGCAGCTTGGCGCGCACCGAGGTGTCGAGCACTTGGTCGCCAACAACCACGCGCACGCCGCCGAGCAGCGATGGATCCACTGTGACGGCAGGGTTGAGCTTACGACTGAATTTCTTTTCCAGCGTTGCGACCAGCTCGGCCGTTTGGCCTTCGCTCAGATCGAAAGCGCTCGTGATCTCGGCGTCAGCCGCACCTTCCAGGCCATTTTTCAAGGCATGGAATTGCGCGCCGATTTCCGGCAGCAGGCTGATGCGGCCATTTTCGATCAACATGGTGACGAAGTTTTTCACTTCCTCATTGAGCGGCGATTTCAACAACGACAGGATGGTGGCGGCGACGTCGCTTTCCGAAACTTTCGGATTGCGCGCGTACGCCTGTACCTCGGGGTGGCTACCGATCTGTGCCAGTTCGGACACCAGTTCGGACCACGCCGCGAGGTTGCTTGACTCCTTACCAGCTTGGGCTACGCGGAACAAAGCTTCCGCGTAGGGACGGGCGACGGTTGCGAGTTCTGCCATGATTACAGCTCGACAGCAAGACGCTGCAACATTTCGGCGTGAGCCGTTGGGTTTACTTCACGCTTCAAGATCTGCTCGGCACCCTTGACAGCCAGGTCAGCCACCTGAGCGCGCAATTGTTCGCGTGCTTTCGACAGTTGCTGTTCGGCGTCCGACTGGGCTTGCGCAATGATACGCGCAGCTTCAGCTTGAGCATTTTGCTTGATCTCTTCAGCAACCAGCTGCGCGCGCTTTTCAGCGTCCGCAACGCGTTGCGAAGCTTCTTCACGTGCACTGTTCAATGCCTCTTGCGCACGCTTTTCAGCGACAGCCATCGAAGCTTG
Organism: Janthinobacterium foliorum; assembly: GCF_978021625.1. Taxonomy (NCBI): domain Bacteria; kingdom Pseudomonadati; phylum Pseudomonadota; class Betaproteobacteria; order Burkholderiales; family Oxalobacteraceae; genus Janthinobacterium; species Janthinobacterium foliorum. The sequence continues at coordinate 159,619 of NZ_CDXDQE010000004.1, read as the reverse complement.
ACCTTGATCGGCCGCAGCCAATCCATCCGCGATTCGTTTGGCACGCTCATCCAGCGCATTGTTCAACGCTGGAAATACGAACTTCATCGAGAACCAGACCAACACCGCGAAGGTGATCATCTGGCCGATGAGCGACATATTGATGTCCATACCTTTGCTCCTAACTAAAAGTTTCTCCTAGGGTTGGAGCGAATTACTGAGCAACAGCCGTCAGAGCGGACAGGAACGGGTTAGCGAACGTGTACAGCAGAGCAACACCAACGCCGATCATCGAGATAGCATCCAGCAGACCAGCGATAACGAACAGTTTGGTTTGCAGTTGTGGCATCAGTTCTGGTTGACGTGCCGACGCTTCCAGGAATTTGCCACCCAAGATAGCGAAGCCCAGAGCGGTGCCGATTGCGGCCAGGCCGATGATGATTGCTGCTGCCAGAACGGTCATGCTTTGTACTTGTGCGATCAGAGCTTGCATAAAATTCTCCTAAATTTAAAAACGAAAGATACTAAAAAAACAAAATATAAAGTTAATGATTAATGTTTCTCAACCGCGAGGCTCAGATACACAACCGTCAACGCCATAAACACAAAAGCTTGCAAAGTTACAATCAAGATATGGAAAATTGCCCATGGACCACCCAACGCCCACTGTGCCCACCAAGGCAACAACGCGATCAAGATGAAAATCAGTTCGCCGGCATACATATTGCCGAACAGTCGCAGCGACAGGGAGATCAGTTTCGCAACCAACTCAACCATTTGCAGCAGGAAATTGACAGGTGCCAGGGCGATCGTGCCGATCAGGCCGCTCGCATGGAACGGTGCCGTAAACAGTTCCTTGATCCAGCCGCCCAGGCCCTTGGCCTTGATCGAGAAGGCGATCACGCACAGCACGACCGACAGCGACATGGCGAAGGTGTGGTTGACGTCGGCGGTCGGCACGGCACGCAGTTTATGCACGCCAAACCAGCTCAAAATCTTCGGCAACAGGTCAACCGGCAGGAAGTCCATCGCGTTCAGCAACCAGACCCACACAAAAATAGTGATGGCCAGCGGCGCGATGACCTTGCTTTTCGCGTGGAAGGCCCCATTAATAGTGTCATTGACGATTTCCATGACCATTTCGACGAAGTTTTGCAACTTGCCAGGCACGCCGGCAGTGGCACGACGCGAAGCCATGTAGAAAACACCCAGGAAAACAAAGCCCAGAATGGCCGAAATCCAGAACGTGTCCAGATTGATGGTACCTTCGGCATTGCGTAGGTGAGCCAGATGGTGGCTGATGTATTCTGTGGCGTTGGCCGGGGCAGCATGGCCCGCTTCAATAGCGTGTTCTGTGGTCATAATGAATTTAGATTTGTCGTTTCAGAGCACAACAGGCCCCAAAACCAATGATTAAACAGCGAGCAATGAAAACCAGTATGCTAAGGTTGCCACCGCGAAACCCAAGATCAGCCATAACCAGGCGGCCGACTGAAACAACACCAGTGCCAAGATAAAGAGCACCGCTGTGATAAATATTTTCACCACTTCTGCGCGCAAATGCGCCCGGAATGCCTTGTTGGCGTCGCTAGAACCGCGAACCACCAACATGGCATACACCAGGCTACCGATGACTGCGATAGCGCCGCCGTATGCGGCGGACCAGCCTCTCACACTGCCACCGAAAAACAGGGTGACCGTGGCAAAACTGATAGCGATTGCTAGCTGCAAAGCAACTACTTTGTAGACTGGTTTGGCAATATTTTGTTGTAAATCACTCAATTGCCAGGTTCCCAGAAAAATCTACACACGCAAAGACACGGGATTATAGTTGGCTTTGATCTATAGAGTCAAACGTTGCTGCACCGCAGCAGGGCAATTGCTGCGCGAAACTGACGCTTTACCGACTATTCGCCGCCATTTGCACCACTATATGGCAAAGTCGCTTGCCGGGCCGCTTCCAGCCGTGTTATCAAGGAATTATGCACTGCGCCCGGAAAGCGTTGGCAGCTTGTCCACGGCAGTGGGCAGTCGCGTTGTCCGTGCCGTTTCCCGCGACTTTGCCAACTTGCTATTTAACCACGCAAGCGCGTCAACAATCCATCGAGCACGTCAAGATCGGCAAAATCGATCACCAATTGGCCGCGGCCTTTATTGCCCATCTTGAAAACCACCGGCGTGGCCAGGGCGTCGGACAGCTCTTCTTCCAGGCGCGCGATATCGCCCGATTTTTCCTTGTGCCGCGGTTCGACCGGATTGGCCGCTTCCTCGACGGTGCGCGTCACCAGCTTTTCCGTCTCGCGCACGGACAGGCGCTTGGCCACCACCTGGTTCGCCAGGGTGATCTGGCTGGCCGCGTCGACGGCCAGCAGCGCGCGCGCGTGCCCCATGTCGATATCGCCGGCCATCAGCATGGTCTGCACGGGACTGGCCAGGTTCATCAGGCGCAACAGGTTGGAGACAGCGCTGCGCGAGCGTCCCAGCGCAGTGGCCGCTTGCTCATGCGTAAAACTGAAGTCGGCGATCAGGCGGTGGATGCCCTGCGCCTCTTCCAGGGGATTGAGGTCTTCGCGCTGGATGTTCTCGATCAGCGCCATGGCGGCGGCGGCCAGGTCATCCACGTCGCGCACCAGCACCGGCACTTCCGTCAGGCCCGCCAGTTGCGAGGCGCGGAAACGGCGCTCGCCGGCGATGATTTCATATTTGACAAGTCCGCTCAAGGTGTCCTGCCCGATCGGGCGCACCAGGATCGGCTGCATCAGCCCCTGCGCCTTGATCGATGCGGCCAGTTCGTTCAGGGCTCCCTCGTCCATGCGCGTGCGCGGCTGGTATTTGCCGGCTTGCATTTGTGACACGGGCAAGTTCGACGGTTGATGCGTTTCCGGACTGGCGAAGTCGCTGCCGCCGCCCAGGAGGGCATCGAGTCCGCGACCCAGTCCTTTTAATTTTTTCGTAGCCATGCTGTCCTAATAATCTTATCTATATTGCTATTTGCCTTGAAGCCAACGGCAAGTGCTGGGGGCGGACCCGGCGGGTCTGACCCCGGGCTTGTTTACATATGCTTGATGCGCTCGACCATCTCGGCGCCGAAGGCGATGTAGGCCTGGGCCCCTTTCGAGCTGGGGTCGAAGGTCACGCCGGGCAGGCCGTACGATGGCGCTTCGGCCAGGCGCACGTTGCGCGGGATGATGGTATTGAACACCTTGTCGCCGAAGTGCTGCTCCAGCTGCGCCGACACTTGTTGCGATAATGTCATGCGTGGATCGAACATCACGCGCAACAGGCCGATGATCTTCAAATCCGGGTTCAGGTTGGCATGCACCTTCTTGATGGTGTTGACCAGGTCGGACAAGCCTTCCAGGGCGTAGTACTCGCACTGCATCGGGATGATCACGCCATGCGCGGCGCACAGGCCGTTCAGGGTCAGCATCGATAATGCCGGTGGGCAATCCACGAGGATGAAGTCATATTCGGCATCGACTTCGGCCAGCGCATCCTTCAGGCGGCGTTCGCGGTTATCCAGTTCGACCATCTCCACTTCCGCGCCGGCCAGCTCGCGGTTCGACGGCAGGACATCGAAGCGCCCCGCCTCCGAACGCTGGCGTGCCGTTTTGACATCGGACTCGCCCAGCATCACTTCATAGGTCGACGCCTTCAGGCCGGCCTTGTTGATGCCGGCGCCCATGGTCGCATTGCCCTGCGGGTCGAGGTCGACCAGCAGCACGCGCTGGTTCAACTTGGCCAGACCGGCGGAGAGGTTGACGCTTGTTGTGGTTTTACCAACACCACCCTTTTGATTTGCTACACAAAAAATTTTGGCCATGTATCTTCTAGTTGTAAATAGGTGCAAACTTCGTCGTGCGCCCCGGCATCCCGCCGAAACGATTTATACTGTTTATTTCATTTATACGATATAAATCGTTTATACGGTTTATATGATTTATACCGTATAAACCATTTATATGATTTATATCGTTTAATTTCCAGGCGTTTAAACTCTTGCTATAAAGACCAGATGACGCTCTGCATTTAGCCCTGGCACCGCGATTGCGCGTAGCTCCGTAACTCGCCATTCCGCTGGCAGTCGCTCGCGCTCGTCTGGCGGCGCCACGCCCTTCAAGGCGATGAATTGACCGCCCTCTTCCAGCACGTGGCCCGACCAGTTGACGAAGTCGGACAGGTCGGCGAAGGCGCGCGAGGTGATCACGTCGAATTTCTGCTGCACTTCCAGCTGTTCCACCCGTTTCGTGTACACGGTGACGTTGCTCAAACCCAGCTCGGCCTTCACCTGCGTCAGGAATGCCGTCTTCTTATGCACCGTGTCGATCATCGACACCTTCACATCGGGCCGCGCGATGGCCAGAACCATGCCCGGCAAGCCGCCGCCGGCCCCCACGTCGAGCACGTTTTTCGCCTCAGCGAAGGCCGGCACGGCCGCCAGTGAATCGAGCACATGCAGGGTCAGCATCTGCAGGGGATCGCGCACCGACGTCAGGTTGTACACGCTATTCCATTTGGCCAGCAAGGCCAGGTAATCGAGCAGTTTTTCCGTCTGATCCGCGCTCAGCTCAAGCTCCAGCGCGGCAATGCCTTCATTCAAAGTCTGGGCAAGTAGCGCCCGGTCAAACTGCTTCATTCAACAACCTCATCCTTTAAAGTGGTGGTCTGCGCGGCACCGAAGCCGCGCTTTTTCAGGTGGACCAGCAGCAGCGAAATCGCCGCCGGCGTCACGCCGGAAATGCGCGATGCCTGGCCCAGGGTTTGCGGACGCTGCTTGTCGAGTTTTTGCCGCACTTCGACCGACAGCGCACCGATGTCCAGATAATTGAAACCTTCCGGCAAGCCCAGGTTTTCATAGTGTTCATGGCGTTCGATTTCCTTGCTCTGGCGCTCGATGTAGCCTGCGTATTTGAGCTGGATTTCCACCTGTTCGCGCACGGCCGCGTCTTCCACGCCGGGGCCGGCCAGGGCCTGGCCTTCCATGCCCGTCATGCTCATCAGGGTGTCATACGCAACATTCGGACGACGCAGCAAGTCCGCCAGCGAGTATTCGCGCTCGATGGCCTGGCCAACGATGCGTTCCGACTCGGCGGCCGCCAGGATGCGCGGATTGACCCACGTGGAACGCAGGCGCTCCAGTTCCAGCGCCACCGCTTCGCGCTTGGTCTCGAAGGCTTGCCACTGGGCGTCGCCCACGCAGCCCAGGGCGCGGCCGATTTCCGTCAGGCGCATGTCGGCGTTGTCTTCGCGCAGGCTCAAACGGTACTCGGCGCGGCTGGTAAACATGCGGTACGGCTCCTGCACGCCCTGCGTGATCAGATCGTCGACCAGCACGCCCAGGTAGGCCTCGGAGCGGCCCGGTACCCAGGCGTCCTTGTCCTGCGTCAGCAAGGCCGCATTCAGGCCCGCCAGCATGCCTTGCGCGGCCGCTTCCTCGTAGCCCGTGGTGCCGTTGATCTGGCCGGCAAAGAACAGGCCCGCCACGGCCTTCGTTTCCAGCGAGGCTTTCAAGCCGCGCGGGTCGAAATAGTCGTATTCGATGGCATAGCCGGGGCGCAGGATGTGGGCGTTTTCCATGCCCTTCATCGACTGCACCAGGGCGATCTGCACGTCGAACGGCAGGCTGGTGGAGATGCCGTTCGGATAGAATTCGTGCGTCGTCAAGCCTTCCGGCTCAAGGAAGATCTGGTGCGATTCCTTGCCCGAGAAGCGGTGGATCTTGTCTTCGATCGAGGGGCAATAGCGGGGGCCGACGCCTTCGATCACGCCCGTGTACATGGGGCTGCGGTCCAGGCCGGCGCGGATGATGTCGTGCGTCTGCGCGTTCGTGTGCGTGACCCAGCATGGCACCTGGCGCGGGTGCATGGCCGTGTTGCCCATGACGGAAAACACGGGCACGGGATCGAGGTCGCCCGGCTGTTCCTGCATCACGGAAAAGTCGATCGTGCGGCCATCGATGCGCGGCGGCGTGCCCGTTTTCAGGCGGCCCTGCGGCAGTTTCAGCTCTTTCAGGCGGGCCGACAGGGAGATCGCGGGCGGGTCGCCGGCGCGGCCGGCAGAGTAGTTGTTCAGGCCCACGTGGATCTTGCCGTCAAGGAAGGTTCCGGCCGTCAACACCACGGCGCGTGCCAGGAACTTCAGGCCGATCTGCGTCACGGCGCCAACGACGCGGTCGCCTTCGACAATCAAGTCATCGACGGCTTGCTGGAACAGCCACAGGTTCGGCTGGTTTTCCAGGCGCGTGCGGATGGCGGCTTTATACAGGATGCGGTCGGCCTGGGCGCGCGTGGCCCGCACTGCCGGGCCTTTCGAGGAATTCAGGATGCGAAACTGGATGCCGGACTCGTCGGTGGCAATCGCCATCGCGCCGCCCATGGCATCGACTTCCTTGACCAGGTGGCCCTTGCCGATGCCACCGATGGAAGGATTGCACGACATCTGGCCCAGTGTCTCAATATTATGCGTGAGCAAAAGCGTCTTCTGCCCCATGCGGGCGGAAGCGAGGGCCGCCTCGGTACCGGCGTGACCACCACCGACAACGATGACGTCGAATTCTGTAGGAAATAACATGATAAATAGGTAACAGTGCAAGTAAAAATGCGGGAAGAGAGCTCCGATTATAGAGTCTTTTTGCGGGCGCAACCTTCCGCAGGCCATTTTTTGCTTAATTTTTACTCAGCAAGGGCATGGTGGCCACCGTTTCTGTTTCACGTGGAACACGCAACGCGGCATGCAGAGGGCTACGGCAGCGTGAAATGTTTGCTACAATTGCCGCATCGTCCGCATCCGTGGCCACGCCAGTGGCCGTCGGGACGACCATCCAGGAGGACGGCCTCCCCCATCATGGGAACACACCGGGACGGCCCGCTCTGTATAAGGAGCCGCCATGGCCTGGATACTGTTACTCATTGCCGGCATGCTTGAAGTCGTGTGGGCATACTCGATGAAACTCTCCGAGGGTTTCACCCGCCTCACCCCCTCCGTCGTCACCGTGGTCATGATGATCGCCAGTTTCGGCTTGCTGTCGCTGGCCATGCGCACCCTGCCCCTGGGCACGGCGTACACCATCTGGACGGGCATCGGTGCCGTCGGCGCCTTCATCGTCGGCGTCGTCTTTCTGGGCGAACAGCTTAATGCCCTGCGCGTGTGCGCCGCCGTCCTCATCGTCAGTGGCATCGTGCTGATGAAACTGTCGTCCAGCCACTGAGGGGGATCGCCATGTTCCTCGACAACTATTTTCCCGTGCTGCTGTTCATCCTCATCGGCATCCTGGTTGGCATCGTGCCCATGCTGCTGGGGCGCGTGCTGGGTCCGCACAAACCCGACCCGCAGAAACTGTCGCAGTACGAATGCGGCTTCCAAGCGTTTGGCGATGCGCGCATGCAGTTCGACATCCGTTTCTACCTGGTGGCCATCCTCTTCATCCTGTTCGACATCGAGGTCATCTTCCTGATGCCGTGGGCGGCCAACGTCAATGCGCTGGGACTGGTCGGCTTCTGGGCCGTCATGGGTTTCCTGGGCGTACTGGCCATCGGCCTGGTCTATGAATGGAAACGCGGCGCGCTGGAGTGGGAATGAGCAAGCTGCTGTTGCTCAACCTGCTGATGGGTGCCGGACTGGCCTATGCGGCCGTGCGCGAGCATCGGCAAGATGCGCGCACGTTCCGCGTGCTGGCGACCGTCTCCAGCCTGTCGCTGCTCGTGAGCCTGGGGTTGGCAAGCCAGCTGCAAGACTAAACGGTTCCACGTGAAACAGGCGCGGCGCGGGAAAGCGGAGTAAGCTTGGCTTCTGTCCTTGCCGCCAGGAGTCTGCATGCCCGCCTTCCAGTTCCGCACCGTGCCGCATCTGATCGTCGAAGCGGGCGCCGCCGCCCAGCTGGGCGCGCACATCGCCCATCACTTCCCCACCGTCCGCCGCGCCCTGCTCGTCACTGACGCAGGGTTTCTGCGCACGGGACTGGCCGATGCCCCTCTGCACAGCTTGCGCACGGCGGGCATCGACACCCATGTTTTTTCTGACGTGCAAGCCGATCCGCCCGACGCCATCGTGCTGGCCGGCGTGGCGATGGCGCAAATGTTTCACGTGGAACTGGTGATCGGCCTCGGTGGCGGCAGCTCGCTGGACGTGGCCAAGCTGATTGCCGTGCTGGCACCCGGCCACCAGGAACTGGCGCAGCTGTATGGCATCGGCAATGTCCACGGCCAGCGCCTGCCGCTGGTGCAATTGCCGACCACGGCGGGCACGGGCTCGGAAGTCACGCAGATCGCCATCGTCACGACGGGCGCCACCACCAAGATGGGCGTGGTGGCACCGCAGCTGTATGCGGACCTGGTCATCCTCGACGCCAGCCTGACCCTGGGTTTGCCGCCGGCCGTCACGGCTGCCACCGGCATCGACGCCATGGTGCACGCGATCGAGGCGTACACCAGCCGCCTGCAAAAGAATCCGCTGTCGGACATGCTGGCCAGCCAGGCGTTGACGCTGCTGTCCGCCAACCTCGTCACCGCCTGCCACGATGGACAGGACCTGGCCGCGCGCCAGGCCATGCTGCTGGGCGCCATGCTGGCTGGCCAGGCCTTTGCCAACGCACCCGTGGCGGCCGTGCATGCCCTCGCCTATCCCATCGGCGGCCTGTTCCACGTGCCACATGGCTTGTCGAATGCGCTGGTGCTGCCGCACGTGCTGCGGTTCAATGTGTCCCACGCGGCGCCCCTGTACGCGCAACTGGCCGCCATCCTCCGCCCCGGCATCACGGGCAGCGAGGAAGCGCGGGCTAACGCCCTCATCGATGCCATGCAGGACATCGCGGCCGCCACCGGCATCGCCCGCACGCTGCGCGAGGTGGGTATCGCGGCCAGCGACCTGGACCGGCTGGCCGACGAAGCCATGCTGCAAACGCGCTTGCTGGGGAACAATCCACGGCCTGTGACGCGCGACGATGCGCGCGCCATCTATGCGGCGGCACTGTGAGCCAGCAAACGGAATGAGCCAAGCCCACCTGCTACACTGCCGCCATGACGCCTCCCGATATTCCCATCCATCCTGACAGCACGCGCTTTCCGCACGGCGCCTGCGCCGGCTGCCACGACAGCGCACCGCTGGCCTTTGCCTTCGAGTATGCGTATCAGCCCATCGTCGATCTGGCTACGCGCAGCATCTACGCGCATGAGGCACTGGTGCGCGGCCCGCGTGGCGAAAGCGCCGCCAGCGTGCTGGCGCAAGTCAACGACGAGAACCGCTACCGCTTCGACCAAGCGTGCCGGGTCAAGGCCGTGGCCGGTGCCGCCAGGCTGGGCATGCAGGGCTATCTGTCGATCAACTTCCTGCCCAACGCCGTCTATCGTCCCGAAGTGTGCATCCGCAGCACCCTGGAAGCGGCCACGCGGCACAGCTTCCCCACCGATAAAATCATCTTTGAAGTAACGGAAGGCGAACGGGTGCAGGACCGCCCCCACCTGGTGGATATTTTCCGCGCCTACCGCCGCTTCGGCTTCCAGACGGCCATCGACGATTTCGGCGCCGGCTATGCGGGCTTGAACCTGCTGGCCGAATACCAGCCCGACATCGTCAAGATCGACATGGACCTGGTGCGCAATATCGATCATTCTCCGGCGCGCCAGACCATCGTGCGCGCCGTCACCGGCATGTGCAAGGAACTGGGCATCCGCGTGCTGGCCGAAGGCATCGAGACGCGCGCCGAGCGCGACTTCCTTGCCAGCTGCGGCATATCCCTGATGCAGGGCTACTGGTTTTCCCCGCCCGTGTTCCAGGGCCTGGGGCAAATCCCCGAAGCCGCCTGGGCATAAAAAACGGCCACGTGAAACGTGGCCGCGTGTTCCACAGGCCATGCTGCCTAGTTGGGAATGTCCACCACCGTGCCCGTCACATTGATGGCATTGCCAGCAGCCGGCGCCGCCGCGATCGGCGGCACGTTGAGATTCGTGATCAGGGTCGTGGCGTCGGGGCGCGTGAGCGTGCGCACCACCTGCGATGGGGGCAGCGCCTGCTTGGCGTTCAGATGCGCATACATGGCATCGAGCGCCCGGTTCAGGTACACGTGCAGCGGCACGATTAACGTCGGCAAGGCGCTGCTGAAGGAATCGAAGTGATTGGCGTTCGTCACCTCGATATAGCGCAGCTTGCTGTTCGCCCCCTCCACCGATGCATTCAAGCCCACATACGCGCGCGAGGCGTGATTCACGGGAATCAGGGTGTCGCTGCGGCCATGCACAAGGATGGCTGGCTTGCCGTTCAGCTTGGCCGTCGCCTGTACCTCGGCCACGCCAGCGCGCACGCGCGCGCTTTGCGTGGCCAGGGTGCCGCGCAGGACGGCGCCGGTGACGGCATCCTGCCCCGTCGCCAGGCTGCGCAGGCACAGGAAACCATCGAGCGACTGGTCCGCCAGACTGGTCGACGGCGACACCCCCGCCGTGTACGCCTTGGCGCCACCCACGCTGTCTTCATACACGACATTGCCAAGGATGCCGTTTTGCGCGGCAAAGCTGGCCGCCTTTTGCGCCGGCGTAAACGCAATCGGATTGGCGGCCACGTCCGTCTGTGCAAAGGTAAAACCGCAGACCTTGTCCGTCACGGAAAATTTGCCGTAGGCATACGCATACGTGACGGCCACCAAGATGTTGGTGCCCGCGTGCGCCGCCTGCAGGGGATCGGAATCGGGCAGCCAGCCATACGCCTGCAAGCGCCGCTTCGCGTCCGCCTGCTGCGACGCCAGGTCGGCGCCGTTCAACAAGCCTTTGGCAGCCAGCGCCGTGCAGCGTCCCGCATTGCCGGCCACGGAGGCGATGCACGGCTGGTACAGGGCCGCATAGGTGGCGTAGTCGAACAGCGCGCGCCCCGGCGCATTCACCACCACCCCGCCCTGGCGCACGCTGTAGGCTGTCGATGGCGCCGGCTGCGCCTGCGGCTCGCTGGCGGCCACGCCGCTGATCAAGCCCTTCGCATCCTGCTCCGCCGCCAGCAGGGCCGAGCCGGCGCCGTTGGAAATGCTCGAAGCGATCGTGATGGTGTTCTGCGGCGTCAAACGCACGATGTGCGAACTGCCGTCGCGGGCCAGCACGCCATAGCGTTCGTTCAAGACATAATATGCCATCTCGATGGCTTGCAAGGTGACCTTGCCCCAATCCTTCTCCGGATTCTGCTGCGAATGCGCATGCTTGAAAGCGAGACGGTTCGGGTAGGCGGCGGCGAAGGCCAGCCGATCCGCGTCGCCCAGGTCCGGCGCGAAGAGCGCGTTCTTGCCGGCGGCGACCCTGCCTGCCCGCACGCCATTTTGCAGGTTGACGCTGTCGTCCTCGAACACATACAGGCCCGTGCCCGAGCCCTTGTCCGCATACGCCACGGCGCAGCCTTTCTTCAGGCCCCACTCGCCCGAGCTGCCGATGGCGCCGTAGATACCGCGCGAACCGCTCGACGTGCCCGTGACGATGCAGGCGCGGTCCGGGTCGAAGCTGGCCGGCACCTGCACCATCAAGGTGACGTTTTTCCTGCCCGTGCCATCGTCCGCATAGGCGATGTATTCGCTGCCGGCGATCAAGCCCTCGCCCGCGCCCACATTGCCATTGGCATCCACGTTCGGTCCGTACAGGGTGCCGTAGCCGCTGTTGGCGGCAATGTCGAGCACGGCGCGGTAATTGGCGTGGATGGCATTGCGGCGCAGTTCGGCAGGCGTCGGCTGCTCCCCGTTGGCATACGCGGGGGTGGCCCCCGCCAGGCCCGTCTTGCCCAGCCCGGCCGTCAGCAAGTCATTGCTCTTGCCATCGTAGTCGGCGCGCGTGATGGCGCCCAGGTAGGCAGGCAGCTGGTTCAGTTCTTCCGGCGCATGGTTGCTGCCGCAGGCCGTCAATGCCAGCAAGGTGCACAGGCTCGCGCCGGCGCGCGTGATCGTCGTTTGCATGGTGGTTCTCTCCGTTGAGGACACAGTGGACGCACAATGAAAAACGCCGGACGTGCAGTCCGGCGTTGCTACAACATCAGACAGCGGCCTTGGCCGCCCTGCCGCCGAAACGGGCGAGCGCTTCACCGACGATGCCGCGCCGGAACATCAGCACGCAGATGACGAAGATGATGCCGGTGACGATGCCCACCGATTCGCCCAACGTCCCGAACCACTCGACGCCCGTGTGCGCGGCCAGGTAAGTACCAAAATCGCCCAGCTTGTTTTCCAGCGCAATGATCAGCACGGCGCCGATGATGGGACCGGCCAGGGTCCCCATGCCGCCCACCAGAGTCATCAGCACGACCAGGCCCGACATGCCCCAGTACACGTCCGTCAGGGTTTCAAAGCCCAGCACCAGGGTCTTGGTGGCGCCGGCCAGCGCGGCCAGCGACGCCGACAGCACGATGGCCATCAGCTTGTACTTGTTGACGTCGTAGCCGAGCGAGATGGCGCGCGGTTCATTTTCCTTGATGGCCTTGAGCACCTGGCCGAACGGCGAATGGATGGTGCGCACGATCAGGGCAAAGCCTGCGACAAAAATGGCCAGCACGACGTAATACAGCACCGTGTCATTGGCCAGGTCGACCATGCCCAGCAAGGTTCCACGTGGAACACCCTGCAAGCCATCCTCGCCGCCCGTGAACGGCAGCCGCAAGGCGAGGAAGTACACCATCTGCGCCAGCGCCAGGGTGATCATCGTAAAGTAAATGCCCTGGCGGCGAATGGCCAGGCCGCCCATCACCAGGCCCAACAGGGCACCGGTGGCGACGCCGGCCAGCAAGCCCAGTTCCGTCGGCCAGCCCCAGGTGCGCAGCGCGTAGCCGGTGACATAGCCGGCGCCGCCAAAAAACGCCGCATGACCGAAGGACAGCAGGCCCGTATAGCCGATCAGTAAATTGAAGGCGCAGGCAAACAGGGCAAAGCACAGCAACTTCATCAGGAAGACGGGATAGCCGTAAAACGGGGCGGCCAGTGCCAGCAGCAAGGCAATGGCGTAGCCTACATTCTTATTCATCGTGGTAGCTCCAATACATGACTGATGAGGATTACTTTTCTTTGCCGAACAGGCCGGCGGGACGCAGCAGCAGCACGATGACCATCACCACGAACACCACGGTGGCCGAGCCTTCCGGGTAGAACACGCGGGTTAGGCCCTCGATCACGCCCAGCGCCAGGCCCGTCAGGATGGAGCCCATGATGGACCCCATGCCGCCGATCACCACCACGGCGAAGACGACGATGATCAGGTTCGAACCCATCAGCGGCGAGACCTGGATGATGGGCGCGGCCAGCACGCCGGCGAAGCCGGCCAGCGCCACGCCGAAGCCGAAGGTCAGGGTCACCATCAGCGGCACGTTGATGCCGAACGCCTCCACCAGTTTCGGATTTTCCGTGCCGGCCCGCAGGTAGGCGCCCAGCTTGGTTTTCTCGATGACGAACCAGGTTGCCAGGCAGACGGACAGCGAGGCGATGACGACCCAGGCGCGGTAGTTCGGCAGGATCATGAAGCCCAGGTCGGTGGCGCCGGCCAGTGCTTCGGGCACGGCGTACGGCTGGCCCGAGACGCCATAGAAGGAACGGAACACGCCTTCCATGATCAGGGTGATGCCAAAAGTCAGCAGCAAGCCATACAGGTGGTCAAGCTTGTACAACCAGCGCAGCATGGTCTTTTCAATGAGGATGCCGACCAGGCCCACGAGGATGGGGGCAATGACCAGCATGGCCCAGTAATTGATGTCGAAATAGCTGAGGCCCATCCAGGCCAGGAAGGCGCCCATCATGTACATGGCGCCGTGCGAGAAATTAATGACGTTGAGCAAGCCGAAGATGACGGCCAGACCGAGGGACAACATGGCATAGAACGAGCCGTTGACGAGACCCAGCAGCAGCTGGCTCATCATCGCTTGTAATGGAACGCCGAAAATTTCCATGGCATCACAGTATAAAAAGCACCGCCAGGCGACGGTGTGGTATCAAGGGAAACACGCCGCCGCAACCGGGTGCGGCGGCGCAAGGCGAACCCTGCGAGCGAAGCGTGCAGGACAGAGTGCCCGCGCCGCGGCGGGCCATCTGAAGATGTTGCTACAGCGTTACTTCCACAGCGAACACTTCGATTCAGCCTTGGTCACGTACGCTTGCGCGCCCGGCACGGTGGCCACCACCTTGTAGTAATCCCATGGGTATTTCGACTCGGACGGTTTTTTCACTTCCATCAGGTACATGTCGTGCACCATGCGCCCATCGGGACGCACTTCGCCATTCTTGGTGAACATGTCGTTGATCTTGGTCTTCTTCAGATACGCCATGACTTTCTCCGTATCATCCGTGCCCAGCGCCTTGACGGCTTTCAGGTAGTTCGCCGCCGCCGAATAGTCGGCCGCCTGCAGCATCGACGGTTCCTTCTTCATCTTGTCAAAGTAACGCTTCGACCAGGCCCGCGTTTCCGGATTCAAGTCCCAGTACCAGCCGTCCGTCAGGTACATGCCCTGCGTCAGGTTCAGGCCCAGCGAATGGATGTCATTGATGAAGATCAGCAAGCCAGCCAGCTTCATGGATTTCGTCAGGCCGAATTCATTGGCCGCCTTGATGCTGTTGATGGCGTCGCCACCGGCATTGGCCAGGCCCAGGATTTGCGGTTTTGCCGCTTGCGCCTGCAGCAGGAAAGAGGAAAAGTCCGAGGCGCCCAGCGGATGCTTGACACTGCCCAGCACCTTGCCGCCCGCCGCCTTGACGACTTCGGCCGTGTCTTTTTCCAGCGAGTGGCCGAACGCGTAGTCGGCCGTCATGAAATACCAGTTCTTGCCGCCCTGCTTGACGATGGTGCCGCCCGTGCCGCGCGCCAGCGCCACCGTGTCATAGGCGTAATGCACGGTGTACGGCGTGCACTCTTCATTTGTCAGGCGCGAAGAACCGGCGCCGATGGCAATGAAGATCTTTTTCTTTTCCGCCGCCACCTTGGCCATGGCCAGGCTGGCGCCGGAATTGGTGCCGCCGATCAGCATGTCGACGCCCTGCTGGTCGAACCATTCGCGCGCTTTCGAGGCGGCGATGTCGGCCTTGTTCTGGTGGTCGGCGGAAATGAATTCCACCTTCTTGCCGGCAATGACCACGCCGGCATCGGCGATCGCCATCTTGATGGCTTCCGCGCCCCCCAGGCCGTCGACGTCGGAATACACGCCGGACATGTCGGAAATAAAGCCAATCTTGATGGTGTCGCCCGAAACCTGGGCGTGCGCGGCAGCGGAAAAGCCCAGTGCGCAGAGGGTGGCGGTGGCAATGGCGATAGCGTTACGTTTCATAGAGTCTCCGTTGGGATTATTGTTTGCTATTTAAACGATTGCTCGACGACGATACGGAACTACATGGGCATTACACGCCAAGCAGCTCGGTCAATACCGGCATCTTGGCTTCCAGTTCGGATGCAGCAAAAGTCTCGACGATCTGACCATGCTCCATCACGTAAAACCGGTCCGCCAGCGGCGCAGCAAACCGGAAATTCTGTTCCACCATGACGATGGTGTAGCCCTTTGCCTTCAGGGTGGTGATCATGCGCGCCAGGCCCTGCACGATGACGGGCGCCAGGCCCTCGGAAATTTCATCGAGCAACAGCAGGCGCGCGCCCGTGCGCAGGATGCGCGCCACGGCCAGCATCTGCTGCTCGCCGCCGGACAGCCGCGTGCCCTGGCTGTGGCGGCGCTCCTGCAGGTTGGGGAACATGGCGTAGATTTCCTCCACCGTCATGCCCTTCTCGCCGCTGGCCAGGGTGGGCGGCAGCATCAGGTTTTCCTCCGTCGACAGCGAGGAAAAAATGCCGCGCTCTTCAGGACAGTAACCGATGCCCAGGTGGGCGATTTTGTGCGTGGCCAAACCGATCGCTTCGACGCCATTGACCTTGATGGAGCCCGTGCGCGCACCCGTCAAGCCCATGATGGCGCGCAAGGTCGTCGTGCGGCCGGCGCCGTTACGGCCCAGCAAAGTCACCACTTCACCCTGCTCCACTGTCAAATTGACGTCATGCAGGATGTGCGATTCGCCATACCAGGTAT
This sequence comes from Janthinobacterium foliorum, assembly GCF_978021625.1. NCBI lineage: Bacteria > Pseudomonadati > Pseudomonadota > Betaproteobacteria > Burkholderiales > Oxalobacteraceae > Janthinobacterium > Janthinobacterium foliorum. Next base: position 143,638 of record NZ_CDXDQE010000004.1, on the reverse strand, counting down.
GTAACTGTGCAATCTCCAGCGCCGGTGCCTTGGTGGTAGAAGTCATCAATGCGCCCCTTCCAGCTCGGCGTGGGTGGTGCCCATGTACGCTTCCATCACCTGCGGATTGCGCGACACTTCCGCGTAGCTGCCTTCGGCCAGCATGGCGCCGCGCTGCAGCACGGAAATCTTGTCGCAGATGCCAGAAACCACGTTCATATTGTGTTCCACCATCAGGATGGTGCGGCCGGCCGAGACCTTCTTGATCAGTTCCGTCACCCGGTGCACGTCTTCGTGGCCCATGCCCTGGGTCGGTTCGTCAAGCAGCATCATTTCCGGTTCCATCGCCAAAGTGGTGGCAATTTCCAGCGCCCGCTTGCGCCCGTACGGCATGTCGACCGTGATGGTGTCGGCAAACTCCGTCAGGTCCACTTCGGCCAGCAAGGCCATGGCACGCTCGTTGAGCCGGTTCAAGGAACGTTCGCTTTGCCAGAAATGGAACGAGGTACCCAGCTGGCGCTGCAAGCCGATGCGCACGTTTTGCAGCACGGACAAATGGGGGAAAACGGCGGAAATCTGGAACGAGCGGATCACGCCCATGCGGGCGATCTGGGCCGGCTTGGCGGCCGTGATGTCTTTCCCATTGAACAGGATCTGTCCGGATGTGGGGACCAGGAATTTGGTGAGCAGGTTGAAACACGTGGTCTTGCCGGCGCCGTTCGGACCGATCAAGGCGTGGATATGGCCCCGCTCTACCTTCAAGTTGACGTCACTGACTGCCGTGAAACCCTTGAATTCCTTGGTCAAATTTCTTGTTTCCAAGATTACGTTTGACATCGTGTCTCCTAGTTGTACTTTTTGTACTACTTAGTCATTTTTATAATACACAACTTAAATTTAACGCACAATACAGTATAACTACGGGGATTTTTGGCCAGCCCGAATGGCGCAAACGCGCGCTTTTAGCCCGTCATTTCCAGGCCGCGTGTATCATTTGCGCCGCTTTTTCCGCGATCATCACGGTGGGCGAGTTGGTATTGCCCGACGTGATGTAGGGCATGATGGAGGCATCGACCACGCGCAGTCCGGCCACGCCGAGCACGCGCAGCTGGCTGTCGACGACGCTCAAGGGATCGCTGGCCAGGCCCATGCGGCACGTGCCCACGGGGTGAAAAATCGTCGTGCCGATCTGGCTGGCCGCCTGCGCCAGCTCTTCCTCGGTCTGGAATTGCACGCCTGGCTTGTATTCCTGCGGCGCAAAGCGCTTGAGCGCCGGCGCGGCGGCGATGCTCCGCGTCAGGCGCAGGGCATCGGCCGCCACCTTGCGGTCCTGCCCGGTACTCAGGTAATTGGGCACGATCTTCGGCGCCGCGTAGCTGTCGGCCGAAGCGATATCGACCCGTCCGCGCGAGGTGGGACGCAGGTTACAGACGCTGGCCGTAAACGCGGGAAACGCATGCAGCGGCTCGCCAAACTTATCCAGCGACAACGGTTGCACATGGTATTGCAGGTTCGGCGTGGCTTGCTGCGGGTCCGACTTGGCGAACGCCCCCAGCTGCGACGGCGCCATCGACATGGGTCCGCTCTGGAACAGCGCATATTGCAAGCCGATCTGCATCTTGCCGAAGACATTGCTGGCCATCACATTCAAGGTCTTGACGCCCTGCACTTTGAAAACCATGCGCAGCTGCAGATGGTCTTGCAGATTGCCGCCCACGCCGGCAGAGTCCAGCACGGGGACGATGCCATGCTGCTGCAGCAAGGCGGCCGGGCCGATGCCGGACAATTGCAGCAATTGCGGCGAACCGATGGCGCCCGCCGTCAGCAACGTTTCGCGCCGGGCCATCGCCTGCCATTGCGTGCCGCCGCCCGTAAACACGATGCCCGTGCAACGGGGTCCGGATGGCGTCGTTTCCATTAATAACCGTTCCACGTGGCAACCGGTCATGATGGTCAGATTCGGCCGCCGCGCAGCCGGTTTCAAAAAGGCTTTCGAGGTATTCCAGCGGATGCCGCGGCGCTGGTTGACGTCGAAATACGCGCTGCCGCTATTGTCTCCGCCATTGAAATCGCTGGTTTTCGGGATGCCGACTTGCTGCGCCGCATCGCGAAACGCGTTCAGGATATCCCACGACAGGCGCTGTTTTTCCACGCGCCACTCGCCCCCCGTGCCATGGTTTTCCGAGGCGCCGCCGTAATAATCCTCGCTTTGTTTAAAGAGCGGCAGGACCTTGTCCCAACGCCACGAAGCGTCGTCCGTCAGGTCCGCCCAGTGGTCGTAATCGCCGGCCTGGCCCCGCATGTAGATCATGCCGTTGATGGACGAGCTGCCGCCCAAGACTTTTCCGCGTGGATAAATCAGGCTGCGCCCGCCCAAACCCGCATCCGCCTGCGTGGAATACAGCCAGTCCGTGCGGGGATTGCCGATGCAATGCAGGTAGCCGACGGGGATATGGATCCACACGTAGTCATCCCTGCCGCCCGCTTCCACCAGCAAGACGCTGGCATCCTTGTCGCGCGTGAGCCGGTTGGCCAGCACGCAGCCAGCCGTGCCCCCGCCCACGATGATGTAGTCGTATTCGCCTGCCGATTCCAATGAAGCTCCTTTAGGTATGCCATCAAGCTGTCGCGCGGCGTGTCTCCCCGCCGCGTCCCGTTACCAGAGTCTGTATTCGTTCCCGCATGCACGGCTGCATGTAGCTTGCAAGCCGCAAGCCAGAGTACCACCAGTGCCGTGACTAGGCGACATTAATCATCCGGCGACCCGTTCGACATCAAAAAAAGCGTGGCCTGCGCAGCAAAACAGGAGCTGGCAGCTGTGGATAAGCATATGGATATCCACAGGGACACTATGTGCGTAAACGAAAATTTTTTTTCGATGCATTTTTTTGTCCAGAAACCATCCTATGGGCATACAACGCTTACTCAGCGTTTATCCGTGCGCCAAGCGATTGTTTACAAGGATAAATCCGTAGTTATCCACAGAAGGAGTGCACGTTAACTACTATTACTATGTTTGTATACAAGCTTGTTAAGGTAAACCCGACAACGCTGCGCTTTGCCCGGCTGCACGCGACGGCATGCCGCCAATGCACCGTCAGCAAAAAAAAAGCTGCTTGCTTGGAAAAAAAAACGGCGCCAACAACTGAGCGACGAAAACCGGCACGGCCAACGACACGCGCACAGCACTGCCAAACCGTTTGGCAGACAAGCCGACGCAAGCGGGCCTTGCCAGGCATGTGGCCAACAAAGACAGCAACGTAAAAAGAGGGAAATTTGAGACGATTGTGGATAACTCACTTGATATCCACAGGATGACTTGTGCGTAAACCCGAAGTTATGCGCAGGCGCGTATTTTATACAATTTTGCTCCTCGCCTGATACAGCGATTATGCACGCTTTATTTTTCACGTAAACGTTTGATCCTGTTGAAAAAAAGAGACTTATCCACAGAAAAAAACGCGTTTACTATTACTACTATTTTTATATATAGATCTATTGTAAACCGACAAAAAAAGCGCAAGTCCGGGGATATTTTTAAAAAGCAGGCAAAAAACGTCAAAAAAAAGTGCCAACGACAACGCCGCGAGCCACTGCCAAACCGTCTTCCAGGAATCACCTGGATGCCAGCGTTCGTGAAGGAACCATGCCGACGCCGATGCAGCGTGGATGGACTGCGTTGAACGGCAGCGATGAACAGCGTCAAATCGATCACTGCAGCCTGAAAAACCACGATTTTTGCTGGCCGGTGTGGATAAGTGCCTGCATATCCACAGGATGAGATGTGGGAAAAGTCGATCTTTGTCCACAAGCGAACTTTTATCCCAAACAAGTCCTTGCTCGATACAATGCTTATGCGCGTACTTTTTTATGCGCCAAGTTGATGATTTTTATACGGTATACCGACTTATCCACAAAAAAATGGCCGTTTACTATCACTACTATTTTTATGTATACATCTTTATTTAAAACACAGAGACAAACGCGAACGGTGGAAAAGTCGCCAAAACGGCTGTTAACCCCGTGTTTGATGTTTTTCAACCTGAAAGCCCTGTAAAAACAGCATGAATTCAAGTAAAAAAATGCGTTTAGGCATCATCAGTGCCTTGCACGAAGAACAGCAGGGGCTGGTGGAAGCCATGCAAGGCCCCCAGAGGCATTCGCACGGCATGCGCGACTACACCCTGGGGACCCTGTGGAATATCGACGCTGTGTGCGTCCTGTCGCGTCTGGGCAAGGTTGCCGCTGCCATGACAGCTTCCATCCTTGTGGAAAAGTACGGAGTTACCCACATCGTCTTCACGGGCGTGGCCGGCAGTGGGGATAAGCAGGTGAAAGTCGGCGATATCGTGGTGGCGGAAGCGCTGCTGCAGCACGACATGGATGCCCGTCCCCTGTTTCCCCGTTTTGAAGTGCCGTTGACGGGACTGCAGCGCTTTGCGACGGACCTGGAACTGAGCACCCGGCTGGCCGGCGCCGCGGAAGATTTCCTGCGTGATGACGCTTCCAGCGTGCTGCAAGCTGCGGATATCGCGCAATTCGGCCTGCAGCACGCGAAAGTACACCGCGGCATGATCGCCAGCGGCGACCAGTTCATCCGCAGCGCCGCGCACATTCGCCAGTTGAAGCACGACTTGCCCGATTTGCTGGCCGTCGAAATGGAAGGCGCCGCCGTGGCGCAAGTGTGCTTTGAACTGGGCGTGCCGTTTACGGTCATGCGCACCATTTCCGACAACGCCAACGAAGAGGCGGCCGTCGACTTCATGCGTTTCGTGCAGAGCGTCGCCTCGCCGTATGCATTTGCGGTCATTCAGCAGCTGTGCCAGCGCCTGGCTGGCTGAATGTATGCGAGCGTGCATAAAAAAGGGCAGAACCACTGGTTCCGCCCTTCTAATTTCAAAAGCAAAGGAAGCTGAACAACGTTCAGGGCCACGCGCCTTGCCGCTGGCCGTATGAACGTACGGCCAGGCAAGGCAACAACGCCATGGACTTTTTGTCAGCTTGCTTTAAACACTGAGCATCATCAAGCTCGCATTGCCACCGGCCGCCGTCGTATTCACGCACAGGGCCCGCTCAGCGACCAGACGCCACAGGGGGATGACACCCTCCTCCGTCGTCTCGATGGTGCCCACCAGGGCGCCTTCCCGGGCCGCCAGCAGCGGTTTGAGCTGGCTGTCGAGCACGGGTTCGATCATGGCGATCTGGAAATCATGTTTGACGGACTCGAGGCTCGTGACGGTGTGGATGCGGTCCTTCAGCGCCGCCGGCAGGTCGCCGGGAATCAGCGCCGGCGATTGCGCCAGCACCAGCGCCTGGTTGCCCGTCGCCAGCACGGCCGCCAGCTGATTCATCAGCACCCCCGTGTTCGCCGCCGCGCACAAAATCGTGCCCCGTGCGGCAAAGCTCAGGGTATTGCGTTCGCCCGTCGGGCCCGGCAAGACGGTAGTGCTGCCCAGCAACGTCGTGCGCGCGTATTCCTGCGCCAGCTGCTGTACCTTGTCGTGGCCGTGCATCTTCGCCCAGACGATCAGCGCGTCAAGCGCCGGCGCCGCCTGGCGCTGGTGCTGCGCGCCGGCCGGCGCATTGCGCTGCAGGCGTTTCAGGTACAGGGGGCCGCCCGCCTTGGGTCCCGTGCCGGACTTGCCTTCGCCGCCGAACGGTTGCACGCCCACCACGGCGCCGACGATGTTGCGGTTGACGTAGATATTGCCCACGTGCGCGCGCTTGGTGATGAAGTCGATGGTTTCATCGATGCGCGTGTGGATGCCCAGGGTCAGGCCATAGCCGCTGTCGTTGATCGATTGCACCAGTTGCGGCAGTTCGGCGCGCTTGTAGCGGATCACGTGCAGCACGGGGCCGAAGACTTCGTGCGTCAATTGCTCCAGCGACTTGATTTCCAGCACGGTCGGCGCGACGAACGTCCCTTTCACGGTGGGCAAGTCGAGTGAATAATGGTCGAGGGCCACGGTTTTCATCTTGTTGATGTGCGCCAGCAAATTGCCCTGCGCTTCCGCATCGATGACGGGGCCGATATCCGTTGCCAGGCGGTCGGGATTACCGACTCGCAATTCCTGCATGGCGCCTTTCAGCATGTGGATGGTCTTGTCGGCGATTTCCGCCTGCAGGAACAGCACGCGCAGGGCCGAGCAGCGCTGGCCGGCACTGTCGAACGCGGATGACATCACGTCCTGCACCACCTGTTCCGGCAAGGCGGACGAATCGACGATCAGCGCGTTCTGCCCGCCCGTTTCGGCGATCAGGGGAATGTCGATGCTTTCCGCCACGGCGCGCGCGGCCAGGTTGCGGTTGATCAATTGTGCCACTTCCGTCGAGCCCGTGAAAATCACGCCTTTCACGCGCGCGTCATTGCACAGGCCGGCGCCAACCACTTCGCCGCTGCCGGGCAGGAATTGCAGGGCGCCGCGCGGCACGCCCGCTTCATGCAGCAATTGCACGGCGCGGTGGGCGATCAACGGCGTCTGCTCGGCAGGCTTGGCCAGCACCACGTTGCCTGCGGCCAGGGCGGCGGCCAGCTGGCCCGTAAAGATGGCCAACGGGAAATTCCACGGGCTGATGCAGGTAACGGGACCCAGCGCCAGGCTGTTCGGCGCGTGTTCCACTTGCGCCGCGTAGTAGCGCAGGAAGTCGACGGCTTCGCGAATTTCCGCGATGGCGTTCGGCAGCGACTTGCCCGCCTCGCGCACGGCCAGGGCCATCAGCTCGATATGGTGTTCCTCGAACAGGTCGGCGGCGCGCTGCAAGGCTTGCGCGCGCAGCAAGGGTTCTGTCGTTTGCCAATCCATGGCATAGGCGCTGGCGCTGGCCAGGGCCGTTTCCACGTCGGCCTGGCCCGCTTCCATGACCTTGCCGACGACATCGTCGTGCTGCGCCGGATTATGGATGACCTGCATGGGGGTATTCAGGCTGACGGCGCCATCGATCAGCGGTCCCGCTTGCCATTGCTGCTGCTGCGCCAGGCCGGCGGCCAGGGTGCGCAAGGTGTCTTCGTTCGACAGGTCCAGGCCTGCCGAGTTCTTGCGCTCGCTGCCAAACATGTCCAGCGGCAGCGGAATCGACGGGTGCGGCAAGCCGCCCTGCAGGCGTGCCTGTTCCAGGGGATCGCGGATCAGGCTATCGATGGCCACGCTCTCGTCGACGATCTGGTTGACGAACGACGAGTTGGCGCCGTTTTCCAGCAGGCGGCGCACCAGGTAGGCCAGCAGGGTTTCGTGCGAGCCGACGGGGGCGTAGATGCGGCAGGGCTTGTCCAGGTTGGCCGGACCGACGACCTGGTCGTACAGGGTCTCGCCCATGCCGTGCAGGCACTGGAATTCGTAGTCAGTGATGCCGTCGCGTTTCGCCCAGGTAAAGATGGTCGACAGGGTTTGCGCGTTGTGCGTGGCAAATTGCGGGTAGATCAAGCTGCTGGCGGCCAGCAGTTTTTGCGCGCACACGAGGTAGGACACGTCCGTGTAAACCTTGCGCGTATAGACGGGATAGCCTTCCTGGCCATCGACTTGCGCGCGTTTGATTTCCGCATCCCAATATGCGCCTTTGACCAGGCGCACCATGAACTTGCGGCCGCTGCGGCGGGCCAGGTCGATCAGGTAATCGATGGCGAACGGGCAGCGCTTCTGATACGCCTGCACCACGTAGCCGATGCCCTCGAAGCCGGCCAGCTCCGGATCAAACGCCAGCGCTTCCATCAGGTCGAGCGACAGTTCCAGGCGGTCCGTTTCTTCCGCATCGATATTGAAGCCGATGTTGTACTGTTTTGCCAGCAACAGCAAAGCTTTGACGCGCGGCAGCAACTCCGTCATGACGCGGGCGCGCTGGGCGCGGCTGTAGCGCGCGTGCAGGGCCGACAGTTTCACGGAAATACCGGGCCCGTTCTTGATGCCGCGGCCGTTCGAGGCCTTGCCGATGGCGTGGATCGCCGTTTCGTATGACGCGTAGTAGTTGGCGGCGTCCGTTTCCGTCAGCGCCGCTTCGCCCAGCATGTCGTACGAGTAGCGGTAGCCGCGTGTTTCGTTGTCGCGGCTGTTTTTCAGCGCTTCCTCGATGGTTTGTCCCGTCACGAACTGGTTGCCCAGCATGCGCATGGCCAGGTCGACGCCCTTGCGGATCAGCGGCTCGCCGCCCTTGGCGATGAGTTTGGTCATGGCCGAACCGAGGCCGGACTCGCTGCTGGTACTGACCAATTTGCCCGTGATCAGCAAGCCCCAGGTGGCCGCATTGACGAACAGGGACGGCGATTCGCCCAGATGCTTGCGCCAGTCGCCTTTGCTGATTTTGTCGGCGATCAGGCGATCGGCCGTTTGACTGTCGGGTATACGCAACAGCGCTTCAGCCAAACACATCAGTGCAACGCCCTCTTCCGACGACAGCGAGAACTCATGCATCAGTGCATCCACCCCGGAGGCGCGTGTGCGTTTTTGGCGCACGTTCGAGACCAGGCGGTGCGCCAGGGCCTGGCCTTCGGCCGTCGTTTCGGTGCTGCTGGCGCGTACTTGTTGCAGCAGCCACTGCACAGCGGAAACCTCGTCGCGCCTATAGGCGGCCGTGATGGCAGCGCGTTGTGGCGTCGCTTCGGGCAGGATTTCCGCCTGGAGCGCAGCAAAGGGAATCGGGGTAAAAGCCGAAGGGCCAGCAGGGTGCATAGGAGCTCTTTACAAGGAAAAAGGAGTCGACACTTGCGCTAATTTTTGCTCCATTTTGGTGCAAAAAAATACAGAAAGTCGAACGTTAAGATGATTCGATTGTAAAGGGGATTCTTATGGATTAATTCTGGTAATACAGAGGACTAGCAATAGATAGTTTTTGATGCGACAATTTAACCAAATAATATTTATATGGGGGTGATTCGCATGCTGGACAAGATCAGTAAGAAAATCTTGATGGAATTGCAGAGCGACGGGCGCATCAGCAACGTGGAACTGGCGGCGCGGGTAAACCTGTCGCCGGCCGCTTGCCTGGAGCGCGTGCGCAAGCTGCATGAATCGGGTTACATCATGGGCTACACGGCCCAGTTGAACCCGCAGTTGCTCGACGTTTCGCTGCTGGTCTTCATCGAAGTGGTGCTCGATCGCACGACACCGGAAGTGTTCGACGCCTTCAAGCATAGCGTACAAATCATTCCAGAGGTACTGGAATGTCATATGGTCGCCGGCGGTTTCGATTACCTGGTCAAGGCGCGCGTCAAGGATATGGCCGCTTACCGTGAATTCCTCGGCAAGACCCTGCTGCAAAAAGGTGTGCGGGAAACCCACACGTATGCCGTCATGGAAGAAGTCAAGAACACGACCAAATTGCCGATTAAGTGACCCCGGTGTAGCGCTGCCGCTTTTCTGATTGAGCTATCGGAACAAATGTTGTAGGGTAGAACTACTATTCTGCAATCCGGTAGCCGCCTGAAACGACGCGCAGACGCCAGTTCAGGGTGCAAGGCAGGCAATCGTGCCTCCCCGCATACGGTTACAGCACGTCTCCGGCGGGGGCGTGACGGTTTCGCGCAGCGGGGGGACAAATGAAGCAATTGCAGCATCAGCTGGTGCGTTTCTTTGTATGCACAATCCTGGCCATGGCCGTGGCCTGTTGCCTGGCTTACCTGCTGCTGCTGGCGCTGGGCGGCGGCGAGCATCCTTATCTGATAGCCTGCGTGGCGGCCGCTGCCGGCGCCGCGCTGCTGGCATTCGCCGGCCGTCCGCGCGGCGAACCTGGTCTGCACCAGTTCGCCGATACGGTAGGCAAGGCCATCGATGCCATCATGATCGGCGCGGCGGAAACCTCGTACTTTGTCGATTCCGTCAAACAGAAAGTGGAACTGGACGTGCAGACGGCCAGCGACATTGCCGACAGTTCGGAACAGAACGCGGCGATGACGGAAAAGATCGCCGCCAACGCGGAGCGGGCCGCCAAGGTGGCTGCCGGCGTGCGCGTGGAAAGCGTGGCGGCGCGGGCGGAAGTGGACCAGGGGCTGCGGCGCATCAACAGCGCCCGCGAGGAAGCGCAAGGCGCCTCCAGCACCATGCTCAGCCTGCAGGAAAAATCCAGGCGCATCACGGGGTTCACGGAAGCCATTTCCGATATTTCCGCGCGCACCAATCTGCTGGCGCTGAACGCCGCCATCGAGGCGGCGCGGGCGGGCGAACACGGTCGCGGCTTTGCCGTGGTGGCGGGGGAAGTGCGGCAATTGGCGCAGCGCACCAAGGAAGCGTCCGATGAAATCAGCGTGATGGTGCGCGAAATCAATGAGCAGTCGGAAAAGGCCGCGCGCGGCATGAGTTCGCTGGCGGCCGGCGTGACGGAGGCGGCGCGCAATGTGCAAAGCGTGCACGCTTCGCTCAGCCACATCGAGGAATCGTCGGGCGTGTCGGAGGACGAGATCGGGCAGATCGCCCGCGCCTCGCGCGAACACGTCGATACGACGCAGGTGATCGCCGACGCCATCCTGCAAATCCGCGACAGCATGCTGTCGACCAACGCCGCATTGCCGCGCGCCACGCAATCGGCCATGGCCCTGGCCGAGCGGGCCGAAGTGATCGCCGGCGCCCTCGGTGAATCGAGCGTGGCCACGCCGCATGACGAAATCCGCGAAGCTGCCCAGCGCGCCGCGCGCGAGGTGGGCAAATTGTTCGAGCAAGCCATCGCCTCGGGCCGCATCACGCGCGAAGCCCTGTTCGACCGCCACTACCGCCCCATCCCGAACACCAATCCGCCGAAGCACAACACGCAGTTCGACGGGTTTACGGACAAGGTGCTGCCGGCGGTGCAGGAAGGCGTGCTGGCCGCCCTGCCCCATTTGGCCTACGCGGGCGCCGTCGATAACAATGGATACTTTCCAACGCATAACAAGAAGTTTTCGCAGCCGCTGACGGGCGACTACGACCACGATATTGTGCACAACCGTACCAAGCGCATCTTCAGCGACCGCACGGGCGCGCGTTGCGGCAGCAACACGAAACCGTTCCTGCTGCAGACCTATAAACGCGACACGGGCGAGGTCATGCACGACTTGTCCGTGCCGATCCACGTCGATGGCAAGCACTGGGGCGGGTTCCGGATCGGTTACCGCTCCAGCAGCCACGCATGATGCACATCTGAGGAACTCGATTGCGCGTCGTCATTGGCGGCCTGCGATGCGCACTGTGCTTGAGCACCGTTCCGCTTCTCGGGCCAACGGCGGCGCCGAGCCTGACTTCCGCTCGCCGCGATTTTCTCAGACGTTCGTGGCGCGACTGTTTTTCACTCGACGTGCGGCTTGGGCGCCACGCCGCCGCCGGCCGCCGTGGCCGTGCGCAAGGTGGGCGTGTTCATGCTTTCCAGGTGATTGCGCAGCCATTTGTGGGCGGGGCTGCGCGCATCGCGCTCGTGCCACAGCATGTCCAGGTGGACGGCCGGCAGGGTCAGCGGCAAATCCTTGTACAGCAGCGATTCCGTCATGCCTGTCGAGGCGATCAAATGGCGCGGCAAGACGGTGATCAGGTCGGAATTGGCGACCACTCTTCCCGCCGTGAAGAACTGGTTCACCGTCAACAAGATGCGCCGTTCGCGGTGGATCTGCGACAGCGCCTCGTCAATCAAGCCGTGCGCGCGGCCGGAAAAGCTCACCAACAGATGATTCGCCGCGCAATAGTTATCCAGGGTCAGTTCCTGATTGGCCAGCGGATGGCCACGGCGCATCACGCACACATACTTGCCGGAATACAGGCGCTCGTGGCGGATGGGCGAGCCCGTTTCGCTCGACAGTTGTGCCGCCACGCCGGGAAAGAAGCCCACGGCCAGGTCGATGTCGCCGCGCAGCAGCATCGGACGCGGCTCGCGCGTGGTCAGCGGCATCATGCGCACGTTGACGCCCGGCGCTTCGCGTTCGATCGAGCGCATCAGGGAAGGCAGCCAGAACGCGGCCGTGGCGTCGGCCATGGCCATGCGGAACGTCGCGTGGGTCTTCGACACATCAAAGGTTTCCGGCGTCACGGCCGCTTCCAGGCTGGCCAGGGCCGAGCGCACGGACGGCCACAGCGCTTCGGCGCGCGGCGTGGGTTTCACGCCATAGGCCGTGCGGATCAGCAATTCGTCACCAAGGCTCTCGCGCAGGCGTTTGATGGCGTTCGATACCGCCGGCTGCGTCATCGCCAGGTGGCCGGCTGCGCGCGTCAGGTTTTGTTCCGTCATGACGGCGTCGAAAACACGCAGCAAGTTCAGATCCAGCGTCAGAAAACTCATGGAAAGCCCAAGATAAAAGTTGAAGTCAGATAATTGATTATTAATGAGTGTAAACCGCGCTGGGCAGGAATATTTTCACTCGTAAAAAAATATTACACTTTTCCATTCACGATTCATATAATTGGTATCAAGAAATGGAATTAGATTTATATGTTGCACTGCACTATAGTACTGGCAAATTCTATAATGCACTGGAACAGTATGTCTACCTTCGCCTCCGCCCTGTACGCAGTATCCGCACCCGTGCTGGAGATGTCGCTGCTGAACACCCTGCAAATCGCCCTCGTGATCGTGGCCGTGGGGGCTTTCGCCCTGCTGTTCAAGCCTTTGCTGGTGGGTATCGCGCGCGCCATGGTGCTGGTGGTGCGTCCCAAGCTGAGCCGCGAAGAACGCCTGGCGCGCCAGCAAGTGCGCGAAGCGCAGGCGCTCAAGCGCACCCTGGGCAAGATGGATGGCGTGTCGCCCAGCAATGCCGCCGAACTGCGCGCCCTGTCGACACGCGCATAAGTTCGCTGTTACGGAAAGATGAGCCGGTGTGCGCACCGGCTTTTTTTACGCCCGCGTTTTCCTTACGCCACGTCGCCCAGCAAATGCGCCCGCAACTGGGTATCGGCCGGATGGGCGCCGATCCAGATTTTCAGCAGGGCATTGTAGAAGGCCAGCTCCGGCACCTTGTCGCCCACCTGCTTGCCGTTCAGCTTGCACAAGGTGCCTTCGTCCGGCAGCCAGTCCACCGTCAGGATATCGCCCTTCTTCAGGCCCGGCACCATTTCGAACATGGCGCCGAACTGCATCGTCTGGCTCAGCAGGCGCGTGCGGTCGGCCTGGTCGGAACTGCGGTTCAAGCCCTGCATGAAGGCTTGGCCCAGCTCGTCGGAAGTAATGTCGCGCAGCATGACGATCTCCAGACGGCGCGGCCCGGGCAGTGCCAGGATGTCGGCCAGCTGGGTTTTCTTTTCCGGCAGGTACAGGGCGATCGTATAGACCTTGAAGATGACCTTGTAGCGCACGCCGGCGCCGTTGAGCTTTAATTCGCGGTTGGCCAGCTGCACCGTCTCGTCCAGCTTGACGCCGCCCACGTCGACGGCCAGCGCCGGCTGCGCCAGGAAGCCGCACAGGCAGGCGGCGCCCAGCGCGCGGATCAAACGGGATGTGCTTATTTGCATCTTCTACCTCCGTGGATAACCATTTGCTGCGGAACAGCCAGCACACAGTGTAGAACAGTTGGCAGAAGCTGGCGCCACGCAGAAGTGGCGCGGAAGAAAGTTTAGGCCTTGGCGGCCGGCAGCTCGGCCTGCAGGCGCTCGTACTTGGCCATCAGCTGTTCCGGCGTCTCGCGCCAGGCGGGATTGAAGGGGATGCAGCTGACGGGGCACACTTGCTGGCATTGCGGCTCGTCAAAGTGGCCCACGCATTCGGTACACTTGTTGGGATCGATTTCGTAGATTTCCGCGCCCATGTAGATGGCGTCATTCGGGCACTCGGGCTCGCAAATGTCGCAATTGATGCATTCGTCGGTGATCAGTAATGCCATGATTTCACTCTTACTTATTGCGATGAGGCAGCGTTGGCGGCAATCTTGTTTTGCAGCCAGCGGTTCACCGAGGGGAAGACAAACTTGGAGACGTCGCCGCCCAGCGCCGCGATTTCGCGCACGATGGTGCCTGAAATAAACTGGTACTGGTCGGACGGCGTCAGGAACATGGTTTCGACATCGGGCAGCAGGTAGCGGTTCATGCCCGCCATCTGGAATTCGTATTCGAAGTCGGAGACGGCGCGCAAGCCGCGCACGATGACGCGCGCTTCATGCTTGCGCACGAAATCCTTGAGCAAGCCGGAAAAGCTTTCCACCTGCACATTCGGGTAGTGACCGAGCACTTCGTTGGCGATTTCCAGGCGTTCGTCGAGCGAGAAAAACGGTTGCTTGTTCTTGCTGTCGGCCACACCGACGATCAGCTTGTCAAACAGACCCGATGCGCGGCGCACCAAATCTTCATGACCGCGCGTGAGCGGATCGAATGTTCCTGGATAAACGGCTACAACCATTGCGGCTCCCTGACGATGCACCAATATAGACGCGCATTATGCCTGAAATTGGTGCTTCGCCTTGGGCCAGCGGCCGCTTTTGCCCGCTTTTTGCCTGTTTTATAGGCAGATTCAGGCCGTTGCCGGCACTTTGTTGTAAGTTAGCAAATGATAGTAGACGGTGCCCGCTTTGTCTGCGCGGATGACTTCCCACGGCGCCATCCATTCCGGTTTTTCCAGTTCGCTCTGCGCATCGAAGACCAGCGGCAAGCCCGATTCCGCATAGATCATGCCGCCTTCCTTGAGCAGATTGGGGCACAGCGGCAATACTTTGGCGAGGAAATCCTGCTGGTACGGCGGGTCGAGGAAGATCAGGTCGAAGCGCTGGCCCCGTGCCGCCAGGCCTTGCGCCGTCAGCAGCGCGTCGCCGCGCAGCAGCTGCACATTGTCCGCGCGCAATTTGGCCTTGTTCTCTTCCAGCTGGCGGATCACGGGCGTGTGCGTATCGACCATGGTGACGGACGCGGCGCCGCGGCTGGCCGCTTCGAAGCCCAGCGCGCCGCTGCCGGCGAACAGGTCCAGCACCTGGGCGCTGGACCAGTCGCCGTCGCGCAAGTGGTTGATCCAGTTGAACACGGTTTCGCGCACCCTGTCTGGCGTGGGGCGCAAGCCCAGTGCCTGCAAAACAGGCAGCACGGAACGCTTCCACTGGCCGCCGATGATGCGCACCTGGTTCGGTGGCGGCGCGTGATGGACGGGGACTTTGGCAGGTTTTTTAATCTTCTTTTGCATGGGGATTTCTTCAATTCGATGGCGGCCACTATAGCATATGGCCCCCTCGCCCAGCGCCGGCCCCCCGGCTGGCGCTGGCGTCCCGTTCGCCTTATTTGGGCTGGCTGGCGAGGGAATTGAAATCGTCGATCCAGCCCTGCATGCGCTTGACGGCATGGGCCTTTTGCGCCGGCGTGGCGATCTTGATCACCGTCAAGACCATCTGCGCCGTGCTGGCTTCGTAGGCGTCAAAGAAAGCCTTGCGTTCGGAATGCTCGAGGCGCTCGAAACTGTCCTTGATCAGGGTATTGATCAAGGCAACGGTAGCTTCCTTGCCCAGCTTTTCCTGCTGCACTTTCTTGACCAAGTTCAATACATTCTGCTGGCGCCGCATGCGTTCGTCGAGCCAGATCTCGTTATTCAGCGGACGCGCGTCCGACGCCTTGCGGATCTGCTCTTCCTGTTCGCGGCTGAAACTGCCGAACCACAGTTCGAATTGCTCCATGGCTTTCTTGTAGCGCAGCTGCTGGCGCTTTTCCTGGTCGCCGCTCAGGTATTTCTTGCGGTAGTCGTCATTGTTCGACTTGAATTTTTTTTCCATCTGCGCGATCTGCTCGGGCTTGAGCGAGCGCGCCAGGTCGGCCAGCTCGGGCGCCGCCTTCAGCAGCAGCGCCTGGGTGCGCTGCTTGATGTCGCTGTAGTCCGCCATCAGGTCGGCTTGCGTGATATTGCCTTGCAACTGCTTCTGGCCCGTGCGCAGGATTTCCACGTAATCGCGCAACTGCGTCTTGCGGTGCCAGTCGAACAGCTTGTCGATGTCCTCGCGTACCCAGCCCTTCTGGTCGCGGTCCAGGTCGACATAGGCGTTCAGCCACCAGTACAGCACCGTATCGCCATTGTTATAGGCCAGGCGCAAGCCGCTGCAGCCCGCCATGATGACCAGCAGCAAGGCCAGCACGGCATAAGTAAAGCGGCTGAAGGGCGTGGAATACGGGGCCTGCGTGTTAAACTTTTTCATATTCTTAACTTATAAAAATTACGGTCTATGAACGTTGTCATTCTCGCCGCCGGTATGGGAAAACGCATGCAGTCGGCACTGCCAAAAGTACTGCACCCGCTGGCTGGCAAGCCGCTGCTGTCGCATGTGATCGATACGGCGCGCAGTCTGGCGCCGTCCCGATTATGCGTGATTTACGGGCACGGGGGCGCAGCGGTGCTGAAGTTGCTCGACGGCTACAAGGTGAACCATGCCGTGCAGATCGACGCGGCTGAGCAGGCGCAGCAGCTGGGCACGGGCCATGCCGTGCAGCAATCGCTGTCCTTGCTCGATGACACGGTGCCGACCCTGATCCTGTACGGCGACGTGCCGCTGACCAGCGCCGCTTCCTTGCAGCAACTCGTGCAGGCGGCCGGCAAGGACAAGCTGGCCATCCTCACCGTCGAGCAGGATGATCCGTTCGGCCTGGGCCGCATCGTGCGCGACAACGGCGCCATCGTCCGCATCGTCGAGGAAAAGGATGCCACGCCGGAAGAGCGCGCCATCCGCGAAATCAACAGCGGCATCATGGTCGCGCCCACCGTGCAGCTCAAGCAATGGCTGTCGGCCTTGTCGAACGACAATGCTCAAGGGGAATACTATCTGACGGACATCGTGGCCCAGGCCGTTGCCGACGGCGTGCCCGTCACCTCCGCGCATCCCGCTGCCGTGTGGGAAGTGGCCGGCGTCAACAGCAAGGTGCAACTGGCCCAGCTGGAACGCATTCACCAGAACAATATCGCGCAAGCCTTGCTGGAGCGTGGCGTGACCCTGCTCGACCCGGCCCGCCTTGACGTGCGCGGCGAACTCATCTGCGGCCGCGATGTCACCATCGACGTGGGCTGCGTGTTTGAAGGCAGGGTGGAACTGGGCGATGGCGTGCGCGTGGGCGCCAACAACGTGCTCATCAATGCTACGGTCGCGGCCGGCGCGCACATCAAGCCGTTCTGCCATATCGAAGATGCCGTCGTCGGCGCCGCCTCGCTCATCGGCCCGTATGCGCGCTTGCGTCCGGGTACCGTGCTGGCGGAAGACGTGCATATCGGTAACTTCGTCGAAGTGAAAAACAGCCAGGTCGCCGCGCACAGCAAGGCCAATCACCTGGCCTACATTGGCGACGCCACCATCGGTTCCAAGGTCAATATCGGCGCCGGCACCATCACGTGCAACTACGATGGCGTCAATAAATTCCGCACCGTGATCGAAGACGACGCTTTTATTGGCAGCGACAGCCAGCTGATCGCGCCTGTTACCGTCGGCAAGGGCGCCACCCTGGGCGCCGGCACGACGCTGTCGAAAGATGCGCCGGCAGGCAAGCTGACCGTCTCGCGCGCCCGGCAAGTGACTATCGACGGCTGGACCCGCCCCGTGAAAATTCCCAAGTAAGCAGTCCCGTCTGCAGCACGCATGACGCCGCCAGCCTGTCCGGGCTGGCGGCGTTTTTTTATGCTTGTGGATAATGCTGTGGACAGGTGGCTGACAACCCGGGATAACTGGGGCGTGTTACTGCAACGTGCTTTTCCCCTGTGTGTTGGCATGTGGATAAACATGTGAACAAGCATGCTGAAAAGTTATGAATAAGCCCGGTATAAGCTGCGCATAAGCGGTGGAAAAGGCAGGATAAGTGGCGTCGGCCATTTTCAAATTTCACCTTGACGAGCTGATGATGCGAGCCTGGAATGTCATCCAGTTTCTTGCTTCATCGAGTTGTGGATAAGCCTGTGCGCAATCTGCGGACAAGCGATGAATAACTTTTAAGTCATTGTATTCATAGGCTATTCAGACGATGCCGCCAGATTCATGCTGTGGGTAAAGCTGTGCAGAAGTATGTTGCTAACCAGTGGGCAAGCTGAGGACAAGCGTGGATAAGTCGCTGGCAGCCAGTGATGCTCCTTTTTGTGCTGCCATCATGCTGCCGTCGATTTCGTTCATGTGGAAATCTGTGATTTTCAGGCTGTGGACAACAGTGTGCATAAGCAGGCTGAAAGGCAAGGATAAGCCGGGATAACTTTCTCCTCAGCCCGGCTCAGCCTGGCTCAGACCGCAATGCGTGTTTCGAATTTGCTGCGGAACGTGGAAAAATAGCTTTTCACGTTGCGCACATTGGCGTGCGCGGCAAACAGGCGGTGTGCCAGCGCATGGTAGGCAGGCATGTCGGGCACTTGCACCATCAGCACGAAATCGGGGCCGGGCGAGACGCGGTAGCACTGCAGCACGGCCGCTTCGCCCGCCACCAGCTGCTCGAACTCCGCCATGCGCTCCGCCGCCTGCACGTCGAGCGTGATTTCCACGATGGCCGTCAGGCGCGCGCCCACCAGCTGCGGCGCGACGATGGCCACTTGCCGCTCGATCACGCCGCTCTGTATCAGCTGTTTGACGCGCCGCAAACATGTGGGCGCCGACACGTGCACGGCCTGCGCCAGCTCGCTGTTGGTTTGCGACGCATCAACTTGCAGGGCGTTCAGGATGCGACGATCGATCTCGTCGAGAGTAATGTTGTGTTCGCTCATGGCTATAGTGAATTGGAAAATAAATTCATTTTAAATGAAATAATATTTCATCGTTAAATCAGCATGAAATATTCAGTCAAAAATGCATGGATTTAGAAAGCTTATTTCAATCACTCTGCATTAGCATGCGTGCATTGATTAAATTTTAGACAGAGGTTTCCATGTGCGGCATCGTCGGCGCGGTAGCGCAACGTAATATCACTCCCATCCTGCTCGAAGGCTTGAAGCGCCTGGAATACCGCGGCTACGATTCCTGCGGCATCGCCCTGCACGCGGATGGCCGCTTGCAGCGTTCGCGCTCCACCTCGCGCGTGGCGGAGCTGGAAAAGCAGATCGCCGAAGAAGGCTTGAGTGGTTTCACGGGCATCGCCCACACGCGCTGGGCCACGCATGGCGCGCCCGTGAACTTCAATGCCCACCCGCACTTTTCTCCAACGGAAGAGAATGCCCGCGTGGCGCTGGTGCATAACGGCATCATTGAAAACCACGACGAACTGCGCGCCGAACTGACTGCCCTCGGCTATGTCTTCCAGAGCCAGACGGATACGGAAGTGATCGCCCACCTGGTCGAGCACATGTACAACGGCGACCTGTTTGAAACCGTGCAGCAGGCCGTGAAACGCCTCGACGGCGCGTATGCGATCGCCGTGTTCTGCCGCGACGAGCCGCACCGCGTGGTGGCCGCGCGCCAGGGTTCGCCCCTCATCGTCGGCCTGGGCAATGGTGAAAACTTTGTCGCTTCCGACGCCATGGCCCTGGCCGGCACGACCGACCAGATCATCTACCTGGAAGAGGGCGACGTGGTCGACCTGCAACTGTCGCGCTGCTGGATCGTCGACGTCGATGGCAAGCCCGTCGAGCGCGAAGTGAAAACCGTGCATGCGCACACGGGCGCGGCCGAGCTGGGCCCGTATCGCCACTACATGCAGAAGGAAATCTTCGAACAGCCGCGCGCCATCGGCGACACCCTGGAAGGCGTGACGGCGATCATGCCGGAACTGTTCGGCGACGGCGCCTATAAAATCTTTCAACAGATCGACCGCGTGCTGATCCTCGCCTGCGGCACCAGCTCGTATGCGGGCATGACGGCCAAATACTGGATCGAATCGATCGCCAAGGTGCCCGTCAGCGTGGAAGTGGCCAGCGAATACCGCTACCGCGACAGCGTGCCGCATCCAAACACCCTGGTGGTGACGATCTCGCAAAGCGGCGAGACGGCCGACACCCTGGCCGCCCTGAAACATGCGCGCAGCCTGGGCATGCAGCACACCTTGACCATCTGCAACGTGGCCACCAGCGCCATGGTGCGCGAATGCGCGCTGGCCTACATCACGCGCGCCGGCGTGGAAGTGGGCGTGGCCTCGACCAAGGCTTTCACGACGCAGCTGGCAGGCCTGTTCCTGCTGACCCTGTGCCTGGCGCAAGTCAATGGCCGCCTGACGGAAGAGCAGGAAGCGGCGCACCTGAAAGCCATGCGCCACCTGCCCGTCGCCATCGCCGCCGTGCTGGCGCTGGAGCCGCAAATCATCGCCTGGTCGGAAGAATTCGCGCGCAAGGAAAACGCCCTCTTCCTGGGCCGCGGCATGCACTACCCGATCGCCCTGGAAGGCGCGCTGAAACTCAAGGAAATCTCGTACATCCACGCCGAAGCGTATCCGGCCGGTGAACTGAAGCACGGCCCGCTGGCCCTGGTGACGAATGAAATGCCCGTCGTCACCATCGCGCCGAACGACGCCCTGATCGAAAAGCTGAAGTCGAACATGCAGGAAGTGCGCGCCCGCGGCGGCCAATTGTATGTCTTCGCCGACGTCGATTCGCGCATCAGCTCCGCCGAAGGCTTGCACGTCATCCGCCTGCCCGAGCACTACGGCGATCTGTCGCCGATCCTGCACGTGGTGGCGCTGCAATTGCTGGCCTACCACACGGCGCTGGCGCGTGGCACGGATGTGGACAAGCCACGCAATCTGGCCAAGTCGGTGACGGTGGAATAAACAGGCTGGAAGCAACCTTTCGCTGGCGGCACGCTGCCGCCGGCGAGGCGGCCGTCCTCAACGGGCAGGAACGGCGCGGGAACGGTACTGTTCTAGCCAGTGCACGGACTGTGCGATGCCGCCAAATGGAAAGAAATGCAGGCTGACCTCGCCATGCGCCGCGGTCAGGCCGCTGGCCAGGCGCTCGACAAACCGGTCCGGCCCCGCCGTGCCGAACAGCTTGCCGATGGACACCCCGTACTTGGACCACACCGCTGCGCAGGCGCCCACGCCGCACAGGGCGGCATAGCGGGCCAGCACGGCGACGCTGGCGGGGCCCGGCACGCCCACGCGCACGGGATGGTCCATGCCACGCGCGCGCAGCGCTGTCAGCCACGTCAACACGATGTCGGCATCAAAGGCAAACTGCGTGACGATCATGGGCGCCATGCCGCGCTGTTCGATGCTGCGGCACTTGCGTTCGAGTACCTCCCACTGTTCGGCCGCGCGCATGACCGGATGGCCTTCCGGGTGGCCGCCCACGCCGATCACCCGCATGCCCGCGCGCTCGAAAATGCCGGTGTCGATCAGCGAGGCACTGTCGGAAAACGGCCCCATCGGGCTGGAGGGATCGCCCGCGATGACGAAGCAGCGCTCGACGCCCGCTTCGGCGACGGCGCGCCGGACGAACGACTCCAGCTTGGCCAACGACGAGATGCGGCGCGCAGACAAGTGCGGCATGGGCTCGAAGCCAAGCCCGCGCACGGTGCGCACGGCGGCCAGCCGCGCGTCGTCGTCCTCGCGTGGCAGGTAGGGAATGGCGATGGTCGACCCTGGCGCTATCCGCGGCGCCGCTGCGCGCAAGGCCGCCATGTCCTTCGCGCCCGCTTCCAGGGAATAGGCGTGCGTGATGTTGCCAGCGGGCTTGGGCTGATCGGGATGCGTCAAGGTTTTTGCCTTAGCTCCCTTGCGCCGTGGCGATGGCCGGCTGGCGCGCCAGCGCGATGAAGGCCCGCACGTAGTCGATGGCGGTGTCCGTCTCGCGTGCGCCCAGGAAGATCTGCTTGGCGACGCCGCGCGCGCCCAGCCGCACGGGCACCACGTCCATCTTGACCGCATATTCCTCGACCAGCCAGCGCGGCAGGGCGGCCACCCCGCGGCCGCTGGCCACCATCTGCAGCATGATGTCGGTGGTTTCGATGGCCTTGTGGCGCTTGGGCGTGACACCGGCCGGAAGCAGGAACTGGTTATAGATGTCCAGGCGCTCGATGTCCACGGGGTAGCTGATGAGCACTTCCTGTGTCAGTTGCTGGGGTTCCACATATGCGGCCGACGCCAGGGCATGGCCCTTGGCCACGACGAGCACCTGCTCGTAGTCGAACACGGGTTCGAAGGTCAGCCCCGGTTTGAACAGGGGGTCGGGCGTGACCAGCAGGTCGATCTCGTAGCCGAACAGCGCGCCGATCCCGCCGAACTGGAATTTTTGCTTGACGTCCACATCCACGTCGGGCCATGCGCTCAGATAGGGCGACACCACCTTGAGCAGCCACTGGTAGCAGGGGTGGCATTCCATGCCGATGCGCAGCGCACCACGCTCGCCCTGCGCGAACTGGCCCAGGCGCTCTTCGGCCAGGTCCAGCTGCGGCAGCACCCGGTTCGCCACTGCCAGCAAATACTGGCCGGCCTGCGTCAGGCGCAGGCTGCGCCCTTCGCGCAGCCAGACGTCGGTGCCCAGTTGCTGCTCCAGCTTCTTCATGCTGTGGCTCAGGGCCGACTGGGTCAGGTGCAGCACGCTAGCGGCGGCCGTCAATGACCCTTGTTTTTCGACCTGCTGGACGATGCTGAGGTGGATGCGTTCAAGCATGTAGATGAGCCATGTTCATGGATATATGAAATAAGACCATTATACTTCATCGATTCCCACCGCTATCATTCGTTTCCCTGGTGTTGGCATTTTCCGGCCCGCGCGCAGCCATCTCTCCATACGAAAGCAAACATGACACGTCCACTCCGTTTAGTCGCGGTTTCCGGCGGGCTGCAACGCCCGTCCAAGGCTGCCGCCCTGGCAGGGCACCTGATGGACTTGATCGCCGGTGAAGTCGCGTGCGAACAACGCCTGGTCGAACTGGGCCAGCTCGCGCCGCAGCTCGCCGGCGCGGTCTGGCGATCGCAGCTGCCCGAGACGGTGGAGCGGGAACTTGCCGCCGTGGAGCAGGCCGACATTCTGGTGGTGGCAAGCCCGGTCTTCCGCGGCTCGTACACGGGACTGTTCAAGCACTTCTTCGACTTCATCGACCAGGATGCCTTGATCGACAAGCCAGTCTTGCTGGCTGCCACCGGCGGCAGCGAGCGCCATGCGCTGATGATCGACCACCAGCTGCGGCCGCTGTTCAGCTTTTTCCAGACACGCACGTTGCCGCTGGGCGTCTACGCCACCGACAAGGATTTCCTCGATTACCGTCTGCAGAACGCGGCCCTGATCCAGCGGGCCGCACTGGCGGTCCAGCGGGCACTGCCGCTGATCGGATTGACGGGCCATGCGGGATTTGCCACCGCTAAGGAGTTGCTCGCGGCCTAGGCATCAACGCGTCAAGGCATCGCGGCACGCATGATAAAGACCGTCGACCGTGAAGCGCAGCAAAGCACATTTTCCAGCACTGGGCAGGCAATAAGCCTGTGCAGCTCTTTCGCAGAAATCAGGACAGCAGATCACCATGAGCAAAGATTTTTCATTCAGCATCAAGAGTATTTCGTTTGATGAAAACTATCATCCATCCGACGCTACGCGCCTGACGACCAACTTTGCCAATCTGGCCAGAGGACAGAGTCGCCAGGAGAACTTGCGCAATACCCTGCGGATGATCAGCAACCGTTTCAACAGCCTGGCGCATTGGGACAACCCGAACGGCGATCGTTATTCTGTCGAGCTTGAAATCATTTCCGTCGAGTTGAATATTGATGTCAACGGCAGCAATATCCCGCTGATCGAGATATTGAAGCCGAATATCCTGGACAGCAAAACCAACGAACGCATTGACGGCATCGCGGGAAATAACTTCTCTTCCTACGTGCGCGATTACGACTTCAGCGTGCTGCTGCCAGAGCACAACAATAATAAATCCACCTTCGGCACGCCGGACAATTTCGGCGATTTTCATGGAAAGCTGTTCAAGCACTTTCTCAAATCAAACGCTTACCAGGAGCGCTTCAGCAAGCCGCCCGTCATCTGCATCAGTGCCTCGAGCAGCAAGACCTATCATCGGACCGGTAATCAGCACCCCGTGCTGGGCGTCGAGTATCAGCAAAATGAATTCTCGTCGACGGATCAATATTTTGAAAAAATGGGCATGCAAGTCCGTTATTTCATGCCGCCCGATAGTTCCGCGCCCTTGGCTTTCTATTTTGTCGGCGACCTGCTGGGTGACTACAGCAATCTTGAACTGATCGGCACCATCAGCACGATGGAGACATTTCAAAAAATTTACCGGCCCGAAATCTACAACGCCAATTCCGCGGCGGGAAAATGCTATCAGCCCAGCCTGCAGAACCAGGATTATTCGCTGACGCAGATTGTCTATGACCGGGAAGAGCGCAGCCAGCTGGCCGTCAAGCAGGGCAAATATACCGAGGAGCATTTCATCAAGCCCTACAAGAATATTCTTGAACAATGGACTGCCACCACGCTCTCTCATTAACCCCAATACACGACACCATTGAACATGAAAAAATTATTGCCTACTTCAACTGCCGGCAGCTTGCCGAAACCTTCCTGGCTTGCCCAGCCGGAAAAGCTCTGGTCGCCCTGGAAATTACAGGACGCGGAATTAATCGAGGGTAAACAGGATGCCTTGCTGTTGTCGCTGCAGGAACAGCAGCAGGCAGGCATCGATATCGTCAGTGATGGCGAGCAGACCCGCCAGCATTTTGTCACCACGTTTATCGAGCATCTCGATGGCGTCGATTTTGACAAGCGCGAGACCGTCAGGATTCGTGACCGCTACGATGCGAGTGTGCCGACCGTCGTCGGCGCGGTGAGCCGTCCGAAGCCGGTATTTGTCGATGACGCCAGGTTCTTGCGCCAGCAAACCACGCAGCCCATTAAATGGGCCTTGCCAGGTCCGATGACGATGATCGATACGCTGTATGACAGCCATTACAAGAGCCGCGAAAAACTGGCCTGGGAGTTTGCCAAGATCCTGAATCAGGAAGCGCGGGAACTGGAAGCGGCCGGCGTCGACATCATCCAGTTTGACGAACCGGCATTCAATGTTTTCTTCGATGAGGTAAATGATTGGGGAATTGCCACCCTGGAAAGGGCGATTGAAGGGCTCAAGTGCGAAACGGCCGTGCATATCTGCTACGGTTACGGCATCAAGGCCAATACGGACTGGAAAAATACGCTGGGGTCCGAGTGGCGTCAATATGAGGAATCCTTCCCCAAGCTGCAGAAGTCGACTATCGACATCATCTCGCTGGAATGCCACAACTCGCATGTGCCCATCGACTTGATTGAACTCATCCGTGGCAAGAAGGTGATGGTAGGGGCCATCGACGTGGCAAGCAATACCATTGAAACGCCGGAGGAAGTCGCCAACACCCTGCGCAAAGCGCTGCAGTTTGTCGATGCCGACAAGCTTTATCCGAGCACCAACTGTGGCATGGCGCCCCTGGCCCGCCGCGTGGCCAGAGGCAAACTGCATGCGCTCAGTGCCGGCGCGGAAATCATCCGCCGAGAACTCTCCTGACCGGCCGCCCCCGGCATCAACAGGCGTCGATGCCGGGGCCAGGCGTCAGCTGGACTGGGCCGCCGCCTTGGCTCGCGCCACGTGCAATTTCTTGTAGCTGTCGATCAGGCGCGCGTGGCGTTCGAGGCCTTCCAGCTTCATGCTCGTCGGCGTCAGGCCATGGAAGCGCACGCTGCCGTCAACGGAGCCCAGCACGGCGTCCATGCGTTCGTTGCCGAACATGCGGCGGAAGTTGACGACGTAGTCGTCCAGCGCCAGTTCGTCGTCCAGCTGCACTTCCAGCACCACGTTCATGGCTTGATAGAACAGCTTGCGTTCGACCGTGTTGTCGTTGTACTGCAGGAAGGTTTCCACCAGTTCCTTGGCTTCCTCGAATTGTTGCAAGGCCAGCTGGATCAGCAGCTTCAATTCCAGCGTGGTGAGCTGGCCCCACACCGTATTTTCATCAAATTCGATGCCGATCAGGGTGGCGATGTCGCCGTACTCGTCCAGCTCGCTGTTTTCCAGGCGGTCGAGCAAGTCTTCCAGGCTGGCCTCGTCCAGGCGGTGCAAGTTCAGGATGTCGGCGCGGAACAGCAGGGCCTTGTTGGTGTTATCCCAAATCAGGTCTTCCACCGGATACACTTCCGAATAGCCGGGCACGAGAATGCGGCAGGCGGTGGCGCCCAGCTGGTCATATACGGCCGTGTACACTTCCTTGCCCATGTCGGCGAGGATGCCGAACAGGGTTGCCGCTTCCTCGGCATTCGAGTCGTCGCCGTGGCCGGAGAAATCCCACTCGACAAAATCGTAATCGGCCTTGGCGCTGAAAAAGCGCCACGAGACGATGCCGCTGGAATCGATGAAGTGCTCGACGAAGTTGTTCGGCTCGGTGACGGCTTCGCTGGCAAAGGTCGGCTGCGGCAAGTCGTTCAAGCCTTCGAAGCTGCGGCCCTGCAGCAGTTCCGTCAGGCTGCGCTCCAGCGCCACTTCCAGGCTCGGGTGCGCGCCGAACGAGGCGAACACGCCGCCCGTGCGCGGGTTCATCAGGGTGACGCACATCACCGGATACGTGCCGCCCAGCGATGCATCTTTCACCAGCACGGGGAAGCCCTGCTCTTCCAGGCCGGCGATGCCGGCCAGGATGCCCGGGTATTTCGCCAGCACCTCTTGCGGCACGTCCGGCAAGGCGATTTCTCCTTCGAGGATTTCGCGTTTCACGGCCCGTTCGAAAATTTCCGACAGACATTGCACCTGTGCTTCGGCCAGGGTATTGCCGGCGCTCATGCCATTGCTGACATACAGGTTCTCGATCAAGTTCGATGGGAAATACACGGTCTCGCCATCGGACTGGCGCACGTAGGGCAGCGAGCAGATGCCGCGTTCGGCATTGCCGGAGTTGGTGTCGATCAGGTGCGAGCCGCGCAGCTCGCCATCGGGATCGTAGACGTCCAGGCAGTACGCATCGAGGATCTCCTTCGGCAGCGCATCCTTGCGGCCCGGCTGGAACCAGCGCTCGTTCGGATAGTGGACGAATGGCGCATTGGCGATGTCTTCGCCCCAGAACGCACCGGCATAGAAATGGTTGTTGCTGAGGCGCTCGATATACTCGCCCAGCGCCGACGCCAGCGCGCTTTCCTTGGTCGATCCCTTGCCATTCGTAAAGCACATGGGCGAGTGCGCGTCGCGGATATGCAGCGACCACACGTTCGGAATGATGTTGCGCCAGGACGCGATTTCAATCTTGATGCCCAGTCCGGCCAGCAGGCCCGACATGTTGGCGATGGTTTGTTCCAGCGGCAAGTCTTTGCCGGCAATAAAAGTGCTCGCGCCCGGTGCCGGATTCAAGGTCAGCAAGGCTTGCGCATCGGCGTCGAGGTTTTCCACTTCCTCGATGACGAATTCGGGTCCCGTCTGCACTACTTTTTTCACCGTGCAACGGTCGATGGAGCGCAAGATGCCCTGGCGGTCCTTGGCCGAGATATCCGCCGGCAATTCGACCTGGATCTTGAAAATCTGCTGGTAGCGGTTTTCCGGGTCAACGATATTATTTTGCGACAGGCGGATGTTTTCCGTTGGAATATTGCGAGTCTCGCAATACAACTTCACGAAATACGCCGCGCACAAGGCCGAGGAAGCCAGGAAATAATCGAACGGCCCCGGCGCCGAGCCATCGCCCTTGTAGCGGATGGGCTGGTCGGCGATGACCGTGAAATCATCGAACTTGGCTTCAAGACGTAGCTTATCGAGAAAGTTGACCTTAATTTCCATGAGAGTATTCCAGACTGGTGCGTAAAATGAATTAGCCGCCATTATCCGTTCTTTTCGCCGCCAGCGGTTATTGCGCGGCCGCGCGCCTGGCGGTGCTCCCGCCCGCCCCGCCTCTTGCGTTGCCGCACGAAAATTTCCTCCCCCGATCGCAGGAGTGCGCTAGTCTGTCGCTGTTTGCCGTACAGTTAAGCAACTCCCGTATTACCCATCGCCCCCGGCCGTATGCTGGCATGTCACCGCTGCGCACGCCGGCGCGATGCCGTCTTGACTCCACCCGTATTGACTTGGCCGCTAGGACTGCATGATTTCTTTCCGTACCCCCCACTCCCTTTCCACGCGCCTGCCCTGGCGCGGCTGGCTGCTGCCGCTGTTGCTGAGCCTGCTATTCGCCTGCTCGCTGGCGCCCTCCGCCGCCTGGTCGCAGCCCGTCGACGATGCGGCCACGGCCGACCAGCGCCTCGACGGCTTGCGCAAGCAAATTACCACCATCCAGAAGGCGCTCGATGGCGATGCCGACCTCGATGACGCGACCCTGTCGCAAATGAAGGCCGATGCGCTGGCGGCCAGCGTCGAGGCGGACAAGGTGGCAGAATCGCTCGTGCCGACGCTGTCCAGCGTGCAGGCGCGGCTGGCGGAACTGGGCAAGCCGGCCGCGGGCACCAAGGAAGCGCCCGACGTGGCGGCGCAGCGCAGCCAGCTGGACCGTACGAGCAGCGCGCTCGATGCACAGGTGAAACTGGCGCGCCTGCTGGCGGTGGAAGCGACACAGGCGTCCGAGCAAGTGTCCACCGCGCGCCGCGCACAGCTGCAGGCGCGCCTGGGCGAGCGCACGGCGTCGATCCTCGCCGGCTCGTTCTGGAAACAGCTGCATGGCGAATTGCCGCAGAATTTGCAGCGCTTGCGGGCGCTGGAGCTGGAATTGGCGAACGCGGCGCGCGCCACGCCCTGGTCGGCCTGGGGCGGTTTGCTGGCCGGCATCGTGGCCGTGATCGCGGCCAGCATCTGGGCCTCGCGCTACTTGCTGGTGGTCACGGCCACGCGCGTGCCGCACGGCCGTCTGCGCCGCTCGCTGCATGCGCTGGCCGTCATCGTGCTGGCGCTGGCCACGCCGGGGCTGGTGGCGGAATTGCTGGCCATGGGCTTGCGCTGGGATGGCGGCCTGTCCGAGAAGACCTCGACTTTCCTCAGCAGCTTGATCGGCATCATCTGTTTCGCCGGTTTTACGGCAGGGCTGGGCCACGCGCTGCTGTCGCCGCGCCGCGTCTCGTGGCGCCTGCTGCCCTTGCCCGACGCGCTGGCGCACCGCATGCGCAATTTTCCGTCGATGTTTGCCTTGATCGTCGTGCTGGTCTGGGCGACGGAGCGCGTCACCATCGTCATCAATGCGGGCCTGTCCACGGCCGTGGCCGTCAATTGCATCGTGGCCCTGGTGATGAGCACGACGATCGCCTACGGCCTGATGCGCGCCGAACGCTGCTGGCGCCAGCTGCGTGAGGCGGACCCCGCCAATCTCGTCACGCCATTGTGGCTGCGCTGCGTCACGGTGCTGCTGTGGCTGGCGCTGGCATCCAGCGTCATCAGCTTGCTGATCGGCTATGTGGCGTTCGGCAGTTTTGTCGCCAAGCAAATTGCCTGGGTCATCGTGGTGGTCTGCAGCACCTATCTGCTGACGGTGCTGGTCGACGATATCTGCATGCTGCTGGCGTCCACGCCGCCGCCGGCGGATGCCGTCAATCCCGTGCTGGCCACGCCGAAGGCGCGCGACCAGGCGGCCGTGCTGCTGTCGGGCATAGGCCGCGCCATCGTCGTGCTGCTGGCCCTGATGCTGTTGCTGGCGCCGTTCGGCGAAGGGCCGGGCGAGCTGTTCCAGCGTGTCGGCAAGCTGCAGGATGGCCTGGCGATCGGCGAAGTGGCGATCCGCCCGGCCGCGCTGATCCAGGCGCTGCTGGTGCTGGTGGTGGGCTTTATCGCGCTGGGCCTGTTCAAGCGCTGGCTGCAAAACAGCTATTTGCCGACCACCAACCTCGACACGGGCATGCAGGTGTCGTTCATTACCCTGTTTGGCTACATCGGCGGCGTGCTGGCCGTGGCGCTGGCCCTGTCGGCGGCCGGCATCGGCCTGGAACGCATCGCGTGGGTGGCGTCGGCCCTGTCGGTGGGGATCGGTTTTGGCTTGCAGGCGGTGGTGCAGAACTTCGTGTCCGGCCTGATCCTGCTGGCCGAGCGTCCCGTCAAGGTGGGCGACTGGGTGTCATTGGGCGGCGTGGAAGGCGACATTCGCCGCATCAATGTGCGCGCCACGGAAATTCAGCTGGGTGACCGCTCGACGGTGATCGTGCCGAACTCGGAATTCATTACCAAGACGGTGCGCAACGTGACCCTGGCCAACCCGCTGGGCCTGGTGCAAGTGAAGCTGCCGTTGCCGCTGGGCACGGATGCGCAGGCGGCGCGCGCACTGATCCTGGCCGCCTTTGTCGACAATCCCGACGTGCTCGACACGCCGGCGCCCAGCGTGCAGCTCGATGGCATCGACAATGGCTTTCTGCTGTTCAACGCCACCGGCTTTGCCTCGTCGCCGCGCCTGACGTCGGGCATTCGCAGCGCCCTGCTGTTCGAGCTGCTCAAGCGCCTGGATGCGGCGCACATCTCGATCGCCAAGCCCAGCACGATGGTGCTGAGCACCGTGCCGGCGCAGCCCGAGGCGCCGGCCATGTCGGCCGTGGCGCCGGCACCGGCAGCGTCACCGGCTCCCGTGCCGCCGCTGACGAGCTAGCCGGCACAAGTCAGCGTACCGTCGACCACAGCAGCGCCGCCAGGTACAGGCCGATGCCGAACGCCAGGTGCGCCATCAGGCTGCGCAGGCGGGCCGCGTGCGGGTGCGGCGTCCGGCTGGCGGCGAAGCCGGCGCCCATGCCCGGCTGCAAGATGCAAAACGGCGCGGCCACGCTGACGAGGCCCGCCAGCAGGGCCGGCGCCAGGGTCGGCCCCTGCACCCACTCCTGCCCCACCAGCGCCAGCAGCATGGCCGCAAACAGCACGCCGATCGCGTAGTGGGCCGTCCAGCCCAGCACGGCTTCATCGCGCACGGGCGCCGCCTGGGCGATGTTGGCGTGGCTGAGCGTGCCGCGCGGCAGATGGCCCAGCCAGCGCCCCACCATCGCAAAGTTCAGCGACGGGATGCACCAGAAGCGCTTTAACGCCACGGCCCACGCATCCATCACCGCCGTCGCGCCCACGCCGATGGCCAGCGCATCGATCCAGAGTATCTGCATTGTCTCTCCCGTTAAACATTCAAGTAATTGCTTGAATGTTATAAGGGTGCTAGCATCGTGTCAATGAACAATGCAGAAATCGATCTCCTCACCAGTCCCGCCGAGTTTGCCCATATTTTAGGCAGCGCGCCCCGTTTGCGCCTGCTCGAACAGATCGCGCGCGGCGAACATGCGGTGGAGCAGCTGGTGGAGTTGACGGGCCTGTCCGTGGCCAATACTTCGCAGCATTTGCAGCAGTTGCGGCGCGCCGGTTTTGTCCAGGCACGGCGCGACGGCAAGCGCGTGCTGTACCGTCTCGGCAGTGGCCCCATCGTGCAGTTGCTGGCCGCGCTGGACGTGTATGCGCAGCATCAGCGCAGCGAGCTGCAGGCGCTGAGCCGGGGCGATCACGTGGAAGCAATCTCGGGCGACGAGTTGCTCGCGCGCATGCACGAAGCCAGCATCACCGTGCTCGACGTGCGCCCGACGCAGGAGTTTGCCACTGGCCACTTGCCCGGCGCGCTCAATATTCCGCTGGACGACTTGCAGCGCCGCCTGGCGGAATTGCCCGTCAACCAGGAGATCGCCGCCTACTGCCGTGGTCCCTATTGCGTGCTGTCCGTGCAGGCCGTGGCGGCCCTGCGCCGGCACGGCTTGCCCGCGCGCCGTCTCGACAGCGGCTACGACCACTGGCAGGCGGCGGGCCGGCCAGTCGCGGGAGGGGCGTGATGGCCATCCCCGGCAGCAAGCAGGAATTGCTCGACGCCATCCACAGCAGCTACGCGAAGTTGACGCAGGAGCTGGCGCGCGTGCCGCCTTCCCTGGCGCGGGTCCCCGTGCTGGAAGGCCAGGTGCAGGGCACGCGCATGAGCGTGTGCGATCTGCTTGCGTATCTGCTGGGCTGGAATACGCTGGTCCTGCACTGGCACGCGCAGCTGCGCGATGGCAAACGCATCGAGGAGATCGCTTTTCCCGCCGAAGGTTTCACGTGGAACGCTCTGGGGAAACTGGCGCAGCGCTTCTATGCCGACTATGCTGAACTCAGCATGGACGACTTGCAGCAGCGTCTGGAGGTAGCCAAGAACCAGCTGCTGGCGCTGATCGACGCGCACGACGATGCGCAGTTGTATGGCCAGCCGTGGTACACGCATTACACGATGGGACGCATGATCCAGTTCAACACGGTCTCGCCGTATGCGAATGCGCGCGCGCGCCTGCGGAGCTGGCTGCGTACGCTGTAGCACACGGAGCGTCAGGCTCGCACGATTGCATCAGTGCGTTCAGGAACATTTCAGGCAGGATAGTGGTTTCAAGCGCAACCAACTGAAGGATCGCCATGCTGACCATCGCCCTCGCCCAGCTCAATCCCACCGTGGGCGACTTCGACGGCAATGTCGCCGCCATCGCCGCGCGCATGCAGCGCGCCAGCGAAGACGGCGCAGACTTGCTCGTGTGTCCGGAACTGTCGCTGTGCGCGTACTACCCGGGCGACCTGTTCGAGGATCCCGCCTTCTTGCGCCAGCTGCAGCGGGCGCTGGACGCCCTGCTGCAGGCGTCCACGCGCTGGCCGGCGCTGGTCACCGTGATCGGCACGGCGCGGCCCAATCCGGGCATCGGCAAGCCCCTGTACAACGCCCTGCTGGCGCTGCGCGACGGGCGCATCGTGGCCGAATACTACAAGCAGCTGCTGCCGACGTACGGCATCTTCGACGAGGGCCGGCATTTCGAGCCGGGACCGCCCGGCGCCTGCACCTTGACGATCGCCGGCAGCAAGGTGGGCTTCATGATTTGCGAGGACGGCTGGAATGACGATGGCCGCGCCTATGCCGTCAACCCCTTCGACACCCTGCAGGCGGCGCGGCCCGACCTGGTCGTCAGCATCAATGCCAGCCCGTCCGACATCGGCAAGCGCGCGCAGCGCCACGCCGTGTTTGGCGCCGCCTGCGCGCGCGTCAACTTGCCCCTGCTGTTCGTCAACCAGGTGGGCGGCCAGGATCAACTCGTGTTTGACGGCGCCTCGTTCGCCATCTCGCCGCGCCACGGCGTGCAGTTCGAGGCGGCCCGCTTCGTCGAGGATTATCAGCTGCTGCGCTTTGCCGATGGCGTTTTTCGCCGCAGCGACGGTGCCGCCTTTCCCGTGCCCGACCCGGACGGCATCCCCGCCGTGGAGTTTGCCCGGCGCCAGATCGTGCTGGGCTTGCGCGACTATGCGCGCCGCTGCGGTTTTACACAAGTCGTCATCGGCTG
This sequence comes from Janthinobacterium foliorum, assembly GCF_978021625.1. Classification (NCBI taxonomy): domain Bacteria; kingdom Pseudomonadati; phylum Pseudomonadota; class Betaproteobacteria; order Burkholderiales; family Oxalobacteraceae; genus Janthinobacterium; species Janthinobacterium foliorum. Next base: position 110,629 of record NZ_CDXDQE010000004.1, on the reverse strand, counting down.
CTCGGGCGGCATCGATTCCGCGCTGACCCTGGCCCTGGCCGTGGAAGCACTCGGTGCGGATAACGTCGTGGCCATCACGATGCCGTCGGTGTTTTCCAGCGCCGGCTCCGTCACCGATTCCGTGGCCCTGTGCGCCAACCTGGGCATCGCCCTGCATACGCACCCGATCCGCGACATCGTGGCGCAGTACGAGTCCGGCTACGCGGCGGCCTTCGACGCCAGGCTGCAAGGCCTGCCGCTGGAAAACCTGCAGGCGCGCGTGCGCGGCACGATCCTGATGGAATACTCGAACGCCTTTGGCGCCCTGCTGCTCACCACCGGCAACAAGAGCGAAATCTCGGTGGGCTACTGCACCCTGTATGGCGACACGAACGGCGGCCTGGGACTGATCGGCGACTTGTACAAGACGGAGGTCTTCGCCCTGTCGCGCCACCTCAACGCCAGCGCCGCGCGCGAACTGATCCCCGCCGCCGTGCTCGACAAGCCGCCGTCGGCGGAACTGGCGCCGGGCCAGCGCGACACGGACAGCTTGCCGCCCTATCCCGTGCTCGATGAAATATTAAAGTGGCATATCGAGGGCCGGCGCCTGCCGGCCGCGGAGAGCGCGCAAGCGTCGGCCTTTGTCGCGCAGCTGCGCCAGGCGGACGAGGGCAAGCGGCTGGTCACGCGCATCCTCGGCATGGTGGCCCGCAACGAATACAAGCGGCGCCAGGCGGCGCCCATCATCCGCGTGCGTTCGCGCGCCTTTGGCAGCGGCCGTCAATTGCCGATCGCCGCCCACTACCCCACCGGAGACGACGCATGACACTCGCCTATCCAGCCGACGCGGCCATCCTGATCGGCCGCTTCCAGCCTTTTCACAATGGCCATGCGGGCTTGCTGCAAAAGGCGCTGGCCACCGCCGCGCAAGTGGTGGTGGTGCTCGGTTCCGCCTTCCATGCGCGCAGCCCGAAGAACCCGTTTACCTGGCAGGAGCGGGCCGCCATGATCGCCGCGACGCTGCCCCAGGCGCAGCGCGAGCGCGTGCACTATGTGGCCGTGCGCGACTACTACGATGACGGCCTGTGGGCCGACGCCGTGCGGCACGCCGTGGCGGGCGCCGTGCCGCGTGCCCAGCGCGTCACCCTGGTGGCCTGTTTCAAGGACGCCACCAGCTATTACCTGCACCACTTCCCCCACTGGCAGCTGCTGAATTTGGAGATCGATCCCGGCGCACCCATCGGCGCGACGGCGATCCGCAACGTGCTGTTCGAGGCGGAGGATGTCGACGTGTCGCTGAGCGCCGTGGCGCAGCTGCTGCCCGCCGCCGTCGGCCAGTATTTAAAGGCGTGGACCTTGCTGCCGTGGTACGCGCCGCTGGTGCAGGAATACCGCGCCATCGAAGCGTACAAGGCGCGCTGGCGCGTGGCGCCGTATCCGCCCATTTTCACCACCGTCGACGCGCTGGTGCAGACGGGCGGCCACGTGCTGCTGGTGCGCCGTGGCGGCTATCCCGGCAAGGGCCTGTGGGCGCTGCCCGGCGGCTTCCTGGAGCCGCGCGAACGCCTGCTGCAGGGCGCCATCCGCGAACTGGCGGAAGAAACGCAGCTGGGCGTGCTGGCGCCCACCCTGGTCGAGGCATTGATCGGGGTGGCCGTGTTCGACCATCCCGACCGCAGCCAGCGGGGGCGCACCATCACGCATGCGCATTATTTTGACTTGAAGACGCGCCAGTTGCCAGCCGTGACGGCGGCCGACGACGCGGCGCTGGCGCAATGGGTGCCGGTGTCCGCCCTGCCGGCCATGGAAGAGGAATTCTTCGAAGACCACTTCCACATCCTGAATCACTTCCTCAAGCTCACGCACGAGGGGCGCTGACGGGCGCCGCCGTCGAATCCAGGCTCAGGACGTGATGCGTTCCCAGCCATGCTTGACGGCCGCCTTGAAGTCGTCCCACGCCGACTGCGGATACGTGTGTTCCCAGTTGCTGCGCAGCTCGGCTTCCACCTGCTCCCAGCTTTGCCCCCGGTAGCTGGCGCTGCCCGCCATCGAATGGCCATAGCGGTAGGCGGGATCGTAATCCTCGAAGCGCGCGCCGCTGGCCGCGTACTGGCTGCTCCAGTGGTTGCGGTAGTACTGCTCTTCGTCGTAGCTGGCGCCGGGCAGGTTGTCGGCGCCGGGATAGCGGCGCACGGTGGCGCCCGCGCCGGACGATGGCATGCTGCCTGCAAACTGCTGCGATGCCGCCGCCTCGTGCAGCGTGCCGGCGCTGCCGGCGGACGTGCCCTGCTGCGATGGCGCGCCGGATGCCGACTGGATGCTGGCGCCGTGGCGCGGCGTTGTATCCTGCAGTGGCGCGCCTTGCCAGCCGCCGCTGCGCCAGTGCTCGGCGTGCGCGTCGATGTCGATGGGCGCATAGCGCTCGACGATGTCGGTGGCGCGCTGGATGTCGGCGTCGCTGGCGTCTTCCAGGGTCAGCACGATATGCCCGCGCCGCACGGCTTCAGCATACACGTGGCGGTCGGCATGGCTGCCGAACAGGTCGGAAAAGAAATGCTTGACGCTGTCGAGCAGGCTGTCGCCCTCGTCGCGGCGCGCCTCGTCCGCGACGGCGCCCGTGTCACTGCCAGCGTCGTGCAGGCGGATATTTGCGCTGGGAAAGCCTGCCGTGATCAGGTCCTGCCGCGCGTGCCCGGCCATGTCGCGCTGGGCGAAAACTGCTGCCAAAGTGTGTGCCATGATGGTCTCCAATCGATGAACAACGTCCTTGCAGTGTAGGCCGTGAAAAGCGAAATGGGCGCCCGTTTGCCCTTTGGAAATCATTGTCTCGACAACTGTTTACAGGGTGATATGGGCGCCATGGCGCCACGTGAAACCTCAGTCTGCCGTCCCCACGAAGGCGCGCAGGAAGTCGATGAAGGCGCGGACTTTTTCCGGGATATGCTGGGTGTTTGCATACACGGCATACACGCCCTGCCCGGGGAAGACGACGTGCGGCAGCAGGTGGTGCAGGCGTCCCGCGCGCACCTCGCCTTCGACCTGCCATTGCGGCAGCAGGGCCACGCCGCAGCCGCCCAGGGCAAAGCCCAGCAGGGCCGAGGCGGAGTCGGAATGGATGACGGCTTCGTCCTGCGCGGCGAAGACGGCCGGGCCATCGGGCGTCTGCACGTCCCAGCGCAGGGGAGAACTCAGGCGGCTGTGCGCCAGCCAGCGCGCCCGTTGCAGCTCGTCCAGGCTGGCGATGCCCTTGTGGGGCAGGCTGGCCAGGTAGGCGGGCGAGGCCACGGGCCAGATGGCGTACGGCTCGATCAGCGCGGCGCGGTAGCTCGAATCGTTGAGTGAACCCATGCGGATGGCCACGTCGTAGCGCCCGGCGATCAGGTCTTCATGCGAGGATGAGGACGAGTGCTGGACCCGCAGCTGCGGGTGGGCGGCGGCAAAGGCGATCAGCGCGGGGACCACCGTGCGGCTGCCGTATTCGACGGTGGTGGTCAGGCGCAAAGTGCCGCGCAAGCCCTGGTGGCCCTGGCGCGCCGTTTCGATGGCGCCATGCGCCTCGCTGAGCACGCGCTGGCAGTCTTCATAAAAGCGCCGCCCCACGTCCGTCAGCGCCAGGCTGCGCGTGCTGCGCGTCAGCAGCGACACGCCCAGCTCCGCTTCCAGCTGTTTCAGGTTGAAACTGACGACGGCCTTGCTCTGGCCCAGCACGGCGGCGGCGGCCGTCAGCGAGCCGGCGTCGACGATGGCGATGAAAATACCCAAACGGTCAAGACTGATCATAAATAAATATGAGGATACATGCGGGTTACGGGAGTTTGTCAAAATTTATTTGACAGTGTAATCGGGGCTGGCCCGTTACGCAAATGGCGTGTGGCGCTTAAGCTGGCCGTTTGCCATTCGGAGCACCATGGACTACCGCAAAAAGGTCGCCGCCATCTATCTGCTGGGGTTTTTCGTCGACCTGATCAACATGTTCATCACCAGCGTGGCCTACCCCGACATCGGCCATGGCTTGCACGCCTCGGTGGCGCAGCTGGCCTGGATCAGCACCGGCTACATCCTGGGCCTGACCATCGTCATCCCCGCCAGCGCCTGGCTTGCTGCCTATTATGGCAGCAAAACCGTGTTTATGGCCTCGTTGCTAACTTTTTTATTCGCCAGCGTGGGCGCCGGCCTGGCGCCGTCGATCGAGGCGCTGATCGCCTGGCGCTGCGTGCAGGGCCTGGGCGGCGGCTTGCTGATCCCGCTGGGCCAGAGCATGACCTACCAGCTGTATCCGCCCGCGGAGCGCCCCGGGCTGTCCTCCGTCATCATGCTGGTGGGCTTGCTGGCCCCTGCCCTGTCTCCCGCGCTGGGCGGCGTGATCGTCGACAGCCTGTCGTGGCGCTGGATTTTCTACCTGAACGTGCCCTTCGCCGCGCTGGCGCTGCTGCTGGCCGCCTGCTGGCTGCGTCCCGACCCGCCGCGTGCACACGTCCCCCCGCTCGACGCGGGCGGCCTGCTGGCGGGCTGCGTGGCCATCCTGCTGCTGTTGCTGGGCTTGACCATGCTGGGCACGCCAGGCGATGCCTGGGCCGGCGCCGGCGTGCTGGCGCTGGGCGGCGCCTGCGCCTGGGGCTATGTGCGCGGCGCGCTGCGCAAGTCCGCGCCGCTGCTCAACCTGCGCCTGGCCAGCGAGCCGCTGCTGCGCGTCTCCATGCTGATGTATCTGCTGGTGCCCGGCGTCTTCATGGGCGTGAGCCTGCTGGCCATGCTGTACCTGCAGGGCGTGCTGGGCATGTCCGCGTCGACGGCGGGAGCCCTGATGCTGCCGTGGGCTGTGGCCTCGTTTGCCGCCATTGCGCTGACGGGCAAAAGCTACCGCCGCGTGGGGCCGCAGCCCCTGTTCATCTGTGGTGCGCTGCTGCAGGCGGCGGGCATGCTGATGCTGCTGCGGGTGGATGCGGCGAACCAGTGGTTCTGGCTGGCCGGCGCGTACGCCGTGATGGGTTTCGGCGGCGGTTTATGCAGCAGCACGGCGCAAAGCACGGCCTTCCTGCGCACGCCCGATACGCAGCTGAGCCAGGCCAGCGCCGTGTGGAACATCAACCGCCAACTGGGCTTTTGCCTGGGCGTCGCCCTGCTCAGCGTACTGCTCAACAGCCTGCTGGCGGCGCATGGCGTTGCATCGCTGGACGACCCCGCCCAGCAGGCGCGCGCGGCACGGGTTTTTCACTGGTGTTTTGCCCTTGCCGCTTGCTCGTGCGTGCTGCCCTTGATGCTGTGCGCGCGCATCGACAACCGCGCCGTGCTGGCTCTTTTTTCTCACCCTCAGGAAGGTAAAAAATGAACGAAAACAAGCGTTATTTTGACGACGTGCTGTCCACCCATGTGCTGATCCGGCAATGGCTCGGCGGCGAGGCCACGGCACCCGCACATTGCGCCGATCTGCTGGCGCGTTTTTCCCCCGATTTCACCATGATTTCGCCCGGTGGCAAGCAACTCGACGCTGCCGGATTGACGGCCTTTTTTCAGTCCGCCGGTGGCAGCCGCCCGGGCTTGCAGATGCATATTTCCGACCTCGTGCTGGTCCAGGAAAGCGCCGCCGGCGCCAGCGTGACGTACCGCGAATGCCAGACGCTGCCCGGCGGCGCCAGTACGGAACGATTGTCCACCGTTGTGTATGACACCACGCCCGCCGGTACCCTGCTGTGGCGTCATTTGCATGAGACGTGGGTGGTGCCGGCGCCCGTGTAAAGCACCGTCGTGTGCGGCATGTTCCTACAGGCAGGCAATCCGTGCACCGGCTGTGGCGCCGGTGTTTTGGGCGCAAGATGGGTTTTTATCCACCGTTACCAGGAGAAGCGCGATGAACGATATTCCATCCACCGCCACGGACCAAGGCCGTAACAGCCGTATGGACAAGACCGATGCCGCGAAAGCGGACGGCGACGCCTACGCCAACCAGGGCGGCGGCAAGCCTGCCAGCGGCAATGTCGCCAGCGGACACTGGGCGAATAACGTGATCACGCCGCAGAATCCGCCCGACGCCGTGGAGCAGGAAAACCTGCCCACCCTGGGACAGCCGGAGCACCGGGAGCACGTCAAGGGAGTTGCCCAGCAGCCACACAGCGAAGCGGGCAAACTGGCCGACGACAGGCCGGGCCGCAACGAATCGAAAGACGTGCACCGGTCGCTCAATCAGCATGAATGAAGCGGCACGACAATCAGCACGAAATCAGGCAAAGAAAAGCACAAAGCAGGCTTAAAAACAGGCGCGGATCCGGCCTGCATAATCAGCTCAAATCGTGCAAGTCTTTTTGCAGCGCCGGGCCGATGGACAACTGCGAAAAGACCACCTCCAGGCCCCCGCGTTCCGGCGTGCAGCACATGGGTCCCGCCAGGTAGCGCGGGGCGACGGGAAACGGCGCCAGGCGCAGCAGCGGCCAGCGCAATCCATCGGTGGAATATTGCACGCGGATGGCGCCTTGCGCCACCGTCACGCGCAGCCAGAAGCCGTCCGGCATGGCGGGCGCGAGGCTGACGGCCCAGTCGGAGGCGCCCACCGTCAGCACGCTGCTGAGCAGCAGCTGGCCGTCGGAAAATTCGACGCCGCATTTGATCCAGTTTTCCGCATCGATACGCACCATCAATCCGGCCTGGTCATACAGCGATGCGTACTGCGCCGCCACGTGCAGCTGCGCCGTGAAATCGCCGGCGATGTCCGTGCCAAAAAAGTGGCCGCTGTCGCGGATAAAACCATACGAAGTCTTGCGCCAGAAATCCGTGTTGGCATCCGTCGTCACCCGCAATTGCGCGCCGTCGGCGGACCAGGTTTCCGGTGCATTCAGCCAGCTGCCTTGCGTGAACATCGCTTCTCCCTGTGATCGAAAAATGCTACATAGTGTGCCCCCATCCCAGCGCCTTGTACAGGGCGATCGCGTCGATGTAGGACGCCGTTTCTGCCTGCAGCGCTTCGCGCCGGATATCGAACAAGGCGCGCTGGTTTTCCAGCACCGCCTGGTAGCTGCCGGAGCCGCCCTGGTAGCGCGTGCTGGCGATGTCGAGCGCCGCGTTGCCATGGCGCGCCGACTGCAGCAGGGACGCCAGGCGCGCCTGGTTTTCCGCCAGCTGCGTGACGGCGTTTTCCACCTCTTCCTGCGCCACCAGCATCGCTTGTTCGTAGCGCGCCAGCGCGCCTTGCGCCTCGGCCTGCGTGCCGCGCCAGCGCGCCCGCACGCTGCCCAGGCGGAAGGCGGGATAACTGACGGATGGCGCCACGTCGAAGGCGCGCGCGCCGCCGTCAAACACGCCGCTGCCGCGCAGCGCAAAGAAGCCCAGGAAGCCACCGAGACTGAGGCGCGGATACAGGTCGGCCCTGGCGGCCCCCGCGTCTTCGCTGGAGGCGGCCAGCAGGCGCTCGGCGCGCACCACGTCGGGGCGTTGCTTGATCAGCCGGTTCACGTCGCCCAGCGGCAGCCGGCCCGCCAGCGGCGCCTGCTGCCATGGCGTGGCGGCCAGCCAGATGGCGCCCGCCGCGTCCGTGCCAGGTCGCTGGCCGCGCAGCACGTCGAGGCGGTACTGCGCCTGGCGCAGGCCCGCCTGCAGGCGTGGCAGCGCCGCCTCGCTGCGCGCCAGGTTGGCCAGCGCGTTATGGCGCTCTTCCGGCAAGCCGCTGCCGGCGCGGATGCGCGCGTCGATCAGGGCCACCGTGCCCTGCCAGCTATGCACCTGCGCCTGCGTCAGCGCCAGGTCTTGCTGGTAGCCCAGCGCCTCGTAGTAATTGCGCGCCACCTCGGCGGCGATCGTCAGCTGCACCTGCTGCAAATCCGCCTGCGCCGCGTCGGCGCGCGCCTGTGCGGCACGCGTGAGATGCGCCAGGCGGCCGAACAGGTCGATCTCCCATTGCGCGTCGAATCCCACCCGCGTTTGCGCAGTGGCGGCGCGGCTATTGGGCGTGTCTTGCTGGACGCTGCGTTGCCAGCCCGCCCGGCCCGTGACGGCCGGCAGTTCATCGAGGCGGCGCTCGTCGAAGATGGCGCGCGCGGCCAGCAGACTGGCCTGCGCCTGCGCGATATCGAGATTGTGTTCGAGCGCGCTGGCGATCAGCTGCGACAGGCGCGCATCGTCGAAAAACGTCCACCAGTCAGCCTGCGCAGACTGGGCGGCCACGCGGGCGAATTGCGCTTGCTGCGGGCTGGCCAAGGCGATGTCTGGCGTGCCCGGCGTGACATGGGCGGGACTGACGGCGCAGCCGGCCAGCACGGGGAAAAGAGCGACAAGATAGCGGTAATTTTTCATATGGATTCCTCCAGCGCCTGCGACAAGTCGCGCGCGCGCGGCGTGGCAGCATCGGCCGTGTGGCGGCGGGCCAAAAAGGTGTACACGGTGGGCAGCACGAACAGCGTGAAAAAGGTGCCGATCACCATGCCCGAGACGATCACCACGCCCAGGCCAAAGCGGCTGTTGGCGCCCGCGCCGGAAGCGAACAGCAGCGGCACCAGGCCCACCACCATGGCCGCCGTCGTCATCAGGATCGGCCGCAGGCGGATCTGCGCCGCCTTGCGGATGGCGCTGAGGCGGTCGAGCCGTTCATGCACCTGCAATTCATTGGCAAATTCCACCATTAGGATGCCGTGCTTGCTGATCAAGCCGATCAGCGTCACCAGGCCGATCTGCGTGTAGATATTCACGGTGGCGTAGCCCAGCGCCAGCGGGATCAGGGCGCCGCAGATGGACAGCGGCACCGTGATTAGGATGATCAGCGGGTCCGTCAGGCTTTCATATTGCGCCGCCAGCACCAGGTAGATCACGATGACGGCCGCGAGGAAGGCCAGCAGCAGGGCATTGCCTTCCGTGGCGAACTGGCGCGCATCGGATTGCCAGTCGTAGCTGAAGCCCGGCGGCAGGGTTTTCGCCACGCCGTCGAGGAAGGCGACGGCGTCGCCCAGGGTTACGCCGGGCGCCGGCACGCCCTGGAAGGTGGCGGCATTTTGCTGGTTGAACTGCGTCAGCATGTTCGGCTCGACCGCTTCGCTCACGGAGACGACGGCGGACAGGGGCAGCAGGCTGCCGTCGTCGGCGCGCACGTACTGCTGCGTCAGGGCTTGCGCCGTCAATCTCTGTTCGCGCGGGCTTTGCGCGATGACGTCATACGCGCGGCCATCCATGCCGAAGCGGTTCAGATAGTTTTCTCCCACCAGCACGGCCAGCGACTCGCCGATGTCCTGCATCTGGACGCCAAGGCTGTTCGCCTTGGAGCGGTCCACGCGCACCTTGACGACGGGGTTGTTGTAATCGAGGTCGCTGTCGACGACGGCGAACAGGCCGCTGGCGCGCGCCCGCTGCTTGACGTCTTCCATGGTGCGGAACAGGGTGGCGTAATCCTGCGCGCTGCGCAGCACCATCTGCACGGGCAAGCCGCCGCTCGACCCGGGCAAGGGCGCCAGCTGGAAGGCGAAGATGCTGGTGCCTTCCACGTCGCCCACGGCATGCTGCAACTCGGCCTGGATGACGGCCGCGTTGCGTGAACGCTCGGCCCACGGCGTGAGGTTGATGCCGCCGATGCTCGATGCCGGCCCTTCGCCGCCGTTGATGATCCAGCGCGAGGCCGTTTCGGGCACGTTTTTATAAATCTCATCGAGCTTGTACGAGAAGCGCTCCACGTAATCGAGGTTGGCATGCTGCGGCGCCTTGATCGCCGTCAAGACGCTGGCCTGGTCTTCCGACGGCGCCAGTTCGCGCTGCGGCAGCAGGTACAGGAACGGCAGGCTGACCATCACCAGCGCGGCGAAACCGGCACTGAGCCAGCGGTGGTGCAGGGAGCGGTCCAGCAGGCGCGCATAGCGGCTGGTGAGGCCCTCGAAGAAATGCTCGGCGGCGCGCGCCATGCGCCCTTCCGATTGTTTCGGCTGCAGCAGCAAGGAACTCATCACGGGCGACAAGGTCAAGGCCACCACGCCCGACACCACCACGGCGCCGGCCAGGGTCAGCGCGAATTCCTTGAACAGCGCGCCGGTGAGCCCCCCCATCATGCCGATGGGCGCATACACGGCGGCCAGGGTGATGGTCATGGCGATGACGGGGCCGGCCACTTCGCGCGCGCCCACCAGCGCGGCCGCCACGGGCGTCTTGCCTTCCTCGATATGCCGGTGCACGTTTTCCACCACGACGATGGCGTCATCGACCACCAGGCCCACGGCCAGCACCATCGCCAGCAAGGTGAGCAGATTGATGCTGAAGCCGAAGGCCAGCATCAGCGCCGCCGCGCCCAGCATCGACAACGGGATCGTCACCACGGGGATCAGCACGGAGCGCAGGGAACCCATGCACAGATAGATGACGATGACGACGATGAGCAGCGCTTCGAGCAGGGTATGCGCCACCTCGTCGATGGAAGACTGGATGAAGCGCGCCGTCTCGAATGCCAGTTCGACTTGCACGCCGGGCGGCAGAGTTTTCTGGATTTCCGGCAGCAGTTTTTTGATGCCGTCGACGATCACCAGCGGGTTGCCGCCGGGCGTGGGCGACAGGCCCAGGTACACGGCCGGCACGCCGTCCATGATGCCGCTCGTTTCCGTGGCCGCTGCCCCCAGTTCCACCGTGCCCACATCCTTCAAGCGCACGAGGGCGGCGCCGTCTTTCGCATCTGCGCCTTTGGTGATGACCATGTCGCGGAACTCCGCCACGCTGGTCAGGTCCGTGTTGACGCTGATGTTCGAGACGACGAATTGTCCCTTCACCTTGCCGGGCGCCGCCTGGTAGTTATTGCGCCGCACGCTATCGGCCACGTCGGCCGCCGTCAATCCGCGCGCCGCCAGCTTGGCCGGGTCGATCCACAAGCGCATGGCCAGCTGCTGGCCGCCATACACGTCGACCTTCGCCACGCCGTCGATGGTGGCGAACATGGGTTGCACCACGCGCGCCAGGTAGTCCGTCAGCGCGGGCGCGGACACGCGCTCGCTGGCAAATCCCACATACGCGACGGCCGAGGAATCGCCTGCCGCGCGCTCGATGACGGGGTCAAAAGCGCCTTCGGGCAGCTTGTAGCGCACCTGGTTGACCTTGGCCATGACTTCCGTCAGCGCCTGCGTGGAATCGCGGTTCAGTTCCATGCGCACGGTCACCGTGCTGCTGCCCTGCACGGACGACGATGTCAGGTAATCGATGCCTTCCACCGACGACACGGCTTGCGCGATCGGCTGCGTGACAAAGCCCTGCATCAGCTCCGCCGAGGCGCCCGGATACGTGGTCGTCACCGTGATGGTGGACGATTCGAGCATCGGATACTGGCGGATCGGCAGCTGCAGGATGGCGATCACGCCCAGCATCAGAATCAATGTGCTGATCACCAGCGCCAGCACGGGGCGGCGCACGAATAAATCGGTCAATTTCATGATGGAGGCCTTTCCTTACGAACCAGCTCTTGGCGTGGCGCGTTTCGCCTCGTCCAGGGTGTTTGCCACGGCTTGCACGGGCATGCCGTCGGCCAGTTTCAGCTGGCCGGAGGCCACCACGCGCTGGCCTTCGCGCAAGCCGTCGAGGATGGCCACCCTGCCCCCTGCCCGCTCGCCCAGTTTCACGCCCACGCGCCTGACGGTGAGCGGCTGTTTTCCCTCCTGCTGCGCGATGAACACCGTGTCGCCATACGCGCTGTAGGTGACCGCCGTTTCCGGCACCGTCAGCTGCTGCCCGGCTTCGCGCGCCACGCGCACGTTCGCGTACATGCCCGGCCTCAGGGCGCTGCGGGGATAGCCCAGCGCCGCCTGCACCTGCACCATGCGCGAGCGGGCGACCAGCGGGTCGATGGCGTTGATCTTCGCCGTGAAGATTTCATGCGGATAGGCGTCCACCAGCACTTGCACGGCCTGTCCCGGCGCCAGTTTGGCGCTGCTCTGTTCATCGAGGGCGAAGTTCACCAGCAGCGATCTGGTGTCGATCAGGCTGGCCACCGTGTCGCCCGCATTCAGGTACTGGCCCGCGTGCACCTTGCGGATGCCCAGCTGGCCCGCGAACGGGGCGCGGATGGTCTTTTGCGCGATCAGGGCCTGCGTCTGGCGCACGTCTCCCAGGGCCGCGTCGCGCGCGGCCAGCGCGCTATCCAATTGCTCCTGCGTGGCGGCTTTTTCCTTGACCATCTGCGCCGCGCGGGCATGGCTGATTTCCGCGTTTTTCAGCTGCGCGCGCTGGCGCAGCAGCACCGCCTGTTCCTGGGCGTCATTCAGCTGTACCAGCACGGCGCCGGCCGCCACGCGCTGGCCCGATGCGAAGCGGATCTGCGTGATGCGCCCGCCTGTTTCGGCCGCCACCTGCACCTGGCGCGCCGCCTCCAGTTCGCCCACGCCGGCGAAGTAGCGCTCCTGCGTACCCAGCACGACGGGCACCAGCGCCACCTTGGTGGCGGCAGAGGCGGCGGCATCGGTCGCATGGGCCGCGGCTTGTGAGTCGGCGCGCGGGTAGAGCATGGCGCCCGCGACGGCCAGGGTGATGGCCAGCGCGGAGGCGCCGACGATTTTCGTATGCATGATGAAGTCCTTTACAGCGGGGAAGAAGGGGCGCAGCGGAGGCTGATCAGGTCCGCTGCGCGTTGAAAAGAAGGAACAGGCCGATGGTCCACAGCAGCAGCACCAGGTGCGTCGTCTGCAAGCCTTCCTGCGCGATCCAGTAACCGAACCACAGGCCGCCCAGGTGCATCAGCAGCAAGAAGGCGGCCATGGCGCACAAGGCCAGGTTCAGCCAGGGCAGCGCCGCCGTCAGGGACGTGCCAAGGAACAGCGCCACGCCCGTCCAGGCGGCGAGGGCGGCCAGCAGCTGCAAGGCCAGCACCCCGCCCAGCGCGACGCGGTGCCAGGCCAGGGATGTGAGCGCGCGGCGCAGCAGCGGCGTCTGGATGGTCGGGTCCTGGCGCAGCGGGTCCATGCGCATGGTGTTGCCGACGGCCCAGACGGCGCCGTGGAAAGCGTGCAGGTTGTTGATGCTGGCCAGAGTCAGCCAGGTGGCCAGGCCGGTGGCGAGGATGGCGTGAAACAGCCAGATGGAATGCTGCAGCTGCATGGGAAATCCAGTCCAAAAGAGTGTCTTGCCGGCATGCGGACGTGGAAACTCCTCGACAGCAGGAAGCTACCGGCCTATTATGCAAGCAATTAGTTGGTTAACTGAGCCCATGATAGTTGAGTGAAATGAATTACACAAGTAAACGTTTGGATAATAACGAGGCGCCGCAAACGACGGAGCGCATCCTGTATTTCATCAAGACCAAGGGACCCGTCTCCACGGCCACCCTGGCCAAGACCCTGGACATGACGGGCGAGGCGGCGCGCCAGCAAGTGCAGAAGCTGGTGGCGGCGGGCCTCATCGAGGGGCGCCAGGAAGCGCAGGCGGGCGCCGGCCGGCCACGGCAGAACTGGGTCCTGACGGAGGCGGGCCATGCGCGCTTTCCCGACACGCACGCGCAGCTGACGATCAAGCTGATCGGCTCGGTGCGCCAGCTGTTCGGCGAGGCGGGCCTGGATAAACTGATTACCCAGCGCGAAGAGGAAAGCCGCAGCGCGTACGCCTTGGCGTGCTCGGCGCCGGACTTGCCCACGCGGCTGCAGCAACTGGCGGCCGTGCGCGACGAGGAGGGTTACATGGCGCGCGTGGAAGCGGACGGCGAGGACTGGCTGCTGATCGAGGACCACTGCCCCATCTGCGCCGCGGCGCGCACCTGCCAGGGCTTTTGCCGCTCCGAATTGCAGCTGTTCCAGGAAGTGGTGGGACCGGGCGCGAGCATCGTGCGCGAACAGCATTTATTGACGAACGCGATGCGCTGCATCTACCGCATTGCTCTTTTGCCCTAAGCTGTCGGAAACAGGGGCCGGGCAGCCAGTGCCACCAGCCCCGCCAGCCACCAGACCACGGGCCAGCTGCTGGCCGCCAGCAGGTGCGGGATGGCGATCGGCGTGAGGAACAGCCCCACGTACACGGCCGTGTTCGCCATGCCCAGGGCCGTGCCCGCGTTGGCGCCGCCCGCTTCCGTTGCCAGTTCCGTGTAGGCCACGCCATGCCAGGCGGACACGGCGATGCCGGCGACGATGACGGCGGCCATCAGGACCCAGCCCGGCGCGTCGCTAGCGGCGGCAATGCCCAGCAGCACGAACGATGCCAATGCCACCAGGGCCGAGCCGCGCAGGTAGGCGGGCCGGTTCGCGTGGCGGTCCGTGTGGCGCCCGCTCCAGATGCGCATCGCCATGGCGCCCGCCTGCAGGGCCACCATCACGGCCGTGATGGCGGCCAGGCCCAGGTGGCCGTCATCGTGCAGGAACACGGTGGCGTAGCTGAGCACGGCAAATTGCGGCACGCACAGCAGGCCGATGGCGGCCACCATGCGCCAGACTTTCCGGTTGCGTAACGGTGGCGGCGGCTTGACCTCAGACACGCCCGTGGACGCCTTGTGCGGGCCTGTGGCGGCCTCGGCAGAGAAATCGGGCTCATGCATCCAGCGCCACGTAAAAAACGCCGACAGCGCGCATACGAGGGCCAGGGCGCCAAACACGGGCATGAAGCCGTAGCGCGATGCCAGGCTGGGCAGGACGAGGGCGCCGAGCCCGCCGCCCAGTGGCACGGCCGTCTGGCGGATGCTCATGGCGAAACCCCGTTCGCCGGCGCCGAACCAGCGCATCACGGCACGCCCGCTGGCGCCGTTCACGCTGCCGCCCAGCACGCCCACCAGGGCCAGGCCCGCCGCCAGCGTCCACAGGGGCGGCACGGCGCCATCCTGCGGCGTGATCCACAGCAGCAGGGCCAGCAAGGCCAGCATGGTGCCCAGCAAGCCCGTCAGCAGCACGGGGCGGTCGCCCCAGCGGTCGGTGGCCATGCCCCACGGCAGTTCCGACAGGGCCACGCCCAGGCCCATGGCGCCCAGCGCCACCCCCAGTTGCGTATTGCTCAGGTGATAGCCGCTGCGCAGCCAGATGGCCGTGGTGGGCATGCCATTGGCGGCGGCGGAAAACGTGGCGTTGGCCGCCACGCCGACGGCCAGCACCTTCCAGCGGTGGCTGGCGTCGTGGCGGGGTGCGGCGAGGGGCGCGATGGCGGAGGGACAGAGGGTGGACATGGCAAGGTCGGGAAAGTGGTTGACCTTGCTAGTGTTGCGCAGTACGATCGTTCTGAATATCAGATAATTTAATGCAAACCATCCCATAAAACAGGACGATGCAAGCGCCGCCATGCATACACTCAATTTCGACATTTCCTTCCTGCGCAGCTATGTGGCAGGTATCGAGCTGGGCAGTTTCGTGCGCGCGGCCGACAAGGTGGGCCGCTCCACCTCGGCCGTCAGCGCGCAGCTGAAAAAACTCGAGGAGCAGGCGGGCGTGCCCCTGTTCCGCAAGGATGGCCGGGGCCTGGCGCTGACGCAGGCGGGCGAGGTACTGCTCGGCTATGCGCGCCGCCTGCTGGAATTGAACGACGAGGCGGCTGTCGCCCTGCGCGGCGTGGAACTGGAAGGCTGGATCAGGCTGGGCTTGCAGGAGGATTTTGGCGAGGCGCTGCTGCCCGAGGTGCTGGGACGCTTTGCGCGCGCCCATCCGAAAGTGCGCATCGAGGCGCACGTGGCCTGCAACACGGCCTTGCTGGAGCGCCTGTCCATGGACCAGCTGGACCTGGCCTTGCTGTGGGGCGGCGCGGGCATCGTCGGACTCGACGGCTATCCGCTGCACCAGCGCCAGCGCATTGCCGAACCCGTCATGCGCTGGATCGGCGCGTCCAGCGTGGCGTGGCAGCCGCAGGCGGGCGAACCTTTACCCCTGATCATGTTTGACCGCGAATGCCTGTTCCAGCGCTGCGCCACGCAGGCACTGGACCGCGCCGGCATCGCCTGGCGCATCGCGTTTACCAGCCCCAGCCTGGCTGGCCTGTGGGCGGCGGCGGCGGCGGGGCTGGGCGTGACGGTGCGCACCGGCCACGGCTTGCCGTCGTCCGTGCGCGCCCTGGACGAGGCCGAGGCGGGCTTGCCCGCCCTGCCCGCGCTATCGCTGGAATTGCTGCGCGCCGCGCCCCAGCCCCGGCCGCCAGTGGAGCGGCTGGCGGCCCTGATCATCGAGTCGCTGCAGGCCGCGCCGGCTTAAAACTCTTGCACCGTCGGGCGCAGCACGATTTCATTGATGTCCACGCCATCGGGCTGCTCGATCGCGTACGCCACGGCGCGCGCCACGGCATCGGCGGGAATGGCTTGCTTGTAGAACTCTTTCAAGCCGGCCGCGCTTTCCGCGTGGCTGCTGCCATCTGGCAATTCCGTCGCCACGGCGCCAGGCAGGATGGTGGTGGTGCGGATGGCGCCGCCCACTTCATGGCGCAAGCCTTCCGAGATGGCGCGCACGGCGAATTTGGTGCCGCTGTAGACGGTGCCGCCAGGGCTGAACACTTTCGCGCCCGCCACCGAGGAAATGTTGATGAAGTGGCCGCTGCCCTGGGCGCGGAAATGCGGCAAGGCCGCCGCGATACCGTACAGCACGCCCTTGATGTTGATGTCGATCATGCGTTCCCATTCATCGACCTTCAGCGCATCGATGGGCGCGATGGCCATCAGGCCCGCATTGTTGATCAGCACATCGACTTTGCCGAACACGGCCAGTGCCGTGTCGATCAGATTTTTTACGTCGGCGGCCTGCGTCACATCGGTCTGGGCGATGGCGGCCTGGCCTCCAGCCGCCGTGATTTCCTCGGCGATGGTGTTGAGCAGATCCATGCGCCGCGCACCGAGCACGACGGAGGCGCCCAGCGCCGCCAGATGACGCGCGGTGGCTTCGCCCAGGCCGCTGCTGGCACCGGTGATGACGACGACTTTCCCTGCAATTGCTAGACTCATGATGGTTTCCTTATGGAGGCAGCACGCTGCTGCGGATGACATCGGTGGTGGGTGCGAACGCCATGGAGCGTATCGCGCGCAGTGCGGCTGTGCTGGCGAGTCAGGCATTGTCAGGAAGCGGCCACGCGGCACGCATAGCTTAGCGTATTTGCTGCAATAATGATAATTATTAAGTGTGCGCGATCAGTACCTGCACGGGTGCCATGGGAAAATCGCTGGCGCTATAGTGCTGCACCTGCCGCCAGCCCGAATCGCGCAGCAATTGCGCCAATTCCCCCTGCCGCGTCACCGTGCGGCCCAGCATGCGCATCGGCAGATAGTAGGGCAGCACGCGCGATGCCTCGTCGGGCATGGGCGCAATTTCCGCCTGCACGCAGACGAGCACGCCACCGGGTTTCAGGGCCGCATGCATCTTGCGCAAGGCGGCCGCCATGTCGGGCACGAAGTGCAGCACGGACGAGCACCAGATGAGGTCGTAATCGCTGCCGATGTCGTCGCTGCCCAGGTCGCCGCCCAGGGTTTCCACGCGCTCAGATAATTGCGCGTGGGCGATGTTCGCGGCCGCCACGGCCACCGTTTCCGGCCAGTCGAATACGGTAGCTTGCAGACCCGCATGGGCTTGTGCCAGCGCCATGGCGACCCAGCCGGGACCGCCTCCCAGGTCCAGCAGGCGCAAGGGCGTGTTGCGCGCCGCGAATGGCGCCACGCGCTGCATGACGGACAGGGCCGCGCGCATGGTGACGGCGCGCTGTTCCTGGCCGATCTGCTGCTGCGCTGCGGCGGCCCAGTTGACGCCATTCGCCGCGCTGTACGGCGCCGCCTTGCCGCCCTCGCGCACCAGGCTGCTCAGCTGCGTGGCGAAATGGCGCAGCGCATGCAGCCGGTACAGCCAGGCATCGCCGCAAAAGGCGTCCGAATCGCGGCAGAAATATTGCAAGGTGGATGCCGCGCAGCGGTAGCGCTGCGTCTGCGCATCGGCGTCCGCCTCGGCCAGGTCGCGTTCCAGCACCTGCATGCTCCACAGCAGTTCCAACAGCAGCGCCGTGTGCGGCGCATGCAGCGTCAGGGTCTCGGCCAGCTGCGCCGGCGTGTGCGGCGTGGCCAGCACCTCGAAAATGCCCAGTTCCAGGGCGGCGGCCAGCGCATCGGCCTGGACGGGCGCGACGGCCAGGTCCCAATACGGTTGCAAGGCGTGTGATATGGAGAACGGCATGGTGCTTCCTTTCGGCGGTGTGGGCACGAGGTGTGCATGAGCGCTATTTTATGCAACAATGAGAATAATTATCATTTGCATTTGTATGCGAGGCGGCGCAATTCGTATGCGCGGCGGCGCGCCAGGACCAGGAGGAGCAATGATGGAACAGGACAGGGAAGCGGCGGGCTGGACGCGGCGCCAGCTGGCCCATGGGCTGGACGATTGCCGCGCCGAGCAGCGGCAGATCGATCAGGGCTTGTTGCTCGTGCACTCCGATTACCGGCCACGCCATGCGCTGGTCGAGCAGTCGAACCATGACGATGCGGGCGGCATGGTGATCACCATCGGCCTGGAAGGCGCATCCGGCTACACCACGCGCGATGGCGAGCAATTGCGCTTCCAGGGCGGCCACACGACGGTGACGGTGTTTCGCCACACGAGCGGCGAACGCCGCTTCGAGGCGCATCAACGGGCGGCCCAATTGCGCGTGCTGGTCGACGAGCAGGCGCTGGCGCGCTATTGGCAGCCGGGGCTGTCGTCCCTGCTGCCCGACGGCGGCGCGCGCCAGCTGGCGCATGCCGCCACCACGCGCGCCAGCACCCTGCAGGCGCGGGCTCTACTGCGCGCGACGGACCCGCTGGCCGTGCACATCGGCGTGCTCAGTTTGCTGGCGGAACAGTTGCGCGGGCTGCAGCCGGCGCCCGCGCCGCTGCCACGTTGGCGCGACGCTGACATCGCCAAACTGGAACGCGCGCATGCGCTGATGCAGGAGCAGATGGCGCAAGCACTGACGCTCGACTACCTGTGCGCGCAAGTGGGCTTGAGCCTGTTCAAGTTCAAGCAGGGCTGGCGCTACCGTTACGGCGACAGCCCGCAGCGCACCCTGCTGGCGCTGCGCATGCAGCGGGCAAAGTTGCTGCTGGAAAATGGTTGCCAGGTAGCCCAGGCGGGATGGCAAACGGGCTACCGCCACCCGCCCAATTTCAGCGCCGCCTTTACGCGCTATTTTGGCTATACGCCCAAGACGGTGGCGCGTGCGGGGCCATAAAAAGGCGGTGTAGAATCGGCGGGCAGCAATCACCCATACGACCCATAAGGAGACATGATGGCCCGCAAAATCTTCGTCAATCTGCCCGTCCAGTCGCTGGACCGTTCCGTAGCATTCTTCACGGCCCTGGGCTTCAGTTTCAATGCCCATTTCACGGATGAAACGGCGACCTGCATGATCGTCGCCGACGACATCTTCGTCATGCTGCTGACGCACGACAAATTCAAGCAGTTCACGCCCAAGCAATTGTGCGATACCACGGTGGCGACGGAAGTGCTGGTATGCCTGTCGGCCGAGAGCCGTGGCGAAGTCGATGAGCTGGTGGCGAAGGCCGTCAAGGCGGGCGGCAGCCTGTACAAGGAGCCGATCGATTTCGGCTTCATGTATGGCCACAGTTTCCAGGACCCGGACGGGCATCAGTGGGAGCTGATGTACATGGAACCAGGCGCCGTACCTGGCTGATAGGTGGTGGTGTCTGGTGGTGTCGGATTACGCGGCGTGCCGCCGCTAAGCCGACCTACGCGACAGATCGGGTAGGTCGGATCAGCGCGGCAACGCCGCGCGTAATCCGATGTCTCCGCCAGCTCAGGAAGCCAGCGCCAGCAGATCGACCACGTCCAGCCCGGCCAGGTCTTGCGTCGTGTTGCCCGCAAACGCGGCGCGGCTCGGCTGGCCATGTTTCAGCCAGGTGCGCGTCACGGCCTTGATCTGCGCCAGGGTGCAAGTCAGCACGCCCGTGCGGAACTGCTGGCGCACGGCTTCCGTCGTGCCCCGCTGCTGCATGTTCCACGCCGTCAGCGCTTCCGCGTACGGCGAATGCGGCTTGTCGAGGCCCTTGATGACGCAGATGATGGCTTCTTCCACCTGCTCTTGCGAGAAGTCGCCGTCGAGGATCTGGTCCAGCGTCGTGCCGAAGTCGGCAAAGGTGCCGGCCAGGCGCGGATCGCGGTAGGAACTGAGCGTGAACGTGCCGGCGCCGGCCGCGTAGCTGGCGCTGCCGCCATACGCGCCGCCCTTTTCGCGCAGGGCCGTATGCAGCACCTGGTTGGTCATCAGTTCGGCGGCCACGGCCAGGGCCGAGGCGTCCGGATTGTGCACGCCGGGCACGGCCCAGGAGACGAAGCAATGGTTGATCTGGCTCGTCGCATGCAGGGCCGTATTGGCCAGCGGCAAGGCTGCTGGCGCCGGTGTTTCTGCCGGCGCAGCGGCCTCCGTGCCGGCTGCCGGCAATGCCAGCAGGCGCGCCAGGATGATGCCATCCTGCTCCAGGCCCGCGCACAGTACGGTCGGCTGCTGGGCGATGATGTGCGCGTGCAGGGCGTCGAGTTCGCGGGCGATTTCCTGCAAGCCCGCCGACGTCTTGCTCAACTGCTGCAAGCGGCGGTAGAACGGCAGTGCGGCCGGGCCGCCGACGATGTCGTCGAAGCGCCGCGTGGGCGACAGCGGCGCCGTCGAGGCCAGCATGGCGTAGCGGTTGCCCGACTCGGCAAGGCTGGAGAGTTTGTCCTGCACCAGGCTTTCGATCAGGAAGGCCAAACGTTCTTCTTCATCGAAGCGGGGCTTGGCGATCCAGGCCGACAGCACGGCGGCGATGGCCGCGTGTTCCTCGCGCAGGCCGCTGGCCGAGAACGACAATTCCACGCGCATCGCCTGTTGCGGGCGGGGAATGGCTTCCAGGCCGATGTGGAACGACGGCACCATGCTCTGGCGCCAGGCGCTGGCGTCGTCGAAGGACATGTCGCCCACGCCCAGTTCCGGCGCCAGGTCCGTGTACAAACGCAGCCATGGCCACGACGCTTCCGGCAGGCTCGACACGTCGTACAGCACGTTGGCGTAGCTGATGCCGTTCGAGGCGATACTGAACGCCACGGCGCCATCGATGACGGGCGGAATCGGCAGTGCCGGGCGTGGCAGCGCGCTGACGTCGCCGGGGCGGATGCGCGGCAAGACTTCCGAATTCGACGGCAGCTGCTGGTGCGCTTCCAGCGCAGCGGACTCGGCGATGATGTGCTCGCGTTCGGCGTCCGTCAGGCTGGCCTGCAGGGCCGCCAGCTTGGCGTCTTCCTGCGCGGCGCGGTCCGTGAAGTAGGCGGCATCGGGCACCACGCGCGTGGTCAAACGGGTCGGGTTGGCGATCAGGTCGCGCACCAGCTGCTTGAAGAATTCCGGGTCCTCGATTTGCTGTTCCAGGGTTTCCAGGATGTCCGCATTGTCGAAGGCATCCATGACGTCGCCGCCATACATGGCCAGTGGCAAGGCGTGCAGCAAGCGGCCCAGGCCATACGGCATGCGGCCGCTGCTGATTTCGCGCTGGCTGTACTTGATGTCGCGCAAGGCGGCGTGCAGCACGGCGGCGGGGATGCCCTCTTGCGCCGTTTCTTCCAGGGCCGTCCAGATGCGCTGGTGCGCGTCGGCGATCTGTTCCTGCGTCAGGCCTTCCATGCCGATGTGGAACACCATCTGGCGGATGCCCGCGTCGCGGCCATTCATGTCCGACGGGCGGCCATAGCCGGCCGATTCCATGGCGCGCATGACGGGCGCCGACGATTCGCCCAGCAGGCCATGCGACAGCAGGTGCGCATGGTAGTAGGCGATGGGGTCGCTCGACTCGCCCATCAGCCAGGCGAATTGCAGGCCGAATTCATCGTCGCGCGCTTCCTGCGACGGAATGTTGACTTCGTTTTCCTGCGGCGCGCTCCAGGTGGGCGCCAGCTGCGGCAAGCGGCGCGGGCTAAAGCCGCTGAGCTTGGACAGCACGCGCTCGGCCACCTGTTCCTGCACGGCTGACGCTTCGATGTTGCCGGAAGTCATGATGACGGCTTGCGACGGGTGATAGTGGCTGGCGTGGAATTCCTTCAGCATTTCATGCGTCAGTTCCGGGATCACCAGGGGATCGCCACCCGATTCCACTTCGTACGTCGTGCCCTTGAGCAAGGTGCTGGCGATGCCGCTGTCCAGTGCGCGCATGGGGCTGTTGAAGGCGCCCTTCATTTCATTGAAGACGATGCCTTGGTACACCAGCTTGTCGCCTTCGAAGGCGTGGCGCCAGCCTTCCTGGCGGAAGTTCAGGTAATCGAGATTCGGGAAGAAGGCCGCGTCGAGGTACACGTCGAGCAGGTTGAAGAAATCCTTGCGGTCGGTGCTGGCGAACGGGTACACGGTGCGGTCCGGGTAGGTCATCGCATTCATGAAGGTAGCCGTCGAGCGGCGCAGCATCGAGAAGAAGGGGTCGCGCACCGGGTAGCGGGCCGAGCCGCACAGGGCCAGATGCTCGAGGATGTGCGCGCGGCCATCGCTGACTTCCGGCACAGTGGGAAAGGCCACCAGGAACACCATTTCAGCCTGCTCGGTATGCATGTGGATATGGCGCATGCCCGTTGCCGGGTCGACGTATTGCTCGATGGTCGCCTGCAAGACTGGAATGAAGTTGCTGCTGACTTTTTCAAATGTGCTCATGCGGTATGGGATCTCTGCGGTAGGTGATTCGGAAATTGGCGTGCGGTGGACGTGCATCACATCTGGGGACAAAGCGGCGAAATGCCAGGGCGGGGGCCACTTTGGTGCCTGTGTAAAATTTTTCCCTATTGTACTAGGAGTGTTGTCGCTGCGCCGCCAGGTGCTGCTTGGCTGCCGTCTGGCGGCCGGAAAAGCAACAGCGGACAGGAATATTGTAATATCGACCACTTTCAGGCAGGCGGCGACCCCGTCTGCAGGCTTAGCGTACCATGCGCCTTTTCCTCCTTGCTGACTGAACCGAAGGCCGTACCTTGTCCAGACTTTCCTTTCGCCAACTGTTATTCGCCGCCTTCATCCTGACGGCAGGCATCTTGACGGCCACGTCCGTGCAAGCCCTGCTGACCCTGGAACACCTGGCCCGGCTGGGACGCGAGACGGCGGCGCAGGCCATTACCCTGACGGAACAGTCGCAGCGCCTGTCCGAACGCACCCTGGCCATGGAACGCAGCGCGCGGCAATTTCTCGTGCTGGACGATCCCGTCTTCCGCGAACGCTATGCGGCGGCCCGCGCGGAGGCGCAGGCGGCCCTGCAAGTGCTGAACCGCGCCACGCCCGAGTTCGCTACGCAGCTGGCCGACGAGTGGACGGCGCAGGCGCAATCTGCATGGGAGGTATTGCAGGCCGGCAAGCGCCGCAAGCGCGATGGCCATGCCGTCGTGTACCGCGCGTTTGCCCGCATGACGCAGATCAATGACACCCTGGCGCGCGAGAGCAAGACGGAAATCGGCAGCCGCAACGACGACTTATTGGTGGAGCTGGAACGCCAGCGCGGCATGCTGGGGGCGCTGGTGGCCGGCGCCGTGCTGCTGGCGGCCGTGCTGGCCACCTGCTTCGGCTTCTTGTTGTCGCGGCCGCTGCGCCGCATCAAGACGGCCATCGAGCGCCTGGGCGAAAAACGCTACGACCAGCCCATCGTCGTCGGCGGCCCGGCCGACACGCGCCGCCTGGGCCAGCAGCTGGACTGGCTGCGCCAGCGCCTGGCCGACCTGGATGCCGACAAGGAACGTTTTTTGCGCCATATTTCGCATGAGCTGAAAACCCCGCTGGCGGCCCTGCGCGAAGGCGTGGCCCTGCTGGAAGACGAGGTGGCGGGCAAGCTTAGCGTTGGCCAGCGCGAAATCGCCGGCATCCTGCAGCAAAACACGGCCTCGCTGCAAACCCAGATCGAGGACTTGCTGCGCTACAATACCGCCGCTTTTGATGCCCAACACCTGGCGCACAGCAAGGTGGATTTGCTGGTCCTGCTGCAGGATGTGGTGGCGGGCCAGCGCCTGCAATGGCAGGCGCGCCGCCTGACGGTGGAGGTACAGGGCGCATCGCTGATCGTGCAGGCGGACCGCGACAAGCTGGCCACGGCCCTGGCAAATATCCTGTCGAACGCCGTGCGCTTCAGCCCGGAAGGCGGCACCGTGCGCTTCAGCCTGTCGTGCGAGGGGCGCCGCGCGCGCATCGACTGCACCGATGAGGGCGCTGGCGTGGCGCCCGAAGACGCCGAGCGCATCTTCGAGCCGTTTTACCAGGGCGTGCGCCAGGCGGCCGGCGCGCGCAACGGCAATGGCATCGGCCTGTCCATCGTGCGCGAATACATTGCCGCCCACGATGGCAGCGTCACTCTTTTACCGCGCCAGGCCGGCGCACATTTTCGGATAGAACTACCCTTATGATGACGAGAATTTCCGTGGCCGCCATGGCCGCCAGTGCGCTGCTACTGGGCGCGTGCGCCAGCAAGCCTCCGACACAGACAGCCGTGCTGGTGCAAACGCCGCCGCGCGTGGTGGTGGTGGCCGATCCGCAGCTGACCGAGCTGCTGGCGTACCAGAACGCCCTGCGCCTGATGACGCCGTCGGAACTGGTGAAGGCGCAGCTCGACCTGGCCAAGGCCGACAGCGCGCCGCAGAACACCATCCGCCGCGCCATGCTGCAGGCGGCCGTGCGCGGCACGGGCGACCTGGCCCGCGCCCAGGCGCTGCTGGAACCGTTGCTGACGGCAACAGGCAAGGAGGCGCAACTGCTGGCGCCGCTGGCGCAATTGCTCAGCAGCCAGTACGCGGAACTGCGCCGCCAGGAAGACAGCATCGACAAGCTCAACACGCAGCTGCGCGACGCCCAGCGGCGCATCGACCAGCTCAATGAAAAGCTCGAAGCGCTAAAGAACATCGAGCGCAGCCTGTCCGTGCGCCCCGCCGCAGGAGCGCCAAAATGAGTGAACAGGCCCACATTTTATTGGTCGACGACGATCCCGACCTGCTGCGCCTGCTGACCATCCGCTTGCAAGCGGGCAATTACCGTGTCACGGCCGTGGGCAGCGCGGAAGCGGCGCTGGCGCGCCTGGCCGTGGAATTGCCGGCCCTGGTCATTACGGACGTGCAATTGCCGGGCCGCGACGGCCTGGCCCTGTTCGATGAAATCCGCCGCCAGCATGCGGCCCTGCCCGTGATCCTCTTGACGGCGCACGGCACCATTCCCGACGCCGTCGACGCCACGGCGCGCGGCGCGTTTGCCTACCTGACGAAGCCGTTCGATGGCAAGTCGCTCATGGAAAAGGTGGCGTACGCCGTCAATCTCTCCACCGTGATGCCGGCGCCCGCAGCGGGCGACGAGAGCTGGCGCGCCGAGCTGATCAGCCGCAGCGCGCAGATGGCCGAGCTGCTGGCCGAAGCCAAGCTGGTGGCCGGCTCGGACGCCAGCATTTTGATCCGCGGCCCCAGCGGCACGGGCAAGGAATTGCTGGCGCGCGCCCTGCACAACGCCAGCCGCCGCGCCAAGGCGCCGTTTATCGCCGTCAACTGCGGCGCCATTCCCGAGCAGCTGCTGGAATCGGAACTGTTCGGCCACGTGAAGGGCTCATTTACGGGCGCCGTGGGCAACCGCGAAGGCTTGTTCCAGGCGGCCGATGGCGGCACCCTGTTTTTGGATGAGATCGGCGACATGCCGCTGCCGCTGCAGGTGAAACTGCTGAGGGTGCTGCAGGAACGGGCCGTGCGCCCCGTCGGCGCCGACCAGACGCGCCCGGTGGACGTGCGGCTGCTGTCGGCCACGCACCGCGACCTCGATGTGGCCATGACGGAAGGGCAATTCCGCGAAGACCTGTATTACCGCCTCAACGTCGTCACCTTGACCCTGCCGCCGCTGGCCGAGCGCCGCGAAGACATTGCCTTGCTGGCCAACCATTTCCTGCAGAAACTGGCGGCCAAGTACCAGAAGCCCCTGAACGGCTTCGCCCCCGATGCCCTCACGGCATTGGTGGCCGCGCCATGGCCCGGCAATGTGCGCCAGCTGGTCAATGTCGTCGAGCAAGTGTGCGCGCTGGCCACGGCGCCGCTGGTGCCCTTGAGCCTGGTGCAGCGGGCGCTGCGCGTGCCGTCGCTGGAAGCGCTCAGCTACAACGAAGCCAAGCAGCGCTTCGAGCGCGACTACCTGATTCAATTGCTGCGCCTGACGGACGGCAACGTTGCCGACGCGGCCCGCCTGGCCGACCGCAACCGCACGGAGTTCTACCGTCTATTGCAGAAATACGAGCTGACGCCGGCCCTGTTCCGGGCCGACAGCGACCCTGTCGCTGAATAGCGACAAAAATAAAGTCTTATGAATCAACGACTTATTTTAAAACATTGATATTGTTGCCATACCTTGTCGCTGTCAGGCGACAAAAAGCCCGGTTTTCCGGGGCGGATTGCCGGAAAAAGTGCGGAAAAAATCGGGAGTGAATATAAGTCGTTGATTTTAAATGAAAATTAAAAGCTGGCACGGTGCTTGCTGTATGGGTAGATGTGACGCTCCAAAGTGTTGCTTTAACCAAGTAAGAAGCTTTTAACTTCATTGAGAGGAACTACCATGCAAACATCGAAACTGTTCAATACCCTGGTTGCCGCTATCGTTCTGTCGGGCGCCTCGATCACCGCTTCGCATGCAGCTGACTCCGCACCAAAAGCACAAGCTCCTGCTGACACCGTCGTGGCCGCCAACGCTGCCGCAGCCGTCCCTGATGAAACCATCACTTCCTCGGCCAAGGCCGCCCTGAGCGCCGATGCGCAAGCCGCTGCCCTGCCAGTCAAGGTAGCAACCCAGCAAGGCGTCGTGGTCCTGTCGGGCGACGTGCCGAGCGCCGAAGCGGGTGACCGCGTCGTGCAGATCGTCGCTTCCGTGAGCGGCGTGAAAGAAATCAAGAACGAACTGAAAGTCAAAGCCGCCGGCTAATTGCCCTCGCGCTGTACTTTACTCCGGGTTGCCCTGTCTGCGGACAGGGCATTTTTTTGCCTGCTTCAGTTGGTCTTGACGGTTTCTACAGCTGCTTGCGGAGGCAGCGCTGGCACCGGAGCTGGAGCTGTGGCGATGTCCCGCATCTGGATTGTCGTCGTATTGGGATAATCAAATCCCGCGCCTGTGTTCCGGTCGACAATGTAGCCGATGCCGCCGCCCAGCAGAATATTGCCCCATACGGCGCCATTCGACTTCGATACCAGAGTCGAATTGCCAGAGAGATTGCCCTTCTTGCAGTCGACGATCATGTCGCCGGTGCTCTTGTGCACCATAACGCTGCCAGGGCTGACAACGAACCAGTTTCCTGCATCGTTACTGAGATTGCAGCCAATACCCGACACTTCCTTGCTCTCATGGATGGTCTGGATGGAAACAGGCTGAAATTTTTCGCCCGAGACGGAGGCGCAGCCAGTTAATGCCAGTGAAGCTAAAACAATAGATAACTTATGCATATGGACCCTAGATGTAGTTGTAATTTTTGGAACAAACTAGTGTAAATTGGCATTGTTTATTTATCTATGAAAATATTTTAATTGTGGAAATTTTGTTTCTTTTTAGATGAATTTCTGGAAGCGCGAATAATGCGGACAGTAAAGCCTCTTTCATTCCACACAATGATTTTTAGCGATGATGAATCGAGTTCAACGGTAGAATAGCCTGCACTGGCGCCGCTCCCGGCGCTGTTTGTCATCTCAGGCACAGCGTTGCAAGGCTGCGCCGTTACCAGGCTACCGCATGTCTTCTTTCTCTCCCGCCACCTTGTTGCGCAATCTGAAACCCGATAATTTCACCATCGCCCTGCTCGTAACCGTGGCATTGGCCAGCTTCCTGCCCTGCACGGGCCAGACGGCCGTGGTCTTCGGCAATATCACCACCATCGCCATCGGTGCCCTGTTCTTCCTGCATGGCGCCAAGCTGTCGCGCGAAGCCGTGGTGGCCGGCATCATGCACTGGCGCTTGCACCTGCTGGTACTGGCCAGCACCTTCGTCCTGTTTCCACTGCTGGGCCTGGCCCTGCGCCCGCTGGCGCTGACCTTCCTCACGCCCGAACTGTACGTGGGCATCCTGTTCCTGTGCGCCCTGCCCTCGACCGTGCAATCGTCGATCGCCTTGACGGCCATGGCGCGCGGCAATGTGCCCGCTGCCATCTGCAGCGCTTCGGCCTCGAATTTCATCGGCATCTTCCTCGCGCCGATTCTCGTCGGCTTGCTGGTGGCGAAAGGCGCGGAAAGCAAGTCCTCGGTCGATGCCGTGCTCTCCATCGTCATGCAGTTGCTGCTGCCTTTCCTCGCCGGCCAGTTCCTGCGCCGCTGGATCGGCCGCTGGGTGGACCGCCACAAGGCCATGCTGAAATTCGTCGACCAGGGTTCCATTTTGCTGGTGGTCTACACGGCCTTCAGCGAAGCCGTCAGCGAAGGCCTGTGGCACACGATTTCCGTGGAAACCCTGGTGGCGCTGGGCGTGTTCAGCATCCTGCTGCTGGCGCTCGTGCTGGGCCTGATGACATTCATCAGCCGCCGCCTGGGCTTTTCCAAGGAGGACGAGATCGCCATCGTTTTCTGCGGCTCGAAGAAAAGCCTGGCCAGCGGCGTGCCCATGGCCAAGGTGCTGTTTGCCACCCACTCGCTGGGCATGGTGATCCTGCCGCTGATGCTGTTCCACCAGATCCAGCTGATGATCTGCGCCGTGATCGCGCAGCGCTATGCGCGCCGGGATGAGGGGCAGGAAGTGCCCGTCTCGACATCCTGAGCGACGGCTCCGCTTCCCATACCGCGCCTGGCGCGGTATTTTTTTGCCTGTGCGCAGGGCGAAGCCTTGGATAGGCACGCCAGACCGTGGGAGAAACACTTCGGGACATTCAGTTCGATAAGGCAGTTACTTTTCAAGCATTTTTTGTGTTGTAATGTATCGGGCCGACATGCAATATTCAAGGTTGGAGATCGCCAGGAAGATGCACATGAACGATGAGAGTGCCAAGTCCGGGTTTGCTGTGCGAAAAGAGTTGCTTGATAAATTGCAATGCTAATCCGGGACGTGTTCATGAGGTCATTTGCAAGAATCATCGCCATTTTTTCCTTGGGTGGATCGATCATTCCATTGCTTTCTCGGCTCGTATGGCATTTTCTTGATTACAGTCCATATTTCGATATGCAGCTCATGGTGTTCAAGCTGCAGCTGCTGCTATGGCCGACGTGTGTCATGATGTTGGCAGCGGCTAACCCTCAGTCGGCACCGGGAATTTTTGTGTTTTCGATGGCCGCCAATGCGGGTTTGTATGCCCTTCTTGGCACGCTGGTGTGGCTCGGATTGCGCAAGCATGCTGCTTTTTTCCTTATCGCCGGCATAGGATGGGGCGTGATCTGGTGGAAACTGCTCTCGTTATGAGAGGCAAAGCAAGAAGTTTTTTTTGCTGGCTGAATATTGTTATTGAACAATATGGTCATGGTCATTTTCTGCCGCATGCGGGGCACAACGCACTTGCTAAATGGCGCCTGGCTTTGGTGTCGGCGATCGCCTTGTACGCCAGCGCGGGTGCCCATATGCCTGCGCGCTTGCCCACCAACCTTTTCTGCAGCATCCTCAGTTATCGACGGCCTCCACCGGCATATTGATGGCCACATTCAAACTCTCCACGATGCCATCGCGCGATGACTCGTCGTAGCCGCGGTACACATTCCGGATGCGGCCGTCGCGGCCGATGATGAGCAGATGCGGGATGCCCTGGACGCCATACAAGGTTGCGCTTTTCTTGCCCGGATCATAGGACATGCCGAGCGTCAGCTTGCTGAGCGCGCGGCTGACCTTGCGGAAGACATCGCGCTCTTCCGTGTTGATGGCGATGACTTGTACCTTGTCCGTGCCTGCCGTCTGCTGGATGCCTTCGAGAATGGGCAGCTCCTTCAAACAATACGGACACCAGGTGGCCCAGAATGACACCACCAGCACCTTGCCCCGATAGTGGCTGACGGCCAGTTCCTTGCCCTCCAGAGTCTTGCCCAGGTAGTCGGGGGCCATGTCGTCGGATGCTGGCGCCGTGGACGGTGCAGGCAAACAGCAGAAAGGTCAACAGCCGGCGCAGGGGCATATGCCTTGCGCGAAGTGAAGTGAGGAGCGAGCATAGCAAGCTGGCCAGGCTCGATACACACACATTGTCACGCAGGCGCCGTCAGCAAGCGATGTCGTTGCTTCTGGCTAGCCTTTCAGCAACGCCTGCGCCCGCCTCAAGCCCTCGACAATCACCTTGTAAGCCTGCCGCCGGCTCGCCGCATCGGGCGCGCGCAGCACGTATGACGGGTGGTACACGGCGACCAGCCAGCGGCCCTCATGCTGCACGGGCGTGCCGATCAGCGGCGCCATGCCCGCCGCGCCATCCTGCAAAACCGATTTCAACGCCGTGCTGCCCAGCGCCACGATCACTTGCGGTTTTACGCGCTGGATTTCCTCTTCCAGCCAGCCATGGCAGGCGAGGATTTCGCGCTGGGCCGGGGTCTTGTGCAGGCGGCGCTTGCCGCGTGGTTCCCACTTGAAATGCTTGACGGCGTTGGTCAGATACAGGCTGTCGCGCGCCATGCCTGCTTCCTGCAGGGCCTGGTCGAGCACCGCGCCGGCCGGGCCCACGAAGGGCACGCCCGCCAGGTCTTCCTGGTCGCCCGGCTGCTCGCCGACGAGCATGATGCGCGCCTGGGCCGGCCCCATGCCGGGCACGGCTTGCGTGGCGCTCTCCCACAGCGCGCAGCGGCGGCACTGGTCCAGCGTGGTGGGCAGGTCGCGCGCGGGCTGGGCGCGCTCGGCGGTGATGGGGATCATGGTGGCGCCACCGCGCTGGCCGACGCTGGCAGTCTGGCCCGTGCGGCGTTCGCCGTTGGCGGCGGCGCTCACCATGGCGGGCACGATGGCGCCTTCGGGCAGGTTTTTCCAGAAGCGCGCGGGGATATGGCTGTGCAGCAAATCCGCATTCACGCGGGCCGGGTTGAAGATGCTGCGGTAATAGGTCAGCCACAGGGCTTCGCCCGCATCGTCGATCTCGGCCGCGCCACGCAGCAGGGCCGGTCCCGCGTGCAGGGTGGCGCCATCCCACAGCATGCTGGCGTCGGGCGTGGCGATCATCCAGCTGGTCGATCCCATGCGGCGCGCAAAGTGGCGCGCCACTTGCGGCAGCACTTCGTGCGTGGGTTCGAACCAGGCGACAAAACGCGGTGCCCCTTGCGCTTCGCCGCGTTCGCGGAAGCGCACATACGCATGCATGTCGTGCTCTTCGCGCCGCACGGCCTTGGCCATGGCGTGCAGGCGCGCGCCGTCCGCGTCGGCCGGTGATAGTACGTCGTGCTGGCCCAGCTGCCAGCGCCAGAGCACCTGATACAGGAAGGCCCAGCGGTCATGCACATTGAAACAGGCGGCGGCCTGCAGCAGCTCCACCAGCTGGCGGGGCAGGCGCAGCATGGGGGCGCCGGTATCGGTCGCCTCTGGCGGGGAGGAAAACAGGTCGCCCTCGCCTGGCCGCGACTGCCATTGCACGCGTGTGGGCGGCACCTGGCGGGCGATCAGTTCGCGTGCCGCCGCGCGCCACGCGTCGAAGGACTGCGCCAGCCGGACAACAGCGTTCATGCCGCCTGCAGCTCCGGCCACAGAGGCATTTGCTGCGGCGCCTCCGCCATGGCGCGGCGCAGGTGCTCCGATGCCGTGGTGTCGCGCGCGGGAAAGTAGTCGGCCGTGATGATGAAGGGGGCGATTTTCTTCATGCTGCAGCGCAGGCGCGACAGGTCGGCGTAGCGCACCTGCCGCAAACGGCGCAGGTCGACGATGCGCTGCGCGTTGCGCAGGCCGATGCCGGGCACGCGCGCGATCATGTGCTGCGCCGCGCGGTTCAAGTCCAGCGGAAAATGTTCGCGGTGCGCCAGCGCCCAGGCCAGCTTGGGATCGATGTCCAGCGCCAGGTTGCCGCCTGCGGCGGGCAGCAGTTCGCTGGCCTGGAAGCCGTAGCTGCGCAGCAAAAAGTCGGCTTGGTAGAGCCGGTGTTCGCGCAGCATCGGCGGCGGCGCCAGCGGCACGCTTTTCGGGCTGTCGGGAATCGGGCTGAAGGCCGAGTAGTACACGCGCTTGAGTTTATAGCTGCCGTACAGGGTCTCGGCCGTCGAGAGGATTTGCTGGTCGTCGCTGGCATCGGCGCCGACGATCATCTGCGTGCTTTGCCCGGCGGGCGCGAAGCGGGGCGACTTCGGTTCCTCCGCCTTTTCGTCGAGCTTGCGGCGGATGGAACCCATGGCCAGCTTGATCGTGTGCACGCTCTTTTCCGGCGCCAGTTTCTGCACGCTGTCCTGCGTGGGCAATTCGATGTTGACGCTGAGGCGGTCGGCATAGCGGCCCGCCTGCGCGATCAGGGCCGGATCGGCATCGGGGATGGTTTTCAGGTGGATGTAGCCGCGGAACTGGTGCACCTCGCGCAACTCGCGCGCCACCTGCACCAGCTGCTCCATCGTGTAGTCGGCCGACTGGATGATGCCGGAGCTGAGGAACAGGCCGTCGATGTAGTTGCGCAGGTAAAAGTCGCTCGTCAGCTTGACCACTTCGGCCACCGTAAACCGCGCGCGCGGCACGTTCGAGCTGCGGCGGTTGACGCAGTACTGGCAATCGTACAGGCAGTAATTCGTCAGCAAGATCTTGAGCAGCGAGACGCAGCGCCCGTCCGGCGTATAGCTGTGGCAAATGCCCATGCCCGTGGTGGCCCCAAAGCCATCCTTGCCGATGGAATCGCGTTTGGGCGCGCCGCTGCTGGCGCAGGACGCATCGTACTTCGCCGCATCGGCGAGGATTTCCAGCTTGTCCGTCAATTCCATGGCTCATCTCGATATACTGTGTTTTTGTACAGTATAGCAGGAATGCCGTGAGATGCCAGTTGCCCCAGGCGGCGTTTTTGAGCGGAAAAGAATGCCCCTCGCACGGTAAGGACATTACATATAAGCAATGAATTTAAGTGCTAGGATGTCAATGTTAGCTGGATTTTCACAGTCTTTGAAAATCTTAGCCAAAAACACTCCGATCCATTCCCATGTTCAGCCTATTCCAGAAAAAACACGTTTTATTCTTCCTCATCCTTTTCTTCCAGAGTCCGTTCTCATACAGCTATACCATGCCGACGATCACCGTGACCGCCGAGCGGGAGCGGCAGGCTTATGAAGATTGCGTCGCCATGAGCGGTGTCTTTTGCCGCTGGCCTGGCGACATGTCCGACTTCTACGACCGTCCTTCGCGCGGCGCCGGCACGCCGGGTCCCGCCCATACCGATGCCGCGCCATCGAATGCCAATACGAATATCGACCGCTGCGGCGCCCTGACGGCGCACCCGGTGGTCATTGCCACCGGCGAGAAGATCAAGCCCGAGGTGGATTTCCAGTCCCTGGGCCTGTACGGCCTGGGGCTGAAGCGAACCTATCGCAGCAAGCACGCGGTCGGCACCTTGTTCGGACCACAGTGGCTGTCCAGCGTGGATGTGCCCAGGCTGAAGGAGCCGAATTGCGGCAACGCGGGAACGGGACGATGCATTCCCCGCTCCGTGACGGTGACCGCTCCCACCGGCAGCACGACCAATTATCAATTCGTCGGGGAGAACGAGTTCCCCTCGCCTCAGGATCCTCGTGCAAAATCTTATTTGTATCTTTCCGGAAAATCCGCGCGCAGTGGCGAAATGGTGTATACCCCCGGTGCCGGCTGGACCTTGTGGGCCAATGGCAATACCTATACCTATAACAAAGTGGGCGCCATTGTCTCGATCGTGGAGGGTGCCGGCGCGCAACTCAATTTTCAGTACGGCGCCAATCCCAGTCAGCTTGCCAGCGTCAGCAACAGCAGTGGCCAGCTGATCCAGTTTACCTGGGGCGGCAACGGCAAGGTGAGCCGCGTGCGTGATCCTGCGGGCAATGACTGGAACTATGAATACCATGCCAGCGGCATGCTCGCCAAGGTCACTGCGCCGGCCAGCCAGGAAGTGCGCGAGTATCACTACGAAACGGCCAATCCCGCTCTGTTGACGGGGATCAGCATCAATGGCCAGCGCCATGGCCGCTACGCGTATTTTGCCGATGGCCGGGTCAGCGAGAGCGGCCTGGAAGGTGGGGAGGAGCGCGAGACCTTTGTCTACGGCGCCAATCAAACGACGGTGACCGATGCGCGTCAACAAGCCACTACCTACAAGTTTGCCCTGATCGGTGGCGAGCTGAAGCCAACAGCGGTGTCCCGCGCCGGCACGGCGACGTGCGCCGCGGCGGCCGCCAGCACCGCGTATGACGCCAATGGCTATGTCGACTATACGCTGGACTGGAATGGCAACAAGACGGACTACAGCTATGATGCGGGCGGCCGCCTGTTGAGCAAAACGACGGCGGCTGGCACGAGCGCGGCGCAGACGGTCGTGCATAGCTGGATCGGGAATGAGATTGAAAAAACCGAATACCGCAATGCAGGCAACGTGGCCTACTTGCGCGTCAGCTACACCTACTACCATGCGTGGGCCCCGTCAGGAAAACTCGAGAGCGAAACGTGGGACGACCTGAAGACCGGCAAGCAAAAGAAATTCCTGCACACGTATGCGTTTTATCCGAACAGCACCATGTCGAGCTGGACAGTGTCGCGCAGCCTGCCCGGCGGCGCGGCAGTCACGCGCTATGACTACGACACGCGCGGCAACCTGACCGGCATGACGAATCCGCTTGGCCACCAGCAAGCGTGGGCAGGCCATGACGGCATGGGCCGCCCCGCGAGCTATACCGACAGCAATGGCGTCCCCAGTACCTATGCCTACGATGGCATGGGGCGCCTGCTGGCGGCCACGCTCAACGGCAGCCGGACGACGCAACTGGCCTATCATGCGGGCGACCTGGTGCGGTCCATCAGTTATCCGGACGGCAGCATGACGCAGTATCAATACACGGCGGGCGGCCGGGTCGAATACGTCGGCAATGCACTGGGGGAATTTACGCATATTGCCGTGAACGTCGCGGGTAACAGTGTCCGCAGCAGTTCCACCTTGCACAGCGCTGATGCCGGCGCCGCTGCGCCGGTGGCGGTTACGGTCGGGGAACGCAGCGCGATGACGGAATTCGACAGCCTGGGCCGCGCCTATGCCGAGGTCGGCAATCATGGCCAGCGCCTGGACAAGCGCTATGACCACAACGGCAACCTGGCCAGCGTCACCGATGCCGCCGGACGTGCCACCCGTTATGATTATGACGCTGCCGGCCACCTGCTCAGGAGCACGGCGCCCGATGGCGGCGTCACGCAAATGGAGTACGACGCCGACGGCATGCTGGCGGCGGTAACAGATCCGCGCCCGCTGCAAACGCGCTATGCATACAATGGCTTTGGACAGGTCCTTAGCCAGTCGAGTCCGGACACGGGCACGACCAGCTATGCCTACGATAGCGCGGGCCGGCTGGCGAGCAAGACGCTGGCCAACGGTAAAGTCATCCAGTACGCATGGGACAGCCTGGATCGCCTGATTTCGCGCGCCGGCAATGGCGTGACGGAAACTTTCCTTTATGACGAAGGCGCTTTTGGCAAGGGGCGCCTGACGCGTTTCAGCGATG
This sequence comes from Janthinobacterium foliorum, assembly GCF_978021625.1. Lineage (NCBI taxonomy): Bacteria > Pseudomonadati > Pseudomonadota > Betaproteobacteria > Burkholderiales > Oxalobacteraceae > Janthinobacterium > Janthinobacterium foliorum. Next base: position 75,227 of record NZ_CDXDQE010000004.1, on the reverse strand, counting down.
CCACAGGCTATACGGCATACGCCTACAATGCGTTTGGCCAGATGACTTCACAGCTGAACAATATGTTCGGCACCGGCTTTACCACCAGCTGGAGCTATGATGAGATGGGCAGGCTGTCCAGCCTGAGCTATCCGACGGGCCTGGTCCTCCACTACCACTACGACAGTAGCGGCCGCATTGCCTCTGTCACCAGCCAGGGCGCCTGGCCGGTGATTGCTGATTCCTTCCTGTATCAGCCTGCCATGGAGCAGCGCTATGCCTGGCGCTTTGGCAATGGCGTGCCGCGGATCGCGCGCCTGGATGCCGATGGGCGTATTACACAACTACATGGCCATGGCGCGCACAATTCCGTATTTGAATTCAACAATGTAGACCTGATCAGTTCTGTCAGCGACTACCTGGACAATTCCCTGTCGCAGACCCTGGATTACGATCGCGCCAGCCGCCTGAAATACGTTGCGCGCAGTGGCGATTCGCAAGCCTTCAATTGGGACTTGGCGGGCAACCTGACGGATCATAGTCGCGAAGGCGCGGGATACATGCTGGCGGTGGAGCCGCACAGCAACCGCCTTGCCGCCTGGCGTGGCAATGGCCAGAGCCGCGCCTTCGCGTATGACGGCGCCGGCAATGTGGTGGGGGAAAACCGGCACGACGGGAATCGGACCTATGTTTACGATGGGCTCAACCGCATGAGCGGCATGGCGGTAAATGGCGTGCATCTGGCCAACTATCGCAATAATGCCTTGAACCAGCGTGTCTACCGCGAAGTTGGCGGCACGCATACTCCTGCAATTTATGGACCGCAAGGAGAACTGCTGGCCGAGTTCGGCCCGCAACCCACCAGCTATGTCTGGCTCGGTGGCGAACTGATGGGAATTGCCCGCGGCGGGCAGTTCTATGCCAGCCATAATGACCAGCTGGGCCGTCCCGAAGTGTTGACCAATGCCGCCGGCGCCATCGCCTGGCGCGCCGCCAACGCCGCGTTCGACCGCAAGGTGGTCGTCGACACCATAGGCGGCCTGAATGTCGGTTTCCCGGGCCAGTACTACGATGCCGAATCCGGCCTGTGGTACAACTGGCACCGCTACTACGATGCATCGCTGGGACGGTATCTGCAGAGCGATCCGATCGGACTGGCGGGTGGCATGAATACCTATGCCTATGTGGAAGGCAATCCGATTCGCTATATCGATCCCTTGGGCCTGCTGAAGTTTTCTCCGGCATTCCAGCAGGCATATCCGAAGTCGGCTGCACGCCTGAATCAAATGGGGGCGAAGGTCAATGCGAGGATGTATGCGGCATTCAGCAAGTATGGGCAAGCCTCGAAGTGCGATGTCGATGCCGCCTTGGCAAAAAACAGCGGGCCATCCGTGGTGGACAAAACGCTGCAAAAAATGGTGGCAGGGTATCAGCCCGGCACTTCTGAACTCATGATGGATCAACGATTCTTGAATGGTTTTGAACACGGTACCGTATCTGACAGGTTGTTTGACGCCACCGTTTTGCACGAACTGACGCATTATTTGGATTGGCGCGATGGTTCGCCATTCCCGACAGAGGCTGGGAAGAATTTTGAAGTCTATGTTTGGGGGGAGGTTATTAACAAATGATGAATTTAGTATGGAAAGTTTTTTTTCTGTCTGTTTTGTTCGCAGCTGAGGCTGTCGCGTCCACCAATGCCTGCGACAGGAAAATTGGCGCTTTGCAGATTGGTGTCGTGCTGGATAAGACGATCGCCGCCGCACACGAATCAGTTGGCGTGACCGTTATGGTGGCGAATACCGGCAGAGATACGCTGCATCTGCCGTCCTTCATGGAACTGGAGTCCTATTGGCTGCGTTTCGAGGTGGTCAATGAAAAAAATCAGCGGGTGCGCTGGTTGGGGCCAGAAATGAAAATACTGGAGACAGATGACAAGGTGTCCTTGGAACAAGGTTACCAATGGGGAAGAAAGTTCCACGACTTTGAGCGACGCTACGATATATCCAAGGCCGGCACATATCGCATCCGGGCCATTTATGGCATATCGCCAGAGGGCCGCTGTCCCTTTGGCCGCGTCGTCTCGGAAGTCGTCAGCTTGCGCATCCGCTAGCGCGCGGCGGCACACGCGGTCCGGCGAAGGATGAGCAATTGCGGCACGCTTCCCTCCTTGCCGTACCATGAAGCCGCGTCCAGCGCATGGCTGCGGCTTCCCCCTTTGCTCTTTGCCATTGCTTGACCCACGCAATGGCAGAACGTTATATATCGGTGTATATTACGGGCCTTGTTCTCTTCTCATTAAGGATACGACCATGCGCCTCACTTCCCTCGCCAAGCTCCTCGGCACCGCCCTGCTCGCCAGCGCCGCCTCGTCCGCCTTTGCCGGCGAAGTGGTGGTCTCGGCCGCGGCCAGCCTGACGAATGCGTTCAAGGATGCGGCGCAGGGCTATGAGGCGCAGTACCCGGGCAGCAAGGTGTCCCTGAACTTTGCCGCCTCGGGCGTGCTGCTGCAGCAGATCGTCAAGGGCGCGCCCGTGGACGTGTTTGCCTCGGCCGACCAGGAAACCATGGATGCGGCGCAAAAACAGGGCCTGGTATTGCCGGCCGACCGGCACGATTTCGTCGGCAACAGCCTGGTACTGATCGTGCCGCACGATAGCAAGCTGGGTATCAAGAGCCTGACAGACCTGACGCAGAAGGGCGTGACGCGCGTGGCCATTGCCAATCCGGCCAGCGTGCCCGTCGGCCGCTATTCGGAAGGCGCATTGAAAAAGGCGAAACTGTGGGACGCCGTGCAGCCGAAAGCCATCAGCACGCAGAACGTGCGCCAGTCGCTCGACTACGTGGCGCGCGGCGAAGTCGATGCGGGCTTCGTGTATGGCACCGACGCGGCCATCATGAAGGACAAGGTCAACGTGGTGCTGGAAGTGCCGCTGGAGGCGCCCGTGCTGTATCCGATCGCCACCATCAAGGATAGCGCCAACCAGGCCGAAGCGAAGCGTTTCGTCAGCTACCTGCAGACGGCGCCGGCGCAAGCCATCCTCGCCAAATACGGTTTCAAGAAGCCATAAAGCAAACGACGGCACATGGATATCGCCTGGACCGCGCTGGCCCTGTCGCTGAAGGTGGCGGCGTGGGCCACGGCGCTCAACTTGTTGCTTGGCATCGGTACGGGCTACCTGCTGGCGCGCACGCGCTTTCCCGGGCGCGAGCTGCTCGACGCCCTCCTGACTCTGCCGATGGTGATGCCGCCCACCGTGCTCGGCTATTACCTGCTGGTGTTGCTGGGCCGGCGCGGCACCCTCGGCATCTGGCTGCAGGAACACTTCGGCATCAACCTCATCTTTACCTGGCAGGGCGCCGTGATCGCTTCCACGGTGGTCGCCTTTCCCCTCGTTTTCAAACCGGCGCGCGCCGCCTTCGAAGCCGTCGATGGCCAGCTGGAACAGGCGGCCCGCGTGCTGGGCATCTCGGAAATGGCGATTTTCTTCCGCGTGACGTTACCGCTGGCATGGCGCGGCATCCTGGCCGGCGTCTTGCTGGGCTTCGTGCGCGCGCTGGGCGAGTTTGGCGCGACCCTGATGGTCGCTGGCAGCATTCCCGGCAAGACGCAGACCTTGTCCGTCGCCGTGTATGAAGCCGTGCAGGCGGGCCAGGACGACGTCGCCAACACTCTCGTGCTGATCACGTCCATCGTCTGCATCGTCGTGCTGCTGTCGGCCGGCCGCCTGGCGCCCGGACGCATCGTTCACAAATGACGCCCATGCAACTCGACCTCGACCTCCGCGCCACCTTGCGCTCCGGCAAACGCAGTTTTGAGCTGCAGGTGCAATGCACGTCCGGCAGCCAGCGCATCGCCATGTATGGCCCGTCCGGCGCCGGCAAGAGCATGACCCTGAAAGCCATTGCCGGCCTCTTCACCCCGGACGCAGGCCATATCCGTCTGAATGGCCGCACCCTGTTCGATTCGGCCGCCGGCATCAACCTGCCGCCGCAGCAGCGCAACGTGGCCTATCTGTTCCAGGATTACGCCCTGTTCCCGCACCTGACGGTGCGCCAGAACGTGGGGTTCGGCCTGGCAAAGGGCTGGCTCAATCCGCGCGCGCGCGACAAGCTGGCAAAAGTCGACCATTGGCTTGACGCGTTTCACTTGCAGGAACTGGCGCACCAGTTTCCCGACGAGTTGTCCGGCGGCCAGCGCCAAAGGGTGGCGCTGGCGAGGGCTCTGGTGGCCGACCCGGCGGCATTGCTGCTCGACGAGCCGTTTGCCGCCCTCGATCCCGCCCTGCGTGTCAAAATGCGTCTGGAACTGAGCCAGTGGCAGCAGCGCCTGGAAGTGCCCATGATCCTGATCACGCATGATCCGGAAGATGCGCGCATCCTGGGCGAACATGTGCTCTACTTGCGCGACGGACAGATCGACCGCATGGAAGACAACAGGGCATTGGACGACAGGGTACTGGATGAGCGAATCGGATAAATCGGCAGCAACGGAAATCGGCCTGCAAGGCTCGGTATGGATGACGGTGGGCGGCGAGAACCTGGGCGGCGCGGGCCGCGTGGAATTGCTGGGCGCCATCGGCGAGTGCGGGTCCATCACGCAGGCGGCCAAGCTCGTCAAGATGAGCTACAAGGCGGCCTGGGATGCCATCGACGCCATGAACAACCTGGCCGGCGAACCGCTGGTCGAGCGCCTGACGGGCGGCAAGGGCGGCGGCGGCACGCGGCTGACGCAGCGGGGACGCCAGCTGGTCGACAATTTCCGCATCATCGAGCGCGAACATGCGCGCTACCTGCGCCAGCTGGGCAGCCAGGCGGAAGGCATCGCCGACGATTTGCTGCTCATCCGCAGGATGGCCATGAAAACCACGGCGCGCAATCAATTCCTCGGCAAGGTGGCCGCGCTGAAGGCGGGCGCCGTCAACGATGAAGTGACCCTGGAATTGCCGGGCGGCCAGCACATCGTGGCCATCGTCACGCAGGGCAGCAGCGCAAGCCTGGGCCTGGTGCCGGGCGCCGAAGCGTTCGCGCTGGTCAAGGCGTCGTCCATCATCCTCGTGGCCGACAGCGTGGGCGCGCGCTTTTCCGCGCGCAACCAGCTGGCCGGCACCGTCACCCGCGTGCAGACGGGCGCCGTCAACACGGAAGTGGTGCTCGATCTGCCGCGCGGCGGCACGATTGCCGCCATCATCACGAATCAAAGCTGCAGCGGGATGGGCATCGCCATCGGCAGCAGCGTGACGGCGATGTTCAAGGCGTCGAGCGTGATTCTGGGCGTGCCCGCCTAAACCCCAAGCAAGGACCGGGGGCGTGCCCTGAGGGGACGACCCCGGCCTTTATCTCCTGGGTTCAAACGAGCTTAATCCTCCAGCCGGGACAACCATTCCGTCGCCGCCGCCAGCGCCTGTTCCAGTTCGGCTCCCACTGCTGCCAGCAGCGCCGGCACCGCGTCGTGGCGGCCCGCATCGATGGCTTCCTCGGTGGCAAAGGCGGCGCGGATCAGCCGTTTGGTGCCCAGCGTGCCGACGGAGCCGCGCAAGCCGTGCAGGATGCGCGCCACGTCGCTGTGATGGCCGGCCTGCAGCGCCATTTCGGCGTCGCGCAAGGGCGTCATGCCCTTGTTCAGCGCGTCTTCCACCATGCGCCGCAGCACGCCGCGACCCTTCGCATCGCGGCCCATCACGCGCATCAGCGGGGCCATGGAAAACACTTCTTCATCGACGCTGGGCGCCGCGCTGGCCAGCTGCACGGGCGGGCGTTTCGGCAAGTGCCGGCTGATCACTTCCATCATCTCTTCCACCACCACGGGCTTGGCGATGAAATCGGTGATGCCGGCCGACATGCAGCGTTCGCGCTCGGAAGCCAGCACGCCGGCCGTCATGGCGATCACGGGCAGGTTCAGCCGCAGTTCCGTGCGGATCAGCTGGGTGGCGCTGAAGCCATCCATGACGGGCATCTGCATGTCCATCAGCACGATGTCGTAGCGCAGCGCTTCCGTGCGCAGCCGTTCCACCGCCTGCAAGCCGTCGCCCACCACGTCCAGGGTGGCGCCCATGTGTTCGAGGATGCCGCGCGCCACGGCCTGGTTCAAATGATTGTCTTCCACCAGCAGGAAATGCACGCCGGCCAGTTCCGTGCCCAGCGGCTGGTGCAGCATGCGCTGCTCGCTGCCGTTTTCCTTGGCGATCAGCGCCTGGTGCAGGGCGTCGAACAGGCTGGAGCCGGTGATCGGCTTCATCAGGACGACATCCGCCTCGGCCGCGCTGGAAATTTCCTCCAGGTGATTACGGGCAAAGGCGTTGACCATCACCACGATGGGCTGGCGCTGGCCGGACGCCGCCTGGCGGATGGCCTTGGCCGTGGCCAGGCCATCCATGACGGGCATGTGCCAGTCGGCCAGCACGACGTCGTACGGTTGCTGCTGCGCCAGGCGCTCGCGGTACAGTTCGATGGCGGCGAAGCCCGAATCCACCTCGTCCGCATTCCAGCCCCAGGCGTGGATCAGCTTGACGATCAGTTCGCGCGTGGTGCGGTTGTCGTCGGCCACCAGCAGGCGCAGCGGCCCCAAGGTGGGCGTGCGGCGCGTTTCGGCCGGCTGCGCCAGCACCTCGAACGGCACGCTGAACCAGAAGCGGCTGCCCTTGCCTTCGCTGCTGGCAACGGCGATTTCGCCGCCCATCATGTGGATCAGGTGCTTGCTGATGGCCAGGCCCAGGCCCGTGCCGCCAAAGCGCCGCGTGATGCTTTGATCGCCCTGGGAAAAGGCCGTGAACAGCTGGGCTTGCTGCTGGGCCGTCATGCCGATGCCCGTGTCGCGCACTTCGAAGCGCAGCCAGGCCCGCTCGTGCTTGCTTTCCGCCACGCTGACGGCCACCACCACTTCGCCGCTCTCGGTGAACTTGATGGCGTTGCCGGCCAGGTTGACGAGAATCTGCTGCAGGCGCTGGGCGTCGCCCACGAGGCGGCGCGGCACGTCCGGTTCGACGGCGATCGCCAGTTCCAGCTCCTTCTCGCCCGCATTCATGGTCATCGTCGTGGCCAGGGTATTCATGACTTCATCGAGGTCGAATTCGACGGGCGACAAGTCCATGCGGCGCGCCTCGATCTTGGAAAAATCCAGCACGTCGTTGAGGATGCCCAGCAGCGATTGCCCCGCCACGCGCACCATGGTCAGGTATTTGCGCTGCTCGGTGTTGAGCTTGGTATTGCCCAGCAAATACACCATGCCCAGCACGGCGTTCAGGGGCGTGCGGATTTCATGGCTCATGTTGGCGACGAAATCGCTCTTCGCCCGATTCGCCGCCTCGGCGCGGTCGCGCTCCTCTTCCAGTTCGCTGGCGCGCGCCTCGACTTCCTGCTGCAAGCGGTCGCGCTCGCTCATCAGGCCATTGAACGCTTCCGTCAGCTCGCCGATCTCGTCGCGCTGCTGCACCGGCACGGGGGTAAAGCGGCTGCCCGACTTGCGCAGCGACAGCAGGGTGTCGCGCAGGCGCACCAGCGGCGACAGCAGGCGCACGGTGACCCAGCCCAGCACGGCAGCGGCCAGCAGCGAGGCGCAGATGCTCCACAGCACCAGGCGCGACAGCACGCCATTGAAGGGCTCGAACGCGTCCGCCACGGGCAGCGAGGCGGCCAGCAGCCAGTTCACGGAGTTCAAGCGCTTGAAGCTGTTGACGGCCGTGACGCCGCGGCTGTTGGTGCTGACCATGCTGCCCTCGCCGTCTTCCTTCAGCAGCTGGGTGGTGACCAGGTTGGCGTTCGGCGCGCGCGGGTGCAGCAAGCGGCTGGCATCGGGGTGCAGCACATAGCGCGGCACGGCTTCGCGCGTGAGGATGAAGTAATAGCCGCTCTTGCCCACCTTGGCCGTGCGCAAGTGGCCCAGCATATTGTCCTTGTACAGGCGCAGCACGCCGATGACGATGCCGGCCACCTCGCCGTTGTTGTCCAGCACGGGCGCGACCATCTGCACGATGGGCAGATGGCTGGTCTTGCCCAGCATCGGTTCCGTGATCATGGCCTTTTTGGTGCGCATCACCGTCTGGAAGTAGGCGCGGTCGGCCACGTCGACGCCGTTGCGTCCCTGCACCTCGGGCACGTTGGCCACCACCTTGCCTTGCGTGTCGAGCACCAGCACGTCGTCGAACAGGGCCAGCATGGCGCGCTGCGTGTAGTACTCGCGCAATTGGCCGGGGTCGGCCATCAGGGAGGGCGGCTGGTGGCGCGCCGTCTGGGTGATGATGTCGAGCAGCATGGCCAGCTTGTCGTCGAGCTCGTCCGCGGTGCGTTCGATCAGCGCCGTTTGCTGGCTCAGCAAAACCTGGGTGAAGTCGTCGCGCATGTGCTTGACCTGCACCATGGTCACCACGGCGATCATGGCGATCGAGGTCAGGCTGGTGGCCAGCGCGACTTTTGCTTTAATGCCGAGAGGCTTCATGATTTCCTTTTCAGTACCCGGAGGCACAGGCGGCAGATAATGCTGTCAGGAATTTTCCTATCAATACGTCAACTTGGCAAGCACGGGCCGTGGAAATGCGCGCCCGGGCATGAACTTGTATGGATGTTGCCATAAAATTAAATGCGGGAAGTCGTTTATTGAGCGAAATAAAGGGGAAATGCGGGGAAATTGGCACATGTGAGCGCACTATGCAGTAAACTTGTTGTTGCATTTTTCTAAAAGGGTCTGACATGACAGAAGCGCTACTCTCTCCAGCCTTGCCTGCCGTGAACGTGGAAGCGTTGCGTGCGCGCTGCTCGACGTGCAGCATGCATCAATTGTGCCTGCCGATGGGGCTTGACGTGGGCGACATGGACAGGCTGGACCAGATTATCGGCCGCCGCCGCAAGGTAGCGCGCGGCGCCTCGCTGTTCCGCATCGGCGACTCGTTCCAGAACCTGTATGCCATCCGCCTAGGCCACTTCAAGACTTACCAGATCAATCCGGGCGGCGAAGAGCAGGTGACGGGTTTCCAGATGGCGGGCGAATTGCTGGGCATGGACGCCATCAGCGCCGACCGCCACCACTGCAACGCCGTGGCGCTGGAAGACAGCGAAGTATGTGAAATCCCGTTTTCTAGCCTGGAACAATTGCTGGGCAATATGCCCACCCTGCTGCGCCATTTCCACCGCATGATGAGCCAGGAAATCACGCGCGAGCAAAGTGTCATGCTGTTGCTGGGTAATATGCAGGCGACGCAGCGTTTTGCCGCCTTCATCGTCAACCTGGCCTCGCGCTACGAGGCACGCGGCTATTCGGGCAGCAACTTCCAGCTGCGCATGTCGCGCGAGGAAATCGGCAATTACCTGGGCCTGACCATCGAGAGCGTCAGCCGGCTATTGTCGAAGTTCAAGAAGGAAGGCTGGTTGCGCGTGTCGAACCGCGAGATCGAGATCTTGCAGCCAGCCAAGCTGAAGGCGATTACGGCCGGCACGGACACCTGCAAATAGTTTTATAACTCTTCATCCGCATGCAGCGCGATGGCGCGCTGTGCCGGCCAGGTCCAGATGCCGGACAGGCGCCACTCGCGCGTATTGTTTTCCACCAGTACTTGCCAGCGGCTGCGCTCCAGCATGGGCAGGGCCACGGAGAAGTTGCCGGCCGCATCGGGCTGCACCAGCAGCTTGATGTCTTTTTCCGGCTGGGTGGCATGCGCCAGGTGCAGTTGCAGCGGCGCCTGGTAAGCCTTGCCGAAGCTGTGCACGGAACCCGTCAGGCGCGCCGCCGCCACGTCATATGCCAGGCTGGTCGACATGGCCAGGTTGCTGGCGGCCGTATCGCGCCGCAAGTCCTGGTTGATGGCCTTGCCCTGCTTGTAATAGTCGCCCACCACCAGCGCATCGGGCTGCGTAAACGCGATATAGCCCATGGTGCTGCCGACAACGACGGACAGGCCCGGGCCCACCATCAGCAGCCACGGCCAGCGGTGCTTGTACCAGGGATCGGCGGAGGCTTGCAGTTTTGCGGTCTTGGACATTTTAGATCTCCTTGGGGTCAGACCCTGCGGGACTCGGCGTCCCCGTCTGGCCCCAGTATTTGCTTCTGGGTTGAAATAAATAGCTGGTACCCCAACGGCGAAATGCGGGGGCCGGACCCGCAGGGTCCGGCCCCCGCATCACCGTTACCGCGGCACGATGAAGACCGCGTTTTCCCGCACATGCAGCGACGGGTCGTCCAGCGATTGCAGCTCGATGGCGATCTTGTTCGAGCCCTTCTCGCCCACGCCGTGCGGCACGCGCAGGCGGATGGGCCAGCCCAGGGTTTCCGTCGGCTGCAGGGTCACTTCGTCGCGCGTCAGCAAGGTCAGGCCCGGCAAGCCGGAGACGCTGATTTTAAAATGCTGGCTTTGCTCCGAGGTGTTCATGATCTGCAGACGGTAAACGTTCTCGATCATGCCATCTTCCACTTCGCGTCCCATCGAGCCGCGGTCGCGGATCACGTCCATTTTCAATGGCGTGCGCAGGGCCAGCGAGGTACACACGGCGATGATGATCAGGGCCAGGATGGACGTGTAGATCAGCACGCGCGGCCGCATGGCGCGCCGGCGGATCTGCTGCGAATTGAAGTTGTTCTCCATCGCATGGTCGGTACTGTAGCGTACCAGTCCGCGTGGCCGGTCGACCTTGTCCATCACGCTGTTGCAGGCATCCACGCAGGCGGCGCAGCCGATGCATTCATACTGCAGGCCATTGCGGATATCGATGCCGGTCGGACACACCTGCACGCACAAGGTACAGTCGATGCAGTCGCCCAGCTTGTCGTTGTTGCCGGCCTTCTTGCTCAGCGCGCCGCGCGGCTCGCCTCGCTTGGCATCGTAGGTGATGATCAGGGTGTCCTGGTCGAACATGGCGCTCTGGAAACGCGCGTAGGGGCACATGTATTTGCACACCTGCTCGCGCAGCCAGCCCGCGTTGCCATAGGTTGCCAGGCTGTAGAACAGGACCCAGAACCATTCCCAGGGACCGAAGTTCAGGGTGGTCACCGAATGCGCCAGTTCCTTGATCGGCGTGAAGTAGCCGACGAAGGTAAAGCCTGTCCACAGGGCGATGGCGCCCCACACCACGTGCTTTGCCGTCTTCTTGAAGGCCTTGCGCAGGGACGGGCCCTGCTTGTCGAGGGCCATGCGCGCGCTGCGCGTGCCCTCGATCTTGCGTTCGACCCACAGGAAGATTTCCGTGTACACCGTTTGCGGACAGGAAAAACCGCACCACACCCGCCCGGCAATGGCCGTGACGAGGAACAATAAATACGCACAGATGATCAGCAGGGCCGCCAGGTAGATGAAATCCTGGGGCCACAGCACGACGCCGAAAATGTAGAACTTGCGCGTGGTCAGATCGAACAGCAGGGCTTGCCTGCCATTCCATGTCAGCCACGGCAAGCCGTAGAACGCAAGCTGGGTAAGCCAGACGCATACCCATCGCCAGGTAGCGTAGCGTCCTTTGGCCTCGCGAGGGTAGATTTGCTCGCGGGCCGCATACATCTTGATGACTTGAGGTTCCATTGTTTACTTCGCGGGCGCCTGCGGATTCGACAGGCTCCAGACATACGCCGACAGCACGTGGACCTTCGATTCGCCGAGGAAGTCGCTGAAGGCCGGCATGGTGTTGCTGCGTCCCTTGCGGATGGTTTCCATGATGGTATCGGCGCTGCCGCCATACAGCCAGGTCTTGTCCGTCAGGTTCGGCGCACCGAGCATCTGGTTACCCTTGCCATCGGCGCCGTGGCAGGCCATGCAGGCGCCGAACTTGGCCTTGCCCAGCACCGACTTGACGGGGTCCGAGGTGGAACCGGACAGGCTCAGCACATAATGGGCCACGTTCTCGACATCCTTTTCCGAACCGAGCGCGGCGCCCATCGGCGGCATCTGGCCGTTACGGCCGTGCATGATGGTGGTCTTGATGATGTCGGGTTCGCCGCCATACAGCCAGTCCTTGTCCGTCAGGTTGGGGAAGCCCTTGTTGCCGCGCGCATCCGAACCGTGGCACTGCGCGCAGTAAGTCAGGAACAGACGCTGGCCGATGGCTTGCGCCTGCGGATCGGCGGCCACCGTTTTCAGGTCCTGGCCCAGGTACTTGTTGAACAGGGGGCCGTAGTCGGCTTCCGCCTTCTTCAGCTCTTCCTCGTACTGGCCCGTCGATTTCCAGCCCAGGCTGCCGGCATAGTTGCCCAGGCCCGGATACAGGAACAGATAGGCCAGCGCGAAGACGATGGTGATGTAGAACAGCCACATCCACCAGCGCGGCATCGGCGTATTGAGTTCCTTCAAGTCCTCGTCCCAGACGTGGCCCGTGGTGCCGTCGGCGGGGGCGCCGGCCGGCACTTTCACTTTCGATTGCGAGTACAGCAGCACGCCGCAGCCGATGATGCCCAGCAGGGACAGCACGATGATGTAGATATTCCAGAAGCCATTGGTAAAGTCAGCCATGGTTGTGCTCCTTCGCCAGGTTCATCTCGGCCTCGGCCGGATAGTCGAGCGCGTCGTCGGCGAACGGCAGGCGGGCCGCCGCGTCGAAGTCGCTATTGCTGCGGCTGAACGTCCACCACAGGATGCCCACGAACGTCGTAAAGGAAACCACCGTCATGACGCTGCTGGCGCTGTCAAACAGGTTGTCGATTGCCATGCTAATTCCTTGTTTTGATTAATGTACCGAGGCCTTGCAGATAGGCGACCAGGGCGTCTTCTTCCGTCTTGTCCTGCAGCTGCGCGGGGCCGGCGGCGATTTCTTCATCGCTGTACGGCTGGCCCAGGCGCTGCAGGGCGCGCATCTTCGGCATGATCTCGTCAGGCGCCAGCTTGGTCTTCGCCAGCCAGGGGTAGGCCGGCATGTTCGACTCGGGCACCACGTCGCGCGGGTTGTTCAAGTGCGTGCGGTGCCATTCGTCGCTGTAGCGCGCGCCCACGCGGGCCAGGTCGGGCCCCGTGCGCTTGGAACCCCACTGGAACGGCCGGTCGTAGACGAACTCGCCGGCGACGGAATAGTGGCCATAGCGTTCCGTTTCCGCGCGCAGCGGACGCACCATCTGCGAGTGGCAGTTGTAGCAGCCTTCGCGCACGTAGATGTCGCGGCCCGCCAGGCGCAGCGGCGAGTACGGCTTCAGGCCGGCGACGGGTTCCGTCGTGCTCTTCTGGAAGAACAGGGGGACGATCTCGACGGCGCCGCCGATGCTGATCACCACCGTGACCAGGGCGATCAGCAGCCAGGGGTTTTTCTCAATCCATGCATGTGAAAATTTCATTTGCTCTTGCTCCTATCAGGCGTGCGCCGCGTTCAGTTCCGGAATGCGGGCGACGGGGAGTTTGCTGCCGCGCAGGGTCATCCAGGTGTTGTAGCCCATGATGCACATACCCGACAGGTACAGCAGGCCACCGGCCACGCGCACCACGTAGTACGGATACGTGGCTTTCACGCTTTCCACGAAGGTGTAGGTCAGGGTGCCGTCCGGATTGACCGCGCGCCACATCAGGCCCTGCATCACGCCGGCGATCCACATGGCGGCGATGTACAGCACGATGCCGATGGTGGCCACCCAGAAGTGCACGTCGACCAGGCGCGTGCTGTGCATCTGCGTGCGGCCCGCCAGGCGCGGCAGCAGGTAGTAGATGGAACCCATGGTGATGAAGCCCACCCAGCCCAGGGCGCCCGCATGCACGTGGGCAACGGTCCAGTCGGTGTAGTGCGACAGCGAGTTGATGGTCTTGATCGACATCATCGGACCTTCGAAGGTGGCGATGCCGTAGAACGACAGCGAGACGATCATGAATTTCAGGATCGGATCGGTGCGCAGCTTGTGCCAGGCGCCCGACAGGGTCATGATGCCGTTGATCATGCCGCCCCAGCTTGGCGCCAGCAGGACCAGCGAGAAGACCATGCCGATCGATTGCGTCCAGTCAGGCAATGCCGTGTAGTGCAGGTGATGCGGGCCCGCCCACATGTAGGTGAAGATCAGCGCCCAGAAGTGGACGATGGACAAGCGGTACGAGTACACGGGGCGCTCGGCCTGTTTCGGGATGAAGTAATAGACCATGCCCAGGTAGCCGGCGGTCAGGATGAAGCCCACCGCGTTATGGCCGTACCACCACTGGATCATGGCGTCCTGCACGCCCGCATACGCGGAATACGATTTGGTAAACGAGGCTGGCATGACGGCGCCATTGACCACGTGCAAAATCGTCACGGCCAGGATGTAGGCGCCGAAGAACCAGTTGGCCACGTAGATGTGCTTGACCTTGCGCTTGATCAAGGTGCCGAAGAACACGATGGCGTAAGCGATCCAGACGACGGCGATGAGGATGGCGATAGGCCATTCCAGTTCCGCGTATTCCTTGCCGCGTGTCATGCCCATAGGCAGGGTGACGACGGCGCACAGGATCACCGCTTGCCAGCCCCAGAAGGTGAAGGCGGCCAGCTTGTCGGAAAACAGGCGCACCTGGCAGGTGCGTTGCACCACGTAGTACGAAGTGGCGAACAGGCCGCAGATGCCGAAGGCGAAAATCACCGCGTTCGTGTGCAGCGGACGCAGGCGTCCGTATGTCAGCCATGGTATGTCGAGGTTCAGGGCAGGCCAGGCCAGCTGAGCGGCGATGATAACGCCAACCAGCATGCCGATGATGCCCCATACCACAGTAGCGACCGCGAATTGCTTCACGATCTTGTAGTTATAGTTCAGCGATTGATCCACAAAGACTCTCCCTGGAATTACTATTTATGATGGTGGCCAGAGAGTAAGTGTTTGACCGCTAAAAAACTTTGATGTGGATCAAAATTCCCCAGATGAAATAAGCGTAGTTAACTGGCATCAAAATAAAACGCGATTCAGGTAAAAAAAGCCATGCAAGATCCCTGCAAGACGGGCCGGATGGGGGACAAAAAAACGCTGCCGGCGATGCCGCAACGGCGCTTGCCGGACTGGCAAAATCAAGGGGGCGGCGCGTCGCCGGGGGCCGGCTTGGCGGTCGCGTCATCGTCCTGCAGCACGCGCAGGCCCGGTCCTACCAGGTCGTCGAACTGGCCGCTGTCCGAGGCCGTGAAATACACCCACAGGGCGATGAAGACGACGATGACGCTCAAAGGGATGAGGAGGTAGAGGGCTTCCATTACATTTTCCGCAGGCGCAAGGCATTGGCGATGACGACGGCCGAACTGGCGGCCATGCCGACGCCGGACAGCCACGGGTTCAAATAGCCCAGCGCGGCGGCCGGGATGGCGGTCAGATTGTACAAGGTGGCCCAGCCCAGGTTTTCGCGGATGATGCGCATGCTGCGCGCCGCCGTCTTCGCCGTGTCCAGCACGGAAACCAGCTGGCTGGAGAGCAGCACCGTATCCGCATGCGCTTGCGCCAGCGCGGCGCCGGAGCCCATGGCGAAGGAGACGTCGGCCGCGCTCAGCACGGCCGCGTCGTTGATGCCGTCGCCCACCATCGCCACCACGGCGCCCGTCGCCTGCAATTGCTGCACGAAGTCGAGTTTTTCATCGGGCAGGCATTCGCCGCACGCCGTGGCGATGCCCACTTCCGCCGCCACGCTTTGCGTCAGCGCTTCCTGGTCGCCACTGAGCAGCACCACCTGCTTGCCGCGCCGGTGGAAATACGCGACCACGTCAGCCGCTTCCGGGCGCAGCGCATCGCTGAGCAGGAAGCGCGTCAGCCAGCGTCCCTGCGCGCCCAGGTACAGCGGCGTCATGCCCTGCATGCCGACGGCCGTGTCGCCCAGCGGCGGCCCGGCGATGGCGGCGACAAAGGCCGCATTGCCCAGGCGGTAGCGCACGCCGTCGACGACGCCTTCCAGACCCTGGCCCTGCACTTCCTGCAACTGCTGCGCATGCGCGCGCGCGCGGTCGCCTGCCGCCGCCAGGATCGCCTGCGCCAGCGGATGGGCGCTGCCCGCTTCCAGCGCGGCGGCCACTTGCAGGCAGGCGTCATCGTCCATGCTGCCCAGCGCTTCGGTTTGCCGCAGCACGGGCCGGCCCAGGGTCAATGTCCCCGTCTTGTCGAAGACGATATGGGTGGCGCGGTGCAGGGTTTCCAGCACGTGGGGCTGGACGATCAGCACGCCGCGCCGCAGCAGGCTGTCGGTGGCGGCGGCCAGCGCCGTCGGCGTCGCCAGGGAGAGTGCACAGGGGCACGAGACGACCAGCACGGCAATGGCCACGGGCCACGCCTGCGCGGGATCGTGCCAGCTCCAGAAGGCGAACACGGCGACGGCAAACAGCAGCAGGCCCAGCACGAACCAGGCGGCCACCTTGTCCGCCCATTGCGCGATCTGCGGCTTGCCGCTGCCGGCCCGCTCGATGAGTTTTAACAGGTCGGACAGGGTGCTTTCGCGCGCCGGTTTCAGCACGCGCAGGATGAGCGCCGCGCTGGCGTTGATGGCGCCGCCCGGCACGCGCTCGCCCGTTTTTCTGCGCTGCGCCGCGCTTTCGCCCGTCAGCAGTGATAAATCGAGCGCGCTCGTGCCCTCGATGATGACGCTGTCGGCAGCGATCGCCTCGCCCGGTTTGACGAGGATGATGTCGCCCACGGCCAGGCTGCCGGCCGGCACCAGGGTGGTGGCGCGGCTGTCCGGGAAGCCCGCCATCAGCGACGCCGAGGCGGGCAAGGCGTGCTGCAGGCGCTCCAGCGCGGAGGCGGCCTTGCGGCGGGCCTGCAGCTCGAAATAGCGGCTGCACAGCAAGAGGAAGATGAACATCGTGGCCGAGTCGTAATACACCTCGCCGCGGCCCGTGAACGTCGCCACCACGCTGCCGAAGAAGGCCGCGAGGATGCCCAGCGCGACGGGCACGTCCATGCCCAGGGTGCGCGCGCGCAGGCTGGTCCAGGCGCCCTGGAAGAAGGGCATGGCGGAATAGCAGATGGCAGGTAGCGTCAGCAGCAGGCTGGCCCAGCGCATCAGGCTGGCCATGCTGTCGTCCAGGGTGCCATCCTCGGCGGCCAGGTAGGACGGGGCCACGTACATCATCACCTGCATCATCGACAGGCCGGCCACGAACAGCTGGCGGCCCAGGGTCTTGCTGGCTTGTTGCAGGCGCTCGCCATGGCGCACGGCGTCATACGGATAGGCCGTGTAGCCGACTTGCCGCACGGCTTGCAGGATGTCGCCCGGCTCGCAGTCGGCGCGGCTCCAGCGCACGTACAGGCGCTCCGTGGCGACGTTCAGGCTGGCCGCCTGCACGCCGGGCAAACGCGTCAGCTGGCGCTCGATCAGCCAGACGCAGGCGGCGCAGCGGATGCCTTCGACGGACAGGGTTGCTTCGCAGCTGCTGGCGTCACGCGCGAATTGCGCATCGTCATTGCTGTACAGGCGCAATTCGGGCGGCACCATGGCGGCGCCGGCCGCGTTGACGGCGTATTCGTCGCGCTCGCGGTAATACGCGCTCTGGCCGATGTCGACGATGGTGTGCGCCACCGCTTCGCAGCCGGGGCAGCACATGGCGCGCGGCACGTCGTCGATGGTGACGTTCCAGCTGGAGCCTGAGGGCACGGGCAGGCCGCAATGGAAGCAGGCGGCTGGTTGTAGTACAGCATTCATAAGTTTGTTTTCATGCGTCTGTTCATGGATGGCCCGTGACGCACAGGGCGTCGAGCCAGCCCAGCGACACGCCATTGGCGGCGCGCAGCAAGCCCAGCACGCCAAAGCCCAGCACCAGCGCGCCGCTGGCGATGCGCACGGGACGGCGCTGCAGCTGCGCGCGCAGGCGCGTGCCCAGCAGCCCCATGCCGAACAGCATGGGCAAGGTGCCCAGGCCAAAGGCACCCATGGCGGCCGCGCCATGCAGGGCCGAGCCTTGCAGCATGGCCGTCAGCAGGGCGCTGTAGACCATGCCGCACGGCACCCAGCCCCACAGCCCGCCCACGGCCAGCGCCTTGAAGACGGTATCCATCGGCATCAGGGGTTTCAATAAAGGGCGCACGCGGCGCCAGATCACGTTGCCTGCCGCCTCCAGATGGGCCAGGCCGCGCCAGGCGTTCATCAGGTACAGGCCCAGGGCAACGAGCATCAGGTTGGCCAGCCAGTAGCCGGCCACTTGCAGGGTGGCGATTCTCAGCATGCCGGCGCCGGCGATGCCGCCCGCGACAGCACCGGCCAGCATGTAGCTGGCGATGCGCCCGCCGTTGTAGGCCAGCACGCGCAGCGCATTGGTCTGCACGCTTGTCTGCCATGCCGGGCGCGCCACGGCGATGGCGATCACGGGGCGCGCGGGCGCCGCTGGCGTGCCACCGCCCAGCGACAGGGCGCCGACGATGCCGCCGCACATGCCGATGCAGTGCACGCTGCCGGCCAGGCCGACCATGAACAGCGGCAGGAAGCTCAGGGCATTCATGGGGCGGTGCTACACGGTTTTCGAGTAGCGCAGCGGCTGCGGCGCGTCCGGCGTGGCGCTGGCGCGGGCCAGGGTCAGGTAGCGGTCGAAGACCATGCAGATATTGCGGATCAGCAAGCGCCCTTTCGGCGTGACCGTCAGCCAGTCTTCCTCGATCACCAGCAAGCCGTCGCGCGCCAGTTCGCGCAGCTTTTCCAGTTCGCTGGCGAAGTAGCTGCGGAACTGCACGGGGTGCGCCTGTTCGATGGTGGCGATCGATAATTCGAAATTACACATCAGCATCTGGATGATGATACGGCGTAGCAGATCGTCCGTATCGAGCTTGATGCCGCGCGCGATGGGCAGCACGCCTTCATCGAGTTTTTCATAGTAGGCGTCCAGCGTTTTTTCATTCTGGCTGTAGACGGCGCCGACGGAGCTGATGGCGGACACGCCGCAGGCGATCAGGTCCGCTTCCGCCCGCGTGGAATAGCCCTGGAAGTTGCGGTGCAAACGGCCCTGGCGCTGCGCCACGGCCAGGTCGTCCGTGGGCTTGGCGAAATGGTCCATGCCGATGTACACATAGCCGGCGGCCGTCAGGCGCGCGATGCACAAACCCAGCATGGCCAGCTTGGTGGCGCTGTCGGGCATGTCGGCGTCGAGGATGCGGCGCTGCGGCTTGAACAGGTGCGGCATGTGCGCGTAGTGGTACAGGGCGATGCGGTCCGGGCTGGCGGAGATCACCTTGCGCAGGGTTTCCGTCATCGTCTCCAGGTTTTGCTTGGGCAAGCCGTAGATCAGGTCGATGCTGATCGAGCGGAAGCCGGCGTCGCGCGCCGCCTGCATGATGGCCACCGTTTCCGCTTCCGGCTGGATGCGGTTGACGGCTTTCTGCACGTCGTCGTCAAAGTCCTGCACGCCCAGGCTGATGCGATTAAACCCTTGCGCGCGCAGCGAGAACACGCGTTCGCGCGACACCGTGCGCGGGTCGATTTCGATGGAGTATTCGCCATCTTCATCGGCGGCGAACTCGAAATGCTGGCGCAAATGCAGCATCAGTTCGTCCATCTGTTTTTCGCTCAGGTAGGTGGGCGTGCCGCCGCCGAAGTGCAGCTGCTCGATCTGGTTCATGCCGGCAAACAGCTTGCCCTGCATGGCGATTTCCTGTTTTAAATAGCTGAGATAGGTGGCTGCCTTGCTGCGGTCTTTCGTGATGATCTTGTTGCAGGCGCAGTAGTAGCACAGGGTGTCGCAGAACGGCACGTGCACATACAGCGACAGCGGGCGGCGGCCGCCGCGCATGCGCAGGGCGGCCAGCGCTTCGAGGAAATTGCCATAGCCAAAGTCCCCGTTGAAACGGTCGGCGGTGGGATACGACGTGTAGCGCGGGCCGGACTGGCTCATCTTGCCGATGATGACCGGGTCGAATTCGACGACGGCGTCCAGTTCGGCGGAAGCACTGCTGAGTAGTGTAGGCATGATGTGTTTTAATTCTTGAAAAGTTTAGGCGGCCAGGCGTTTCAGGCCGGCGCTCTTGCCGGTATTCGCGGCACCGGATTTGCCGCCGGGCATGGCGACGCGGCGCGGCGGCGGCATCTTGCCGAAATTGAACAGGCTGACGGCTTGCGACAGGCTGGCCGCCTCCTCCGCCAGGCGCGTGGCCGCCGCGGCCGCTTCTTCCACGAGGGCCGCGTTCTGCTGCGTCACCTGGTCCATGTGGGCGATGGCCTGGTTGACCTGGTCGACGCCGATGCTCTGTTCGCGCGAGGCGATGGAGATTTCCTGCATGATGGCCGTCACCTGCTTGACGGAGCTGACCACCTGCTCCATGGTGGCGCCGGCGCGGTTCACCTGCTGCATGCCGGCGCCCACCTTGCCGACGGAAATTTCAATCAGCTGCTTGATGTCTTTCGCTGCCACCGACGAGCGCTGTGCCAGGTTGCGCACCTCGCCCGCCACCACGGCAAAGCCCTTGCCCTGCTCGCCGGCGCGCGCCGCTTCCACGGCCGCGTTCAAGGCCAGGATGTTGGTCTGGAAGGCGATGCCTTCGATCAGGCCGATGATGTCGACGATCTTCTTCGACGAGGTGTTGATTTCATCCATGGTGGTGATGACGTCGGAAACGATCTCGCCGCCCTGCACCGCCACTTTCGAGGCGGCCACGGCCAGCTCGTTCGCCTGCACGGAATTGTCCGCGTTCTGTTTCACGGTGGACGAGAATTCCTCGATGCTGGAGGCCGTTTCTTCCAGGCTGGCGGCCTGCGATTCCGTGCGGCCCGACAAGTCCATATTGCCGACGGCGATCTGCTTGGTGGCCACGGCCATGGTTTCCACGTTGATGCGCACGTCGCGGATGGTAGCGATCAGGTTGCTGTTCATTTGCTGCAGCGCGCGCAGCAGCTGGCCCATTTCATCCGTGCTGTCCGTTTCGAAACTGCCCGACAGGTCGCCGGCGGCAATGGCCCGCGCGCCGTTCAGGGCCTTGCCCAGCGGCTTGAGCACGGACATGCGCAAGGTGTACCAGAGGAAGACGTTGATCAGGAAGCCGAACAGGGTAGCGCCGAAGATGGCGTAATTGGTGATCTCGCCGCCGGCGGCGAACAGGCTGATGATGCACACCAGCAGTTGCAGACAGTTGACGATGGAGGTGGCGGCCCAGATGCGCAGGTTCAGCGACATGTGGGTCAGGCTGTGCAGCAGGTGCGCCAGGCCCGGCCGCACGATCTGTCCGTTCTTGATGACGATATTGCCGCCTTCCTTGTTGCGGATGGCGGCGTACGCTTCTTCGGTGGCCTTGACCTGGTCCTTGTCGGCCTTCACGCGCACGGACATGTAGCCGACGGTCTTGCCCGCTTCGCGGATGGGCGTGACGTTGGCGCGCACCCAGTAAAAGTCGCCGTTCTTGCAGCGGTTCTTGACCAGGCCCGTCCATGGCGTGCCCGCCTGGATCGACGCCCACAGGTCGGCAAACGCCTCGGCCGGCATGTCCGGGTGGCGCACGATGTTCTGCGGCGAACCGAGCAGTTCAGCCTCGCTGAAGCCGCTGACCTGGCTGAAGTACGGATTCACATACACGATATTGCCGTTCATATCCGTTTTCGACACGATGGCCTGATCGTCCAAGACGAGGACTTCACGGTTAGTCACTGGCAAATTTTGGCGCATGGTCGCGGCTTCCTGATCAGTTAAATAAGCAATTGGTGAGTAAGACTTGCACGATTGCAAGAACGGAGATCAGTGTAAGGAGTCGCCAACGCAAATTTATTGATGTAGATCAAAATCCTCCAGATTGGTCGTGCTTGCACGTATTTAACGATAGCAATGCGGCATGTTTTACGGCGGGCTGCCGTGCGCTAGTCGCTGCCCGCCGTCAGCGGCCGCAGATTGCCCACGGCGTAGCCTTGCGCGTAGTCGATGCCCAGCTCGCGGATGACGGCCAGGGTGGCGTCGTCTTCCACGTATTCGGCCACCGTTTTGAGGCCCATCACGTGGCCCACTTCATTGATGGCCTTGACCATGGCGCGGTTGATGGCGTTGCTGGCGATGTCGCGCACGAAGACGCCGTCGATTTTCAGGTAGTCGACGGGCAAGGCCTTCAGGTAGCCGAACGAGGAAAAGCCGCTGCCGAAGTCGTCGAGCGAAAATCGGCAGCCGAGCGCCTTGAGCTTGTGCATGAAGGCTTGCGCCTTGGGCAGGTTGGCGATGACGGCCGTTTCCGTGATTTCAAAGCAGATCTGTTCGGGGGCGATCGCGTAGTGCACGAACTGCGCCGTGATGTAGTCCTGCAAGCCCGTATCGGCCAGCGAGACGCCCGACAGGTTGATCGAGTACAGGGCCGGCGCGCGGCGCCGGCTTTCCGTCATGGCCTCGATGGGCGGCAGGCTGTCGCGCACGCTCTGGATATGGTGGCAGACGGCACGGATCACCCAGCGGTCGATGGACAGCATCATGTCGTAGCGTTCGGCGGCGGGAATGAAGGCGCCGGGCAGGATCAGGTCGCCCTTGCTGTTGCGGATGCGGATCAGCACCTCGTCGTGGAATTCCGGCTGGTCGTGCAGGTGCACGATGGGCATGGCGTACAGGCGGAAATAATCGTGCTCGAAGGCTTCGTTCAGGCGTGAAATCCACAGCATTTCGCCATGCCGCTGCGCCAGCATGACGTCGGACTCCTGGTACACGTGAATGCGGTTGCGCCCCTGTTCCTTGGCCAGGTAGCAGGCCTGGTCGGCCGCGCTCAGCAGCTCGCTCATGGACTTGCTGTCCTGGTTGATTTCCACGATGCCGATGCTCACGCCCAGCTCGAAGCTGCGTTCGCCCCAGGCGAAGCGGAATTCGCGGATGGACTGGCGCAGTTGCTCGCCGATCAGGCGCGCGTGGTCGAGCGGGCAATGCGGCAGCAGCACGCCCAGTTCATCGCCGCCCAGGCGCGCCAGGATGTCGCTGTCGCGCATCTGTCCCTGCAGCATCTTGGACAACAGCTGCAGCAGCACGTCGCCGGCGCCGTGGCCGCAGGTGTCGTTGATGACCTTGAACTGGTCCAGGTCCAGGTACAGCAGCGCATGCACATGACCCTCCTGCTTGGCCGTGTGCAGGGCGCCGGCCACCAGGTGCTCGAATTCGCGCCGGTTGATCAGGTTGGTCAGGGTATCGTGCGTGGCTTGCCAGGATAGTTGCTGGGTCAGCTTGCGTTCATGGCTGACGTCGCGGAACACGACCACGGCGCCGAGGATGTCGCCCTCGCGCGACCAGATGGGGGCGGCCGATTCCTCGACGGCGATGCGCCGTCCGTCGCGCGTGATCAGCAGGGTATGCATGGACATGCCGATGGCCTGGCGCTGGCGCAGGCACCTGATGGCCACGTGTTCGAGCGGCTGACCCGTGTGCTCATCGATGAGGTGCAAGGTGTCCCCGATGTCCAGGCCTTCGGCCATCTGGCTGCTCCAGCCCGTCAACTGCTCGGCCACCCTGTTCAGGTAGCGCGTCTTGCCGAACGGGTCGGTGGTCATCACGCCGTCGCCGATGGAACTGAGCGTCACCTCGGCCAGTTCCTTGCGCTCGGCGATCATCAGCTCGCGCGCCATGTGTTCCGTGATATCCCAGATGATGCCCAGGGTGCGCTCCGGATGGCCGGCCGCGTCCATGAATACTTGCGCCTTGGCCGCCAGCCAGTGTTCGCTGCCGTCGGGCCAGACGACGCGGTATTGCAGGGCGTAGCCGTCGCGCTGGCGCACGCCTTCCTGCAGCACGCTGACCACCTTGTCGCGGTCGTCCGCGTGCACGCAGTCGAGAAAGGCGCGGAACGCATGCGTGAGCGGGCGCTCTTCCATGCCCAGCAGGGTGGCGCCCTTGGCCGACCAGCTGACCGTGCCATCGATGACCTGGCCATGGACGATGCGCGAATCCCAGATTGCCATGTGCGCCGCTTCCAGGGCCATCTGCAAACGTTTCTGCTGGTCGCTCATCATCCCCTCCCCGTCTGGATACGGGTATAGATGCCTGCGCGGCGTTTAAGTTCCCGCCACCTCGCCGGGCGTGGCCGCCGCGGCGCGCGCCACGTCGCGCACGTTCTTTTGCACGGCCACGGCAGCAAACAGGCTGAGCAGGAATGCCATGGCATAGAAGCCCTTTTCGCTGTTCTGCAAGGTGGCGTTCCACAGTCCCACCGTCAGCAGCAGCAAGGCCAGCAGCACGGAAATCCAGCACAGGCCGAAATAGATGCCCGTCACGGCGATGCCTTCGCTGCGGTCGCGCACGGATTTCTGCAGCGAGATGGCGGCGAACAGGCCGTAGGCGAGGATGGTGAAGTAATAGCCCTTCTCGTTGAGCGCCATGCCGGCGTTCCACAGACCGGCCAGATAAGTCAGGATGCCGATCAGCAGGGCCAGCCAGGAGGCACCGATAAAGGCACTGCTGGGACGTTGGAAGGAAGTCGTCTGCATAGGGTCTCCATGGGCGGGCAGGCGCCGCCGGCATGGCCGGGGCGGCAGGCACGGATGCGCCTGCCGCCTCATCAGACCAGAAAGCCTATTTGCGCGACTTGATCATGCGCAACAAAGCCGAGACGGCCGTGACGCCGGCCAGCACCAGGCCGCCGGCGATGACGCCCGCCACCGCATTGATCAGGCTGGGCGTGATGGCGGCCAGCACGGGACCGACGAGGGCCACGCCGCCGACGGCCACTTCCACCTGGTGCAGCATGGCGCTGGCCCACGGCCAGCCGTGCGTCAGAATGCCGCCGCCCACCATGAACATGGCCAAGGTGCCCACCACGGAGAGAAATTTCATCAGCTTCGGTGCCGCCGAGACCAGCATGCGGCCAAACGCCCGCACGCCCTGCATCAGCGCGCCCGCGCCCTTGCGCGCGGACAGGTAAAAGCCCGCATCGTCGAGCTTGACGATGCCGGCCACCAGGCCGTACACGCCCACCGTCATGATGATGGCGATGCCGACGACGACGGCCACCTGCTCGGCGAAGGTGGCCGCAGCCACCGTGCCCAGCGCGATGACGATGATTTCCGCCGACAAAATGAAATCGGTGCGGATGGCGCCCTTGATCTTGTCCTTTTCCAGCGCCACGAGGTCCACTTGCGGGTCGCGCAGCGCCTGCGCCAGTTCGGCCTTGTGGCTGTCGTCCGGATGCAGGTATTTATGGGCGAGCTTTTCAAAGCCCTCGAAGCACAGGTAGGCGCCGCCCACCATCAGCAGCGGCGTGATGGCCCATGGGGCAAACGCGCTGATGGCCAGCGCGGCCGGCACGAGGATGGCCTTGTTCTTCAGCGAACCGACGGCGACGGCCCACACCACGGGCAATTCGCGCTCGGCGCGCACGCCAGCGACTTGCTGCGCGTTCAGGGCCAGGTCGTCGCCCAGCACGCCGGCCGTTTTCTTGGCGGCCACCTTGGTCATCAGGGAAACGTCATCGAGGATGCTGGCGATGTCGTCGAGCAGGGCCAGCAGGCTGGAGCCGGCCATCTCAGCGGGCTCCCACGGGGAAGGCAGGGAAGGTCCGGGCTAGGAAAGTGTTGTTTTTCATGATGTTATTCTTGGTTGTACGGCAAGGAAAAGCGCAGCGAGGGCGTGACACCGATCTTACCCCAGGGATGGCCGGCAGGCCCGCACTGGCCGGGGTAAAATTGCTAATCATCATTTTTTTGGACGCCGCATGCCCTTCGCCACCTGGATCACCTTTGTCATCGCCGCTTCCATCATCGCCGTCTCGCCCGGTTCGGGCGCCGTGCTGTCGATGTCGCACGGCCTGTCGTACGGGGTGAAAAAGACCAGCGCCACCATCCTCGGCTTGCAGCTGGGGCTGCTGGTCGTGCTGGCCATCGCCGGCGCCGGCGTGGGGTCCTTGCTGCTGGCATCCGAAGTGGCGTTCAACATCGTCAAGACGGTGGGCGCGCTGTACCTGATCTACCTGGGCCTGTCGCAGTGGCGCGCCAAGGTGGCCGTGGCGGGCGACCTGCATGCGGCCGCCGTGCTGCCCTCGGGCCGCCGGCGCGTGCTGACGGGTTTCTTGACCAATGTGACGAATCCGAAAGGCATCATCTTCATGGTGGCGGTGCTGCCGCAGTTCATCAGCCCCACGGCGCCGCTGCTGCCGCAATTGCTGATCCTGGCCGTGACCATGTGCACCATCGATCTGATCGTGATGCACAGCTACGCCTTCCTGGCCTCGTCGATGCAGCGTTTTTTCCGCGATGCCCGCGCCGTGAAAAAGCAGAACCGCTTTTTTGGCGGCCTGCTGATGGCGGTGGGCGCGGCCTTGTTCTTCGTCAAGCGGGGCAGCCACGCAGCGTCCTGAAACAGGACAAAATGCAAACATTTGTAAGCCCGCTTGCGGTGCCGGCCCGATAGGACTGTAATCGGGCTGCAGTCTACCTTTCATCCCTGTCCGTCCTGCCTGGAGCGCGCCATGCGTCCGACCCTGCCCCTGCCCCTGTTGAAAACCCTCTGCGCCGTGCTGCTGTCGTCGGCATGCAGCTGCGCCCTGGCGCAGGACCCGCCCGCCCGCGTTGGGCGCATTTCCACCGTCGAAGGCCAGGTGCTGGTGCGCGCCGGCGATGGCGAGGCGCAAAACGCCTTGCTGAACTGGCCCGTCACGACGGATAACCGCCTGAACACCATGCGCGGCGCGCTGGCCGAGTTTCGCGTGGGCGGTGCCGCCGTGCGCCTCGATGGCGATTCCGAGCTGGAAGTGAGCGAGCTCGATGACGACAGTTTTCGCCTGCACCTCGGCTATGGCAGTGTCAGCGTGCGCGTGCGCAGCCCGGACGCGCTGCGCGGTCTGGAATTGACCACCGCCCAGACCCGCGTGACGCTCACCGAACCTGGCTGGGTGCGCATCGATGCGCAACGCCAGCCCGGCACCAGCGTCGTCAGCGTGCTCGAAGGCGCGGCGGACGTGGATGGCACGACGGCCAGCATCACCTTGCGTGCCGGCAAGCGCGCGGAATTGACGGACGACGAGCTGCGCACGGGCGCCCTGCAGCGCGTGGCCTTCGACAACTGGCCCGAAGCCTTGCCCGTCGCCACGCCGGCCTTGCGCTATGTCACGGACGATACCACCGGCTATGAAGAGCTGGACCGCTACGGCGCCTGGCAGGATGACGCGGAATATGGCCCGCTGTGGCTGCCCAGCACGGTGCCGTTGGGCTGGGCGCCGTACAGCGACGGGCGCTGGACCTGGATCGCCCCATGGGGCTGGACCTGGGTCGACAATGCGCCGTGGGGCTATGCGCCGTCGCATTACGGCCGCTGGGTGCTGCGCGGCCAGCGCTGGGGCTGGGCACCGGGACGCGACCGCGCGCGCGTGCCCTGGGCGCCGGCGCTGGTGGGCTGGGTCGGCGGCAACCATGGGCCAGCTGCCGGGTCCAGCCACGGCCAGCGCCCTGGCGTGGGCTGGTTCCCCCTCTCGCCGCACGACCGCTACGTGCCTGGCTACCGCGCCAGCAGCGACTATGAGCACCGCCTCAACCGCTACGCCGATGGCCGCCGTCCCGTGGCGGGCGAGCGCGAACGCCGCGAAGGCATGAGCATGCTGCCCGGCGATCGCTTTGGCGGGCAGCGCACGGTGGACGTGCCGCGCCGCAACCGCACCACCCTGCCGCCGCCCGTCATGCAAAGTTTGCCCTTGAGCACGGCGCCTCCGCCAGCGGGCAATTGGCAGCGTCCCACCGAACGGCCGCGCACGGACAGTGGCCCCCGTGGGCCGCGCGACTGGGTCCACCGTCCTGGCCGCCTGCAGACGGACGATGGCCAGGCGCACGTGGCGCCCCGCCCTGCGCTGCCGTCCCAGCCAGCACGGCCGCCGATGCCGGCGATGCCGGATAGGCCGCCGCAACCCGCGCCGCCGCCGTCGCCGCCCGTGCCATCGCCGCCCGTGATGCCGTCCATGCCCGTCTTGCCACCGGTGCAAGACCATGTGGCGCGCCAGCCCGTGTGGCGTGGCGACGAGCGCCAGCGCGACGAGCGTCCGCGCGTCGAACGGGCGCCGCAGCGTCCCGCCATGGAGCGCCCGGCCATGGAACGGCCGGCCGAGGCCCCGCGCCGCGACGATGGCCGCTGGGAGCGCGAGCGCAGCGAACGCAGTGCGCGCCGCGAAACGCTGCAAACGGCCCCGCCACCGGTAGCGGCGCCGCGTCCGGCGCCGCAGCCGATGCCGGCGCCCGCTGCCCGCCCCGCGCAGGAAGTGCGCACGGAACGTGCCAGCCCGCCGCGTGAACGCGGAAACGAGCGCGGCAATGAAAGGAACAGCGAGCGCGGCAGCGTCGGCCGTAATGGCCGGGAGCAGGTATCGGACCGCTGACGGCCGCCGTCATCATCCCGCCTGGTCGCGCCAGGGCGGCGCTCATGCCGCCAAAGCGGCAGTTCGTCACATGCCGGCGGCACGGCGGCACTGTTTTGTCTACAGTGGCGTGATTGCGGAACAGCGCAATCCTTGTGGTGCGAGAGCATCAATTTTCCGGCTATTTTGTTCAAACGAAATAGTTTTCGCCAGCTGATCCAGCTGGCTTTTTTTTTCCGCCGCGCCGGCGCCACGGCGCGGGGCGCAGCCGCCCCCAAAGTTGGCTACAATACGCTTTTATGCAGCCGTCGCGCGATGTACGCTGCGCCGCCTGTCCTGACCGGCACTGATTGGAATTTCCATGCAAACCACCCCTCCCACCGAACACGTCATTCCTCCCAGCGAATCGCTGATCGAATATCCAAGCGACTTTCCCATCAAGATCATGGGTCCGACGCATGTCGACTTCGCCCCGACCATGCTGGAACTGGTCATCAGCCACGATCCGACCTTCCACGCGGGCCGCATGGAAGAGCGTCCATCGGGCAAGGGCAACTACACGGGCCTGACCGTCACCGTGCGCGCCATCAGCCGCGAGCAGCTCGACGCCCTGTACACGGCGCTGTCGGGCCACCCGATGGTCAAGATCGTCATGTAAGCAGCGCGTCCTGTGCCTGGAAGGCGGCGATTTCGTCGTGCAGCCAGGCGCGGAAGGCGCGCACGGGCTGCCTGTCCGCCACGGCGGGCGGGCTGACCAGGTAATAGCTGTCGGCACTGGGCGCGACCGTCCCGAACAGGCGCACCAGGCGCCCTGCGGCCAGCTCCTGCAGCACCA
Source organism: Janthinobacterium foliorum (assembly GCF_978021625.1). Classification (NCBI taxonomy): domain Bacteria; kingdom Pseudomonadati; phylum Pseudomonadota; class Betaproteobacteria; order Burkholderiales; family Oxalobacteraceae; genus Janthinobacterium; species Janthinobacterium foliorum. Next base: position 46,332 of record NZ_CDXDQE010000004.1, on the reverse strand, counting down.
CCACATGGCGCGCCAGCGCCACGCCGTCGCCATCGATGGCCGAACGTATCAGCATCGACAAATCCTCGTACAGCACCCCGCCCGCCGGTTCGGACAGCGGCAAGCCCGCCGCCGCCAGCCACGGCTGCCACGGTTCGATCGAGCGCAGCAAGGTTGCGTGCGCCAGGTCGGCCGGCGTGGCCGGCAGCTGGCCGCCCCGGTAGCGGGGACTGCAGACGGGATAGTAGACATCGCCCATCAGCGGCTGCACCAGCAAGCCCGGATAGTGGCCGCGGCCGAAGCGGATGCCCACGTCGATGCCTTCGGCGGCCAGGTCCTGCAGGCTGCCGCTCGTCTGCAGCACCACTTCGATGCCCGGATGGCGCTCGATGAAATGCCCGAGGCGCGGCGCCAGCCAGCGCGCCGCAAACGAGGGAAGCGAGGTGATCGTCAGGCGCGTGCTGGCCGCGTCCGGGCGCGCGGCCTGCGCCGCCGTGGCGATGTCGGCAAAGGCCTTGCCCAGCGCCAGGGCGAATTGCCGCCCCTGCGGCGTGACCGTCACGTGGCGGCCGTTGCGCTGGAACAGCACGGTGCCCAGTTCCTCTTCCAGCTTGCGCACCTGGTGGCTGATGGCGCCGTGCGTCACGTGCAGCTCATCGGCCGCGCGCGAAAAATTGGCGTGGCGGGCGGCCGCCTCGAAGGCGCGCAGTGCTGAAAAATTAGGCAATCTGGACATGGCGTTTGTTGTGAGTAAAATTCACCAGAATACCGAATATAACTCGTTTTGACGGGACAGCGCGGCGCCGTATGATGAATCCTGTTCACTTATCCACAGGAAGGCCCGCCATGTCCCTCATTCTGTATGTCGACCGCAACCGCATCAGCCCGTACACCTTTTCCACCTTCGTCGCGCTAAGCGAAAAACAGATTCCATTCACCGTGCGCGAGGTCGACCTGGACGCGGGCGCGGCGCGCCAGCCGCCCTTCAGCCGCCTCAGCCTGACGCAGCGCGTGCCGGCCATCGAGCACGACGGTTTTATCCTGGCGGAATCGAATGCGATTGCCGACTACCTCGACGACGTGTTCGGCGCGCCCGCCTATCCCTCCGTGCTGCCGCGCGGCGTGCGCCAGCGCGCGCGGGCGCGGCAGGTGCAGGCGTGGCTGCGCAGCGACTTGCTGGCGCTGCGCAACGAGCGCGATTCCACCGTCGTGTTTCACCCAGCCCCGGCCGCGTTCGCGCCCTTGTCCGCCGAAGCGCAGGCGGCTGCCGCCAAGTTGCTGCACGGCGCCGGCGCACTGCTGCAGGGCGAGCACCTGTTTGGCGCCTGGAGCATCGCCGACACGGATCTGGCGCTGATGCTCTTGCGCCTGATCAAGAGCGGCGCGCCCGTGCCGCCCGCTTTGCGCGCCTATGCGCTGGCGCAGTGGCAGCGCGCTAGCGTGCAGCAATGGCTGGCGGGCGTGCCGCTGCCGCAACGGGCTTAGTCAGCCGCCACACGAGGGCAAATGCCATGCTGGCCGCCGCCGTCACCCACAGCAGGGGCTGTTCCGTGCCGTCCGTGATGGCGGCGATGATGGCGCCGCAGGCGGCCGTGATGGCCATCTGCACGAAGAAGAACAGGCCCGAGGCGCTGCCCGCCTGGGCGCCGTACGGCTGCAGCACGGCCAGCTGGCAGGCGGGAATGGCCATGCCCACCGACACCATCACCAGCAGCATGGGCGCCACCAGCGAGGCCACGTACTGCGGCGCCATGCTGCCCGCCAGCAGCAGGCTGGCCGCGCCCGCCACATTCAGTGCCACCGCCACGCCCAGCAGGCAATCGGCGCCCAGGCGCGGCCCCAGTGCACGGAACAGGCTCGATCCCGCGATATAGCCGCTGACCGTCAGGGCGAACACCAGCGCATACGCGCCGGACGACAGCTGCATGCCCCGTTGCAGCAGCACGGACGATTCCGCGATGAACGGGAAATACGTGCAATACACGCAGCCGATGGCCAGCGCATAGCGCAGGAAATACCGGTCGCCCAGCAGGCGCCGGTACAGCGCCAGGGTATTATTTTGCGGCACGCTATCGGCGGGCCTGGTTTCCGGCACGTATGCGGCGATCAGCCACAGCGACAGCGCCCCCAGCGCGCACAGCACGCCAAACACGGCGCGCCAGCCGAATGCGGCATCGAGCACGCTGCCGGCCAGCGGCGCCAGGATCGGCGACAGGCCCATCATCATCGAAATGCGTCCCAGCATGCGCGCCTGGGTGGCGGGATCGAAACGGTCGCGCACCATGACCCGGCCGATGATGGTGCCGCTGCAGCCGCCGAACGCTTGCAGCAGGCGCGCGGCGATCAGCACGTGCACGTCGGAGGTCACGGTGCAGACGATGCTGGCGAGCACAAAAATGCCCGTGCCGGCCAGCAGCACGGGGCGGCGTCCCCAGCGGTCGGCCAGGGGTCCGCAGGCCAGCATCGAGGCGGCCGAGCCGGCCATGAACAGGCTCAGGGTCAGTTGCAATTGCGCATCGCTGGCATGCAGGGCATCGGCCATGGCCGGCAGTGAGGGCAGATAAATGTCGATGCTGATGCGCGACAGGCAGACCAGCAGCAGCACGATGCCGCCCCAGGCCCATAAGGCAAGTTGTTTCTGCATGATTGGTAGACGTTTCCTTGGCGTGCGCCCCGCTGGCGCACCAGAACGGTGAGAGTAAAATGTTTGTGGTGTAATGCGAAGTGCCAGTCATCACAAAAATCATTGGACCACTTGGACGAACATCATCATGCCGCGAGGAAAATCACCGCACGCCCTGGACTTGCCCCGCCCCACCAGCTGGCTCGACCAGGCTGGCGTCAGCAAGCAGGATGGCGCCTATGAAGCGCTGCGCTCGGCCATCCTGACGAAGATGCTGCCGGCGGGCAGCCGCCTGCCATCCAGCCGCACCCTGGCCGAACGGTGGGAATTGTCGCGTGGCACCATCGAAACCGTCTTCGACCGCCTGCACGCGGAAGCGTACGTGACGCGCGTGCCCGGTTCCGGCACGCGCGTGTGCGCCGTGGTGCCGGAGCGTTTTTTGATGGCAGGCTTTGGCGATGCCAGCCTGGCCGTACCGGCCACCGCCTCCGTGCCCGCTTCGGACACGGGCGTGCGCGATGGCTTGCCCTTCGTGGCCCGGCGCGCGGACGCCAGCCTGTTTGCCATGGCCGCCTGGTCCAAGTGCGCCGCGCGCGCGCTGGCCGCCGCCACGCCGGAGCAGCTGTGCAGCGCCGATCCGGCCGGCTTGCCGCCATTGCGCCAGCAGATCGCCGACTACCTGGGCAAGTACCGCGGCATCCGCTGCGACCCGCAGGACATCGTCGTCACCACCGGCATCCGTCACGCGATCGACTTGCTGGCGCGCAGCATCGTGCGCGATGGCGACAAGGTCTGCCTGGAAGACCCCGGCTATCCGGCCGCGCGTGCCCTGTTCGCCTTGTGCGGCGCCGTCTGCGTGGACATTCCCGTCGATGCCGAGGGCATCGATTGCGCCGCCTTGCGCCAGCACGGCGATGCCAGCGTTGCGTACGTGACGCCGGCGCACCAGTCGCCGCTGGGCGTGACCATGTCCGTCACGCGCCGCCTGGCCCTGCTGGAATGGGCGAACGACAGCGGCGCCTGGGTGGTGGAAGACGATTACGACAGCGAATTCAATTACCAGAGCGCGCCGCTGGCGGCCCTCAAGGCGCTGGACCAGTACCAGCGCGTGATTTACTGCGGCAGCTTCAACAAGACGCTGTTTGCGGGCCTGCGCGTGGGTTTCATGGTCTTGCCGCCCGGCTTGCGGCCATTGCTGCTGCGCACCTTGCAGCTGACGGGGCGCTCCGTGGGCGTGACGGAGCAGCTGGCGCTGGCCGCCTGGATGGAAGACGGCGCCTTCGTGCGCCACCTGCGCCAGGCGCGCCTGGCCTACAAGGAAAGGCGCGACCTGCTGCTGGCTTGCCTGGAACAGATCGCCCCCGGCCGTTACGCGATTACGGGCCAGCAGGCGGGCTTCCATTGCGTGCTGTGGCTGCCGCCGGGCAGCGATGCGCGCGCCTTTTGCGCGCGCGCGGCGCAGGATGGCCTGGCCCTGCAGCCGCTGGGCGACTTTTGCCATGGCGCCCAGCTGGCGCCGGCAGTGCTGCTGGGCTACACGGCCCTGAGCCTGGCGCAGGTGCGCCATGCTGCGCAAAAATTGGGCAGATTGCTGTTGCCCGTGGACAACGCCTGAATGAAACAGCGGGCTGGCTTATAATCACGGCTTCGCCGCAGCGTCCGCAGGGCGCCGGCAGCTGACCACCGAATCTGTCATGACCACCACCCGAACCGAAGCGGCGCTGATCCGCGAGCTGGGCCGCGTCGATTACGAGCCGACCTTTGCCGCCATGCGGGCGTTTACCGATGCGCGCACGACGGAGACGCGCGACGAACTGTGGATCGTCGAGCATCCGCCCGTGTTTACCCTGGGCTTGGCGGCCGACCGCGGCCACCTGCTGGCCGGCGCCGAGAACGTGCCCGTGGTGCAGACGGACCGGGGCGGCGAAGTCACCTTCCACGGCCCCGGCCAGGTGGTGATTTATTTGCTGATGGACTTGCGCCGCAACAAGCCGGGCGGCAAGCTGTATGCGCGCCAGTTCGTGCATAAAATCGAGCAAGCCATCATCAACGTGCTGGCGGCGTATAATCTCGCTGGCGAGCGCATCGATGGCGCGCCCGGCATTTATATTGCCGGCGGACCAGACAAGGGTGCGAAGATTGCCGCGCTGGGATTGAAAGTGCGCGGCAACGGCTGCACCTACCATGGCGTATCGCTCAACGTGGCGATGGACTTGGCGCCGTTTTCCTGGATTAACCCCTGCGGCTATTCCGGCCTGAAGACGGTGGACATGCGCAGCATGGGCGTGGTGGCGCCGCTGGCCGACGTGCAGCGGGCCCTGGCCCATGAATTGACCGTATTACTCGATGTAACCGAGGTAAACAGCGCCGCAGGCGCGCCTCAGGCAGCGGATGCCTGAGCAAACAAACCAACACTGCCCGTCAAGGGCTTGCAGCCATGACTTCTGAGACCATTTCCAGCACCGCCCCCGCCGCGACCGCCGTTCCCGCGTACAACCCGAGCGAAAAGCAAAAAGGCGCCAGCAAGACCTCGCGCATCCCGATCAAGATCATTCCGATCGAGCAAGTCGAGCGCCTGAAAAAGCCGGACTGGATCCGCGTCAAGGCCGCGTCGGCGTCGACCCGCTTCTATGAAATCAAGGACATCCTGCGCGAAAACAAACTCGTCACCGTGTGCGAGGAAGCTAGCTGCCCGAACATCGGCGAATGCTTCGGCAAGGGCACGGCCACCTTCATGATCATGGGCGACAAGTGTACGCGCCGCTGCCCTTTCTGCGACGTCGGCCATGGCCGCCCGGACCCGCTGGACAAGGACGAGCCGGCCAATCTGTCGAAAACCATCGCCAAGCTGCGCCTGAACTACGTCGTCATCACTTCCGTCGACCGCGACGACTTGCGCGACGGCGGCGCCGGCCATTTCGTCGAGTGCATCCAGCAGACGCGCGCCCTGTCGCCGAATACCCGCATCGAAGTGCTGGTGCCCGACTTCCGCGGCCGCCTGGAAAAAGCCCTGAACCTGTTCAAGGATGGCTTGCCTGACGTCATGAACCACAACCTGGAAACGGCGCCGCGCCTGTACAAGGAAGCCCGTCCCGGCTCCGACTACCTGCACTCGCTGAAACTGCTGAAGGACTTCAAGGCCATGTACCCGGACGTGAAGACCAAGTCCGGCATCATGGTGGGCCTGGGCGAGACGGACGAGGAAATCCTGCAAGTCATGCGCGACATGCGCGAGCACGACATCGACATGCTGACCATCGGCCAGTACCTGGCGCCATCGAACAGCCACTTGCCCGTGCGCCGCTACGTGCACCCGGACGTCTTCAAAATGTTCGAAGAGGAAGCATACAAGATGGGCTTTACCCACGCCGCCGTGGGCGCCATGGTGCGCAGCTCGTACCATGCGGATGAACAGGCGCACAGCGCCGGCGTGGAATCGGCGCTGAATTTCTAAGTATCCTGCGCAACATCAAGGCCGCCCGCTGCAGAGCCGGGCGGCTTTTTTTTGCCTGTGCGTATCGTATGCGCCTCATCGGCTGAGCATCCTATACTGGCATGCTGAAAAGGCATGATTAATAAATACGCTATGAGGTGGCGCATGGACGTACGCATCGATGCATCGTGGAAGGCGCGGCTGGAGGGCGAGTTTGCCCAGCCGTACTGGGAACGCCTGGCCGCCTTCGTGAAAGAAGAGTACGCGGCAGGGCCGTGTTGTCCTCCCGGCAAATATATCTTCCGCGCCTTCGACTTGACGCCGTTCGAGCAGGTCAAGGTCGTGATCCTCGGGCAAGACCCGTATCACACGCCTGGCGCCGCCATGGGGCTGTGCTTTTCAGTGCCGGATGGCCATCCCGCGCAGCCGAGTTTACAGAACATCTTCAAGGAACTGGCCACGGACGTGGGTGTCGAGCGCACGCGCACGAATTTGTCGGACTGGGCGCAGCAAGGGGTGTTCCTGCTCAACAGCGTGCTGACGGTGCGCGCCGGGGCGGCCGGTTCGCATGCGGCCAAGGGCTGGGAAAAGCTGACGGACAGCGCCATCGGCCACCTGTCCGCCGAGCGGACGAACCTCGTCTTCATCCTGTGGGGCGGCTACGCGCAAGCCAAGCGCACGCTGATCGATTCCGGCAAGCACCTGGTACTGGCGGCGCCCCATCCATCGCCCTTGTCGGCCAGCAAAGGTTTCTTTGGCAGCAAGCCGTTTAGCCAGGCGAATGCCTACCTGCAGGCGCATGGCCAGGCGGCCATCGCCTGGGGTTAAGTTAAACACAGTACGGCAACCGACAGCGGCAGGCGTTGCTCCCTGCCGCTGTCCTCGCGCGTAACTCTTAAAAACTCGTCGAAAGGCCGGCATAGAAGCTGCGGCGGGCGCCATACTGTGGCGCGCCCACGCCCACGCCGGAACCGTCACGCAGCAGATACGATTTGTCGAACAGGTTGATCAGGGCCAGGCGTCCCTCGACCTTGCCCACGGGCGTGTTCTTCCACGTGTGCGTCAATGCCGTGTTGACCGTGAAATAGCTGGGCAAATGGCCGGAATTGGGCGCGCCACCATCCGGGGTCATGCGCAGGCCGCTGCCGTACAGGAAGTCAGCGCTCACTTGCGAATCGCCAAAGTGGTAATGGCCGCCGCCCGACATCGTGTATTTCTGGTCATGATCGAGATAGACATAGTGGGAGCTGATGTAGTTCAACTCATCGGCGCCAAACAGGGCCTGGCCCGAATTGATGTTGCGGCCCTGCGCCTTTTGCGTGCTGGCATTGAGGAACAGGCCCCAGTTTTTCTCGCTGTAGATGGCGGACAGCTCCAGGCCCTTGGCATAGCCTTGCGCATAGTTAAATGGCGTCAGGATCAGCGCCTGGCCGAACTGGCCTTCGTCCAGCAGATTGCTGATCTTTTTGTAATACGCGTCCGCCGTCAGGGTCAGCTTGGCGTTCACTTGGTGGCTGATGCCGACGTCGTAGTAATGCGTGCGCTCGGCCTTGACGTTGTCGGACTGGCCGATTTCCGGCGCATTCGTCGTGTTGGCGTACAGGTCGATGCTGCCTTGCGCGGCCAGTTCCTGCGGCGGCGGCGTGAAGTAGCGCGAATAGCCCGCGTGCACGGCCGTACCGGGGGCCAGCTGGTAGGCCAGGTTGATGCGCGGGCTCCATTGCTGCTCGCTGGTATAGGCCGAGACCTTGTCGAAGCGGGCGCCATAGTTGAGGGTCAGCGGTTTGCTGATATGCCATTCATCCTGCAGGTAAAAACTCGACAGGGTGCCCGTCTTGCCGCTGTTGTCCAGCACCGTGACGGGCGTGGTGGACGTTTGCGCGCCGTCGTCGGCGGGGAACACGGCCACCGTGTTGTCGCTGGTGGTTTTCTGGCGCGTGTAGGCCAGGCCCGCGCGCAGGGTGTGGTCCTGGTGTACTTTGTAGCTGATGTCGAACTGGGCGCCGGACGCGCTGTTCGAGCGGCGCGAATCGGAGGCCACGCCGTTGTAGATCAGGTCGCCAATGGGATCGGGCGTGAAGTGCAGTTCCGAATACTGGTGGAAGGCGGACAGCTGGTAATTGATGTCGCCCATGCTTTTTTGCAGCGAGACCACGAGGAAGCGGTTCACTTCGCGCTGGTTTTCATCGAGCTGCGACGAGGGGATACTGGACGTGCCCGCCTGCGCATCGCTGTGGCCGGCCAGGGAAAAGCCGGGCGCCTGGTCCGGGTTGTTGGGGATCTGGAAGCGGCCGTTATATGTGCCGAACATGGCGCCCAGGCGCGTATTGTCATCAAGGAAATACGACAGGCTGCCGAAGGTCTTGTTCTGGCGCGTCTTGTCGTGCAGGGCGCTACGCGTGTCCTGCGGGTTTTCCACGCCCAGCGCATTGCCCAGGTAGCTGCCGGACAAATAGTAGTTGAACTTGCCGACGCTGCCGAAAAATTCGGCACTCGGCTCCACATGGTCGTGGCTGCCCACCAGGATGCCGATGCGCCCGCCTGGCGTCATGCCGCCCTCCTTGGTTTCAATATCGACGATGCCGGCCGTGCGCAGGCCGAACTGGGCCGGCAAGGCGCCCGTGATGAAATCGGTCTTGTCGATCAAGCGCGTGTCGATCGACTGGCCAAAGCCGCTGATGCTTTCCGGCAGCTGCACGCCATTGATGCGGTATTGCACGTTGGCATGGTCGTCGCGCACGTGCAGGGCGCCGGACCCCTTCGAATCCTGCGATACGCCTGGCAGGCGCAGCAGCACCTCATTGAATGGCGTGTTGTCGCCCTGTCCCAGCATGCCGACCATGTGGCTGTCGATGCTGTAGATGGTGGTGCCGACTTTCGGCGACAGGTCGATGCGCGCGCTTTTCAGGTGGGCGGAGGTGACTTCCACTGTTTGCATGGCTGGTGGCGCAGCGTCGGTCGCGGTATCGGCGACGGTGGGGCTGGCATCGGCCGGCTCGGCCGCATGGGCGGACACGGTAAACAGGCTGGCAAGGGCGAGCGACAGCGCGCTCAGACGGGGAGTGTGTTGCATGGTAAACCTCAAAATAGTCAACGCCAGGCGGCCCGGCGCGCTTGAAAGCGCGACAAGGGGCAGCCTGAAAAAGGAAAGACAGCGTGGGAACTACAGAGAGAGGGCAGGCGGGCCGCGCACGGGCGGCAAGACGAGGATGGCGACGGGCGCCAGGGTGGCAGGCGCGGCGGCCAGCAAGCGGTACGGCAATAATTGGGCGGGCGGCTCGGCGATGGCCGGCGGCACGGCGATATCGGCCACCTTGTCGATGACGGTGGCGCACAGCGCGCACTCTTCCGCGTCCAGGCTGGTCTTGTGCAGGTGCGACGCGGCCGTCGACAGCAGGAACACGAGGGCCAGCGCACTGAACAGGGCCACGCACAGGCGCCACGGCGTGCGCGCGAGGGCGGACACCGGGTGATGGGCGGGCATGCCGTAGGGCTTGCGGGTGGGCTGGCGGGAAGACATGGGCGAATAGTAGCAAGAAAAACCCGTCGCTGTCAGCGCTTGTTGCAATTGATTTGCGCTATGCGGGCCAAGCAGTATGCCAGTTGATAATGATTTCGCTCCTCCTCATTCATGCTATCGTTCCGCAGCCCAAAATTCCGCGAGTCTCTTCCCAATGTCCAAACGCCCGATGAAGTGCTTGTTCGCCAAGCTGCACCTGTATGCGGGCCTGTGGTTCGGCGCCCTGTTCGTCCTGCTGGGCTTGACGGGCTCGGCCATCGCCTGGATGCCGGAGCTTGACGCGTATCTGAATCCCGGGCTGCTGCAAGCCAGCGCGCCCGCGCCGGGCCAGGCCTTCCAGGTGACGCCGCGCACGCTGCAAGCGGTGCTGGACGGGCTCGCGGCCGACCCCGCTTATGGCAAGCCGAGCCAGATCAATCCACCCGCCGATGCGCGCGACGTGTACGTGGCGTCGTACCGCCAGCCAGGCCAGCCTTCGCCGTTCAGCCAGGCCCTCGTGCGCCAGGTGATGGTCGATCCCTATACCCTGCAAGTCAAGGGCGAGCGCGACTGGGGCCGTTTCGGTTTCTCTCGCCCGCTGCTGATGTCGGGCATGTTTCATCTGCACCGCTATCTGCTGTCGGGCGACGTGGGCAAGACGATCACGGGCATTTCCGGCGTGCTCTTGCTGCTGATTGCCATCAGCGGCATCTATCTGTGGTGGCCGCGCCTGCAGTGGACGGCCATCCGCCGCGCGCTGACGGTGTCGCATGGCGGCTCCTGGCCCCGCTTCAATTACACCCTGCACAAGGCGGCCGGCTTCTTTGCCGCGCCCGTGCTGGCCGTGATCGCCTTTTCCGGCATCTATTTCAACCTGCCGCAGCTGGTCGTGCCGCTGGTGGACCTGGTGTCGACGGTGCCGGATACGGTGAAATTAAAGAATGTGCAGCAGGACGGCGCCGTGCTTGATGCGGGCCAGGCCATGGCTGCCGCGCAAGCTCTGTATCCGCAGGCGCGCGTGTCGCGCATCGTGCTGCCGGCGAAACCGGAGCAGCCGTATGAGATCCGCGTGCGCCAGCCGGACGAAGTCGCCCACGGCGACGGCGCCACGCGCCTCACCCTGGACGCGCGCAGCGGCCAGGCCCTGCGCATCCGCGACCCGCTGACGGCGCCGTATGGCGAGCGCTTCCTGGGCTGGCAATTTCCCCTGCATTCGGGCCAGGCCTTTGGCGTGGCGGGCCGCGCTTTCATTACCGCCTTCGGTGTGATGCCGCTGCTGTTCATGCTGACGGGAACCCTGGTGTGGTGGAAGCGGCGGCGCGGCAGGCGGCAGGCGCGGGGCGCGCAAGCCGGTGCCGGGAATTTGCTATCATCATAGTAGTTTCCGGCAGCCTTTGCGCTGTCCGGCATCCTCACGACAACAAGGAAAAGCAGAGACCATGAGCAATCCCGAGATCACCGTAGCAATGTTGAATGAACGCGGCACCGGCCGCCTGCCCGGCCACCTGGGCATCGTCATCACGCAAGTGGGCGATGGCCAGCTGACGGCGGAATTGCCCGTGCTGCCGCACTTGCTGGCGCCGAACGGCTATCTGCACGCAGGCAGCGTCGTGACCCTGGCCGACACGGCTTCCGGCTATGGCTGCATCGTCAACCTGCCCGAAGGCGCCACCAACTTCACCACCATCGAGTTGAAATCGAACCACCTGGGCACGGCCCGCGAAGGCACGCTCACCTGTACGGCGAAAGTCGAGCACAAGGGCCGCAACACGCAAGTGTGGGATGCCGTGGTGAAAAGCAAGGAAACGGGCAAGACGATTGCCCTGTTCCGCTGCACGCAGATGATTCTGTATCCGAAGTAAGTTATTGATAACGTATCAACGTCTGACAGAACAGTAGCGAGAGGAAGGGAGAGGCGGCTAAGAAGCGCGACCGTACTGCTGGTACGGTGCGCATCGCAGGCCGCCTATACCAACGCGCAGCAGGTTTGGTCAGGCGTTGTCATATTTTCACCCAATTACCCTTGTAGAGAATCGGTCCCGTCGGTCCGTTCGGATCGGGCGAACCGCCTTTCGGTTCCAGGGTGACGGCCAAGAGGGCCACGTCGCTGCCGATGGCGCGCTCGGAGAGGGCCAGTTTGACGCTGCCCTTGTCGGCCAGCAAGCCGAGCGAACGGGGATTGCCGCTCTTCGGCACGGCCCACAGTTCCAGGTCGCGGTCGGCAGGCACGGGCGCGTTGCCCACCATGCGCACGTCGAGGGCGCCGTGGCGGCTGTCGGCCGTCAGCAGCAGGGCCGTTTGCGCTTTCTCGTCCGTCAGGCTGGCCACATAGCTGATCTGCGGCGCATCCAGCAGGCGCGTGGCCACGACGATGACCAGCAGGGCGGCGATGGCGCTCGAAGCCATGCCCAGCGAACGCCAGAACGACAGCGAATCGCGCCACAACGCCCAGCCGCCTTGCGGCGCCAGGTGCAGGCGCTGCTCGATCTGTTTCCACACGCGCTTGGGCGGCGCCACGGGCGTGGCGAATTCGGCCATCGGCTCCAGGCGCTGGCGCCACTCGGCCGTGATATTGCGCAAGTCGGCATCGTTGTGCAGCCAGCCTTCGAAACGCCGCCGCGCGCCCCCTTTCAGGGTGCCCAGCACGTATTCGGAAGCCAGTTTCTGGCGCAGGGTGTCATTGCCACGGATATTCATGATGCCTCCCGTTTCGCCAGACACGTGCGCAGCTTCTCCAGGCTGCGGCGTATCCAGGTCTTCACGGTGCCGATCGGTAGCGACATCTGCTCTGCCACTTCACTGTGCGACAGATCATGGTAATACGCCAGGGCAACCACCTGCCGGTGCAGCCCTTCCAGGGCCGACATGCAAAATGCCAGCGCCTTGGCATCACCGCTCATCTGCAGCGATTCGATCGGCGTGGCCTGGGGGTCTCGGAGTGCATTCATGACTTCGCTATCAAACTGTTCGGCATCGATTTCCACTGTGTCGTCGCTACGCCGCAGCACATCGAACGCCTTGTTGCGCACGATGGTGGCCATCCAGGTCATCGGCGCCGCCAGATGGCTCTGGTAGGAGGCGGCGTTGTTCCAGATGGCGACGAAACCCTCTTGCAAGGCTTCTTCAGCAAGCTCTTGCTTATGCAATATACGCAGCGCGAAGCCAAACAGTTTCGATGATGTGGAGTTATATAGCTGGCGGAACGCCGTGGCGTCCTTGTTCCCGGTGGCAAGCAGCCAGGTTTTGAGTTGCTGCGGGTCGAGCGGTTGAGCGGCTAGGGACACGGCTGGCCTTCACAAGGTGAATGGGATTCACGAATGGGAAGGTTATAACAACTTTGCAATCTTTAGCAACAAGGTTTTGTCGCGTGCGGCATTGCCGTGCGATTAACCGGCGATGGCAGTTTCGAGCAATTTGTGCAGTTCTGCAAATTCGGGCTTGCCCACATAGCGCTTGAGGATCTTGCCCTGCTTGTCGAGCACGAAGGTGGTGGGCGTCAGGGCCACGTCGCCGTAGGCCTTGGCCGCTTCGCCCGTCACGTCGAGCGCCACCTTGAAGGGCAGCTGGCGCGTTTCGGCAAAGTTCAGCACGTAGTTGGCCGGATCGTACTTCATGGCCACGGCCACGAATTCCAGTCCCTGCCCCTTGTACTTGTTATAGGTGTCGACCATTTCCGGCATTTCCGCCACGCACGTGGTGCACGAGGTGGCCCAGAAATTGACCATCACCACCTTGCCGCGCAAGCTCGCCGCAGTGATTTTCTCGCCATGGATGCCGTGGAAGGTCACGTCCGGCGCGCTTTGCTTGTCATTCAGCGACAGATACGCGGCCGCTGCCACGCCCGCCACGAAGACGGCGATGAGGGCTGGCTTGACCCAGGACTTGCTGGCGGATGGCGAAGTTGACATGGTTTTCACTTGAAAAGCGGGGCGATGCGGCCACGATATGACTATTATAGCCGCCGCATCGTCGGCGTGCCCTAGGCCGGATGGCGTAGGTGCTTACTGCTGGACCGTGTCGCTGACGGTGCTGGTGGTGCGCTGCTGCGGCGGGTCCGGCTGCAATTGCTTCAGTTCCGCTTCCGAGATGTAGTCGAACAGCTTGACCACTTTCTGCACGCCGCTCACGCCGCGCGCCACGTCGGAGGCGACCGTGCCTTCGCGCTGGGTCACGCGGCCCATCAGGAAGACGGTGCCGTTTTCCGTGACCACCTTGAACGAGGCGGCCGAGATGGTTTTCATGTCCACCAGGCTGGCCTTGACCTTGGCCGTGATCAGCGCATCGTTCGAGCGCGAGGTGTAGCTGGCAGGGCCGGCGATGATCAGTTCATTCGCCACCGATTCCACGCCTTCGATATTGCGCACTTCGCGCTCGACGGCATTTTTCATCGCCTCGTCGCGCACTTCGCCCGTCAGCAGGACGCGGCGGTTGAAGCTGGTGACGTTCACATGGCCGATGTCGCCGACGATGGAGGGGATGCGTGATTCGCCTTTCAGGGCGATCGACTTGTCTTCGGTCTGGGCGCCCAGGGTGCGGCGGTCCGCCGCGGCGACGCCGCCCATCACCGCGCCGCCGACCATCAATTCGATGCAGCCGGTGAGCGAGGTGAGCATGGCACCGCACAGGAGGGCGGTGGCCAATGGGCGTTGTACGCGTTTCCAGCCTGGGCCAGTACCGAATTTAGTCATTCACGTCTCCTCCGAATAGGGCGACATCGATGCCGTCGCAGATGCAATGTATGGTGGTCAGGTGCACTTCCTGGATGCGTGCCGTGCGTTCTGCCGGCACGCAGATGTGCACGTCGGCGTCCGTCAGCATCTTGCCGATGGCGCCGCCATCCTTGCCCGTCAGCGCGACGACGCGCATTTCGCGCTCGAGCGCCGCTTCCACGGCGGCCATTACGTTGGCCGAATTGCCCGAGGTGGAAATGGCCAGCAGGATGTCGCCGGCCTGGCCGAAGGCCTGCACCTGTTTCGAGAAGATCTCGCGGTAGCTGTAGTCATTCGCCACGGCCGTCAGGATCGAGGTATCCGTCGTCAGCGCCAGGGCCGGCAGCGGAAAGCGCTCGCGCTCGAAGCGCCCCACCAGCTCGGCGGCAAAATGCTGGCAGTCGGCGGCGGAACCGCCGTTGCCGCACGCCAGGATTTTGTTGCCGTTGGACAATGCATAAAACATCAGGTCGATCGCCTGCGCAATGGGTTGCGCCAGTACGGTAGCGGCCTGGATCTTGAGTTCGGCACTTTCGTGGAAGTGCGAGAGGATGCGTTGATTATTCATAGTCTGCCGATTATAGTGCAGGCGCGCGGCATGGCGAACAAGCACTGTTAAAAATGCTTACATATCCAGGATGTTTTTCAGCCAGCTGATATGCCCGCCGTCGATACACAGGGCGTCGAAGCGGCAGGCCGGCAGGCGCTTTTGGCCCAGCAGCCAGGTTTGCGCGGCCACCACCATGCGCCGCTGCTTGGCCGGCGTGATGCTGGCCAGGGCGCCACCGAAGGCCGTGCCCGAGCGCAGCCGCACTTCCACGAAGACGATGCCGGCGCCATCGCGCATGATCAGATCGAGTTCGCCGCCGCGGCACAGGTAATTACGTTGCAACAGTACCAGGCCTTGCAGCAGCAGATAGGCCAGCGCAGCGTCTTCCGCCTGACGCCCCCGTTCCTGCTTCGTTGGCACGGCGGGCGGCCGCATGGCGTGTCCTTATTGCGCCTGCGGCAAGGCGACGGGCGTGGGCGCGGCCGGCGGCCAGGTGCCCAGCGCGCCCTGCTGGTAGGTGGCGGCTTGTTCCGTGCGTTCGAAAACGCTTTGGCCATCTTCGAAGCGCACGGCCAGGCGGCCCGTCACGCCGTCGAGCGTGAATGGCGCGTTGGGCCGCAACGCCACTTCGCGCGCCACGCGGAAGGCGTCGATGCCCAGCGCATACAGGCGTTCCAGGTCGGCCGTCAGGCGGGCGTCGGCCGGTTGCGGCGGCTGCGGATACACCATCACTTGCGGATGGTCGCGCTGCACCTGCCACGGCAAGTCCAGCAGGCGTACGCCGTCCAGTTCAGGACCGCTGGCGCCACGCCCGGCGCCGGGATTCAATGAGGAGGTGCCATACAGGGGCAAGTCGCTGCCGATGGCCACGCGCAGCTGGCGCGCCTGGTCGGCGTCGAGCGCGGCAAACAGCAGGCCGGGCGGGGTATTGGCCAGGCGCGCGCGCAGCTGCACCAGCTCGGCGTCGCTCAGGTAGCCATTCGTGGCCGTCAAGTCCATCGTCTCGACCTTGCCGCCCTGGCGCAGCCATTCCTGCTTGAAGGCGGCGCTGGTGCGGCGCTGCGACGGCGAGCCGGCAGACAGGATCAATGCGCTGGCGCCCGGCTGTTCGCTGGCGGCCCAGGCGGCGACCTGGCGCGCTTCCGCCTCGATCGACAGGCCCATGACGAGCATTTTTTCCGGCAGGCGCGCTTCGCCGCGGTTGTCCGGATGGTTCAGGGCGATCGTCGGCTTGCGTACCAGGTCGCTGTTGGCCACGGCCGTGACGGCCGAGCGCGACAAAGGCCCCACGACGATGTCCTGCTCTTCCTGGGCTTGCGCAAATTTGTTCAGGACGTCGCTGCTGCCATCGCCCGTGTCGATCACCGTCACTTCAAAGCCGCTGCGGTCGCGTTCGTAGGCGGCCATGAAGCCGGCGCGCAGCAATTCGGCGGCCGGGCCCAGGGACGCCGAGCGTAGCGGCAGCAGCAGGCCGATGTGGTGAAGATTGCCATCGGCGGGCGCCGGCGCCGTGGCGGCCGGCATGTCCTGCGCCGTGCCGGTGGCCGGCTTGCCCTTGACGGGGGCCAGCGGCGCGCCATTCTCGTCGTACGAGGTAATATCGGGCACGGCGACGGCAAAGGTCACAGGTTCCGGCGCAGGCGGTTTCGGCGGCACGGGAGGCGGCAGTGGCTTCGGAGGTGGTAGCGGCCTTGTGTTAGATTCAATAGGCGCGCACAATTGCCCGGGCGCGTCGCAAGGCGTGCTGCAAGCGCTCAGCATGCCGGTCGCGGCACAAACAAGCAGTAACTTCACACTATTAGCAAGCATTTAACCTCCAAAATGACCGTACAAGAAATCAGTTCCATCGCCAGCCTGCCCATCATGACAGAGGCGGCGCACCAGGTCTATCCTATCGCAACATTGTATATAGTGGCCACGCCGATCGGGAATGTGACCGATATCAGCCTGCGCGCGCTGCATTTGCTGAGTCTTGCCGATGCCGTCGCCTGTGAAGATACGCGCAACACGGCACACCTGCTGACGCGCTTTGGCCTGAACAAGCCATTGATTGCGGCGCATCAACATAATGAACGGGAAGTGGCGGAAACCCTGATCGCCCGCCTGCACGCCGGCGAGCGCATCGCCCTCGTTTCCGATGCGGGCACGCCCGCCGTCTCGGACCCCGGCGCGCGCATCGTCGACGCCGTGCGCGCGGCCGGCCTGCGCGTGCTGCCCCTGCCCGGCCCGTCGGCGGCCATCACGGCCATTTCCGCCAGCGGCCTGTTAAACGACCAGTTTTACTTTGTCGGCTTCCTGCCGGCCAAGGCCAAGCAGCGCGAAAACATGCTGCACAGCCTGCGCGGCGTGACGGCCACGATGGTGTTTTATGAAGCGCCGCACCGCATCCTCGATTGCGCCACGGCCCTGGCCGAAGCGTTCGAGCCGACGCGCCAGGTGGTGTTCGCGCGCGAACTGACGAAAATGTTCGAGGAAATCCACCGCTGCCCCCTGTCCGAGGCGGAAAGCTGGATACGCGCCGACGCACATCGGGAAAAGGGCGAATTCGTCGTCCTGCTGGAAGGCGCCACGCAAGCGCAGGATGCGGAAGACGTGGAAGCGGAACGCATCCTGAACATCCTGCTGGCCGAATGCAGCGTCAAGCAGGCGGCGAATCTGACGGCGCAGATCACGGGCCGCAAGAAAAATGCCCTGTATGAGCGGGCGCTGCAGTTGAAGGGTCAGGAATAGGCCCCTTGCTGCATATCCTGTGGTGACGCGTCTTCGATACTTACCACTTGCAGCCACTGTCCTTCTTGTCCAGCAACATCAACACGGGCGCCAGCAAGCCCGCCCCCGCATAGGCGGTGCGGCAGTCGCCGCGTTTGCCCTGGGCGATATCGCGCGCCAGCTGGGTTTCCGTTTGCAGCGGCTTGTCGGGGATCTGTCCCACGGCCGTGCCCACCTTGGACGGATCGCGCTCGCCCGCCATCTTGCGCGCCGTCCTCCTGGCCGCTTCCATGTCGAATCTCGGCGTCTCCGGGGTCTCTTGCCTGAAGGTATCGGCACTGGCCGCCGACGTGGCCGGTGAGGCCGGTACGACCGTGATGGCTTGCGGGCTGGATGCCGGCGCCATGGCCGCCGCCGGCGTTTCCCGGCGCGTGGCCAGTTTCGGCTTGCTGATGGGCTTGGGCTCGCGCTTCGGCTGGACGACTTCGGCAGGTGGCGCAGGGGGCTTGGCCGCCAGCGGGCGTATCCACACGGCGATCGACTCCACCTTGGCCTCGCCGGGCGGCAGGGCTGGCGGCTGGACATGGCGCCACAGGTAGATCAATGCGCCATGCAGCAGCAGGGACACGGCGATGCCCAGCGCGATGCCGCGGCCGTCCGGCATGGACCGGCCGCCGCCACCTTTGTCGATACTGAAATCCATTGCCGTCGTCGCCTTCATGTCTGATCGGGAAAACTTGCAAACCTAGTGTCGCATACTTCCAGCAGGTTGAAAAATACATGCGCCTCTGTGCCGCGCGTAAATAATTTACACAGAGTTTCACCTGACCCTTGACCGAAGTGGATACGGCCTGTATTATCTTGGTCTTCGGAGTGTGGCGCAGCCCGGTAGCGCACCTGGTTTGGGACCAGGGGGTCCAAGGTTCGAATCCTTGTACTCCGACCAAATTTGTAGAAAAAAACCCAAGAGTTTCGACTCTTGGGTTTTTTTTCGTCGGTACGGCTGGCGTAGGTCGGGTTAGCGCAAAGCGCGTAAGCCGACAACATTGTTGGCCATGTCCCTGGTGGCGTCGGATTACGCGCTTGCGCGCTAATCCGACCTACCTCAAACAGCGGCGCGTTTCGCCGCGATGGCATTGCCGGCGCGGCTGGAACCCTTGCGCCCCAGCTGCTGCGAGATGAACTGCCCCGCGTCCACCACCAGGTCCAGGTCGATGCCGGTGGCAATCCCCAATCCCTGCATCATGTACAGCACGTCCTCGGTGGCCACGTTGCCGGTGGCGCCCTTGGCGTACGGGCAGCCGCCCAGGCCCGAGACGGACGAGTGATAGATGGCGATGCCCGTTTCCAAACTGGCGTAGATGTTCGCCAGCGCCTGGCCATAGGTGTCGTGGAAGTGGCCGGACAGGCCGCCCACATGGAAGGCCGCAATCGCGCGTTCCATCACCGCCTGCGTTTTGCGCGGCGTGGCCACGCCGATGGTGTCGGCGATGTCGATCTCGTCGCAGCCCAGGTCGCGCATGCGGCCCACCACGTCGGCCACGGCGTCGAGCGGCACGTCGCCCTGGTAGGGACAGCCGAAGGCGCAGCTGATGCTGCCGCGCAGGCGCAGGCCGTGTTCCTTGGCCGCCTTCGCCACGCTTTCGAAGCGGGCGATCGATTCGGCGATCGAGCAGTTGATGTTCTTTTGCGAGAAGGCCTCGGAGGCGGAGCCGAAGATCACCACTTCATCGGCCTTCGCCGCCAGCGCCGCGTCGAAGCCCTGCATGTTCGGCGTCAGCGCGGAATATAGCGTGCCGGGGCGGCGCGCGATTTTCTCCATCACTTCCGCGCTGGTGGCCATCTGCGGCACCCATTTCGGCGAGACGAAGGACGCCGCCTCGATATTGGCGAAGCCCGCCTGTGTCAGGCGGTCGACCAGTTCGATCTTGACGGCTGCGCTGATGGTTTCCTTCTCGTTTTGCAGGCCGTCGCGCGGGCCCACTTCGACGATCTTGACCTGTTTCGGCAAATTGGCTTGAGCGTTCATTTCAATATCCTTGCAAACGGTTGACGATGCCGGCGACAGCTACTCCGGCGTGCAGGCGGCGCATCTTGGCGGCGATCTGCGCCACGCTTTCGCGGCGCAGGGTGGCCGCTGAAATATGCGGCGTGATGGTGATGCGCGGCTCCTGCCAGAACGGGTGCTGCTGCGGCAGCGGCTCGTTGCGGAACACGTCGAGCGTCGCGCCGGCGATATGCCCGGAGCGTATCAGGGTCAGCAAGTCCGGCTCGGCCAGATGCGCGCCGCGCGCCACGTTGATGATATAGGCGCCCGGCAGCAGCATGGACAGGCGCGCGCGGTCGAGCAGGTTGTGCGTGTCCGGCGTGAGCGGCAGCATGCACACCAGCACGCGCGTGCCACGCAAAAATGCTTCGAGTCCCTCTTCGCCGGCATGGCACTGCACGCCGTCGATGTGTTTCTGGCTGCGGCTCCAGCCCCGCAGCGGAAACTCGAACTGCGCCAGCGCTTCGAGCACGCGCGTGCCCAGCACGCCCATGCCCAGCACGCCGACGGGGAAATCCGCCTTATCGAACGCGGGCAGCGGCTGCCAGATGCCGGCGCGCGCCTGCGCCTCGTAATCATCGAAACGGCGGAAATGGCGTAGCACGGCGTGGCTTACATACTCGGCCATCTGCACGCCCATGCCCGCGTCATCGAGGCGCACCAGCGGCACGTGGCCGGGCAGCGCCTCGCCGAATTTCAAGAGCGCGTCGACGCCGGCGCCCGTGTTGAAGATGGCTTTCATACTGGCCAGCGCCGGCAGCATGGCGGCGGGCGGCTGCCAGACGACGGCGTAGTCGCAAGGCGCAACTGCCTCGCCTTCGCGCCAGAAGTGGATCTCGGCTTCGGGCAGCAAGTCGCGGAAGTCGCTGATCCATGCCGCCTCCTTGCCATCCGCGCGTTGTAAAAGGATGCGCATCGTGGCTGCCCCTATGCGGCTGCCTTGAAGGCCAGCAGCGGCGCGCCATCGGCCACCTGGTCGCCGACGGCATACAGCACGTCTTCCACCAGGCCGTCGTGCGGCGCGGCGATCGTGTGCTCCATCTTCATCGCTTCCATGATGACCAGCGGTTCGCCTTTTTTAACATCCTGGCCCTTGTTCACCAGCACGGCGACGACCTTGCCCGGCATCGGCGCCGTCAGGCGTCCGCCTTCCGCTTCCGTCTCGCCTGCGTGGGCCATCGGGTCGCTGTAGTGCAAGGTGTAGTGCAAGCCATCGCTGAACACATGGAACTGCTCGCCGTCGCGCAGCACGGTGCCATGCACGGCCCGCTCGCCCAGCTTGATGTGCAGTTCCTGGCCGGCGCGCGACGTCAGGCTCAAGGGCTGGCCGTTGAACAGCCAGCCATCGTTTTGATAGGCGATGCGCGCGGCATAGGCCTGGTTGCCGCCAGCCTGCGTGAATTCGTCGGCAAACGCCAGGCTGCGTTCCAGGGTGCTGTTCAGGCGCCAGCCCAGGGCATTGCCCCACGGGTCGGCGCGGTGGGCCGATTGCGCTTCGGCGGCCGCTTTTTCTTCCAGCAGCAGGGCGACGGACGCCAGCGCCAGGGCCGTGTCGGGCGCGGCCTGCAGGGCGGGGAACAGCGAATCTTGATTGCGTTCGATGAGGCCCGTATCGAGGTCGGCGCTGGCAAATGCCTGGCCTTCGACCAGGCGTTTCAAAAAGGCGATATTGCTGGCCAGGCCGACGATCTGGTAGCCGGCCAGCGCCTGCGCCATGCGCGCCAGCGCTTCGCGGCGGTCCGCGCCCCAGACGATCAACTTGGCGATCATCGGGTCGTAGAACGGCGAAATGGCGTCGCCTTCGCGCACGCCCGAATCGATGCGCACGGACGCCGGAACGCCCGTGCCGCCCAGTTCGAACGTCACGGCCGGTGGCGACTGCATGTGGCGCAGGGTGCCGATCGACGGCAGGAAACCCTTCTCCGGATTTTCCGCATAGATGCGCGCCTCGATGGCGTGGCCGTGGATCGTCAGTTCGTTCTGTTTTTTCGGCAGCGGCTCGCCAAAGGCGACGCGCAGCTGCCATTCCACCAGGTCGGTGCCGGTGATCATTTCCGTCACCGGATGCTCGACCTGCAGGCGCGTGTTCATTTCCATGAAGTAGAACGAGCCATCCTGGTTGGCGATGAATTCCACCGTGCCCGCGCCCACGTAGCCGACGGCCTTGGCGGCGGCGACGGCCGCCTCGCCCATGGCCGCGCGGCGCTCGGACGGCATGCCCGGCGCCGGCGCTTCTTCCAGCACCTTTTGATGACGGCGCTGCACCGAGCAATCGCGCTCGAACAGATAAATGCAGTTGCCCAGGGTATCGGCAAACACCTGGATTTCGATATGCCGCGGACGCGACAGGTATTTTTCGGCCAGCACCTTGTCGTCGCCGAAGGAGCTGATCGCTTCGCGCTTGCACGAGGCCAGCGCGGCCTTGAAGTCGGCGCTGCTGTCGATGACGCGCATGCCCTTGCCGCCGCCGCCGGCCGAGGCTTTCAGCAGGACGGGGTAGCCGATCTTGTCGGCCTGGCCGTGCAAGAAGTCCGCATCCTGTTCCTCGCCGTGGTAGCCGGGCACCAGCGGTACATTCGCCTTTTCCATCAGCGACTTGGCGGCCGATTTCGATCCCATGGCGCGCATGGCGGATGCGGGCGGGCCGATGAAGACCAGTCCCGCCGCATGGCAAGCATCGGCGAAGTCGGCGTTCTCGGACAGGAAGCCGTAACCGGGATGGATCGCCTGCGCGCCCGTGGCCAGCGCTACGGCGATGATCTTGTCGCCGCACAGATAGCTTTCCTTGGCCGGCGCGGGACCGATCAGCACCGCTTCGTCGCACACGGCGACGTGCTTGGCGTTGGCGTCCGCTTCCGAATACACGGCGACCGTCTGGATGCCCATGCGGCGCGCGGTGGCGGCGACACGGCAAGCGATTTCGCCGCGGTTGGCGATCAGGATTTTAGTGAACATGGTCTCTCTCTATTCTCTCAATGGGGCAGCTGTCTCTTAATGGACCTGTTCTGCTGGCTTGTCGGCTTACGCGCTGCGCGCTAAGCCGACCTACGGATGGTGATGCCGGATAGCGTAGGTCGGGTTAGCCGGCACGGCGTAACCCGACAGGGCTGTCATCAGCAGCCGCACTTCTCTTTCTGTACCGATTCGAGCATGGCGCCGCGCGTTTGCAGGCCCAGCTTGTTCAACAGGACGCGGTCGTCTTCCGCTTCCGGGTTGTCGGTGGTGAGCAGCTTGTCGCCGTAGAAGATGGAATTGGCGCCGGCCAGGAAGCACATGGCTTGCACGGCTTCGCCCATCTGGCGGCGGCCCGCCGACAGGCGCACGCGCGCCTTCGGCATGGTGATGCGGGCGACGGCGATGGTGCGCACGAATTCGAACGGGTCCAGCGCTTCCAGGCCAAACAGGGGCGTGCCTTCCACCTGCACCAGGTGGTTCACGGGCACCGATTCCGGGTACGGATTCAAATTGGCCAGCTGGGCGATCAGGCCCGCGCGCTGCAGCCGCGTCTCGCCCATGCCGACGATGCCGCCGCAGCACACTTTCAAGCCCGCTTCGCGCACGCGGCCAAGGGTGTCCAGGCGGTCCTGGTATTCGCGCGTGGAGATGACGTTGTCGTAGAACTCGGGTGCGGTGTCCAGATTATGGTTGTAGAAATCGAGGCCGGCGTTTTTCAGGCGGTCGGCCTGGCCCTCTTCCAGCATGCCCAGGGTGGCGCAGGTTTCCAGGCCCAGCGCTTTTACCTTGCTGACCATTTCTTCCACTTTGTCCATGTCGCGGTCTTTCGGGCCGCGCCAGGCGGCGCCCATGCAGAAACGCGTGGCGCCGTTGGCCTTCGCCTGGCGCGCCGCGTCGAGCACCGTGTCGATGTCGAGGATTTTTTTCGCTTCCACGCCCGTGTCGTAGCGGGCAGCTTGCGGGCAGTAGCCGCAGTCTTCCTCGCAGCCGCCCGTCTTGATCGACAGCAGGGTCGCCAGTTCCACGTCGCCATCGGGGAAGTTGACGCGGTGGGTTTGCTGGGCCTTGAACATCAGGTCATTGAATGGCAGGTCGAACAGGGCCAGCACATCGTCGATGGGCCAGGTGGCCGCTTCCGGCAGGGTGATGCGCGCCGCAGGGCGGTGCAGTTCGACGGTTTTTGCTGCTTCTTGGACTAAAGACATGGTGATTCCTTCGCTTCTATTTTTTGGCTACGTTTAAGTGTCTGGTTTAATTCTTAGGCTGCTGCGCCGGCCAGTTGGGCAGGCCGGTGAAATCGAGATAGGCTGCCGCCGCTTCCGCGCTCGGCTGCGCCAGGCGCGGCACCCTGCCCAGCAGCGGGGCCGGGATGCGCTCGATCAGCGCATCGATATTTTCATCGAGGAAGCGCATTTCCATTTCCAGTGTGTTGGCGACCCAGCCGACCACCGTCAGGCCGCGCGCTTCGACGGCCTCCACCGTCAGCAAGGCCTGGCTGATGCAGCCCAGGCGCATGCCGACCACGAGGATCACGGGCAGGTCGAGCTGTTGCGCCAGGTCGGCCGAGTCGAAGCCCGGCGACAGCGGCACGCGGAAGCCGCCCACGCCTTCCACCACCACGGCGTCCGAGGCGGCGGCAATTTCCAGGTAGGCGGCCAGGATGGGCACCGATTCGATGCTCACGCCTTCGAGCGCGGCGGCGATGTGCGGCGCGGCAGGTTCCTTCAGCATGTAGGGCGTCGTCAGGCTGCGCAGCATGGTCACATTGCCGGCGGCGATCAGGCTGTCGGCGTCTTCATTATGCAGTTCGCCGTCGCGCATTTCGGCGCCGGCGGCCACCGGCTTCATGCCGCAGGCGCGCACGCCGCGCGCGACCAGCGCGTGCAGCAGGGCCGACGACGTCAGCGTCTTGCCGATCTCCGTGTCGGTGCCGGTGACGAAGCAGGCAAAGTGCGATGGCAGGCCGGTGGCGGCCGGCGCTGGCTGCACGGCCGGCGCCAGGTCCGCCAGCACTTCCGCCACGATAGGGTCATCAAGGCTCATGGCGAGTCCTTTCCAGGGTGTTGACTGCGTTGATCAATTGCGCCACTTCCAGCGCCGTATGGCCGGCCGACAGGGTCACGCGCAGGCGCGCCGTGCCCGCGGGCACGGTGGGCGGGCGGATGGCGCCGACCCACAGCCCCTGCTCGTACAGGCTGGCGGCGATGGCCATCATTTCCGCGTTCTCGCCGACGATGACGGGCTGGATGGCGGTCAAGGAGGGCAAGGCTTGCCAGCGCTGCAGCTGCAAGCCGTCGTTCCATTGCGCCACCAGTGCGGCCAGGTGTATCCGGCGTTGTTTTCCTTCGTCACCGGCGATGATGTCCAGGCTGGCCAGCAGCGCATGCGCCAGCGCGGGCGCGGCCGCCGTGGTGAAGATGTAGGGACGCGCCTTCTGGATCAGCGTTTCGATCACGGCTTCGTGCGCGCATACAAAGGCGCCGCCCACGCCGGCCGACTTGCCCAAGGTGCCCACATACACGAGGTATGGGGAACGCAGGCCGAAGTGTTCCAATGCGCCCCGGCCGTGCTCGCCCAGCGCGCCGAAGCCGTGCGCGTCGTCGACCACCAGCCAGGCGCCGTGCTGCTCGCACAGGGCCAGCAGCGCGGGCAGCGGCGCCAGGTCGCCATCCATGCTGAAGACGCTGTCGGTGACGACGATTTTTGTCTGCGCCGTGCTGGCCGCCAGCAGGGCCGCCAGGGCGTCGAGGTCGGCGTGCGGATACACGCGCGTTGTCACGCGCGCCAGGCGCGTGCCGTCGATCAGCGAGGCGTGGTTCAGCGCTTCCGAAAAAATCTCGGTCTCCGGGTCGCCCGCCGACAGGGCCGTCAGCACGGCCAGATTGGCCATGTAGCCGGTGCAGAAATACAGGGCGCGCGCGTCTTCCAGGTTGGCGCCCACGAAATTGGCCAGGCGCTCTTCCAGCTGGGCGTGGGCGCGGCTATGGCCGCTGATCAGGTGCGATGCGCCGCTGCCGGCGCCATACAGGTCGGCGCCCTCTTTCAGCGCTTCCACGATGCGCGGATGCGCGGCCAGGCCCAGGTAGTCATTGCTGCAAAAGGCCAGCATGGCGCGGCCATCGACCGTCAGGCGCGGCGCGCACGGCGTGTCGACGGTGCGGCGGCGGCGCATCAGGCTGCGCTCTTCCAGTCCGTGCAACTGCTGTTTCAGGCGCGTGAGCATTTCCATCTCAGGCTCCCATCACGCTGTTGAAGACGGCCAGCGTCTGCTGGCCCAGGCCGGCGATTTCTTCATCGTCGAGGATGTACGGCGGCATCAGGTAGACGGTGGAACCAATGGGGCGCATCAGCAGTTCATGCTCCAGCGCCGTGCTGAAGAAGCGGCGCGAGAAATCGGGCGCCGCGTCCACCGCATCGAAGGCCCAGATCATGCCCTGCTGCCTGAAGTTTTGTACCTGGTCATGCTGCGCCAGCGGCGCCAGCGCCTGCGTGATCTTGGCGGCGCGTTTGCGGTTGCTGGCCAGCACATCGTCTTCCTCGAAGATGGCCAGCGTCGCCAGCGCCGCGCGGCAGGCCAGCGGGTTGCCCGTGTACGAGTGCGAATGCAAAAAACCGCGGCGCACGTCGGTGCTGTAGAAGGCTTGATAGATGTCTTCGCGCGTCATCACCAGGGACAGGGGCAGGTAGCCGCCGCTGATGCCTTTCGACAGGCAGACGAAGTCGGGCCAGATGCCGGCCTGTTCGCACGCGAAGAAGGTGCCCGTGCGGCCGCAGCCGACGGCGATTTCATCGAGGATCAAGTGCACCTGGTAGCGGTCGCACAGGGCGCGCACCAGCGACAGGTACAGCGGATCGTGCATGGCCATGCCGGTGGCGCATTGCACCAGCGGTTCGATGATGATGGCGGCAATCTTGTCGGCCTTCTGCTGGAACAGCTGTTCCACTTCACAGGCGGCGCGGCGCGCCACATCCTGCGCTGTTTCGCCCTCGGCCGCCTGGCGGGAGTCGGGCGACATCACCGTCTGCGTTGCCCGCAGCAGCGGGCCGTAGGCGTCCTTGAACAGGGCTACGTCCGTGACGGCCAGGGCGCCGATGGTTTCGCCGTGGTAGCTGCCTTTCAGGCAGACGAATTCCTGTTTGTCACCCTTGCCGCTGTTGCGCCAGGCATGAAAACTCATTTTCAGGGCGATTTCCACGGCCGAGGCGCCGTCGGACGCATAAAAGCTGTGGCCAAGCACGCCGCCGGTCAGGGCGGAGAGCTTTTCCGACAGCTCGATGACGGGTTCGTGCGTGAAGCCGGCCAGCATGGCGTGTTCCAGGCGGTCCAGCTGGTCCTTCAGTTCCGCATTGATGCGCGGATTTGCATGGCCGAACAGGTTCACCCACCAGGAACTGATGGCGTCCAGGTAGCGTCGGCCTTCGTGGTCGTACAGCCAGGCGCCGCGGCCGTGGCTGACGGGGATCAATGGGACCGTCTCGTGGTGCTGCATTTGCGTGCACGGATGCCACACGCTGCGCAGACTGCGTTCGACCCAGCCCGATTGTTTCTCTGCTTTCAAAACTGCTCCAATGATATTCTTAGTCCATGCGCTTCAGACCATTAACTAGCCCATGAGCCAACTCGGCTTGCGCTTGTCGAGGAACGCTTGCACGCCTTCGCGGCCCTGTTCCGAAGCGCGGATCTGCGCGATGCGCTCGGCCGTGTCCAGCAGCAGCGCCTCGTCGACGGGTTGGCCAACGATCTCGCGCACCAGCGTTTTCGCTTGCGCCACGGCGTGCGGGCTGTTGCCCGTCAGCGCTTTGAGCACCTCGGCGGTTTTCGCGTCCAGTGCGTCTGCCTCGACTACCTCGTGGGCAAAGCCGATGCGCAGCGCCTCTTGCGCGGAGAAGCGCTCGGCGGTCAGGAAGTAGCGGCGCGCCGCGTTTTCGCCCATGGCCTTGATGACATACGGTGAAATAGTGGCGGGAATCAGTCCCAGCCGCACTTCGCTCAGGCAGAAATGCACGTCTTCCGCAGCCAGAATGATATCGCATGCGGCGACAAGCCCCATGCCGCCCGCATAACAGTCGCCCTGGATCTTCGCCACCACGGGCTTTGGGCACAGGTAGATGGTGCGCAGCATCT
Organism: Janthinobacterium foliorum; assembly: GCF_978021625.1. Taxonomy (NCBI): domain Bacteria; kingdom Pseudomonadati; phylum Pseudomonadota; class Betaproteobacteria; order Burkholderiales; family Oxalobacteraceae; genus Janthinobacterium; species Janthinobacterium foliorum. The sequence continues at coordinate 18,703 of NZ_CDXDQE010000004.1, read as the reverse complement.
GCGCCAGCTGCAGCGCGTCGGCCTGGTTTTCGGCATGCGTGTAGCCTGCCATCTTCTTCATCCAGTTCAAGTCCGCGCCGGCGCAAAAGGCGGCGCCATTGGCCGCCAGCACGATGGCGCGCACCATGTCGCTGCGGCCCAGGCCTTCGAAGGCGCGCGCCAGTTCGGCGATCGTCGTCTCGTTGAAGGCATTGCGCACGTCGGGGCGGTTCAGGGTCACGGTGGCGACATTGCCCTCGATGACCAGCTTCAGGGTTTCAAATTCCATTGTCTTTTCTCCCTTTTCCGCTTACATGCGGAATACGCCGAACTTCGTGTCCGGGATTTCCGCGTTCAAGGCGGCCGACAGGCCCAGGCCCAGCACCATGCGGGTGTCGGCCGGGTCGATCACGCCGTCGTCCCACAGGCGCGCGGTGGCGTAATACGGGTGGCCCTGGTGTTCGTACTGCTCCTTGATCGGCTGCTTGAAGGCGGCTTCTTCGTCGGCGCTCCACTGCCCGCCCTTGCCTTCGATGCCGTCGCGCTTGACGGTGGCCAGCACGGACGCGGCCTGGTCGCCGCCCATGACGGAGATGCGCGCATTGGGCCACATCCACATGAAGCGGGGTGAAAACGCGCGGCCGCACATGCCGTAGTTGCCGGCGCCGAAGCTGCCGCCGATGATCACCGTGAATTTCGGCACGGCGGCCGTGGCCACGGCCGTGACCATCTTGGCGCCATTGCGGGCGATGCCCTCGTTTTCGTATTTGCGGCCCACCATGAAGCCGGTGATATTTTGCAGGAACACGAGCGGGATCTTGCGCTGGCAGCACAACTCGATGAAATGCGTGCCTTTCAAGGCCGATTCGGAGAACAAAATGCCGTTGTTGGCGATAATGCCCACCTTGACGCCATAGATGTGCGCGAAGCCGCAGATCAGGGTGGTGCCGTAGCGCGCCTTGAATTCGTCGAAATCGCTGCCGTCGACGATGCGCGCGATCACCTCCCGCACGTCGAACGGCTTGCGCGTATCGACGGGGATCACGCCATACAGTTCCTGCGTCGGGTATTTCGGTTCGACGGATGCGCGCAAGTCCATCTGCTGCGGTTTTTTGCGGTTCAGGTTCGAGACGATGGTGCGCGCCAGCGACAGGGCGTGCAGGTCGTTCTGCGCCAGGTGGTCGACCACGCCGGACAAACGCGTGTGCACGTCGCCACCGCCCAGGTCTTCGGCCATCACCACTTCGCCGGTGGCCGCTTTCACCAGCGGCGGGCCGCCGAGGAAAATCGTGCCCTGTTCCTTGACGATGATCGATTCGTCGCTCATGGCCGGCACGTAGGCGCCGCCGGCCGTGCAAGAACCCATCACCACGGCGATTTGCGGGATGCCCTTGGCCGACAGGTTCGCCTGGTTGTAGAAGATGCGGCCGAAATGGTCGCGGTCGGGGAAGACGTCGTCCTGGTTCGGCAGGTTGGCGCCGCCCGAATCGACCAGGTAAATGCAGGGCAGGTTGTTCTGGTCGGCGATTTCCTGGGCGCGCAAGTGCTTTTTCACCGTCATCGGGTAGTACGTGCCGCCCTTGACGGTGGCGTCATTACAGACGATTACGCATTCCTGGCCGGAGACCCGGCCGATACCGGTGATGATGCCGGCGGCGGGCGCCGCGTCAACGCCCTTGGCGTCCTGGTACATGGCGTAGGCCGCCATCTGGGAAAACTCGAGGAAGGGCGTGCCGGGATCGAGCAGCATCTGCACCCTGTCGCGCGGCAGCAGTTTTCCCCGCGCGACGTGCTTGGCGCAGGCAGCTTCGCCGCCGCCGGCCGCGATTTTTGCCACCTTGTCGCGCAGATCGTCGACGATGGCTTGCATGGCCGCGGCATTGGCCTTGAAATCTTCACTGCGCGGATTGAGTTTGCTTTCGATGTGCGGCATTGCGGTTCCTTTTTATTATCGCCCGGTCTCTCGGGTCGCGCTATTCGGGAAAACTGCCGTCGAGATAAAACCAGCGCAGGGCGCCATCGCCGCGGTTGTCCGCCTCGCGCACGAAGCGGCTCACTTCATGCAGGCGGTGCGCGCGGCCGTTGACCTTGTAGCGGGCCACGAATTCGACGCTGTCGCGGTTTGTCTCTCCGGCTTGATAGTCTGATTCTGCTTTACGTTGACGTAAACGTAAAGCAGATTTTACCTCAAGTCCCAGCCAGCGGATTTTTTCTTCTTCCGCAAATAAAGCATCGCCAGGACGGGTGCTGGGGTGCCAGGTGGCCAGCAGATACGCTTCATCGCGCAAGGTAAATGCCGTGTAGCGCGAGCGCATCAGGGTTTCGGCCGTGGGCGGCAAGGCGTCGCCCGCGATATACGGGCCGCAGCAGCTGGCGTAGGCGGCGCCGCCACAGGGGCAGGCGGCAGATTTGGAAGGTGTGGACATGCGCTGGCAACAAGGAGTGGAAAAGAGGGAACGGCAAAGTTCCGCAATTATCCGCCATATCGGCAGCGGCGCGTGCGCGCCGCCTTGGCCAGCTATATTTTCGGGCTGAGGAAGTCCAGCGCGAATGGCGGCGCCTTGCCGGCCATGAGGTCCGCCAGGATGCGCGCCGTGCCGGCCGCAAAGGTAAAGCCCAGCGGTCCGTGGCCCACGTTCAGCCACAGCTTGCCAACTTTGCTGGCGCCGACCAGCGGCGCGCTGTTCGGCGTGGCGGGCCGCAAGCCGGCCCAGGCCGTGGCCTGGTCGTAGTCGGCGCCGCGCGGCATGGCCTCGCGCGCCAGCCGCGTCAGGCCGGCGATGCGGTCCCAGTCGATGCTGTTATCGGCGCCCACCATGTCGACCATGGCGGCCACGCGCAGGTCGCCGCCGATGCGCGCGTACAGCACCTTGCGCTCGAAATCGGTGACGCTGATTTCGGGCGCCCGGTCCTGCGCGCGGATGGGCGCCGTCAGGCTGTAGCCTTTCAGCGGATACAGGGGCAGGTAGATGCCCGCCGTGGCGGCCAGGTCGCGGCTCTGGATGCCGGCCGCCAGCACATAATGATCTGCCTGCAACAGGCCCAGGCTGGTGTCGACGCCCGTGATCTTGCCACGGTGCGTGACAAGGCTGCGCGCCTCGCCCTTCAGCAGCAGTGAGCAGTTCGGGTGCTGCAGCAGGCGCGCTTCGAGGGCCAGGCAAAAGGCGTGGCAATCGGCCACCGCTTCGCCGGGCGTAAAGATGCCGCCCGCCAGGGAACCCTGCAGGGCTGCCAGCGCCGGTTCGCGCTGCACGGCTTCCGCTGGCGACAGCACGAGGCGCGCTTCTTCCGATTCGGGGCGGGCCACGGCGCGCTGGAAGATCGCGGGCGAACGGTAGACGATGAGCTTGCCCGCATCGCGCCAGGCATACGCCTCGGGCGCCACGGTCAATTCCAGCTGGGCCATGCCGGCGCGGCTCAGTTCGCCCAATTCCAGCAGCTTGGCCGTCGTGCGGGCATTGCTGGCGCTGTTGCAGTTGCGCAGGAAACTGGCCAGCCAGCGCCATTGGCGCCAGTCGGCCTCGGGACGGAAGCGCAGCGGGCCATCTTTCTGCAGCAGCCATTGCAGGGCTTTCAGGGGCACGCCGGCGTCCGCCAGCGGCGCCACATAGCGATAGCTGAGCTGGCCGCCATTGCGGTAGCTGGCGGCGATCGCCACTTGTTCATTGCGTTCCAGTACAGTGACCTTGTAGCCGGCCTCGGCCAGCCACCAGGCCGATGTCAGACCGACGATGCCGCCGCCGATGATGATGACTTGTTGCTGCATGTAGCCTCGCTGCGTTGCGCTCCCATGGTGCGGGAGCATTCGGAAAGAGCTTAGAGGCTGGCCGTTCAGGGAGCCAATGAAACATCATGGTGCAGCCATAACTTTCAGGAATGCACCATTTCAATGCAAGGACTGAGTGTAGTCAATCGCACCACGGTACAAGGTGGTGAGGATCAACTCCTCGCTGCGCCCCATGGCGGAATACGTGCCAGGATAGCGCTCCGGGTCGCTGCCCGTGCCGCCCGCCAGCATGACCATGCCGTTCCTGTTCTTGAAATCGAGCACGAAGGCGGACACCAGGCCGTATGCCTCGCCCAGATGCCCCACGGCGGGGAAGCTGGCGCCCTCGACCAGGCGGTTGCCCTGCCCCGCCACGGCGTCGAATTGCTGGTTGCCCAGGCCCCAGGCGCGGTACAGGCCCCGTTCGCTGTTGCCATTGCCGCCGTCGGGCGCCAGTTGCCATTGCCGGCCAAACATCAGGGCGATGCTGGATGCTTGCAATAGTTGCTTGCCCTGGTAGCGCCCGCCGTCGAGCAGCATCTGCATGACCTTGCCCAGGCCGGCGGCGGACATGCGCAAGCCGCCCGTGGGGCTGAAGACGGTGGCGTTGCTGCCGATCACATACCGGTCGAGGCCGGCCGGCGCGGCGGGGGGATGCGCAGAAAAATCGTCGACTTGCGCGATCCACGGCCCGTGCGGCTGCCACACTTCCGTTTCCAGCGTGCGCTTGCGGTACAGGGTTGCCGTGTTCGCCACGTCTGCCGCCGGGAAGGCCGCCTGGTGATAGCCGCCGCGCAAGTCCATGGGATCGAGCAGCAGGCGCCGCATCAGCAGGTCGAAGCGCTCGCCCGTGACTTGTTCCATCACCGTGCCGATCACGCCCCAGTTCAGGTTGGCATACGTGAAGTAGCGGCCCGGCGCCGCGTCCGCGTCCCACATGAGGTCGCCGCCGGCCGTAAACACGTCGCGCAAGCTGCGCTCCGGTCCCCAGGCGTAGCCGCCCGCATCGCGCAGCGAGGAAGTATGGCTGAGCAGGCTGCGCAGGGTCAGGGGTTGCTGGGGAAAGTGCGGGTTGCGCAGGGAAAATCCCAGGTAAATACTGACATCCTGGTCCAGGCTCAGCTTGCCCTGCTCCACCAGCACCATCAGGCCCACGGTGGTCATCATCTTGGAAACCGAGGCGATGCGGTACAGGGTGGCCGGCGTCGCCGGCAAGTTGCCGGCTGGCGTGGCGCCCAGGTGGCGGTAGCCAAACTGCTGCGCATACGACACCTTGCCGTGGCGGATGGCCAGCACGGACAGGCTGGCCAGCGGGTGCGCCGGATCGTCGACGATGGCGGACAGGGCCGCATCGAGCGCGCGCTGCCCTGCGTTGGGCGCGGCCTTGTCGGCGCCACCACCGGGCGGTGCCGCCAGCGCGCTCCACGTCGTGCCCAGCAGCAGCAAGCCCAGCAAGCCCGTCATCTTATTGCTCATGCTATCCCTGTCGTACGGTGGATGGAATTGCCAGCATAGGGGGGGAAAGTGTCCAAGGCCAATGAAAATTGCTTATTTATCTATAATGCAAAGCTATACGTACGGTAAAACATTGTTTTTTTAAGTGTATAACCGTTATTTATGGTCATTTTCCATTTATTCATGGGCGGACGGGATACGCGCAGGCGCCATCGCTATTACACTAGGAGGACAAGGAGAACTGTATGAGCCAGACCAGCGTAGAACTCAAGGTCGATTTAAATGACAATTCGCCTTTATATATGCAGATCGCCCGCAAGCTGAGCGATGACGTACGCAACGGCCGCTACCAGGTAGACCAGGCCCTGCCATCCGAACGTACCCTGTCCGAATTGCTCGACGTATCGCGCGTGACTGCCCGCAAGGCCATCGACCAGCTGGTCGAGCAAGGCCTCGTCGTGCGCCGCCGTGGCTCGGGCAACTATATTGCCCCGCGCATCGAGCAGCCGCTGTCGAACCTGTCGAGCTTTTCCGAGCAGCTGCAGCAGCGCGGCTACCGTCCCGGTTCGCGCTGGCTCAAGCGCGATGTCGTCATCGCCAGCAGCGATGAACAGCTGAGCCTGGGCTTGGCCCAGAATACGAAAGTGGCGCGCCTCGAGCGTTTGCGCCTGGCCGACGACGTGGTGATGGCGTATGAAGTGAGCGTGCTGCCGTTCAGCGTGGTGTCGGATCCGGGCGCCGTGGGCGACTCGCTGTACGCATACCTGAGCAACATCAAGAAGGCCCCCGTGCGCGCCTTGCAGCACATTCGCGCCATGAATGCGACGGCCGAGCTGGCCAAGCAGCTGGGCATCCCCGATGGCCAGGCCGTGCTGTTCATCACGCGCATCGCCTACCTGGAGTCGGGCGAGGCCGTGGAACTGACGCATTCGTATTGCCGCAGCGATCATTACGATTTCGTGGCCGAAATGCGCCGCTCCCCCAGTCAGCTGTAAACGCCGCGCGTGCCTCCCTGACGAGTCGGCATTGCTCTGCGCGCCGCAGTGCGGCGCCGCGACCCGACCCGCCAGGAAACCGCCCGCTACTGTTCGATCAGGCGGATCATGGATTCCGCCACGCCAACGGACGATTCCCAGCTCATGCCGGTCACCAGCCGGCCATCGACCTCGACGTGACTCTTGCCGTTGGCGCCGTGCCGGAATATGCCGCCATGGCGCTTGATGCTGGCTTCTGCCGAAAAGGGATAAGCCTTGTAGACCGCCGATTCCCTGTTGAGAAACGCATCGGGGAACGAGGTGAGCACCTTGCCCTGGATGAGGTACGTACCGTCACCGAGCTTCAGATTCTTGATGCCCTCGGTGCCATGGCAGATAGCCGCGATCACCCCGCCCTGTTGTTCGTAGATACGCAAGGCGATGTCCTGCAGCGGCTTGTTTTCCGGGATGCCGACGATGGCCGCGCCGCCGCCGACAAAAGCCATGCCTGCATACTCGTCCGCCCTGACTTCGGCGACGGGCTTGGTATGGGCCAGTGCCCACATGAAATCACTGTCGTACAGATGCTTCTTGAGCAGCTCGTCCGACGTGACGATCATTTCCAGGGGAATGGCGCCCCCCTCGGGACTGACGAAGTCGACGGCATACCCTGCCTTGCGAAAGGCATCATAGGTATACGCCAGTTCGGGAAAATTATTGCCTGCATTAACCTTTGTACCGGGATATTGATGCACATTCGACACCACCAGCAGCACCTTGCGTGCCTGGCGCGGGGCGGCTGGCTCGCGGTGGGCCGACTTGCTGACGATCTTCCAGTTGCCGGCGATCTTTTTCAACAGAAAGACATCCACATAGCGGACGCCTTGTGCGGGAATGTGGATCTCGGCCTTGGCGGTGGCCACCTTGCCGCTCACATCCACCTTGATCAGCCGCCCGTGGCGCCCATTGAATTGCGCTATTTTCTCTTGGGAAAAGAGTTTGGCGTATTCCGGACCGCTCAACTCCCATTCCGCATCGTTTTTACCGTCCAGGTAAAGGCGTGAGCTTGCATGGAAGGCCTGGTTGATCTCATCCTGTACGTTGAAGCTGGTGCCATGCATATATAAGCGCACGGTCTCGCGGATGGCCTTTTCGTCCTGGTCTGCGGTTGCGGCGGTGCCGGCGGCGGTGATGCTTAACAAGCAACAGGCGAGTACCGTTCGCAATAAAATCTGAATCATGGCTTTACCTTGAATGAAGAATGACGTTTATCGGAGCAACGATCGATGCAGATCGCTGGTGCTCGATAATTTATCGACATGCAGGGGATTTGATGTCGCCAAACGTGATTTCAGACTCCGGAATGGCGATTCCGGAGAGGTGTTACGCGGAAATAGCCTTGGCCGCCGGGCTGGATTGGGCCCGGAAGCTGGCGGGCGTCTGCCCAGCCACTTTCTTGAAGGTCGAATAGAAGGTGGAACTGGAGTTGAACCCGCAGCGCTCGGCAACGATATCCAGGTTCAGTTGCGGCTCGTCCGTCAATACCTGTTGCGCTTCGGCGATACGGTATGCGTTGACGTAGGTGTTGAAGCTCTTGCCCAGCTTGTCATTCAGCACCTGCGACACCTGCGCCTGCGTGCATCCCGCCCGCTTGGCCAGTTGGGCCAGGGTCAGGTTCGGATTCAGATAGGATTTCTGCCCGGTCATCAGTTGTTCCAGCGCCACGAGCACGGCAAGCGCATCCTCGTGCGCCAGCCGGCTATGCCGGTACTTCTGCTGCGGGTCGGCGGGCGCCAGGATTTCCTTCCGCAGCAGAAAGACCATGACGGCGACATGCAGCGAGAAGGTGAATGACAAGGCGCCGACGATATACGAAGTGAACGGCGTGCTGGCGTATGCCGTCAGCATGATGCAGCTGCCGGCAAAGACGCTCAGCATCAGCATGGTGCTGGTTGCCATCCGATGACCGTCGTTCAGCCATGCGCGGCGGGTTTGCCAGAGCAATCTGGCGGTCGCCAGCAGGTAGCAGAGCCAGAACACATGAATTGCATGACTCGACAGATTCCACGCAGCACGATACGCGGTATACGGAAAGGCAATGCCAATGCCGATCAACAGGAAGCACAAGCCGAGATGGCGGCGCCATTCGGTTCCTGCAGGCGTTTGCGTGAGCCCGGCCAGGAAAGCACGGACATAGAGATAGGTCAGGGGACCGATCAGCAGGCAGGCCGAGAGGCCCAGCTGGCGGAATTCGAGTGCGATCGTGGGGTTGAAGAAGAGAAAGGCGGACTTGGCGGTACGCACGCCGACGGCAAGCAGCAATGCACCCAGCATGCAGTCGGCGAGGCAGCGAGGGCGGCGGCTGAAAAAATAGACGGCCAGGAAAATTCCGTTGATGGCGCCGAGGGCGCTAAACAGGAACAGCAATTGGCGAGCGATCATGGGCGTGTCGTTGAGTATGGCGTCGAACGCAGTATAGACACAAATAGGTGTGAAACCTGGCTATGGGGGCTGAATTAACAGTTGCATGGGCAATTGCCGTCAAGCACCCGCGTTGCGGCTCGCCGGCAATGGCGCGTAGCTCCACCACGTCCCTGCGCCAGCCATAAACTCCCGTTATGCCCGCCCGCCATCCTTTCATGGCTGATCTTGCATATCGGTATTAAACTGGTTTCATCTTCAACCATGTTCGAGATCATGTTGAAAACTGAAACCCCGAGCCGGCGGCATCCGGATCTGGATATGTATCCGGTGGAGCAACTGGTGGCGGCGCTGGTCGATGACCAGTTCTGGGCCGTCGAGGCCGTCCGGCTGGCGTCGCCCGACATTGCCGCTGCCATCACGGCCGCCCTGCCCCGCATCGCCGCCGGTGGCCGCCTGCTGTACGTGGGTGCCGGCACGTCGGGACGCCTGGGCGTGCTCGACAGTGTTGAACTGAATCCCACGTTTTCCTGGCCGCCCGAGCGGGCCGTGGCCATCTTGGCCGGCGGCGCAGGCGCCATGTTTACGGCCGTCGAAGGGGCGGAAGATGATTTATCGCAAGGCGAGCAGGATTTGCTGGCCCTGTTGCCGCAAAAAAACGATGTCGTGATCCTGCTGGCCGCCTCCGGCGCCACGCCGTATGTGCTGGGCGCCCTGCTGGGGGCGCGCAAGGCGGGTGCCTTGACGATCGGCATCGCCAACAATGTGGACGCCCCCGTGGCGCACGAGGCGCAATGCGGCATCGTGCTCGACACGGGCACGGAAGTCATTTCCGGCAGCACGCGCCTGAAGGCGGGCACGGCGCAAAAAATCACCCTGAACACGATTTCCAGCGCCCTGATGGTCGGTTTGCATAAAACCTACGGAAACTTGATGGTAGACTTGAAGCCGACCAACGCCAAGCTGATCTGGCGTGCGGTGCGTCTGACCATGCATGCCACCGGCGCCACCGAGGCGCAGGCCAGGAGCGTGCTGGAGCAATGCCAATTTCACGTCAAGGTGGCGATCGTTGCCTTGATAAAAAAAATCAACACAAACCAGGCACAGGCATTGTTGGCCAGAGCGGACGGCAGTGTGCGGGCGGCACTGGCGGCTTGATCCGATGGCGCGACATTCTTCTGTCTGGGCAACAACGAAGGATGTATGGAGCTTGTGAAACAAACCGCCCCGGCGCGCGCGAATAAGCCGTCAAATAAGCCGTGGCTGTGGATCCCCTCCCTGTATTTCGGGCAGGGCATCCCGTACGTCGTGGTCATGACCTTGTCCGTGATTATGTACAAGAACTACGGTTTTTCCAATACGGATATCGCGCTGTATACCAGCTGGCTGTACTTGCCGTGGGTCATCAAGCCCCTGTGGTCGCCCTTCATCGACATGTACCGCACCAAGCGCTTCTGGATCGTCGGCTTGCAGCTGGTGATCGGCGCCGCGCTGGCGCTGGTGGCCTTGACGACTTCCCTGCCCCATTTTTTCCAGATCAGCCTGGCCATTTTCTGGCTGATGGCCTTTAGTTCCGCCACGCATGATATCGCCGCCGACGGTTTTTACATGCTGGGCCTGGAACAGCACCAGCAGGCGGCGTTCGTCGGCGTGCGCAGCACGTTTTATCGCCTGGCGATGATCGCCGGCCAGGGCGGCCTCGTGTATCTGGCCGGCTATTTGACGCATGCGACGGGCAATGTGCAGCTGGCCTGGTCCGTCGTGCTGGGCATTTTGGCGGGCTTGTTCATCGCCCTCTTCCTGTACCACTATTTTATTCTGCCGCAACCGCAGGACGACCGTCCCAGTATCCAGGGCGCAGGTATTTCCCCATTGCAGGAATTCGTCGCCACCTTTGCCGCGTTTTTCAAAAAGAAGGATATTTTCGTCATCCTCGGCTTTTTGCTGCTGTTCCGCCTGGGCGAAGCGCAACTGTTAAAGCTGGCCGCGCCCTTCCTGCTCGACCCCGTCGCCAAGGGCGGCCTGGGCCTCAGCACGGAACAGGTGGGCCTGGTCTACGGCACCATCGGCGTCATCGCCCTGACCCTGGGCGGCTTGCTGGGCGGTTACATCATCTCCCGTTTCGGCTTGAAACGCTGCCTGTGGGTCATGGTGCTCTCCGTTCACCTGCCCGATCTGGTGTTTGTCTACCTGGCCACGGCCTTGCCCAGCAATATCTATGTGATCGCGGGAGGTATTGCGCTTGAGCAATTTGGCTATGGCTTCGGTTTCGCTTCGTACATGTTGTACATGATCATGGTGTCCGATGGCGCGCATAAAACGGCCCACTACGCCATCTGCACGGGCTTCATGGCCCTGGGCATGATGTTGCCGGGCATGGCCAGCGGCTGGATCCAGCAGCTGCTCGGCTACCAGCACTTTTTCATCTGGGTCTGCATCGCCACGATTCCCGCTTTCATCATGGCCGCCCTCGTCAAGATCGATCCGGAGTTCGGCAAGAAGGCCGAGGCCTGATTCTTTTGCAGTGTGCGCCCGCAAGGAATGCGGGCGCACAGTAAAATGCCCGCACCGATAGACCTGCGCTCCACCACTGCAAGGAATTGTTTTGTTGTCTACTTTCAAGAAACGCCTGGGCGCCACGGCTGGCGTGCTGGCCGCGCTGGCCACCGCCACATTGCTCAGCAGTTGCACCAGCACCAAGATGCCTCCCGCAGTGACGCCGGGCGAAACAGTCTTGCCGGCCGTGCCGCCCGTGCAGCACATCACGGGCGAAGTGCCGCCGCCGGCGCCGCGCGAATTCCGCGCCGCCTGGGTCTCGACGGTGGCGAATATCGACTGGCCCAGCCGCAACAATTTGCCGGTGGCCAAGCAACAAGCGGAAGCCATCGCCATTCTGGACCGGGCCAAGTCCCTGAATCTGAACGCGATCGTGCTGCAGGTGCGCCCCAGCGCCGACACGATTTACCCGTCGCAACTGGAGCCGTGGTCGGAATATCTGACGGGCAAGCAAGGCCAGCCGCCGTTGCCCCTGTATGACCCGCTGGCCTTCTGGGTGGCGCAGGCGCATGCGCGGGGACTGGAATTGCACGCCTGGTTCAATCCCTACCGTGCCCGCCATGCCACTGCCAAGTCGCCGCTGGCGCGCGACAGTTTCGCCTCCACCAACCCGGCAGCCGTCAAGCAATATGGGCGCTATCTGTGGATGGACCCGGGCGAAGCGGCCGCCTCGAAACACACGACGGACGTGGTGCTGGACGTGGTGCGCCGCTACGACATCGACGGCGTGCACATCGACGATTACTTTTATCCATATCCGATCGACGCGCCCGGTGCCGGCGCGGGCGCGGAAACGGCCGCGCTGGATGCGGGCAATGGCGGCGCCAAGCGCGAATTGCCGTTCCCTGACGAGCCTTCCTGGCAGCAATACCTGCTGGCGGGCGGCCAGCTCGACCGCCCGTCCTGGCGCCGCCAGAACGTCAACCAGCTGATCGAAGCCTTGTATACAGGCATCCACCGCGAGAAGAGCTGGGTGCGCTTCGGCATCAGCCCGTTCGGCATCGGCCGTCCGGACCGCCGCCCTGTCGGCATCGTCGGCTTCAGCCAGTACGATAAATTGTATGCGGATGCGGAACTGTGGCTGGCCAAGGGCTGGCTCGATTACCTGTCGCCGCAACTGTACTGGCCCGTGGCGCAGGCGCCGCAAGCGTTTGGCGTGCTGCTCGATTACTGGCTGGCGCAAAATCCGTATGGCCGCCACGTGTGGCCTGGCCTGTACACGAGCCGCATCGACAATTCCGCCAAGTCCTTCACGCCGCAAGAGATCATCAAGCAGGTGGAAGTGACGCGCACGCGCCCCGGCGCGAATGGACAAGTGCATTTCAGCATGGTGCCCCTGATGCAGAACCGCAAGGGCATCAGCGACCAGCTCAAGGCCACCGTGTATCAAAGCCCTGCCCTGATTCCCGCCACGCCGTGGCTGGGCAAGGAAGCGCCCGGCACGCCGGCGGTGGCCACGCGCCGCGATTCCACCAGCCTGAACCTGAAATTGACGGCGGGCGGCGGCAAGCCCGTGGCGCAATATGCCATCTGGGCCCGCTATGGTGAAGACTGGCGCTTTACCGTGGTGACGGGCGTGCAGGGCGAACTGACCCTGGTCGACGATGCCACAGGTAAAGTCAACGCGGTGGTGGTCAGTGCCGTGGACCGGCTAGGCAACGAAAGCGCGCGCGTCACCGTGCGGGCACCGTTTGCGGCCGCTGCCAGGTAGTCGCTGAAGGTTCACCAGTAGTCCATAACCTGCAGGCATGAAACATGCGCAAGCTTTCATGCCTGCAAGCCCTGCTTGGCTTTACACTCATGCCATGATTTCCTTCCCTACAGCCAAGAATGCGCTGCCCATGCTGGGCCTGGGCATCGATGCGGGCGGCACGCAGACGCGCTGGGCTTTGGCCAGTGCAGATGGCGCCATCGTGGCGGATGGCGCCGTGGAAGGCTTGTCTGCCTTGCAAATGGGCAGTGAGTCTGGCCGCGCGGCCGTGCATGCCACGTTCACCCGGCTGTGCCAGGCCGTGCTGGCCGTCGGCCAGCCCCGTGCCGTGGTGGCGGGCTTGACGGGCTTTGGCGGCGACGATGCCGTTCTGGCGCATACCCTTGCCGCGCTGCTGGCGCTGGACGCGGCAGACGTCAGCATCGGCAATGACATTGAAATCGCCTATCGCGACAGTTTTGCACCGGGCCAGGGTTATCTGGTCTACGCGGGCACGGGCTCGATTGCCGCCTGGATCGATGCCGACGGCGAGTTTCACCGCGCGGGCGGGCGCGGCGTGTTGCTCGACGATGGCGGCGGCGGCTACTGGATCGCCCGCGAAGCCTTGCGCCAGATCTGGCGCCGGGAAGACGAGGCGCCCGGCAGCTGGCAGGCGTCGCCCATGGCCCAGGCCGTGTTTGCGCAACTGGGCGGCAGTGACTGGTCGCTGTCGCGCGCCTTCATGTATGGCGAGGATCGCGGTACCATCGGTCGTCTGGCGCTGGCCGTGGCCGCCAGCGCCGACATTGACCCGCTAGCGCTGGACATCTTGCAGCGCGCGGGCCAGGAACTGGCGCGCCTGGCCCTGGCCTTGACGGCGCGTCATGGCCCGCGTCCCGTGGTGCTGGCGGGCCGCGCGGCACAGTTGCATCCGGTCATCGCGTCAGCCATGCGCGCCGCTTTGCCTGCATCGTTGACAATGGAGCAAAAAGTTGCCCGGCCACATGAGGCGGCCGCCCGGCAAGCGGCGAAGGCGGTTGCCACGGCAGCCAGCCAGGGTACCGGCCTCGCCTGAACATTTTATTAACCCGAACACGGATCTCTCATGAAAAAAATCGCCCTCGCCCTGCTGGTGGCCCTGCTTTCCGCTTGTACCACGCCCGCGCCGCATCTCGACCATAGCTTGAGCGCGCGCAGCCAGAGCCCGCGCGTAAAATTCATCGTCATCCATTACACGGTCAGCGACCTGCCCCGGTCGATCAAGATCCTCACGGAACAAGTAGTCAGCAGTCATTATTTGCTGACGGACACGGATAAGCCGAAGTTTTACGTGCTGGTCGATGAATCGCGCCAGGCCAATCACGCGGGTGTGAGCAACTGGAAGACTTATACACAGCTGAACGTCAGCTCGATCGGCATCGAGATCGTCAACCCGGGTTTCAAGGACACGCCGGAAGGCCGTATCTGGTATCCGTTTTCGCAGGCGCAGATCGATGAGCTGATCCCCCTGCTGAAAGATATCCAGGCGCGTTACAACATTGCACCGGAAAATATCCTGGGCCACAACGAAATCGCGCCGCAGCGCAAGCAGGACCCGGGACCGCTGTTCCCATGGCGCCAGCTGGCCGATGCGGGCCTGATCGTCTGGCCCGATGCCAACCGGGTCGCCGCGCAACGCGCCATTTTTGACCAGCAAGTGCCGGACGCCGTCTGGTTCCAGAAGAAGCTGGCCCAGCACGGTTATGCGACGCCGAATACGGGCGTGTTCGATGAAGCGACGCGCAATGTGCTGATCGCCTTCCAGATGAAATACCGCAACAAGTTGTTCGACGGCACGCCGGATGGCGAAACGGCGGCCTTGCTGGAAGTACTGACGACGCCGGCGCCCGCGGTCCCCGCTGTTGTTGCAAAGTAGCACGGCCTTTCCAGTCCATGACTTTTTCTTATATGCTGAACGCTGACGGCCAAGGCGGCCACGGCAAGGTAAAGGAATAGCTCATGCGGCTGCGTCATATCGAAGTATTTCACGCCATCATGCAAGTTGGCACCATCAGCGGCGCCGCCCAGGTGCTGCATATCTCGCAACCGGCCGTGACCAAGGTCTTGCAGCATTGCGAGTTGCAACTGGGCATGCCGCTGTTCGAACGCGTGCGGGGCAAGCTGTACCCGAAGCCCGAAGCGCACCGGCTGTTTGTCGAGACGGAAAAGCTCAACCGCGATTTATTGGGCATCCGCCGTCTGGCGGCCAGCCTGAAGGGGCACGCGGTGGAAACCATTCGCCTGGTCTCCACGCCGACTATCGCCATCAGCGTCTTGCCGTTCGCCATGACGCAATGGCGGCACGACTTTCCCCACACGCGCTGCCAGCTGGCTACCCATCACACGGGCGAGATCGTCAATGCCCTGCGCCTGGGTGAAGCGGATCTGGCCGTTTCCCTGCAAGATCCGCGTCACCCGGGCATCGTGGCCGAACCGATCGCCCAAGGCGTCATGACGGTGATCGCCCCCGCAGGCACTTGGCATGCCGCCGCCTGTGGCACGCCGTTGACGGCGCATGGCCTGTCTGGCGAGTTGATCGGCCATGCCGACAATGATCCGCTGGGCGAACTGGTGGTCGCCGCCTGCGAAGCGCAGGATATCCACCCCGTCTTTTCCACCGTGGTGCAAACCTATCAAATCGCCCGTTCCTTGGTGGAAGCGGGCGCGGGCATGGCCGTGGTCGATCCCTTTACGGCCGCATCCGGCTCGCCCGAACGCCTGCAGCGCCGGCCATGGGCGCCCACGATCCCCATCCAACTGTATTTATTGACGGCCAGCCACTCGCCGTTGTCGCATGGCGCGCGGCGCCTGGCTGACAGCATCGGCGTGGCGGCACGTAATTGCCTGGAAAGAGGAGTCTGATGTCTGTTGCAAGTCTGCAATTGGAAGCGGTGAGCAGTGACCCGCAATTTCGCCACCTGAGCAGCGTCGATGGCATCGCCGTCGATTTGCGTTATGCCACGCCCGATAATTTCGTCGGACGCGATTTATACAGTCCCATCGATTGCGCCTGGCTGCACCGCGATGCGGCCGCCGCGCTGGAGCAGGCCGTGGCGTGGCTGGCCGAGCGACGGCCTGATCATCACCTGCTGGTACTCGACGCCTTGCGCCCGCAACGGGTGCAGCAGCAATTGTGGGATGCGCTGCAGGGAACGGAATTGCTCGGCTATATCGCGGAACCGTCGCGCGGCTCCATCCACTCGTTCGGCATGGCGCTCGACATCACCATCGTCGGGCCGGACGGGCAGGAACTGGACATGGGCACGGGTTTTGATGACCTGAGTGAGCGCTCGCACCCGGCGCTGGAGCTGGCCATGCTGGAAAAGGGGGAGATTACGGAGCAGCACATCGAGCATCGCCGCCTGTTGCGCGGCGCCATGTTCCAGGCGGGCTTTTTTGGCATCAACAGCGAATGGTGGCATTTCGATTGCGGCGACCGGGTGCTGGTGCGCCAGACCTACACCCGGGTACTTTGATTAAAAGACTTTCAATCCCTTCAGCATCACGATCAGGATCAGCACGGGCGAGACGAAGCGCAGCAGGAACAGCAGCACATGCGCCAGGGCTGTGTTTTGCAACTGGCCGTGATTGCTGATCGCGTCAATGAAATGCTGCTTGCCCCAGGCCCAGCCAGTAAACAAGGCAATCGCGATGCCGCCCACGGGCAGGAAGATATTCGATGACACAAAATCGAACAGATCAAACATGTTCAAATTGAATAGCCTGAAGTCCGCCAGGGTACTGTTGCTCAGGGCGCACACGGAACCGAGCAGGGCCAGCAGCAGCATGGTCACGATGGCGGCCTTGGTGCGTGTCCAGCCGAAGCGCTCATGGAAAATCACCACGGGCACTTCCATCAGGGACAGCATCGCGCCCGTGGCGGCCACGGCGGCCAGGATGAAGAACACCACCATCAGCGCTTGTCCCATGGGAATTTGAGAGAACACGGCGGGAATTGTGATGAACACGAGCGACGGTCCCGCGCTGGGCGCGAAGCCAAACGTGAACACGGCGGGGAAGATGGCGATGCCGGCCAGCATGGATACACCCAGGTCGGCCGCCATTACGCGCAAGGTGGTGACGGGGATATTCTGGTCGTCGCGGAAATAGCTACCGTAGGTCATCATCGTACCCATACCGACGGACAATTTAAAGAAGGCCAGTCCCATGGCCGTCAGCACGACGGACGCCGTCAGCTTGGAAAAATCAGGACGGAACAGAAAGGCCAGGCCTTCGCCCGCCTTGTCCAGCGACAGGCTGACCGCACAGAGCATTAGCAGCAACAGGAACAGCAGCGGCATGAGTTTCTTGGCGATCGCCTCAATGCCCTTGGTCACGCCCAGCATCAATATGCCGCCAATAAACAGCAGCACGCCCCATTGCCACAGCAGCGATTGCAAAGGATTGCTGATCAGCGAGGCGAAGGCTGCCTCTGTCACCAGCTTGTCGCTGCTGAGGATGGAGCCATCGATGGCCTTGGCGATATAGGCAAACACCCAGCCCACCACTTCCGAATAGAAGGCGACGATCAGGAAGGCGGCGACCATGCCGATGAAGCCGACCAGCCACCATGGCTTGCCCTTGGGCGCCAGTTGTTCCATGGTCGAGATGGGATTGACCTTGGCGCGGCGCCCCAGGGTGATTTCCGCGATCATCACGGGCAGTCCTACTAATAGAGTCGCCAGCAGATAGATGAGCAGGAAGCCGGCACCGCCATTGGCGCCCGTCAGGTAGGGGAACTTCCAGATATTGCCGAGACCGACTGCGGAACCGAGGGTGGCGGCGAGCACGCCGAAGCCAGTGGTAAAGCCAGCTCGTTTCAGGGTCAGGCCTGATCCTTGAGCTTGTTGTTTCATGGTGAATCTTCTATGGATGGGCGCGAATTTGCGGTGAGGGGGCGAAATTGTAGCAGTTAGCCGCAAAACCCCCGGAAAAGCCTTGCTTCCGCTGGGGCGCTTTGCTATAGTTCGCCTCCCCAATGAGACGCAGTCAAATGCGGCACTTGAGGATCACCGGAAACGGTGATGTAGCAAAAAAGAAGGTGTTGACGGATTTAGCGAAATGCTTCATACTCTTCCTTCTTCGCAGCTGACAAACACAACGCTTTGTCGATAGCGCGAAAGCAGTAACCGAATACAGTTCTTTAACAATTAACAGTCGATAAGTGTGGACATTTGAGGCAAGTGCAGCGCCGATCTTCGGATTGGCGTCATACTTAAAATATCAAATGTTCACAAGAAATAATGAAATAGGATACTTCTTCGGAAGTAGCCTGTCAGTTTTTTGAGTGAGCAAATCTTTTGCAATGCAAAAGATTTGGATGGTAGTGATACTGTCCGACCTGTCAGAAATGACATTAAACAGAGATTAAACTGAAGAGTTTGATCCTGGCTCAGATTGAACGCTGGCGGCATGCCTTACACATGCAAGTCGAACGGCAGCACGGAGCTTGCTCTGGTGGCGAGTGGCGAACGGGTGAGTAATATATCGGAACGTACCCTAGAGTGGGGGATAACGTAGCGAAAGTTACGCTAATACCGCATACGATCTAAGGATGAAAGTGGGGGATCGCAAGACCTCATGCTCGTGGAGCGGCCGATATCTGATTAGCTAGTTGGTAGGGTAAAAGCCTACCAAGGCATCGATCAGTAGCTGGTCTGAGAGGACGACCAGCCACACTGGAACTGAGACACGGTCCAGACTCCTACGGGAGGCAGCAGTGGGGAATTTTGGACAATGGGCGAAAGCCTGATCCAGCAATGCCGCGTGAGTGAAGAAGGCCTTCGGGTTGTAAAGCTCTTTTGTCAGGGAAGAAACGGTGAG